>CAZOKN010000001.1:0-8889 GCA_964580525.1 uncultured Rickettsiaceae bacterium
TGTGATTGTGGGGCTATTTGCTTCATTGCAATATAATACACCTTCAGGTCCAAGTATTGTTGTTGCTTCTGTGGGATTATTTTTGGTTAGTCTCGGAGTTAAGCGTAGATAGACACTACTTCTTAAAAATTGGTGTTGAAGGAAAAGGTGTGCTGGAGCAGACTGGTTTACTGCTTACATAATTAGGTGCGGCTTTATCATCGGGATCCCAGCACTGAGCGTTGCACCACTTTGCTATGCGAATACGACAAAGCTCATTTTTATCGTGAGACGATTTTGATTCTTCTGTGTCGGGGGGGCCATATTGATCCCAACATTTATTCATGCAGATAGAACATTTGACGTCTTCATCGCGGCATTTTAGACAATCAAGATTATCATCACATTTACGGCCATAATCAGAAATTGCAAATGCTGAACTTGCAGTGATCTGCATAGCTAAGAAAAATATAGTGGTAAGAAAAATATTTTTCACACAGTTACTTTTCTGATTTATTTTAATTTTTTAAAGCCTTTATCAAGTTCAGATATTAAATCTTCTTCAGCCTCAAGGCCTATGTATATTCTAATACAAGTTCCTTTTTCTGTCCATTTGTTCGCAGTTCTTATTGCTGTTGGGTCAAAATTAATTATTAAGCTTTCAAATCCGCCCCAAGACGATCCAATGCCGAAAAACTCAAGTCCATCAATCATAGAAACGATGGATTTTTGAGAATATTCTTTATCTAAAATGATTGAAAAGAGGCCAGTAGATCCCGTAAAATCACGCTTCCATATATTATGGCCAGGGCACGAGGTCAGGGCAGGGTGAAGAACTTTCGCCACTTGCGGTTTTTTAGCCAACCATTTTGCTATGTTAAGCGCTGATTTTTCGTGTGCCTTTAAGCGCGTTGGCATTGTTCTAAGTCCACGTAATGCGCTGTAGCAAGTATCGGGGCTTGTATGTAGGCCATAATTTTTAAATGTACGGAAAATTTGGTCAACATATTTATCTGTTGTGCTGATTGTGCCAAATAACAAATCAGAATGTCCGCCTATATATTTTGTTCCGGCCTGAATGCAAACATCAACCCCATGTTCAAAAGGCTTGAAAAACAAGCTTGTTGCCCATGAATTGTCCATCATAACAACAGCACCTTTTTTGTGAGCTGCTTTGGCGATTGCCGGAATATCTTGAATTTCAAAAGTTAACGAACCTGGGCTTTCAGTGAAAACAACTTTTGTATTTTCTTTTATAAGTTTATTGATACCAGAGCCAATCATTGGATCGTAATAAGTTGTTTCAACACCAAGACGCTTTAATTCTTTATTACAAAACCTGCGTGTTGGACCATAAACAGAATCAGAGATTAAAATATGGTCTCCACTACTTACAAAACTTAGCAGAGAAGTTGTTATTGCGGATAGGCCAGACGGGACAATGAGTGCGTGGTCAGCGCCGTCAAATTCTGCAATTGCTTTTTGTAATGCAAAAGAAGTTGGTGTACCGCTAATACCATAGCTGAAATCTGCTGCTTTAACGCCTTTGCCACTTTTATAGACATCTTTGCCTTTTTCTGCATCGTGATAATCTTTTAAGCTTGGAAATAAGATTGTGGATGTACGATGTATAGGCGGATTTACAGTGCCGCTGTTTTCTTGCGGATTTTTGCCAGAAGTTACTGCTATTGTTTCATGTTTCATGTTTATAACTAATATAATAAAACGGTGGAATAGTAAAATGCTAAAATATAATACAAAATTATAAAAGAGCAAAAATAAGAAGTGTAAAATTTTTTTACTTATTACTTATAGTTTTGTACGGCATATATTTTATTGTTTACATTCGTTAGCCAGAGCGGTAGAAAAAACCATATAAATTTCAAATAGGATTCATATGCCAGCACAACCTAAAATAGAAAAGAAAAAGTTTACTGACTGCAAAGTAGCGGATATTTCTTTAGCAGCATGGGGTAGAAAAGAGATTGATATTGCACAGACGGAAATGCCAGGTTTAATGGCAATTCGTGAGGAATATGGCACTAAGAAGCCACTTAAAGGTGCTCGCATAACTGGTTGTTTACATATGACAATTCAAACCGCTGTGCTTATTGAAACATTAATACATTTGGGCGCTAGTATTCGTTGGAGTTCATGTAATATTTTTTCAACGCAGGATCATGCTGCCGCTGCAATTGCTGCCGCAGGAATTCCAGTTTTTGCCTGGAAGGGTGAAACTGAAGAAGAGTATGATTGGTGCATAGAGCAAACTTTGAAAGGCTCAGATGGCTGGAAGCCTAACATGTTGCTTGATGATGGTGGCGATTTGACAATGATTGTGCATGAGCGTCATCCTGATATCATGAAGGAAATAAAAGGTGTTTCCGAAGAAACAACTACGGGGGTTCATCGCCTTTATAATATGGCAAAAGAGGGTAAATTAAAATGCCCAGCAATTAATGTGAATGACTCAGTAACAAAATCTAAATTTGATAATTTGTATGGTTGCCGCGAAAGTTTGCTGGATGGTATCAAGCGTGCAACTGACGTTATGGTGGCTGGTAAAACGGCTGTTGTTGCAGGTTTTGGTGAAGTTGGAAAAGGTTCTGCTGCAGCTTTGCGAGGGCAGGGTGCTCGCGTTCTAATAACTGAAATTGATCCAATCTGTGCTCTACAAGCTGCATTAGAAGGCTATCAAGTTGTTACGATGGAACAGGCTGCGCCGCAAGGAGACATATTTGTAACTGCTACAGGTAATAAAGATATAATAACTCTTGATCATATGCGCGATATGAAAGATAGAGCGATTGTTTGCAATATTGGGCACTTTGATAATGAAATACAAATTGCATCTTTGTCTAATATGAAATGGAACGAGATAAAGCCGCAAGTTGATGAAGTTACTTTTCCTGATGGAAAACGTATTATAGTTTTGGCGAAAGGTCGCCTTGTTAATCTTGGCTGTGCAACTGGACATCCTTCATTTGTGATGAGCGCATCATTTACTAACCAGGTTCTGGCACAAATTGAGCTTTGGGAAAATTCCGGTAAGTATAAAAATGAAGTATATGTTCTTCCGAAAAAGCTTGATGAAAAAGTTGCAAGGCTGCACTTGGAAAAAATTGGTGTGCAATTAACAGAGCTTACAAAAGATCAGGCAAAATATATAGGCGTTGATAAAAAGGGGCCTTATAAACCTGATTATTATAGATACTAGTTATGTAAATCCCCGCGAAAGCGGGGATTTAACTCTAATGTGCAAATGCTATTCCAGTTTCATTAGGCTGTCTTGTAACTCTTTTTACCCAGAAATTTTCTTTGCCTTCTTCAAGATTTATCTGTTTTGATTTAGATTCTTCTTTAGATTTAAGCTTTACCATACCTTTCTTTAAATCATTTTCGTAAACCTCAACAACTGAAGCCATTGCTCCTTTAACCCTCGCATTATAGCTAGTTTTTATTGTGCTTATTGATGCGTATGCAGCGATAAGTGCGCTTATTATGGGCATCAAGAATGCACCAAATGTTGCTATCGTGCCTAAGAATAGGCCGGCTAATAAAACTCCTGCACCTGTAATTAGCGCAGTTTTTTTTGCCCGCTTAAACCTTTCATTTAATATGCTTTCATCAACCATTGGATATATACGAGTAGCTTCAGCCTCAAGCCTATTCCTTAATTCTTTTAGCTTTATAGGTAAATCAGTATCATAGGCATGATTATTCCCAAAAGAGTTTAACGCATCTTGTATGTGCGATTCGCGTTGCGAATGCAGCTTTTTCTTTAATGATTCTTTAGAACTAAATGGCATAAAATAACCTACTTAAATAAAAAGTTAAAGGCTATTCCAATATGCTATAAACTGGAAAGCCCCTTGTTTTTCAGGCGGCCTCCAGTGTTCTGGTGGGCTAATTCATATAATTCCCATAGAATATATATGGATTTAAAATGAAAGTCAACAAATAAGTGTTATAAAGATAACAATTTATTAAAAAAATTGTTTAAATATACAAAATGTGTTATTCACCTATGACCCTTTTAAACTAATAGTTTTTCATATTTGTTGTATATATGCCTGAATTTTATAACATAATCCCTTTGATGATTACGTCTGCGGCGGGCATATTTTTCTTTATAAAATGGCGGATGGAGTCACGGGTAAGAGAATTTCTTCAGATAAAATATGAAACTGAAGAAGCTATAAGTATGGCTTCAATCGGTGGTTATTATTACTATAGTGCTAATAATGAGGATGAGTTTTTTTCTACAAATCTAGTGAAAATGTTGAATTTGCAGAAAAAATTAAAAAATCTAAAACAAATGTCTAAATTATTTGGTTTTGATTCAGAGAAAATTGTCGAAGAATTTGAAAATATAAAAAATGGCTATCAGGATAGTAAAGTTTTCAATTGTAAGGCTGAAGTTTTAGGAGAAATAAAAAATTTACAATGCTTGGCAAACAAACTCACAAATGAAAAGGGCAAGCTTGTTGGTATTGTTTTGTGGTTCTTTGATATATCTGAATATATTGTAGAAATAAACAATCTTAGACAGCAAAATAATAAAAATAGGGAAGAAATCAGAGAATATTCAAATATATTAAATTCCTTGCCTATTCCTGTGTGGAAGCGCGATGCAAACTTCAAGATTAAGTACAGCAATCTTATATATAGCCAATTTGTTGATGGAAAATCTTTTGGTAGGGGAAAAGGACAAGACATTCCTGAAATTGAAGAACACTTGAAAGATATTTCTAAAATTGCTTATGCCAATAAACGTCCTTTGCACATGAAAAAGCATTTTGTGGTAGGCGGGGAGCGGCGTTTTTACGATGTATCGGAAGTTGCTATGACTCAGGACGATGGTGTTATAGGAATTGCTTACGATATCACTAGGCAGGAAGAAATTGAAAATGAACTGGCAAGGCACATAACTGCACATGCTGATTTATTAGAAAGTTCTTCCAGTGCGATGGCGATATATGGTTCAGATACTAAGCTGAAATTTTATAATAATGCTTTTGTTAAACTTTGGGGATTTGATGAAGATTGGCTCAACAGCAATCCTGGTTATGCCGAATTTCTTGAGCTTTTGCGTGAAAAAAGAAATCTACCTGAGCAGGCTGATTTTAAAAAATTTAGAAGTGACCAATTAAAATTATTTAAGGACCTTATAAAACCACATAATGAATTTTTCTATCTTCCGGATGGAAAAACTCTTCGTGTTATCGTGATACCACACGCTCTTGGCGGGTTGCTTTTTGCGTATGAAGATATGACTAACCATTTTGCAATGGAACGCTCATACAATACTTTGATTGCGGTACAAAAAGAAACTCTAGATAATTTAAGAGAAGGTGTTGCGGTATTTGGTAGCGATGGAATTTTAAAATTATATAACCCGGTATATGCTCAGCTTTGGCCAGATGAAATAGAGTATCTTGATAAAAATCCGCATAGCCGAGAACTTATAGAATTATCAAAAAGCATGTTTAAATACGGTGATGATTGGGAAGCTTTTAGAAAAAATTGGACTGAGCGCCCTACAACAAGAAAACCAATTCATAGAAGAGCTGAGAGAACTGATGGCAAGGTTATAGATAAATTGATAGTACCGCTACCAGATGGTGCATTTTTATTGTCGTACGAAGATGTTACTGCTTCTATTTTGGCAGAAAGAAGTTTGATGGAAAGAAATGAAGCATTAGAGGAAGCAGATAAATTAAAAACTGAATTTCTGGCCAATGTTTCTTACGAGCTAAGAACACCTCTTACTTCAATAATGGGTTTTTCAGAAGTTCTTAAAAAAGAATATTTTGGTAAGCTTAATGAAAAACAACATGAATATATGAAAAGCATTTGTATTTCATCAGAGCAACTGATGGGAACAATAAACGATATTCTTGATCTGGCATCGATAGAGGCGGGATATTTAATACTTGAGAAAAAAGAAATTGATGTTGCAGATTTGATAACGTTTGTTGCTGCAATTGTTAAATTAAGATGCAAAGAAGCGGGTTTAAAATTTTCTTTGGATTGCGATGGTAATGTGGGTTCTATAGTTGCTGATGATAAAAGAATTAAGCAAGTACTGTTTAATATCATAGGTAATTCGATAAAATTTACTAGTAAGGGTGGTAATATTGTTTTGGGTGCAAAAACAATATCTGATGATGAAGTGGTTATCTGGGTACAAGACACAGGAGTTGGAATACCTTACGATGAAAGAGACAAAGTATTTGAAAAATTCTTCAAATCAAATACTGCTATATCTATAAATAAATCAGGTACTGGCCTTGGCTTGCCAGTGGTTAAAAATATAGTTGAGTTACATGGTGGTCGCGTTGAAATTGAATCAGAAGAAGGCTCGGGAACTAAAGTAATATGTTATTTAAAGCGTGCTGGAAAAAAGATTGAAAATAAAAAAAAGAAACTTAAAAATGCCTGATTTTCTTACCCTAAATATAACAGATATTGCAAGAACAGCAGATATTGCTGGCCAGTTGTCGTATCTATCTGAAAAAGGCGAAGTTATAGAATTAGTTGGAGATTTGGGTGCGGGCAAAACAACCTTTGCCAGATATTTTATAAATAGTCTTTGTGGCTCTGATCAACAAGTGACCAGCCCAACTTTCAATATTGTGCAAATTTACGATGCAGTAAATTTTCCTATATGGCATTTTGATCTCTACAGGCTTAAAGATGCAAGTGAATTGGAAGAGATTGGTTTATATCAGGCATTTGATGAAGCATTATGTTTAATCGAATGGCCTGAAATAATAGATGACATTTTGCCAGAGGATAGGTTATTAGTAAAAATACACTTGGAAAATGACAAAAGGAATGTTGTCTTAGAGGGTTTTGGAAAGTGGAAAGAAAAATTAGGTAAGATAAGACCATGAGTGAACGTGAGATTTTAATAAAAGAATTTCTTCAACAGAATAATCTTGGTGACGCTTCGCGTTATAGGCTTTCCAGTGATGCCTCTTTTCGTCATTACGAAAGAATCACAACTAAAGATAAAAAAACTATGATGCTTATGGATGCGCCTCCTGGTAAAGAGGACGTTAGGCCATTTGTGAACATAGATAAATATTTAAAGCAGCGTGGGTTCAGTGCACCTGAGATTTTTGCAGCTGATGAAGCAAATGGTTTTTTGCTTTTGGAAGATTTGGGTGATGAAAGCTATACTAAAGTTTTAGATGGTAGTTCGAAATTTTCCAGTAAATATGAAGAATATGAAATTTATTCTGCTGCTATTGATGTTTTAATTCAGTTAGACAGATCTACTCTGCCTGAGAAAACACCTGGATATAACGATGAGCTTTTGGTTAGAGAATCTAATTTGCTTGTTGATTGGTATATCCCTAATGTTATGCCGGAATTTGCAACGCCTGAAGTTAAGCAGGAATATATTGCAATATGGGATAGCCTTTTGCACCTAAAGAAAGTCACTGATGATGTTATTGTTCTGCGTGATTATCATGCCGATAACTTAATGTGGTTGCCAGAGAGAAATGGTGTTGAGAGAGTTGGATTGCTTGATTTTCAGGATGCTGTGATAGGTTCTCCTGTTTATGACATGGTTTCACTTCTGGAAGATGCGCGCCGAGATGTTAGCAGTGCTACAGTTGCTGCTTGCATAAGCCGTTATCTTGAAGCAAGAACATCTATAAACAGAAATGATTTCATGGCAGCCTATGCTATATTGGCAGCGCAGAGGAATTGTAAAATTATTGGTATTTTTTCACGGTTAGCAATCAGAGATAATAAACCAAGATACATAAACTACATGCCGCGTGTTTGGGGCCATTTACAGTACGATTTAAAACACCCTGTTCTTGCAGAACTTAAAAAATGGTTTGATAAATATATTCCTGAAAATAAGCGTTCTCCTTCTGCTTTTGATTTGTCTAAAAAAGAGTATGCAGTTGGTTAAATTATCTTGTAGAAAATGAAAGTGTGGATTGGGGTGTAATGCAGAATTCTAATATTTTATCAAAAAGCGATATAGTACAAAAAATTCAAGTTTGTTTTAAATTCTTGATAGTTAGTTTGATCTGTATGCTTATATTACCTACAGCTTTTGCGCAAAGGCCGCAGCCAGAGGCTAAAGTTATTGCTGTATATTTTTACGCCAATTGGTGCGGCAATTGTAAAGTTCTTAGTCCTAAGCTAGAAGAAGCAAAAAAAACTGGTAATTTGAATGACAAGGATGTGTTATTTGTAACCCTTGACCTCAGTGATAAATCATCTATCCATCAAACTCTTTTGTTGGCAAAATCTTTGGGTATTGGTGAATATTTGAGAGAGCAGGGCAGTGCCACTGGTTATGTGGCTTTGCTAGACTCAAAAAGTAAAAAAGAAATTCATCGGTTCGATAGAAATAGCGAACCTTCTGACATAGTTAAAGTGATTAGTGATAAGTTGTAAAACCTAAACCGAAAAGCTATTGCCGCAGCCACAGCTGGTTTTTGCATTTGGGTTTTTGACTTCAAATGCTGCGCTGCCTAAAGTTTCAACATAATCAAGCATTGAGCCTTTTATAAAATCCAAAGAAGTGCTGTCTATGACAACTTTTACGCCGTTCTTTTCAAAGAATAAATCATCAGAATTTTTGTTGGCATCAAAATCAAAATTATATTGAAAGCCAGAACAACCACCACCAGAAACTGCAATACGCAAGTTGGCTTGTTGATTTTCCTCTTTTATAAGGAGCTGTGAAATACGCTTTGCGGCGTTTTCTGTAATGCTGAATTCAGTGTTTTCCATGCGGGCATTATAGCCCCTAGAGAGTGAAAAGGCAACAGTTTGCTTTTGCACTCTTGCGCTTTTGTACTTTTGCGCTATCCTTAAGATAATATTAACAAATACATCGGTTTTAATATGACAAAGGAAATCACAGCAGAACAG
>CAZOKN010000001.1:8899-30105 GCA_964580525.1 uncultured Rickettsiaceae bacterium
CGGGTTGTTCCGTTATCAAAAGAGATAAACATTCAGCAATATAAGCTAGAATCTTATGCCTGCAATCCATATCAGAGCCGTGGGCGGATTTATCAGGAAGAGGGCAGTAATAATCGTTCTGGTTTTAGGCGTGATTGTGACCGGATTATTCATTCAACGGCCTTCCGTCGTCTAGAATATAAAACTCAGGTGTTTGTTAACCATGAGGGCGATCATTACCGTACTAGACTAACTCATAGCTTAGAAGTGGCGCAAATTGCCCGCTCTATCAGTAGAAATTTATGCCTTAATGAAGATTTGGCAGAAGCTATGGCTTTGGGGCATGATCTTGGTCATACGCCGTTTGGTCATGCTGGGGAAGAATCTTTGTGCGAAGTTAGCAAAGATTTGTGCGGATTTGACCATAATGTTCAATCTATAAAAGTTGTTACTAAGCTTGAACAGCGTTATGCCGCATTTGATGGTTTGAACCTAACGTGGGAAATGCTGGAAGGTCTTATAAAGCATAATGGCCCGATTACCGGTGGCAATCGTGATAAAGAAAGATATAACGGTAAGGTGCATAAAGTTTTGGCTGATCTGGATCGTAAGTTTGATTTACAATTAGATAAATTCCCTTCAGCAGAGGCGCAAATTGCTTCATTTGCTGACGATATTGCTTATAATAACCACGATATTGACGATGGTATCAGGGCTGGTTTATTCACAATTGAAGATGTTAAGCAATTGCCTATCGTTGGTAATATGTTCCGCGAGCTGACTAACGAGTTTGTTGGAATTAGCAAGGACAGGTTGGTGCATGAGGCTAACCGTCGTATGATAAATCGTATGGTTATTGATTTAACACGCCAAACTTTACGCAATATTAAAGATAAAGATATTCACACAGTTGATGACATAAGAAATCTTGGTGAGCCTTTGGTTACCTTCTCAAAAGGTATGTCGGAAAATGTTAAAGCCATCAAAGAATTCCTTAAAGATAATATGTATAATCATTATAAAGTTTGCAGGATGACTACAAAAGCCAAAAAGGTTGTTAGCGATTTGTTTGAGCTATTATATAACTCACCTGAGTGCCTTCCTACAGAATGGAGGGAGCGTGCACAAGCTGCTGAAAATAAAAATGATAAGGCAGAAATTGTGGTGGATTTCATAGCTGGAATGACAGATCGTTTTGCGCTTGATGAGCATAAGAAGCTGTTTGATTTGGAGTGTAAGTCATAATTTAGTCTGGATTTAGTGAAGGATTTTATGCAACGTATTATTTTTATATTATTGTTTCTGTTTCTTGTTACGGCATGTGACACGATATGGAATGTGAAAGTTGATTTTTAGGTAGGTTTATGCAGCGTATTATTTTGATATTAGCAGTTTTATTTTTTGTGACAGCGTGCGCTACTGTATATTCGGGTGGTTATCACTATTAGTTTCGGAGTTATATGAAACGTTTAATTTGTGTGTTGGTATTATTATTTCCTATAACTTCATGTTCGACCATGAAGGTTGAAAAGCTTAGTGCTTCGCCTAATGTTTCAAAAATTTGTATCAAGGAAAATGAGGATGTTAAAGTTGGTGGGTTTTTAGAAATTATAAGGACTGGATTTGATAGGCATGGAATTTCTTCCAAAGTCTTTACAAAAAATCAGCCTGCAACTTGTTCTACCATTCTTACATATACGGCTTTAAGACGTTGGGATTTTGCTCCTTATATGTCGCATGCAGAATTATGGCTTCGTGATAAAAATGGTAAGCAAATTGGATATGCGCAATACCATATCATTGGGGGTGGAGGTTTTGATTTTAGCAAATGGAGAAGCACAGCAAGCAAAATGAGACCGGTTATTGATAAATTGCTGGCTGATTATGGTAAATAAGGTTGCAGTGAATAGTTAATAATTGAAATACAATAATAAAAAAAACCGGCAAATTAAGCCGGGTTTTTTTATGTAATTTATAATTATATAGATTCCGTTATTGTTGTCTGATGCCAGGATTATTAGTTCTGCTAGCTTCAATAGCTTTTGATCTTGCAGAAGCTATTTCAGCGCCATGAATTTCTGGATTAACAACTTTTTGATCTTGAACCATTTTAACAAAAGAAGGTCTTGCTGGCTTAAGTATAGAACCTATTTCTTGTGCCTGACGTATGGCATCTTCTCTACCTTGCTCTGAAGCAGATTTAACAGCAGGTATATTTTGAGAGATTTCTTTACCATAAAGCAAAGCATCGGAGTGAGATTTTCTAATATCTTTAACGTCAGTGTTTTGTATTTCTTTAAGGCCAGCTTTTATGCTTTCTTCGTTCATGCCAGATTTTTGCATTACGCGACAAATTGCTGAAGCGTAAGCACCACAACTTGAATCATCAAACTGTACTCTGAGTTGTTCAACCCCATTTTTTGCTTGTTCTTCAGATAGTCTGTTGCCAAGCCCATCGCGATAAACAATCTCTGCTCCTGGGAATTGGCGAGCAAATATAGCTCTATCAGCTGGCAATATAGGATCGCCATTGGAATCAAGATAGTGTATTTCCGTTTTACCTGCGGCATTTTTTGCAACTGTAATTGCCACGAAATGGTTGTGTCTAGGATCACTTTCGCTTGGTGTCATAAGATGCACGAATGATTGAGGAAGGTTATTTGAGTTTTTAGCTAAAAAGGCTTCTAGCTCTCTACCTACAGGGACTGGTCCAGTTAGGAATTCTACTTGCTTGTCATTATAGCATTGTAATCCGGTAATAGGTTCTGTTAGACATCTATCTAGCCATTGTGCATAAGCATTTTGCTCTATTGGGGTAAGTGGTTGACCAGACTCAGACCTTTTTCTTAAGCCTTCGAAGTAGGCTCTTTCTTTTTCTTTTTCAGGAGTTGTAAAAACACCAAGCTTTTCGGAGTAAATTAGGCCATTTTTTTGAGCTTCTTCTACTTTTTGTTTAGCTTCTTTCTCAATAATTTGATTTATTTCAGAATTTATCTCTTTAATTTGAGCATTTAACGCGCTGATTTCATCTGCATTTTTCACAGAATCAGAGCTAAGGTCAGCTAATTTTGAGTATAAATTAGCCAGTTTTCCTTTAAAATTCAATATGTTATCAGACATGATAAAAATTCCTAAACTGTTAAAAAGCTATAATTTCAATAACTTGGACCAATTATATATAACTATTATTAAAGATTTATTACAAATATAAATTTGTTAAACATTATAAATGCTTGCTAAGCAAGTATTTTTTACTATGATTCTGGGTAGTACGATCTGTTAATATGAGTGCTAGTCTTAACAATAAATTTAAGTGAAAATATGGTGATGGAAAAAGCGAATCATGAAGTTGAAGAATATGGTGCCAGTTCGATTAAGGTTTTAAAGGGCCTTGATGCTGTTCGTAAACGCCCAGGCATGTATATTGGCGATACAGACGATGGAACGGGTTTACATCACATGGTTTATGAAGTCCTCGATAATGCGATTGACGAAGCGTTAGCCGGTCATTGTGATCGCGTAGTTGTTGAGCTTAATCCGGATGGTTCTTGCTCTATCGAAGATAATGGACGTGGTATTCCAGTTGCTATACATGCTGAAGAGGGAATTTCTGCTGCCGAAGTTATCATGACGCAGCTACATTCAGGTGGAAAATTTGATGCTAATTCTTATAAAATATCCGGTGGATTGCACGGGGTGGGTATTTCTGTTGTGAACGCACTTTCTGGATGGTTAGAGCTTGTTGTATGGCGTGAAAATCAGGAGCATTTTGTACGCTTTGAAAATGGCGATACAGTTGCGCCTCTTAAAGCAGTTGGTCCTTCTAATGGTAAAAAGGGCACAAAAGTTACATTTTTCCCATCTGATAAAACATTTTCTACAATTGAATTTAGTTATACAACACTTGAAAATCGTATACGTGAGCTTGCGTTCCTTAATTCGGGAGTGCACATTTTTCTCCGTGATTTGCGTAGTGAGCCGCCAGTTGAAACCGAGTTTAAATATGAAGGTGGCACGAGTGAGTATGTAAAGTATCTTGATAAGAGCAAAACGCCAGCTCACCCTGTTATTGTTATTAATGGTGAAGCTGATGATATAGGTGTTGAAGTGGCTCTTGAATGGAATGATTCTTACCACGAAAACATGATGTGTTTTACCAATAACATTCGTCAGAGAGACGGTGGAACGCATCTTGCAGGTTTCCGTGGTGCTTTGACTAGAGCAATTAATAATTATGCTACTAACAGCGGCGCTTCTAAGAAAGAAAAAGTTGCCTTAAGTGGTGATGATATGCGTGAAGGTTTAACTTGCGTACTTTCTGTTAAGGTGCCTGATCCTAAATTTTCTTCACAGACAAAAGATAAGCTTGTTAGTTCAGAAGTGCGCCCAGTTGTTGAGGGTGTAGTTTATGAAAAATTATCAAAATGGTTTGAAGAAAATCCAACGGAATCAAAAATTATTGTGATGAAAGTGGTGGAAGCTGCTGTTGCAAGAGAAGCTGCGAGAAAGGCGAGGGATTTAACGCGTAGAAAAAATTCTCTGGATATTTCAAGCTTGCCGGGAAAACTAGCTGATTGCCAAGAAAAAGATCCAGCATTGAGCGAAGTTTTCATCGTTGAGGGAGATTCGGCAGGTGGTTCAGCGAAGCAGGGCAGGAACAGAAAAAATCAGGCAATTTTGCCTTTACGTGGAAAAATATTAAACGTTGAACGTGCACGTTTCGACAAAATGCTATCTTCCCAGGAAATTGGTACTCTTATCATGGCGCTGGGAACTGGCATTGGACGTGATGATTTCAACATAGAGAAAGCGCGTTATCACAAAGTTATTATTATGACGGATGCTGACGTTGACGGTGCTCACATTCGTACACTAATTTTGACTTTCTTCTACAGGCAGATGCCTCAATTGATTGAAAAAGGTTATCTTTATGTAGCGCAGCCACCACTTTACAGAATTCGTCGTGGTAACAAAGCTGTGTATATGAAGGATGATAAAGAATTGCAGAATTATCTTATTGATTCTGCGCTTGATGGTGCTGTTTTAAAAGCTGCAAATGGTGTGCAGATGGCAGGTGCTGATCTGAAGCAATTCGTTACTAAAGTTTTGGATTTTACTAATCTGGTAAATGCACTTTCGAGACGTATGCCAGCAGAAGTTATACAGGCGGCGGCTTTGGCAGGTGCTTTGTCTGATTCTGCAATTGGAAATTCTGGAAAAGCTTCTGATATTGCTAAACAGCTTAATGCAAGCATTGGCGATCCTGTACTTAGTTGTTGGGGTGGCTCTATTGATGAGCATGGCGAGATTGTTTTGGCGCGTGAAGTACGAGGGGTTTCTGAAAAAATTATATTTGATAAAGGAACTTTATCGGCGCCGGAAGTTGCTAAAATAAATTTAGTGATTAAAGAAATAGGTGCTGAATTTAATGGCAAAGTTATGCTTTGTGGCAAAGATGGCGAAAAGCTTGTTAACACTCCTTCATTGTTGTTGGATGCTATTATGGAAGCAGGACGTAAGGGTAGTTCGATTCAGCGTTTCAAAGGATTGGGAGAAATGAACCCTGACCAGCTTTGGGAGACAACGCTTGATCCTGAAAATAGAACTTTGCTGCAGGTGAAGGTGAGCGACGTCAATGAAGCGGAGGAAGTATTCTCTACGCTTATGGGTGGTGTTGTTGAGCCTAGACGTGATTTCATACAGGAAAATGCTTTGAAGGTCAGCAATCTGGACGTTTAAGGAATATATATGGCAGTTACTATATACCATAATCCAAGATGTTCAAAATCGCGCGAAGCCTTACAATTATTGCAGGAAAAATCTGTGCAGCCGCAAATAATTGAATATTTGAAAAATCCTCCTAGTGTTGTGGAATTAAAAAATATTATAAAATTACTAGGAATTCTGGCGATAGATTTGGTAAGAAAAAAAGAAGATGCTTATAAAGAGAGCGGTTTGAATAATTCTTCATCGGATGCAGAGGTTATAAAAATTTTGGCAAAAAATCCGGTTTTGATAGAACGACCAATTGTTATATCAGGAAACAAAGCTGCAATTGGCAGACCGACGGAGAATATTTTGAAGGTTTTGTAGTTTATGGCCAAAAAAAATACAAATTTCGTTTGTCAGGGATGTGGTTCGGTTCATAGCAAATGGTCTGGCAGATGCTCTTCATGTGGAGCTTGGGATTCTATTATAGAGGAAATTGCTAGCGCTAATTTTTCTAACATTTCAAAACCTTCTGGTAACAAGCTAGAGGTTTTTAATATCGCAGGTGATGTAGAAAAAATCGATCGTTCTTTTACAGGTATTGCTGAGTTAGATAGAGTTTTAGGTGGTGGATTAGTTCCGGGTTCGGCCATATTGATTGGTGGAGATCCAGGCATAGGAAAATCAACGCTTGTACTTCAAGTTGCGGCCTCACTGGCTAAAGTTGGTATGACTTCATTATACATATCTGGTGAAGAATCTGTGGATCAGGTGCGCTTGCGAGCGAAGCGTCTTGGACTTGATAAATCTAACGTTTCTCTCGTTTCATCAACCAATGTGAAAGATATTGTTTCGAGTTTTAAAGGGCCAAATGCGCCCGAAGTTATAGTTATAGATTCTATACAAACTATGTATGTTGATGAAATTGAGTCAGCACCTGGGACTGTTTCGCAAGTGCGTGCTTCAGCTCATGAACTAATAAGTAATGCCAAGAAAAAAGGTATTACTCTATTGATAGTAGGACATGTTACAAAAGAAGGGCAAATTGCCGGGCCGAAAGTTTTGGAACATATGGTAGATACTGTACTTTATTTTGAAGGTGAGCGTGGGCATCAATTCCGTATATTACGGGCTGTAAAAAATCGTTTTGGTGCTGCGAATGAGATAGGCGTTTTTGAAATGAGGGAAAAAGGCCTGATGGAAGTTCCAAATCCTTCAGCTTTGTTTCTGTCTGAATATTCTGAAAGAGTAAGTGGTTCCGCTGTTTTTGCCGGAATAGAAGGTACAAGACCCGTTCTGGTAGAGGTGCAGGCGCTTGTAGCTACCACACCAATGCCAACGCCAAGGAGAGCTGTGGTTGGGTGGGATTTGAACAGATTGGCAATGATTGTTGCAGTTTTGCAAACCAGATATGGTATTTTTTTGGCTGATAAGGAAATTTACCTGAATATTGCTGGTGGCCTTAGGGTCAACGAGCCTGCTGCTGATTTGGCTGTCGCAGCAGCATTACTTTCTTCTGCGTTCAATAAGCCGTTACCTTCTGAATGTGTAATTTTTGGTGAGCTTGGTTTATCAGGAGAAGTTCGTATGGTTTCTCAATATGATATTAGGATAAGGGAAGCTGAAAAATTAGGTTTTTCAAAAGGATTAGTGCCAAAAGGTGTGAAATTACAAAATAATCACTTTATTTTACAGGAAATTAAGCATATAAGGGAGCTCGCCGCTCTATTTCAGGCAATGAAAGAAACTCAAACAGCATAATGGCGATTGGTATGGATTTTTCTGCTTTAAACTGGTTCGATACTGTAGTTTTATCTATAGTTTTTGTTTCAACTTTAATGGCTCTTTTTAGGGGTTTCCTTAAAGCATTCTTTTCACTAGTAACATGGCTTTGTTCAGGCTCTATAACAGGCCTTTTATATTCTCCTTTAGTATCTGCTCTTAAGGGAAAAATTCACAATGAAAAAGTGGTTATGACCATTGCTTCAGTTGGTGTTTTTATCTTTGTCTTTATAGTTATTGCTATCATTTCTTCAAAAATACTAAATCTCTTGAAAGACTTTAGAGGTGGTGGAATTGATAGAACTTTAGGCTTTGCCTTCGGATTTTTTAGAGGGATATTGATAGTTTGTCTGATGTTTTTCTCAATCAATATGACTTCATCAATGTTGCAAATTGGTACTAAAGAAAGGCCGGGGCCTGATTGGTTTGCTAACGCCCAAGCTTATGATGCTTTGAATTCTAGCACAGCCTCTCTGGTTAAAATTCTACCTGCGGATGTTCCTCAGCGTATGATTGCATACGTTGACCAATTTAAAGAGATGTCTATGGATGCTGTCCAAAAGCAATTAGCCGCTGCTCCTGTTCCTGGAAATGCTGTTGCTGGTGGTGATCAAAAAACATTATCTGAGGATGATAGAAAAATAATTAAGAAAATTATAGCAGCTCTTCCTAAAGAAGAATTAGATGAGATGTATAAAAAATATGAAGGTGGTAGCACTGGTCTTTCGGATTTAGAACGCATGTCTGTTTTCAAAGAAATAGTTACGCTTTACAAGAATGATCTAGCAAAAGGTTCTATATCTCCTGAGCTTATAGTGAGTGAAGATGAAGTGAAAAAAGTTACTGATTCTCTTGAGGCTATTCACCCGGAAGGCGAGCCTTCTGCCGATCAGCAATCAGAGGAAACTGGTTATAAAGATTCTAATATAAAACAGTTCGACCGTCTTATAGATAACGTACAGCAATAAAGGCTTATGACAATATTCAATCCATTAGATTCTGACACTTTGCACGAAGAATGCGGTGTATTTGGTATATATAATAACGATGAAGCGGCTGCTCACACGGCGCTTGGTTTGCATGCCTTACAGCATAGAGGCCAAGAAGCTGCGGGTATAGTTAGCTTTAAAAATGGTTGTTTTTTTAGTCATAAAGCAATTGGTCATGTTGGTGACAACTTCAATTCCAAGGAAGTTATTGATACATTATTGGGCGATTGTGCGATTGGCCATGTTAGATATTCTACTTCCGGTGAAAAACAAACCAGAAATATCCAGCCGGTTTTTGCGGAGTTTACCTTTGGTGGTATGGCCATTGCCCATAATGGTAATTTAACAAATGCTGATTCTTTGAGAAAGCAATTGATAAAAGGTGGCTCAATATTTCAATCGACAATGGATACCGAAATATTCATTCATCTGATTGCGATGAGTAAATTTTCTAAAGTTGTGGATAGAATAACTGATGCGATAAGACAGGTTAAGGGTGCTTATTCATTGGTGGCGCTTACTCAGAAAAAACTTATAGCTGCGCGTGATCCATACGGTGTTAGGCCTTTGGTTATGGGTAAGTTAGGCAATTCTTGGATTTTTGCTTCAGAAACTTGCGCGCTTGATATTATTGGTGCTGAATATGTGCGCGATGTTGAGCCTGGTGAACTTATCATTATTGATAAAGATGGTATCCATAGTAGCAATCCTTTTGGGGATACTATAAAGCCTAGATTCTGTTTGTTTGAATATGTTTATTTTGCGCGTCCTGATAGCAAAGTTGAAGGTAAACAGGTTTATGATGTGCGTAAAAAAATTGGTGCTGAACTTGCGAAAGAAAGCCCTGTGAAGGCTGATGTTGTTGTGCCTGTGCCTGATTCTGGTGTGCCTGCTGCGCTTGGCTATGCAGCGGAAGCTGGATTGCCTTTTGAGCTTGGAATAATTAGAAATCATTACGTTGGAAGAACATTTATTGAGCCGACAGATCAAGTGCGTAATCTTGGTGTTAAGCTTAAGCATAATGCTAATAGTTCTGTTTTAAAAGGTAAGCGTGTTATATTGATTGATGATAGTATAGTGCGTGGTACCACATCGAAAAAAATTGTTACGATGGTAAGGGAAGCGGGAGCTAAAGAAGTTCATATGCGCATTGCCAGCCCTCCAACAACGGATCCTTGTTTTTATGGTGTGGATACACCGCAAAAAGATAAATTAATAGCGGCAAAAAATAGTGTTAAGGAAATAGCTAAAATAATTGGCGTTGATAGTCTTGAATTTTTGTCGATTGATGGTCTGTATCGAGCTACTGGTGAAAAATCTCGTGATAAAAAGCAGCCGCAATATTGTGATGCATGCTTCACTGGGGATTATCCTATAGAAATAGTTGATGGTAAAGGTGCTGCGGCTGCTCTTCCTTTGTTTAACGATACAAGGAAGTCTAAATGAAGAAACGACTTGAGGGAAAAATTGCGCTTGTAACTGGCGCATCAAGGGGCATTGGGGCTGCGGTTGCCAAAAGATACGCTGAAGAAGGTGCACATGTAATTTTGGTTGCGCGTACAATAAGTGGCTTGGAAGAAGTGGATGATTATATTAAAAGCGTTGGAGGGTCTTCAACAATTGTGCCACTTAATTTGCTTGAGCATAATAAAATAGATGAGCTTGGCGGAGTTATAGCTAAGCGTTTTGGCAAGCTTGATGTGTTGGTTGGCAATGCTGGAATGCTTGGCGTATTGTCTCCTGCGGGCCATATATCGCCAGATGTTTGGGATAAAACAGTTAGCGTTAATTTTACAGCTAATTATCGTTTGATAAGAAGCTTTGATCCTCTATTGAGGGCAGCTAATGCGGGCAGGGCGATATTTGTAACTTCTGATGCGGTAAATGATAACTATCCTTATTGGGGGCTTTATTCGGCAACAAAAGCTGCTATGGAAAAAATGGTTATGGTTTATGCCGAAGAAATGGATAAAACTAAGGTTAGAATTAATCTTGTTGATCCGGGAGCTGTGGGAACAAAAATGCTGGCGCAAGCAATGCCAGGGCGTAATATGGAAGAATTTACTCAGCCTGAACATATAACTGATGTTTTTGTAAAGCTGGCTGAAGAATCTTTTAACTATAACGGAAAAATATTTAAGGGATATTGATATGGCTGAGCCTTTAGAAACTATAAATGTTGATAGCAAAACCATTGCCTGCGATGGTGGGGTTGGCCAGCTTGGACATCCACGTGTTTACCTTAACATGGGTAAGAAAAATCACATCGAATGTCCTTATTGTGGCAAAAGTTTTGTTTGTAATTCGAATAAGGCTGCAGCGCACTAGAATTAATTGTCGGGCTTATTGTTGTTGTATACTTGTTTTTTAAATTAAATAATTTCCCTACTCCATTGTATTATCGCTATTTTTCTGTGGCGATATATCTAAAAATAGTATAAAATCATAACATGTAATGCAATTCTTAATTGAGAGAATGTGCTATTTTAACTCAAAAAAGGTTTTTTGTTAACCATCTGTAAAGGATTATTGCGCTATAGTCTAAGTAGAGGGTTTAACAAAGAATGATATGGGGTCCGATATGCTGAAAAAAATCTCTGTTATATTAGCTGCATCTTTATTAATCACTGCTTGTAGCAGCAGTAAGAAAGCCGAAAAAATTGAAGCTATGCAAAAGAAAGACAAAACTCTTTCATGTAAGGATCTTTTGCTTGAAATGAACGAAGCCGATTTCTACAGAAAAGCCGCACATAAAAATCGCGGTGTGAAACTTAAAAATGTTTTGATGCCATTGGGATATATTTCGACATATATGGATTCGGAAGAAGCTATTGAGGCTGCAGAAGCCCGCGTTGCATATCTCGATAAAATATTTGAAATTATGCATTGCCCACAAAAAGAAGAACAGGAAGAAAAAGCTTTGAAAGAAGCTCCAGTTAGCAACAATCAGCCTGCGCAACAACAACCTGCGGCTGCTGTGGTTACTGCTCCTGCTCAAGCTGCCGCTGCACCTGTGCAACAAGCTCCACAAATTATTACAGTTCAGCCACAAGCTTCAGCGGTGCAAGCTGTTCCCGAAGAAACAATTGTGCCTTATGACTACTCTGGCACAAAATACTATCCTGTGCAGTAATATCAGTCTTTAAGACTGCCAGATATTGCGCAGATGCCTAATATAACAGCCGGGGGCTACAATAATAAGGTCGAACCTTAAATTGTGGTCCCTTATTTTTTTGTGCTTAGCGATAAAATCATTGGCAGCGTTAGCGATTCTAAATTGTTGGCGCGTAGACAAAACGTCGTGCAGATCATGTTTTTTCTTGCGGGCTTTCACCTCAATAAAAACAACATGTTTTCCACGTTGGGCGATTATATCAATTTCACCATGTGACGTTTTATAACGGCGGGCGAGGATTTTATATAATTTGCAGCGGAGATATAAAACAGCAAATGTTTCTGCGTAGAGGCCGAAATTGTAGGATGCCAGCTTTTTACTCATAAAGATACCCGATAAACATTATACCGAGTATCTTTATAAAATAGATTTTCATTAAGCAACAGATCTTGTGTTATTTTCTGCTTTATCACGATCATGAAGATCAAAAAATAATCCCCTCCTGATCTGGAAGGATAACTCTTTAATTTCGTCAGAATTACCAATAGCTTGCCTTTCTTTTTGTGAAGCATAAGAATTTGCATCAAGCGCAGATTGCAGTTTGGAGTCTGCTACTGCTGAGAAGAAGCTATAATCTTCAGTGTTTTGGACAAGCTCTTTTATGTTGTTTTCTGATAGAGAAGATTTTGATAGTTGATATCGTCTATAATCACAATGAGATAATTTTTGTATAAGATCAATACCTACAGCTTCTATTATAAAATCTGTTTTTATACGCAATTCTTTTGCATTTTTTTCTTCTTCAGTAGGCTCCAATATTGCAGGAGATATTATCTGATTGGTTTCTTTTAAAGAAGTTAAAGTGTCATAAGTTGCTTCTAATATCTCTAAATTTGAAGAAGAAGGGTATTTTGATAATACATTTTCCCTTATTATAACACGCAGATCCTTTGCGGCTTCTGCTTGTTCCGCTGAAGCTGGAGCTTTTTTAAAGAATTCGGATAATACTGTGTTAATGTCAGCTTTGACAGGAGACTCAAAAATTTCTGAAGTCATATGCTGAAATGGTTCGACAGCTGATACAGATTCAGCTTTTTTTGTGCCTTCTTTAGTAGCAGATTTTTCTTTTGCGGCTTTTTCCAGACTCTCAACTGATCCAGGGAAAAGAAGAGGATCATTTTTTTGCCTTTTCTTTAAAAATTCTTGCAATGGCTGGTCTATTGGATTACCGGTTTGAAGGGTAGCCCACAAAATCCTGTCATGTTCAAAATTGTTTACTTGAAGATTGTTTTTTTCACAAAATTCTTTTAATCCTTTCTCTGCTTTTTCTAGTCCAGGCTCAAGAAGATCTACAGGTGGAATCACCATATTTCTTGTTCCAGATGCAAAAACTTTTTTTGTATCTTCTAATGTTAAGCTTCCTTTTGCTATAGTTTCATTTAATGTTGGACATTCTTGTAGCAATTTTTCAATGTCTTCTTGTGTAGACTCACCTTTTAAAATTCCTTTAAATCTTGAAAGATCTCCACTTTCTGATTTTATCTTTATCGATAAAGAAACTTCTTTTTCAGCAAAATCATAAACTTCGGAAGCGATTTTTGCCAAATCTTGTGCTGATAAAGGGTTTTCTTTTTTTAAACTTTTATAGAAATCCTCTATTCTGGCAACCATAGCTTCTTTTTGATATTTTGGATCTACGCCATCTAAAGGACCAAAATTTCCTGCTACAAGATTTTGTATATCCTTTATTGGTCTGCGGCTTTTTGTCAGTACATATTGCAAAGCTTGTTGTGTTACAAAAAGAGCTACCGGAGTAACTAAAGCAACTTCATTTAATTTTTTACGAACATTTCCCATTTCCTCCAAAACATTTTCCATTTTATCGGTCATGTTAAGAGCTTTTAGTCTGGCATAAGTTGAACCAAAAGACCCTCCCGGAGCCTGGGAATAACGGGCTAGTACTTTTATATTAGGCGGATATTTTATTTGGAATCGTTCAAATAAAGGCAATCTTTCTTTTAAAAACTCTTCTGAAGCTTCAATAGCGGAAACATCCATACCAAGATCATAAGGAGTACCTTTTAATAATTTTGCTGTATATAATATTCCCCCATGAGTTCCCATGCAATCAGGAACTAAATCTATCCTTCGACCTCCTATACGTAAAAAAGCAATATTAGCACCATCTGTATAACCTTGCTCGGAATGGCTATGTTTACCAATTTCTTGCATTTTTTTCAGTTGTGTATTTTCTTGTAAAAAATCCCGGAAAACTTGCATTAGACTTTCTACATCAGCTACTCTCATTCCGGCAGACATATCTTTAAAATCAACAGCTACATCATCGCCAAAACGAAGCGTTAATTGTTTTAGAAAATCTTTAAACCTCTGCGCTTGAAGCAGAGGATCAGTTTTTGTAAAACAATATGCCGCACGGGTTGTTAAACCATTATTTAGCGATGCTTCAATAGCAGGAGATAAGTTATCTAAAGAGTTAAGGGCATCAAAAACTCTTATATCAGTAACTCCACATTCTTTGTGTATACGAACACTTTCTTGTGTTACATCCCTTGGAACCGGCTGATAGCCCCCGCCACCTACCAAAGAACGATAGAGAATTTGTTTTTTTATGTCTGGCGAAAGCGCACTGCAGAATTTTTCCAATTCGCTAAAAAAATTACGGCCGATTGTTCGGGCATTTGCATCTGCTGACATTCCTGAATGAACTTCTACCCTAAACGACCTGCCATCTGAAGGCTTCATTGCGTTTAGATATGGTGCATATTCAACACCCAGCTGTTCTGTAGTAGAAGCGAAACCGCTTTGTCCCCCATCACGAAAAAGAATCAACACTTCAGGTGGAGTAGATAAGGCGTTATCTTGAAAAACATTTCTTTTGCTGGAAATATAATCAGTCGCTTGTTTTTTTGCCTCTTGTGATTGTTGTAATCTGCTGAAGCTCTTTAATCCCTGTGAAAAAGTTGCGCCCAATTTTATAACTTCTTTTGACTTGCCTATCATTTTCTACCTAAAAAATAGTTAATAAAAGTATAACATCATTAATATTTAATTAACTAATAAATGCAATATATTTTTTATTTAAAATATTTTTCTAAGATATGGTTGCTATTCCCGCGATAAGTTTTATTTTTAATAAATTCTTTGCGTAGCGATTTAATTTGAAAATTATTAAAAAATGAACAGCATAATAAAAAAGAAAATTTCTTTTACACTAATTAAACATAAGCTCAAAATAAAGGGCGGAGTTTATTTTTGCCTTGGGCTTTTTACATTCTTGAGTTTGGCAACATATAGCTCGCTTGATCCTTCATTCAATCGTGCAACAACTATTCCTGCGGCAAATTGGTTTGGCAAAGCTGGGTCCTATTCTGCAGATTTGTTTATGCAATTTGGTGGCTTATCATATATTTTTGTATCAGTGTGTTTTTTCACTCTGGCTTATCGTTATGTTTTTAAAAAGCCGCCGCTTAATGTGGCAATAAATTTTGTTGGTTTGTTTTTTGCTGTAGTAAGCTTATCGATGTTGTTTTCATTGCTACCACAAGCTTCAACATGGCCGCTTTATGTTGGTTTTGGTGGCATTGCGGGTGATATACAAAATAAATTTTTAGTACCAAAAATTACAGTATATGGCTTTGCCGCTCTTGCATCTATTTTGTTTGTTATATCTTCATATTTTTCTTTAAGTTTACGTGCCAGTGAATTGATTTTTATAGGAAAAAAGATTGTAGAATTTTCAATTATTTTAAAAGATTTAGCCGTACGATTGGGTGTTACTTTAGTTAATATTATTCGCGTTATCCAAAATAAAGAGCCGCTTTTTGTTGAACGCAAAAAAGAAGATTTTGTTCAAAAAACCGTTGAGCAAATCAAGGAAGACATCGTTGAATATAAAGAGCCTAAGGTTGTTAAGCCACGTCCTGTTAAACAGACTGCGCTTAAATTAATACCTGATGAATTTGAATTTCCTGATGTTGATTTACTTGCTCAGGCAAAACAAAATGTGAAAAATGTGGTTAACCAAAAATCACTTGAGCAAAATGCAAAGTTGCTAAAAAAAGTTTTGGAAGATTTTGGTGTGCAGGGCGAAATCATAAAAGTGCGACCAGGCCCTGTCGTTACGTTATATGAATTGGAGCCATCACCGGGAACTAAATCTTCTCGCGTTATTGGCCTTGCCGATGATATTGCCCGCTCGATGAGTTCGGTTTCTGCGCGTATTTCTGTTGTGCCGGGACGCAATGTTCTGGGTATTGAGCTCCCAAATTCTGAACGTGAAACTGTTTATTTACGTGAGCTTATCGAAACTGAAGAATATCGTGATGACCGCATAAAGTTGCCAATTGCTTTGGGTAAAGAAATTGGTGGCGAATCTGTTATGGTTGACCTGGCAAAAATGCCGCACTTGCTTGTTGCGGGAACAACGGGTTCTGGTAAATCAGTTGCGGTGAATGCTATGATATTGTCATTTCTTTACAGGCTTAGCCCAGAGGAATGTAAGTTTATAATGATCGACCCAAAAATGCTTGAGCTTTCTGTTTATGAAGGTATACCGCATTTGCTAGCGCCAGTCGTGACTGAACCGAAAAAAGCCGTAGTAGCGCTTAAATGGGCGGTGCGTGAAATGGAAAATCGTTATCGCGCGATGTCAAACTTAGGTGTGCGTAATATCACAGGCTATAACAAGCGTATTGAAGAAGCTGTTAAAAAAGGCGAAAAACTTGAGCGCACAGTGCAAACTGGTTTTGATCCACAAACTGGTGAGCCGATTTTTGAAAAACAGCCTTTGGAAATGACGAGCCTGCCGTTTATTGTTATCATTGTTGACGAAATGGCCGACCTGATGCTTACAGCCGGAAAAGAAATTGAAGGATCGATTCAGCGTTTGGCGCAAATGGCGCGAGCTGCGGGCATTCACCTTGTTATGGCGACGCAAAGGCCGTCTGTGGATGTTATTACCGGCGTTATTAAAGCCAACTTCCCAACGCGTATAAGCTTCCAGGTTACATCACGTATCGACAGCCGTACAATTCTTGGTGAAATGGGTGCGGAGCAATTGCTGGGTATGGGTGACATGTTATATATGGCCGGTGGTGGGCGTGTTACGCGTGTGCATGGACCATTTGTTGACGACAAGGAAGTTGATAAAGTTGTTAGCCATTTGAAATTGCAAGGCACGCCTTCATATATTGAAGATGTTACCAAAGATGATGAAGAATCTTTTGATGAAGATGCAATGGGCGGTGGTGGTAGTGGCGATGATTTATATGACCGCGCAGTTGCGATTGTTACACGCGATAAAAAAGCATCAACCAGCTACGTACAGCGCCAACTAAAAATCGGCTATAACCGTGCTGCCGATTTGATAGATAAAATGGAAAGGGAAGGGGTGGTAAGCGCTCCAAACCACACAGGCAGGCGCGAGGTAGTTGCGAATTAGTGTAAGTGCGAGTAAATTAATACCCGCACTAACCTAGACTCTTCCCTTCAATTGAGTAATTAGAGAGTCCACGCCTTTGCGAGAAAGGATGGAGCCGAACTCTGAACGCTGTGTTGTAATAAGGCTTACACCTTCTGCTACAACATCAAATATTTGGTATTTGCCGTTATTATTTTTGCGTACTTTATAATCCACAGATATAGAAACGCCATCGGCATTAACTATCTCAGTTTCAACCATATATTCATTATCTGTATCTGTTAAATGCGCTTTTTTAATCACGATTTTTTGATTAGTATATTGCTTGAATTTAGGAACATAGCTGTTTATCAAAAATTGTTTATGCAGCTTTGTGTATTCATTTTTTTGTTCATCGCTTGCATCGCGCCAGTATGTGCCCATGGCAAAGCGAGCTATCCATTGTGTATCAACGGAATCTTCGAATAATTTGCTTAGTTTTGCAGTTTTATCACCTTCTTTTACCTTGGAATCTGTTATGATGCTCAAAGCTTTGTCACTGACATCTTTCACATATGCAAGCGCTTCGTTTGAATTATCTGGAAGTGTTGCATCAGCTCGTAAAACGTTCGGTATAGAGGCTATAGCTAGCACTAATAGCAAGCTTAAACACCTTACACCACGAAAAATAGTCATAATGACCCCTAATAATAGTTTAGTAACTTTATAGTTACAATATTGTCACTAATTTATTAACTAATGGTTAAAAAATGAGGTTTTTAGGGTATTTGGTGCATATTGTTATACACTAAAAATGGCTGTTTTGCAGAGGGTTTACTACTTTTGGTTTAAATGAATGTTTGTCTATTTAAAACATTTATTTATCAGTTGCTCAAAGGCATTTGCTCTATGGCTTATTTTTTGTTTTATATCGCTACTGAGCTCGCCAAAGGTTTTATCATAGCCTTTTGGTATAAATATAGGGTCATAGCCAAAGCCTTTGGTTCCTTTAGCCGGAAAGGCGAGTGTGCCGTGAATTTTGCCTACAAAGGATTCAATTTTTCCACTATCAGGCCAGTAAAGAGCCAGAGCGCAAACAAAATGTGCATTTTTATTTTTGTTATTACCTAGTTCCTCTTGGATTCGTTTCATAGCAATATTAAAGTCCTTTTTGGGCCCGGCCCAACGGGCAGAATAAATGCCAGGATTACCCTCTAAGCCATCAACGCATAGGCCAGAATCATCAGCTAAAGAAGGGAGTTTTGTGATGTCGCCATAATATTTAGCTTTTAATATGGCGTTTTCTTCAAATGTTTTTCCAGTTTCTTCTGGCTCCATTATTTTATCAAACTTCTCTGTCGAAACGACTTCAACATTATAATCACTGAGAAGCTGAGTTATTTCAACAACTTTACCCTTGTTGCCACTTGCGATTAATAGGCGTGTTTGGGTGAATTTTGTCATCTTTTCTCTCTAAAATACATTATTTTTGATTAGATTAATCTTAAATTATATCCTATCTTGCTTACACTTTACACTTACACTTTACACGAATATAATCAATCGTAATTAAAATTTAAGCATCCGGAGAATTTTTGTGCAAAGACTTATGATGTCTTTGGTTCTAGTGCTGTTATTGCTGGTTGCTGGTCTTACTGCCGCGCCACTTTTTATAAATCTAGAAGCTTATAAAACACAACTAATTACGACAGTGAAAGCTTATACCGGCCTTGATGCTAAGGTTAACGGAACTATCAGTGTATTCTTTTTGCCAAACCCTGTGATTGAAGTTTCTGATGTTGTTGTGCCAAATCTTGAGGGTGCGAGTATAGCCAATGTTGTATCAGTCGATACCATAAAAATTACTTCTTCCTTTTCTGCTATTATGCATGGAAAGATTGATATCCAAAATATTCAGTTGATTCACCCTGTTTTTGAATTTGAAACGTTGAAAGATGGTCGAAGTAATGCGGATATATTAAAAGAATCTTTTATAAAGCGAGATGTTTCGACATCGCAAGATCTTCCTAAAAATATCATAATAAAAAATGGTACTTTGAACTACAATAGTGACCAGGGAAAAACTACGATAGACTATGTTTCGGCCGAAGTTTATGCCTCATCAGTGAATGGTCCTTTTTCCACAGAGGGAGACTTTTCCAGCGGCGATACTGTTGTTAAATTCGAAGGTGAAGTTGGGAAATTACAAGATGGGTCAAGTGCGAGCTTTGAGATTTCATCGGATGATTTCAATTTAAAAATGAAGGGTAATTATAAAAGCGGTGATGTTGGCTCAATAGAGGGAAAGGTTGAAGGAGAAATAGTAAAGCTTAGTGATTTTGCAAAAAATTTCTTTGATGCAGGCAGTTTTCTTTCTGGAATAAAATCGGAAGAAAATTTTAAAATAGCTGGCGATTTTGTTCTTTCGAAAGATATCGCTAGCTTCAAAAGTGTTGTTATAACATCAGATAGTATTCAAGGATCTTTTGATGCGGATGCTTTGTTTTCAGTAAAAGGTAATTCTACATTGCGCTGGGAAATCTCTTCTAATCTCAAAAAAATAGATGTTGATAATCTTATAAAAACTAAGGAAGAGCCAAAGCTTGAAGATGTAAAAGAAGGCGCAAAACCGGAAGTTAAAAAAGAAGATGCAAAAGCTAAACAAGAGGCGATTGATTACTATACTACGTCGCTTAAAGAAAAAGGTTTAGCTGATTTTAAATTCAATATTTCAGATACGCTATCGATGCTGTTTGATTTAAAAATCGATGAAATAAAATATAATAATCAGACTATTAATGATGTTGATATCGGAACAGATATTTACAATGGCAATGCAATGATAAATTCATTTTCTGCCATTCTTCCAGGTCGTTCAAGATTGGATTTTCAAGGTAATGTTGAGCATAATGGAACGCGTCCCTTGTTGCGAGGAAACTTGCAACTTTCCGGCAATAAATTACGTGATTTTGTTGTTTGGTGGTATCCTGATATGAATTTTATTCCATCAGATGTTATGGGGGAATATAGCATTAATGCTGCTATAAGTATAACACCGCAGGTTATAGATATTTCGGAATTTTCATTTGTATTTGATAAGTCTGAAATAAAAGGCCTTGTTTCTATACGTCCAAATACAACCATACCTTCTGTAAAATCTGATATAAAAATCGAAAGATTGAATTTTGATTATTATGATTTTACAAGGCAAATAGACAAGCAAATAAAAAAATTCTTGGCAAATGCAAAGGATGTTAAATTAGAAACTTCGTGGCTTAAATTATTTGGTAATAAGCTGACTCTTTCTATTGAAGGAAAGGATATAACATATAACGCAAAAAATATAGACAGTGTTTATGGTTACATGGCCCTTAGTCAGGGAATAGTAGATTTACAGAGGATAATAGTAAATTCTGCGGAAAATAATTTTGATGGTCGTATATATGTTAATATAGCTGCTGAAAAGCCTTATATAAAAGCTGCGATAAAAGGTGATAGCCTGGATACAAAACTTTTCTTTCTTGATGACGAGGATATTCTTGAAAAAACAGCTGACAAAGAAAAAGTAGTTGCTGATGCCAAAACTGCTAATGATAAATGGATTTGGTCTGATCAGCCTTTTAATTTCTTTGGTATACACAGATTTAATGCAGATTTAGATATAAAATTTAGAAATTTGATCTATAAATCAATTCCATTTAATAATTTTTCTTTTGAAGGAAAATTAGAAAAGCAGGTATTTAATATAACTGATTTATCGTCTGATGTTCTAGGAGGAAAAGCTGTATTGAAAGGTAGTTTTGGTTTTATTCCTGAGGCTCCTTCTTTTGGTCTTTCAATGGTGTCATCCAATCTTGATTTAAATCCTCTCGTAAATCTTTTTGTTAAAGATGATACCACAAGCGGTAAGTTATTCTTTAGTGGAACAGCAAAAACCTTTGGTGATACGCCTTCGAAATGGATGAAAGGACTAGAATTACAAGGTAAAATAGCAGGACGTGGGGTTTCTATGGATGGAATAGATGTTGAAAGCATAATTCTTAAATCACGTGGTTTGGTGTCGGTTATAGACATGAACGGTGTAGTAAAAAATGCTATGGCTGGTGGCATAACAAAATTTTCTGGAATAGATGGGACTGTCAATGTTTCCAAGTCTTTATTGCAAACTCGCGATATAAAACTTACAACGCAAAATTCTAGGGGAGTTTTTGCT
>CAZOKN010000001.1:30115-71170 GCA_964580525.1 uncultured Rickettsiaceae bacterium
ACTCGATACTGTCGATCTTGAAAAATATATTACTGATAAAGGTAAGGGCCGGTAGGCTTTTTCAAGCACTCAACTTTAAAATTTTATCCAATGAACCTCTGGTTCCTTTGATTCTTTCTTCAGAAGTTTTCCACTCGCTGAGTAAAACAAGTTTGTGATCGCCACGGATTTTTGTGGTGATAGGATTTTTGGCGATGAAGCTTATTAGAGCTTCTGGATTGTGGAATTTGTTATTGTGGAAAGTTATCACCACACCCTTTGGTCCAGCATCAATTTTAGCAATACCAGCTTGGATGCACTGTTGTTTAATCTTAATAATTTCTAGAAAATTATTTACTTCTTCCGGCAAATTACCAAATCTATCGATCATTTCTACTGCTATAGCTTCCAGTTCTTCATTTGTTTTTAGCTTTGCAATACGGCTATACATGCCAAGGCGCAAATCTAAATCAGAAATATAAGTATCTGGAATAAGCACTGGAATTCCAAGGTTAATTTGTGGGCTGAAGCTTTCAATTTCGTCTTCGTTATCATTCTTGGCAATTTTGGTATTTTCAATTGCTTCGCGCAGCATCTCTTGGTAAAGCTCGATACCAACTTCACGTATCTGACCTGATTGTTCTTCGCCCAATAAATTACCAAAACCACGAATGTCCATATCATGACTGGCAATGCTGAAACCTGCACCTAGTGCATCAATATTTTGAATTACATCTAAACGCTTTAGGGCGTCTTTGCTCGGAACTTTTTTAGGTGGCAAAGTGAAATAAGCATAAGCTCTTACTTTACTTCTGCCAACTCGTCCCCGCATTTGATAAAGCTGTGCAAGACCAAACATATCTGACTTGTGAATAATTATTGTGTTGGCAGTTGGTAGGTCGATGCCAGAGCCTATAATATTTGTTGATAACAATACGTCATATTTACCATCGTAAAAATCATTCATGGTTTTATCGAGATCGGTTGGTGACATCTGTCCATGTGCGCGTGTTAACTTTACTTCTGGCACTAATTTGTGGAGTTTTTCAGAAACTTCATCAAGATCTTTTATTCTTGGAACAACAAAAAATGTGCTGCCCCCACGATAATGTTCGCGCAGAATTGCATTTCTAATAACCACCGGGTCAAACGGTAATGTGAAGCTACGAATTGCAAGCCTATCTACAGGAGGCGTGGCAATTATGCTTAGGTCTTTAATACCGGAAAGTGACATTTGCAATGTGCGTGGAATTGGTGTGGCCGATAGCGATAATATATGTACATCGGAACGTAGTTGTTTGAAGCGTTCTTTTTGTTTCACTCCAAATTGTTGTTCTTCGTCAATTATTACTAGGCCGAGATTTTTAAATTTTATACTTTGTGAAATAAGTGTGTGCGTTCCCACTACTATATCGACTTTGCCATCAGCCAAACCGCGCTTAGTTTCATTGGCAGATTTTTGTGGTGTTAAGCGGGACAAGTCACGCACTTCAAATGGGAAGCCGGCAAAACGTTCTTTAAAAGTTTTATAATGCTGGCGGCAGAGCAGGGTGGTTGGCGAAATAATTGCAACTTGTTTATGTTCATTATTACTAGCTGCAATAAATGCTGCTCTAAGCGCAACTTCTGTTTTACCAAAGCCAACATCGCCGCAGATAAGTCTGTCCATTGGTCGGCCTGATGCTAAATCTTTTTGTACATCATCAATGCAACGCAGTTGATCTTCAGTTTCAGCATAAGGAAAGCGCGCACAAAATTCTTCGTACAATCCAGGCATTGGATTTAAATCTGGTGCTGTACGTAATTGACGCTCGGCAGCTATTTTCAGTAGTTCATCCGCAATCATTTTAATGCGCTTTTTCATTTTGGATTTGCGCTGCTGCCATGCAACGCCACCGAGTTTATCCAAAACTACATTTTCATCATCAGAGCCATAACGCGCTAAGCTATCAATATTTTCTACAGGCACATATAATTTATCGCCGCCGTGATAAACTACGCGTAGACAATCATGATTCTCGCCGGATACCGTGATTGTCTCAAGTTTTTCAAAACGACCAATACCATGTTCTTTATGAACAACAACTTCGCCTTCAGATAGGCTTGCAGCTTCTAATATATAACGCTCAGAACGCTTACGGGAAGTTTTGCGTCCACCTAAACGTTCGCCAAGTAAATCTTGCTCACTAATAATATTAAATTCTGGAGAGGAAAAACCTTTTTCCAATTCTAATATCATTAATCCAACGGTTTTGCCTTTTACTTTTGTTGCATCATTCCAGTTATAAACGATAACAACATGAAATTCATGTTCACTAAGCATGTTGCGCATACGCACAAGTGAGCCTTCGGTAAAGCATGCTATTATATTGTGAGATGCTTTGGATTGTTCTTTAAATTCTTTCATTGCTTCAAAAGAATTTTTTTGACTGGTTTTGGCCATTGCAGAAAAATCAGTCATTTGTTTGTAAGGCAGTTCTATATTAGTTGAAGTTGAATCAACTTTGAACGGCTCAATATTAATCACTTTATGATGTAAAATTGCATCCTGCCACATTGCATCATCAAGATAAAGCATGTCAGATGCAATTGGTCTATAGCCACCACTTTCATTTTTATGAGTTTCATTTGCAGTTTTTCTAGCATCATAATAATCGCGGATAATTTCTAATCGTTCTTGATGAGCTTCATCGGCAAGATGGTCGAGCGTTATTATCGCTTCTGGCATATAATCAAAAATGGTTTCCATTTTTTCATAAAATAGTGGTAGCCAATGCTCCATACCCGCATAATGTCTGCCTTCAGAAATGGAGTCATATAATGGATCATCGCCTGCTATATTGCCGAACATGCTGCGATAATTATCGCGGAAGCGAGAAATGGTTTCATCATCTAAAATAACTTCCGATGCTGGCATAAGCTTTATGCTTTGTCTTTTTTCGCCGCTGATTTGTGTGAGCGGATCAAAATTTCTTATGCTCTCTAAAACTTCGCCAAAAAAATCAAGGCGCAATCCCTGATTCATTCCGCTAGGGAAAATATCAATTATGCTGCCGCGGACAGAAAATTCTCCGGCTTCATTGGCAGTAGCCGAACGTACATAACCGCTACGCACCAGATGCGCGATTAAATCGTCGCGGTTTAATTTATCGCCAGGTTTAGCAAAAAATGACATGCTTGCCAGTAATTTTCCTGGAGGTATACGCTGTAATATCGAATTTACAGTGGTGATAACAATCACACCTGATTTCAGTGGGAGATTTATCAATTCACATAAAGATTCCGCTCGCTGATTTGCTACATGAATTGACGGTGATATACGGTCATAAGGTAAACAATCCCAGGCCGGGATGCAAATAACACGGCTTTGTGGCGAAAAAAATTTAATTGATGATGCGATGGATTGCATACGTTTATCATCGCGTGCAATATGCAATATACCACCGCTGGCATCGCGCGATAAACGTGCAAGTTCAATGGCATCCGCCCCTTCAGGCAGGGAGGATAAGATAGTATGTTTTGAGAGTGTTTTTGCGTTTAAATAAGTCATTTACTGCCTTATACACCCGCAAGCCAGGCATTCCAATAGATTTTTGGATATTGTAAAAAAAATGTAATATAACTATGTTATACAAATTAAAAAATTAACTAGTTTAGTCTAAGGGAATATTATGCAAGAAAAAGACCAGTTTATACTTAATGGATGGGGAATTTCGCAAAAGTGGAAAGAGCTGTTTTTATACTCATTAAAAACTATTGTTAGTAAGGAGGGAATCATTACCAAGAAAGAGACTCCTTTTGAAAAATCGGGCTTTCAGCAGTATGTTTTTAATGAGGTTATGAAGTCTTTTACTCAAGAGCAAATTTTAGAAAAAATAGAAACAACTTATCAAAAATTAGCTGACAAAATTACATCGAATGCAGGACTTACTCAGAATGAGTTAGATAATGCTATAGTGCTCAAAGCAATATATAAATATGGCGTAAAAGTAGCGAAATTAAATATAACAAAAGACTTTGATAAATTTAATGAATTGGATAATTTACTATTACAAACAGCTTATAATAACAAACAAGGTCCAAAGGAATCTTATAGTGATGTATTAAGGGGATACGCATCTCCTAAAAAAGAAGATAAATTTCCTTTATTGGAAGAAATAACAGAAGAGGAAGAAGATAATAAAGCTTCAGCAGTTAAGGCGGCTCAAGAAATTGGAAGGTCTTTGTCGAGAAAGGAAATTGAAGAAAAAGAATCACCTAAAACTCAAGCAAATGAAACAACTTCAGAAGTTGAAGTAAAAATTCTATCCAAAATTCAGGAAATGAAAATAGAGAATTTTTTATCTACCTCTAGTGGCTCTAGACCTTCAGGGTTGGTTGTACGCGGAAGAGCAGCACAGCTAGCACGAAAAAATAATTCTGAGGGAAAGTTGCCAATTCCTAATATAGCTGCAGAAGTGGAAGGAAAAAAATCTGAAGAAAAAACACAAGAGCGGAGCACTACGCCTGAACCTGTACCATTTAGTGAGACTTTTAGAACAATAAAAACTGTTCCTTTGCCAAAGCCTAAACAACCAGTTGCTCCTAAAGCAGATTCTGGGTCTACAAAACCATATCCTTTGATGCGCCGTGGTGGTTATATTGAAGTTTTAAAAAGGGAAGCGAGAACTCCAAGTCCGCCGGACAGAACCAACAGTCCTGCTAACATTAAAAGTTCGCGTCCATTATAAAAATAAAAAGGTTTGCAGGTAAAAATTTGCAAACCTTTTTTGTTTTCAACTGAAGATTACTTGCGATTGAGTTTTTTTAAGGAGTGATTTTAGAAATTTTACTGATCAAAAATCAATTACTTAGAAAAATCAAATTTTAGTAAAAGATCAGTAATTCTGTTTTGATATTTTTCAGGAAAATTTTTGCTCACAACCCAATTATAAATTTCCCAATCATCTTCGTTTAATAACTGTTCAAAAATTTTTAATTCTTCATCAGAAAAATTTTCTAAATTTTCTTTTGCAAAATTTCCTAAAATTGCATCAGTCTCTTTGCAGCCACGATGTGAGCTTTGATATAATAAGCGTCTTATTGTATTGTCTCTGGTCATTGATTTTCCTGAGTTTTTAGCATGTTAGCTTATCGCTATTATAGTATATTAGTTGCTAAACTAATATGCTAATGTGCCAATTAGCTGATATGCTTTTTTGTGACTAAAAAATTTAATGAAAAAAATATTTTTTTTCGTTCAACAAGGCATATCTTAGGATAACAGGGTGTCAATAAATTTCTTCCAAAAAAAATAAAAAAAATAGGTTTACTAGTTCCAACTTTTTGTGCATTTATAAATCTAAGAGAGATACACATCGAATCAGTTAGATTCAAATAATCAAAGTTTGAAAAACATTGAAACGCATAGGTTTTAGGGTACTATGGGAAACCATAACTTTTACACAAATGGTGGTGAACCACAGGTTGAAAAACCATATGCTGGAGATATAAGTCCGGCGCAGGCTTGGGAGATACTTGCACAAGAAAAAAATTCTATTCTTGTGGATGTTAGAACTCCAGGCGAATGGTCTTTTATTGGTTACCCTGATTTGTCATCCTTATCAAAAAATGTGCATTTTATTTCCTGGAGATTATCTCCGAACATGGAAATTAATGAGGATTTTGTTTTACAAGTTTTGAAAGAAGTAAAACTGGATAAAAATGATAAAGTTTTGTTGTTATGCCGTTCTGGCGGTCGTTCAAGAGATGCGGCAATTGCCATGACATCTATGGGCTTTAAACAATGCTATAATATCGAAGGGGGTTTTGAAGGTGAAATAAATGAAACAGGCCATCGTGGCGCAAAAAACGGATGGAAAGCGTGCAATCTTCCTTGGGAACAAAGGTAATTTATGAAGACAGCTATACACAAAAATCAAGAAATTCTCGACTATTCAGCATGGCCACAAATTTGCCAGGATCTGAAAAAAGAATATGGCGATGCCATATATAATAGCTGGTTGAAGCATTTGGCTTTTGTTAACATTCAAGGTAGCGAAGTTATTCTTTCTGCGCCAACAAGATTTATTCGCGAATGGATACTGAACAATTATGCCGACAAAATTAAAAATATCTGGCAGAAAGAAAATTCTACCATAAAAGCACTTAATATAATCGTGCGTCAGGAACAAGTTGTTAAAGCTAATAATTCTAATTCAGCCAGTGTGATAGCTGGAGGTGTTGATGTAACAGGTCAAAATGTTGGTGTGATTGATTTCACTAACGACAAGGAAGAACTAGGTTCGCCTTTAGACAGAAGATTATCATTTGAAAATTTCGTAGTTGGTAGCTCAAACAATCTTGCATATGCAGCGGCAAAATCAATTGCTGAAAGCACAACTATAATTCCAGGTAACAATCCATTATTTATGTATGGTGGTGTTGGTCTTGGTAAAACGCATCTTATGCATGCAATTGCATTGCACATCAGAAAGCATCAACCTAATAGAAAAGTGATCTATCTTTCTGCTGAGAAATTTATGTATAAGTTTATTCATGCTTTGCGTAATAACAGCATTATGTCTTTCAAAGAAAATTTCCGTCATGTGGATGTTCTTATGATAGATGACGTGCAATTCATTTGCGGTAAAGAAAGCACTCAGGAGGAGTTTTTCCACACAGTGAATTCTCTGCTTGATATGAATAAACAAATTATAATTTCAGGTGATAGATCTCCAACTGATATGGATGGTATGAAAGAAACTATTCGTTCACGTCTTGGCTGGGGTTTAGTTGCGGATATTGCATCGACAGACTTTGAATTACGTTTAGGTATATTGAAATCAAAAGCTCAGCAAATAAAAAATGCAAATATTCCCGATAAGGTTTTAGAATTCTTAGCAGAGAAAATTCGTTCTAACACTCGTGAACTTGAAGGAGCTTTGAATAAAGTTGTCGCTCATGCAACACTGATAGGGAAGGAGATTAACATGCAGACTACGCAGGAAATACTTTCTGACTTACTCCGTGCTAATGAAAGAGCCGTTACTATCATGGAAATCCAGAAAAAAGTTGCGGATTATTTTGGTATTAAAATTACTGACATGTCTTCTGCACGCCGTGCAAGATGCGTGGCTCGTCCGCGTCAGATAGCTATGTATTTGTGCAAGCAGCTTACTATTCGTAGCCTATCAGAAATAGGGCGTAAGTTTGGTGGTAAAGATCATACAACTGTTATGCATGCCGTTAAAAAAGTTGAAGAATTATCTGTGCAGGATAATGAATTTAAACATGACCTCTCTACTTTGATGGGTATTATTGGTCAATAGAAGCAACTAAATTTCCTCTCAATATTGTAGTTGAGAGGGTGAGGTGAGGGGGTTGTTAAACAGCGAATTAGAGTAATGAAAAGAACAGTAACAAAAAATAGGAAATCTATAATTTTTCAAGATGCATTATTCCGCATTTGCGCTATTTCTCTGTTTGTTACATTATCTTTTTCATCTTATGCAGAAGAGACTAAGCAAGCTACTCCTACCACAGAAATTGCAAAAGCCGCTGACGATAAAAAGCCTGATGCTCACCCTACTGAAAAACAAGATCCTGTTGTTGCGATAAATTATCAAAAAGATTTGGAAGAATTAATCAACAGCGAGATAAAGCAATGGGTGCAGAAGGAAGTTGTTATAAATGCAATCAAAGAACAAAATACTCAGAATAATGAATTATCTGAAATAGAATTTAAAAATCTAAACAACACCTGGAAGACGGATAAAAGAAAAGGCTTATCGCCTTTGATAGACAGGGTTATGAATAATCCACTATCTGATTATCTGCGTAAAATACAAGATGACAGCAAGGGATTATATACAGAAATCATTATGATAGATAATAAGGGTTTAAGTGTTGGTTCGAGTATTTTGTCGGAAGATTATTGGCATGCTAACAAGCCTAAATGGCAAAAAACTTTGGGTGTAAAATCTTATGCACCTTATATCAGTGATCTCCATTTTGACGATACTACAGAGCTTTTTCAGATAGAAGTTTCTTTTATGATTATATCAGAAGATGAGCCAATAGGTGTTGCTTATGCTGGTATTGATGTTGAGCAATTAGAAAGATGGAAGAAAAATAAAGAGGGATTGTAGATCGGAGAAAAAACTAATTAATTACACGCGCACTATCTGTTGCCAAGCATAAATTTTGCTGTTAAGTTAAAGCATTACATAACTGAAAATCAACCAATATTGAAGTTACATCATGACACAATCATCAGCACTAAAAAAAGAAATACAAAATGAAAATACCTCATCATCAGTTGGTTTTACTATTGACCGTTCGCTTTTGATAAAAGCTCTTGGACATGTGCAGTCTGTTGTTGAAAAGCGCAACACTATTGCCATTTTGTCGAACGTAAAAATAGAAGCGTCAGAAGGCGAAGTGCGTTTGACTGCAACTGATATGGATATTGCTATCACTGAAAAATTAGCAGCAGAAGTTCAAACTGAAGGTGCACTTACTGTTCCTGCTCACACATTATATGACATCGTAAGGAAATTGCCTGATGGATCGCAAGTTTCTGTAAAAGGTGATGCGGAAAATAAAGGCAAAGTTGAGATAAGCTCAGGTCAGTGTAATTTCTCACTTTCATGTTTGCCTACAACTGAGTTTCCGGTTATGGATCAAGGCGATGCCAGTCATTCATTTGAGCTTGCTTCGTCTGAGTTGCTCAGCTTGATAGAAAAAACAAAATTTGCAATTTCAACTGAAGAAACAAGATATTATTTGAACGGAATTTTCCTTCATTCAAAACAATCTGAAGATGGTGAAAATGTTTTGATTTCTGTTGCAACAGATGGGCATAGACTTGCTAAAGTTCAATTGGAAGCACCAGAGGGTTCTGAAGGAATGCCTGGAATAATTGTTCCACGTAAAACCGTTGCAGAACTTACTAAGCTTTTGAGCGAAACAGAAAGCAATATTGAAATTTCACTTTCTGAAACAAAAATATGTTTTGTTTGTGGCAATGCAGTTTTGTTGTCTAAGTTGATTGATGGCACATTCCCTGATTATGAAAAAGTGATTCCATCAGGAAACGATAAGGTTATGACTGTGAATGCACAGAATTTTTCCAAAGCGGTTGATCGTGTATCAACAATTTCTTTTGAAAAAACAAAGGCAATCAAGCTTGCTCTTACAAAAAATAGTCTGACTCTTTCTGCGGCTAATGAAGATAATGGTACAGCCAATGAAGAGATTGAAGTTGTTTATAATTCTGCAGCAATCGAAATAGGTTTTAATTCTCGTTATGTTCTTGAAATGATGGCGGGAATTGAAGGCTCTGAAGCGGAATTTGTTTTTGCCGATGGTAATGCGCCAGTTGTGGTTAAAGACGCAGGAAATGGTAGAGTGCTTTATGTTATCATGCCAATGAGAATATAACATCTTCTCTTATTATAATACTTGGTTCCATTCCCGTTTTTACGGGAATGGTTCTTAGTGTAAATCACAAATAAATATAATTATGTCGCCAGAAACCGCTCAACTTAGCTTCCAAAAAGTGCAAGCGCGAGCGTTTTCCTTGTCTCGCTTAATTCTCACTAATTTCCGTAATTACAAAAATGTCAGGCTAGATATAGACTCCAGGCCTATAATTATTACTGGGCACAACGGTTCTGGCAAAACAAATATATTGGAAGCAGTTTCTCTTCTTTCACCAGGCAAGGGGTTGCGCAAAATAAAATTAAATGAAGCTGATAGGATGGATAGCTCCGAAGCTTCTAATCTCTGGGCCATTGCTGCATTCATAAAATATGGTGAGGAAGAAATTCAACTGGGTACGGCTCGTGAGACAACATTTGATAATAACAAGCGTGTTGTTAAAATTGATGGCAATATCATAAAAAATCAGGCCGAATTGACGCGAGCATTTAGTGTTATGTGGTTGACACCGCAAATGGATGGCTTGTTTATTGGTAGTTCATCCGACCGCAGAAAATTTTTTGATAGGCTGGTTTATAATTTCGATCCTGAACATGCTTCGCGTGTTTATTCTTATGAATATACAATGCGTGAAAGGGCACGACTCTTGAAGGAGAGGCGTGATCCAAGCTGGATTTCTGTTCTGGAAAATAAGATGGCTGAGCAGGCAGTGGCAATTGCTGCGGCGCGTATTGATACGATTTCATTTATACAAAAAGCAATATTAAGTTCTGAAACAGCATTTCCAAAAGCAATCCTGGCTATAGAAGGGCAGGTTGAAAAAATGATAGAAAATAATTCTGCGTTACAAGCGGAAGAAGGTGTCAGACAAAAACTTTTTGAATCGCGCAGGCATGATGCAGAAAGCGGTAGAACTAATTTTGGAACTCATCGCAGCGATTTTCTAGCCACACACGCAGAAAAAAATATGCCTGCAGAATTATGTTCCACAGGAGAACAAAAGGCTTTGCTACTATCAATTATTCTTGCAGAGGCAAAGGCTAAAGCAATTTGGAAAAATAGTGTTCCTGTTTTGCTGTTGGATGAAGTTGTATCGCATCTTGATGAGAAAAAACGTGAGTTCTTATTTTCTTATCTAATTGAAATAGGGAGTCAATTTTGGCTTACCGGCACTGATGTTGATCTTTTTTCTGAACTAAAAAATCAGGCGCAGTTTTTTACTGTGGATGATGCAAGAATTTTTTAGTTATTTTTATCTTCTCCGCCACCAAAACCAAAGAATCCTTTTTTGCGCTTGTTCTTACGCTCAATGCTTTGCTGTTCTTGCAATGATTTTAGACTATTTGTTCTGTCGTCAGTCTCGGCTTGTTTTTTTTCTTTGCGTTCCTTAGCCTGTTTTTCGCGTTCTTCATGTAATTCGGACTGACGTGCTTTCATTTCATTCATTTCGCGTTCTTTTTCTTCACGACGCAATTTTGCCTGCTCATCTTGCTGAGCTTGTTGTTTTTCTTGTTTTTGCTTCATTTCTTCTTTTAGTCGAGTTTTACGTTCTTTTCTTTCCACAATTTCAGTTTCGTGCTGTGATTGTAATTTCTTCTGAATTGTGGCTATTTCTTCTTCTATCTGCTGTTGTCTTAATTTTCTTTCTTCTACTGCATCTTCATGCTCTTTTTGGCGTTGTTCGCTAATTTTCTTTTCTTCACTCTTTTTTTCGTCTTTAATTTTTTTGCGTTCTTCTTTTTCAGATTCAAAAATCTTCTGGCGCTCTTCCTGAAGTTTTTGAACTGCCGCTTCCATTTTTGCTTTTTCGGATTTACGTTCCAGACGTAGCCTACGAATTTCGGCATTAAACTTATCTTCGTTAGCTTCATCTTCGAAATCGGCGAGCTCATAAAACTCGTCGATTTGCTCTCTAAAATATTCCAGAGTTATTTCTAACGCTTCATTTGCGTTGGCACCGCCATGCAACATTGTTTTGCGCACAGTACTTATATCGCGAATTGAATCTCGAAGGTCATCGAGTTTTTCTGGTATGCGATAGAACAGTTCGGCTATTTTTAGTTCGAAGGATTTCTCATCAACGGAATAGTCAACAAGGATGGAAAAGAACGCGGCAGTATCCCTTGGCGCAAGAAGAGATGCTACTTTCTCTTCTATAGCCTTCAAAAACGTCAAAAAGTCGTGCCTTTGCTCCTGAGTAAAAGACATTATAACCTGTAAGTTGTATATACAGGTATTATTCTATCAAAATATGCTTAATAATTTATTAATTTCGGAAGTTAACAAACTGAACTGGAAGGGAAATATTAAGCCCTTTAACAAACGCGATTACCTGTTGCAGGTCGTCACGATCCTTGCCTTCAACTCGCACTTCTTCGCCACGTATTGAGGCTTGAACTTTGATTTTTGTACCTTTTATTTCTTTAACTATTTCTTTGGCTACCTCTGATTCAACCCCTTGTTTTACCTTGATTTTTTGGCGTATTGAGTTGCCGGTTGCGGCTTCATTTTTACCAAAATCTAAGGCTTTTGGGTCAATCTGTCTACGGGTGAAATGGCCTTTAAGCATAGCCTGTATTTGTTCCAATTTGTAATTATCATCAGCAAGGATGGTAATTTCGCTTTCTTCGCGGGTTACAGTGCATTTGCTACCTTTAAAGTCATAACGCTGGTTTATTTCCCTTATTGTCGAATTTACAGCATTATCAACCTCTTGCAGGTCTACTTTTGACACAATATCAAAACTTGGCATATTTATCTCCCTACTCTTTCTTTGTCGACGTGCGGCATAGCAAAAAGCTCTTTTTCCAGCGGTTTATCATAGGTTTGACCTTCAAAAGACACAGTTGTGGTTTTGCCAACAGCATCCAACATTATCATTTTATTAAGTTCAATCTTATCAGCCTTGAAAATCAAGGTTAATTTGCCATTCTCCGGCTTACCTTTTTGAGCTATTGTTACACTTATAGTGCTGTCTTTTTTCTCGAATTTAGTTATTTCGATAGTATCGTCAGAAAAACTAATGACTTTTTTAGTCAGAAACACTGAAAGAGAGTCATCAATGCCAACGTGGCTTATTTGCTGCAATTCCTTGTCATAATAACTGAGTAGAGAGCCTTTTGCTATTATCAGGATTGGCGTTGGTGAGTTGTAATCCCAACGTAAACGGCCTGGTCTAGATAGATAAAAGGTGCCAGTTGCTACCTGATCTTCTGAATCTACTTGCTTAAAATTTGCTACAAAAGTAGTTATTTGATTTAAATATTCTTCAATATTTTTAATATCTTGCTGAGAAGAAGAAATTTGTTCTTTTGTGGGAATCACAGAATTTTCGGCAAACGAAAACAAAGGCGTGGCCGCAACAAACAAAGATATAAAAACTGCTAGGATATGTTTTTTCATAGGCTTCTTATAGCAAATTAATGGGTATATGTGAAGAGGGAAAGCTATACCTTCTCAACATACCTATCAATAACCTTTTTATTTCCGGCTTTTTCGAACAAAATATCCAGTTGATCCCCAGTGATATTTGTGATCTTTCCATAGCCAAATTTGATATGAAATATTCTCTCGCCAGTGGAAAATCCTGCATCACTTTTCTTTTTTATTACAGGTGGTTGCTGGCTATTGCTAATATTTTTATTTAAATTGTTACTGTTGCCAAAAATATTGATATTAAAGCCATTATTGAGATTTATTTTTTCAATATTTTCTGCAGGTAATTCTTCGATGAAGCGGGAAGGGAGGCTGCTTTGATATTGTCCATAAATACGTCTGTTGGCTGCATATGAAATATATGCACGTTGTTTTGCACGTGTAATTCCTACATATGCCAATCTGCGTTCTTCTTCCAGGCCGGATTTTCCTTTCTCATCAATAGCTCTTTGATGAGGAAATAAACCATCTTCCCATCCTGGTAGAAAAACCGTTTCAAATTCAAGGCCTTTAGCTGAATGTAAAGTCATAATGTTAACCATATTTTCCTGGTCGGCATTATCTATGTCACTCACTAGGCTCACATGCTCTAAAAATTCGCCTATGTTTTCAAATTCTTCTAGCGCATGAATTAATTCTTTTAAGTTATCAACCCGACCCTGTGATTCAAGATTTTTATCGTTTTTCCACATATCTAGATAGCCAGATTGTTTTAGTATAGTTTCAGCAAATTCAGGTACTGACATTTCATTCATCAGACTATTCCATTTATCAAAGTTAGCTACTAACTCTGCCATTGTTGTAGCCATTTTTGCTTTGAATATTCCATTACTTAACATTTGCCGAATTGTTTTCAGCATTGAAATATCAAGTTCACGTGCCGTCTGACGAATTTGTTGTATAGTTGAATCGCCAATGCCTCTTTTTGGAGTATTTATTATTCGTTCCAATGCTAAATCGTCGTCATTTTGAGCGATAACACGAATATATGAAATTATATCTTTTATTTCCATTCGTTCATAAAACCGCAAACCACCAATAACGCGATAAGGAATTCCACGGCTGATAAAACATTCTTCAAAAGAGCGAGTTTGAAAGCTGGCGCGAACCAAAATTGCAATATCATTTAATTTATGTCTTTGTAATTGTTGCAGTGATTCGATTTCATCAGCAATTTTTTTTGCTTCTTCATTATCATCCCACACAGACATTAATTTAACTGGCTCACCAGCATCGCCATCTGTCCATAAAGTTTTGCCTAGCCTGTCAGAATTTTTAGCAATAACACCTGATGCTGCTGCGAGTATGTTTGATGTTGAACGATAATTTTGTTCTAGGCGTACAACTTTTGCACCGCTAAAATCTTTTTCAAAACGTAAAATATTGCCAACTTCTGCGCCACGCCAACCATAAATGGATTGGTCATCATCACCAACACAGCAAATGTTCTTATGCTTTTGCGCTAAAATTCTTAGCCATAAATATTGTGCTACGTTAGTATCTTGATACTCATCAACTAAAATATAGCGAAACTGTCTGTGATAATCAGAAAGTATGTCTGCTTCAGTATTGAAGATGGTTAAGTTATGTAAAAGCAAATCACCAAAATCAGCCGCGTTTAATTTCTGCAATCTATGCTGATATTCTTTATAAACGTCAATGGCTTTACCACCTACAAAATCTACTGAATCTTCAAAACTAAGTTTTTGTGGAACGAGAGCGCGATCTTTCCATTTGTTTATAACAGAAAGCATGATTTTTGGATCCCAACGTTTCTCGTCAATATTCCAGTCAGTAAAAATTTGTTTGATGAGTCTGATCTGATCGTTTTGATCAATTATAGTGAAGTTAGATTCGAGACCAACAAGTTTTGCATGTTTGCGCAAAATTTTTGCGGCCACTGAATGAAAAGTTCCCAGCCATAAACCATCAGAGCGGCCATTAGTTATTTTGTGGATACGTTCGCCCATTTCTCTAGCGGCTTTATTAGTGAAAGTTACGGCCAGAATTTGACTTGGAAAAACACCATTAACCAACATATTGGCGATACGAGAAGTAAGTACTCTGGTTTTTCCGGTGCCGGCACCAGCAAGCACCAGCAATGGCCCTTCCGTATGGATTGCAGCTTCTAGTTGCTCCGGATTCAACTTTATAATGAAAGGGGCTTCTTGTTTATTGTTCATAGAATGCAAGTTATATGCGCCTGATATGAAACTGTAAAGTGGATTTGAGGATTTTAACTCTCAATTTTCAAAGCTTTTCTTTGCTCCATAACTAGCTGGTGTATGCCAGTTTTTGCAAATTCCATCATTTTTAAAAAATGCTTTTCTTCAAAAGGGTTATGTTCGGCTGTGCCTTGTACTTCAATTATTTTGCCATCTCCGGTCATAACAAAATTGGCATCAGCTTCAGCCGTACTATCTTCATCATAGTCAAGATCCAAAACAACTGATCCTTTATATAAACCGCAAGATACTGCAGCCATTTCTGAAATTAGTGGCATTGTGTTGATCTGGCGCTGACGTAACATTTTTTCGAAAGCCAAATATAGCGCGACATAACCACCTGTTATTGATGCTGTACGTGTTCCACCATCTGCCTGAAGTACGTCACAATCGACAACTATTTGCCTTTCTCCAATTGCGCGCATATCTGTCACGGCACGTAAGGATCTGCCTATAAGCCTTTGTATTTCCTGGGTCCTTCCACTTTGCTTTCCTTGTGCTGCCTCACGTTTCATACGTGAAGATGTCGAGCCTGGTAACATTCCATATTCAGCAGTTACCCAGCCTTTTTGTTGTCCACGTAAGAATGGAGGCACTTGTTCTTCTATTGAAGCGGTACATAAAACGTGAGTTTCTCCGAATTTTATAAGGCAAGAGCCAGCGGCATGCATAGAAATATTGGTTTCAATTGTAACTTTTCTTAATTCGTTGCCATGGCGTCCTGATGGTCTCATAAAATCCTCGTTTTTAAAAAATAATTACTTTCAGCACTTGAAATTACTGGCTTTAATAGCTAAGTAGTGGAGTAGCATAATGGCACATTAGTATATTGGTAAAGGTAAAAAACATGGTTAAGAAAAATACAGAAGAAAATGAAGAGCTTAATAATCAGACTGAGAACGATGCTGCTATTGTCGAGGAATTAAAAGCCCAAGCAGCAGGGCAGGGTGATGCGGGTGCTGATTATAAAGTTGTTATAGCGGATCTTAACGATAAGCTCCTGCGTTCAATGGCTGAGGCGCAGAATGTGAGGCGTCGTGCGGAATCTGATATACAAAAAGCTAAGGATTTTTCGATACAATCATTTGCTAAAGATTTATTGGGTGTTGTTGATAATCTCTATCGTGCACTAGACGATATAAGCGAGCAAGATGCCGAGCAAAACGAGAAGCTTAAAAGTGTACGCGATGGTGTAGAAATTACCCGTAAAGAAATGGTAAATGTTTTAGAGCGCAATAAAATTCAGCGCATATACCCACTCGGTGAAACGTTTGATCCAAATTTACATCAGGCTATTAGCCAGATTGAGGATAAAGAAAAAGCTTCGGGCTCGATAATCCAGGTTTTGCAAGCTGGATATATAATAAAGGATAGGCTTTTAAGGCCAGCACTTGTTATTTTGGCGAAGTAGATATTTTAACGGACATCTACTTTTTGTAGGTTTGCCTATTTTTCATGATATCTCATCAAGAAGTTCCAAAATTTTAGACTTTTTCTACTAATGGGGTTTAATTTATTCTCCAATTAGTAGGAAAAGTTCACAAAATTGTAATAATGCCTCGAAAACTTTAAAAAAACTGTAATAAAACCCCAATTTTTATCAATTTTATCAACGTTTTTTATTATTTTTTAGTGTCATTGTATTTTATAAAGTGATATTATCTGGGTATGCCTGTTTTAACCTAAAATGATGCGTTCTGAATAATGGCCGGTGGCGGTGAGTTAGAAGTAGATATGCTGTTTTTGGGGCTTACACGCCCTTCTATGATGTTCGGTGTCACGTACACCGTGTTTCTTATGAATTTTTTCGTTTGCATGATGATATTCGTTTTGACGTCAAAGTTTCAGGTTTTTCTTCTTATGGGACTTTTTCATGCTATTGGCTATATTATGTGCGAAAAAGAACCGCTGTTTCTTGAATTGATTATGATTAGATCGCAGAAGTGTAATAGGTGTAAGAACAGGTTTTATCATGGTTTAACTAATTCATACGATGTTATGTAATTGGCGAGCTATTGATTTTTGTTAAACTGTATGAGGATAATTGGCCAGTTAGTGCCCAAGTTTTTCCTTCATACGTAAATATGGTGTGGTTTTAAATATGCTTAAATTATTTAGGCAGCGCACTTCCAAGAAAAAGATTGCGGATAGAGAATTTCCGGAAGCGGAATTTATTCCCTATCGTTGCCATTGGAATGACCACACAATCCTCACAAAATCAGACGACTTATTGCAGGTGGTAAAATTCGGCGGATTTTCTTTTGAAACTGCTGATGATGAAGACGTTGATATCAGAAAAAGTATAAGAAATTTATTGCTCAAGGGTATAGGTGCCGGAAGAATATCATTATATTTCCATCTTGTTCGTCGCAGGAAAGCAGCGTTTGATAATGAAGATCAGGCTCATAATATGCCATCAGGGTTTGCTACACATCTGGAAGAAGAATGGAGAAAAAAACATATTTCACATAAAAGCTTCGTTAATGAGCTGTATGTTACCATCATAAGAAAAAACAGCAAAAAAGGTGTTGCTGCCGTAGAAAGTTTGATTGATAAAATTCAACAGAAAGCCGATAAAACAATATGGGAAAAATCAATGCGTGAAGCTTATGAAGAGCTTGACGAAATGACTTCCAGAATTGTTAGCACACTGCGCGATTATAAGCCTGATCTTTTAGGAACTGTTGAAACTGAAAATGGTGTATTTTCGGAGATATTGGAGTTTTTGGGTAAGTTGGTAAATTGCGGATCTAGCTCTCCAAGAATTGTTCCTACTATGCCTCTTTCAAGATATCTTCCTACGCACAGGTTGTATTTCGGCAGTAGAGCTATAGAGCTGAGGGGACCTAATGGTTGTCGCTATGCGGGAATCGTTAGCATTAAAGAATATCCTCAGCATACCTCTGCAACTATGTTTGACGGATTTTTGCAGATGCCGTTTGAATTTATCATAACTCAATCATTTTCATTTATTGATCGTACAAATGCTATACAAAGCATGAAAATTCAACAAGGTCGAATGATTGCCTCCAACGATGCTGCGGTTTCGCAAATTCAGGAAATTAGTCAGGCTTTAGATGATGCTATGAGTGGAACGATAGGTTTTGGTAAGCATCATATGACCGTTATGTGCATAGAAGAAAGCCCAAAATCTTTAGAAAATGCGCTTGCAATGGCTGCTACTGAGCTTGGTAATGGCGGTGCGATTCCTGTAAGAGAAAAAATTAATCTTGAGCCGGCTTATTGGGCACAATTGCCTTGTAATGATGAGTTTGCCGTTAGAAGGGCTACAATTAATACTTTGAATTTGTCTAGCTTTGCTTCTTTACATAATTACCCAACAGGAAAAAGCAATGGCAATCATTGGGGAGATCATGTTACTGTATTAGATACAACTTCCGGAACGCCTTTCTTCTTTAATTTCCACGTAAGGGATGTTGGACACACTACAATTATAGGGCCGACGGGTGCTGGTAAAACAGTTATGATGAACTTTCTTTGCGCTCAGGCACGGAAGTTTAAATGCCGCATGTTCTTCTTTGATAAAGATCGCGGTGCGGAAATATTTATCAGGGCTTTGCGCGGGGTTTATACGGTTATTGATCCTAGTGCTGCTTGTGGATTTAATCCATTTGCCTTGCCTGATACTGGTGAAAACAGAACATTTTTAACTGATTGGCTAAAACATTTGGTTACTGTTAACGGTGAAAGAATCAATGCGGAAGATTCGGCACGAATAGAAGATGCCATTGTGGGTAATTATAAGCTTAATCCGAAAGATAGAAATCTTACTAACGTAGTTCCGTTTTTGGGTATGGGTGGTCCTGATTCTCTAGCTGGCAGAATTGCAATGTGGCATGGCTATGGTTCGCATGCTAAAATTTTTGATAACAAGAATGATGTCATAAATTTTGATGATGAATTGATTTTTGGCTTTGAAATGGCTGAATTATTGAAAGATAAGCCTAGCCTTGGGCCAGTTTTGTTATATATTTTTCACAAAATTAATTTGTCGCTTGACGGAACCCCTACCATGATTGTATTGGATGAGGCCTGGGCGCTTATAGATAACGAGGTTTTTGCTCCTAAAATAAAAGACTGGTTAAAGGTATTAAGAAAGTTAAACTGCTTTGTTATATTTGCAACGCAATCAGTTGAAGATGCTAGTAAAAGTAAGATAAGCGATACGCTTATCCAGCAGACTGCAACGCAGATATTTTTGCCTAATTTGAAAGCTACTGAAGTTTACAGAACGCATTTTATGTTGAGCCAGAGAGAATTTACGTTGATTAAAACGACTGATCCTGGCACAAGGTTCTTCCTTGTAAAGCAAGGTATAGATGCCGTAGTAGCTAGAATAGATTTATCAGGTATGTCTGATATAATAAACGTTTTGTCAGGTAGGGCAGAAACAGTAGTGTTGTTGGATCAGATAAGATCGGAAGTAGGAGATGATCCAGATGACTGGTTACCAGTTTTCTGGAGAAGGGTTAAGGAATTATAAAAATTATGTGCGTGCAAGAAGTGGTGTTTTATGCATAAACACCTTAAATATTTAGCAAAAATTATTTTCGTACCGGTTTTGGGATTCTGTTCTCTTGTGCCGCACGGAGATGCTTTTGCTACATATGAAGGTAGAATGCCTGGCGCTAAAATTGTTGCCGCCGCTTGTGATCCTTTGGCCGATCCTAAGGATGATGCTAACCAAACAGATCAAGTTGATCAATATTATCCTAAGCGTTCGTGTGTTGGACAAAACATAAATAGAGATAATTTTAAAATTAAAGTTGCTTTTGACCCTAATGATCCTCCAGGTGGAGGTTCTTATAACGTTGAGAGTAAGGGTGCTTTGGGTTTACCGGCCAATACTAATCTTAGTACCATCTATTATGCTGATTCTAGTACAGCCCTCACTGGCCTTACTTCTGAATCTTGCGGTGGTGGTGTTGATTATCAAAGGTCTTGTAACACTAGTGGTGGTTGGAGTTATACAGAAGGACAGCAGGTTTTATACAACAGTAAACCGGTTTATAGTACCGTTCCTAATTATGTAAAATATCCTACGAGTGGCTCAGTACAGGTTTCTGGTTCTGATTTAACATATCTGAAAGATTGTAATGGTCATGCTAAAGGTACAACTATTACATATACGAATGGTGGTACTGTATACGATCAAAATTGTGCAATAGTCAAAGATTGTCATGGCAATGTAGTGGGTGGCGGTAATATGTGGTATAATAGCCCGGCCGGCTCCACCACATGCGTACAACTTACAACTCCTGGAACTGCAATTAATGCAGTGAGAGCTGATTCAACAACAACTACTACTACAGGTGGCTTATTCCTTTCTAAATTTTCAGCTGATTATACAGATTCACAAAAGAGCTCTATAGCGGAAATGCAATCTACAAGTCTGTGGATGATAGCTGGTCAAAACACTTCTTTTGATGGTTCGGATATTACCTTCGTAAATTTTGAAGTTACGTATAGTGGTGACATGGCTTGTGTTTACGCATATAAAACAATTCCGGTTCAAACAAAATGGTTGGTGACAGAACAGGTTCCTAGCACTATTGATGAGGTTAATAATCTGCCTGTATCTCCTGATAGAAGTGTGTCGACACCTTCCGCGCTTCAAGTGCCTATTCAAGTGGATTTGAAAAATAATTGCGTTCGCGCACCACCACCTTATGTTCCTTTGCAATCTCCTTCTTGGGGGTCTCTGGTTTCTCCTGTTTGTACAGACTATGACACTAGTGGTTCTCAATGGATACATCCTTTCACGGGAGTGGTAATAAGATGTATCGAAGATACAATGATGAATATTTTCGTTCCTAACGAGAATTCTTATTACGTAAATGCTCAAGGCGAAAAAGTTCTGCCTCAAACATTTTTTAGCACTACACAGAATAAACTTAAAAATGCAATAAGAGGCCTCCTCGCATTATATATAATATTTTTCGGCTATAAATTGATGGTGGGCAAAGAAGTTCCTGAGCAAGGTCAGTGGATGTGGCTAGGAATGAAATTTGCTTTAGTGGTTTATTTTGCAATGGGTTCGGGGATGACCGATCTGTTGCCTAAGTTGTTGAGTGTATCAAAAAATACTGCTGTTATATTTATGGAGGCCGGGTTTGGCCAACAAAATGACGCTGTAGATGCGGCTCAAGCTGATCTTGGCAATCTTTATTCACAGTTGCGCGATGCACAAAAATCTGCTGATGCGGCCTCACTTGCTTTGACACAACTTGAGAGTAAAGCTGCAACTGCGACTGATGATGCTAAAGATTTGCAAGATCAATATAATGATCTGGATGATAAGCGTACAAAAGCTTACAACGATGTTCAGGCTGCTCTTAGCAATAAAAATATAAAACAGAATGCTTTAAGTGCTATTCAGGCTAGTTTGGCAACTCTGAAATCAAATTATGATACGTCAAAAGCTTATTATGATATGATTTACGAAGGACAAACTTTGGCAAATCAGGCTAAGCAAGCGAGGGAAACTGCTGCGGCAGCTAATATGTTTACTGTGCCATCTTATCCTACTGCAGCAAACCAAAATGCGACTAATAATTTGAATCCTGGTAATGATCCAAGTTGCTTTAGGACTAATTCATACGCTACTTCTTGCTATGCAGGCCGTCCTGGTGCTGGAACGGCTTCTGATCTATTCTATTTTATATATGTTGAATATGCTAACAGGGCATATAACTCATATAATCCTTTTACTAAGCAGACTGATCCTTATAGAGGACCTGGGTTTTTTGATAGTGCATCTGCAGCTATAGCTGGACAACAATATGCTCTTAAATCTCCTAATGATATGGTTACACTAACTAAATCAGCATTTTTGCTAAAACAAGCTTTGAGTGATGTGGTTCTTTGGTATGGTAATCAAAGTGATGCTTGGGGGCTAATTGATGCTTACGTAAATAATATGTATGATTCTGCTCAGGCTTACATGAATTCAGACTGGGCCAAAAAAAGTAAAAATAGTGTTATTCCTACTGATACTCAAGTTAATTCAGCTAAAGCTGCTTCAGTTAGTGCTGCGCTTACTTTATGCAATGCTGGTGGTGCGTGTTATGGTATCGCAGGTGTTCCTGATGGGACATATAAATCTAATTCTTCTCTATTAGCGGCGCAAGGTGAATTTGATGATGCTAATGCGGCTTATATGGTTGCATTAACCAAATATAATTCTCTGGATACGCAAGCTAATGCTATTCAGGTTAAACTGAATGAAACACTTAATTTAGCAGCAAATTCTGATAGCCTAATTGCTGCAGCAAGAACACAACTTGATGCCCTAAATCAAGCTGTTTCAGACCTACAAGCCCAAGTGGCAGCAAAATCTGCTGAAGTTAATGAGATAGTAACTGCTTGGAATAATCAAATTAAGAATGATACTGGTCTTGGCTATAATTATTGTGACTTCCGCAATATAGATTATAAGGGCCAGGATGACATGAAATTGTGGGACATGCTGGATTGCAAGTTTTCTAAATATTTAGGTGTTGGTGATAACGCTGATAACGAAAATGTTCCTCAGGTTTTATGGATATCTACTCTTGCAATAATAAGCTCCGAATATGGTATACCGATTTTCATATTCACCATGATATTCCTGGTGTTTATAATACAGATAATCCTTAAGGTTGTTCACACATATATAATGGCCTTCATGGGATTGGTGATGTTGGTTTATGTTTCGCCATTGATAATTCCTGCTGTGCTTTTTGAAAAGACAAAATCATTATTTGAGACTTGGCTGCAGCAGGTTATGGCCTGTGTATTACAGCCTATAGTGCTTTTTGCATGTCTATCATTTATGTTGAACGTGGTTGATATATTTGTTTATGGCGGTAACCATAATTTCGTTGCTGTTGATTCTCCTGTAGCTAATAGGATTGCCAGCACTCCTGTGGCTACCGATAAAGTAACTTCCGCTTGTACAGCTTCAACAAACGTAAACACTTTTGTTAATGGACTTGGTGTTGATTCTTCTACTGATTATTCTAGTTGTGCTACTACATTATTTAATAGCAGTATAGCTTCTTATACGTATACCATTGGAGCTGCGTTCGGTGCTAAGCCTAGTAACACCAATAGTAATACTGGCCTTTCTGCTTCAGATACTGGAGAGGTTTGTAACAACGTATCGCAGATAAATAAGCTTGTGGGTACATCTACTAGTTTCCCTGATTGTGTGAGCAATTTATCTAGTAGTTCAACATTATCTGATAATGATATTAATAACGTTTGCGGCAATATAGTTTATGATGATACGGCTGCTATCAATACTACGATTAATAATAATATAGCCAATGCTATGTATAACGACGATTTAGCTTGTGGACATGCTATAGTGAGCAATACAGGTTCTGCAAGTCCTTATGCATGTGGTGATGTGCAAGAACTTTCTAGTAGCGGTATTTCTATACCTTCAACCACGGATGCAACTGACTGCGCTAGCCAAGTTTCTATAGCATCTTCTGCAAGCTCTGAAGCGCTTACTGATGTTAACTGTGATGATAAAAAAGCTCTTGGCTGTATATATCAGACAGTGCAGTTTAGTACAGTTGGTGTCTTTGACGATGTAACAACTGGTGGATTACATATTTTTGACGCTACAACTGTTGATCTAAGCAGCGATCGTGATTGGTATGTTTTCCTTGCTTTGCTAAAATTAATTCTAGTTTGTTTTATAATTCAGGTGGTATTCTCTTCTGTGGAAAAAATGGTTGCAGTTTCTGTTGAGGCTATGGGTGCTGCTGGTGGTAGCAGGTTAGGCTCTATGTCTCCTGTTCCTTCATCTGGTCCTGCGGCGATTTTACAAACTGGCGGTAAAATGTTTGGTAGAGTTGCCGATGTTCCGTTCAAGGGTTTCAGTGCTGTGAAAAATGCTCGTGAGAAAATGAATGCTAAGAGAAAAGATATCAGAGATTTCTCTAGGGATGTTAAAGATGCTGGTGCTGCACGCAGAACAAGAAAAGATACTGAGAAATTTGTGAGCCAGAAAGCTGGAGCTGAGAAAGGTCATAAAGATATGATTTCTATGGCTGCAAAAAATTCTCATAAGGAGATGGTAGAGTTAGCTAATAAGGGTGATAAGAAGCCTCTAACTCCGGAAGCTCAGAGTAAACTTGTGGCTCAGCAGGCAGCTGAAAAAGCACACGGTATTATGAAAAATACGGCAAATTTCGAAGATAAGAAAAAGCCTCAAACTTCAAGTGCCACTCAGGAAGATAAGAAGAAACCTCAAGCTGGAGGTGCCCCTCAAACTGGCGGTACTACTAAGCCTACAGTGCAGAGGTCTGGTATTAAAACAACGCCACCAAAAACAGATGGTAATAAGGATGCGTAACTTATTTTTGAAGAGAGTAGGTTATTTTGTAGTGGGGGCTGTGCTCTTGGCTACATACATGTATCCTGTTTCTGGATATGCTACTGATTTTGCTGGAACTAAAATATTGCACGGCAATTGTGATCCTAGTGCTGATCCTGTGAAGGATGATGAAAAGACAAATGATTATGAAAAATCATGTATAGGTCAAGGTATAGATGTTGATAGCTATAAGTTGACTTTAGAATATAGGCTCCAGATTGCTGGGGTAGATGCACAGACTTTTGATGTCGAATTGGGTGGAAGCACGAAAAATCAGGGTCTGAATTTTAGAGTGGAGCTTGAAGGTGATAAGGCTTGTGCTTATGCGGATTTAGGTTTTGCTTATACCGTTCCAAGAGATACTGATCTGGAAATAGGTATACCATCTGATTCTACGACTACAGCAAGCTCAACTGATACTAGCACTGACGATGAAACACAGCGTCTTTCGACAAATTGTTTATATGCGCCAGAACCAAGATCTACTGTTGCTGCGCCTAACTGGAGCAATATGATATCCAAAGTTTGTACGGATTACGACACCACTGCTTCTCAATTTAAATATGCTGACGGCACAACCAGGTCTTTCACTGGCGTTTTAATTGAATGTATCGAAGAAAGTATGATGAATATTTTCTACAACAAGGACGAAGGAGGCAATACATTCTTTTCGGCTATGCAAGATAATTTACGTAAAATAATAATGGGATTGCTGACTCTCTACGTAATATTCTTCGGTTATAAATTTGTTATTGAAAAGAAGGGTATAGCGCAAGGGGAGTGGCATTGGTTTGCATTGAAATTTGCCATGGTATTCTACTTCGCGGCAGGTTCCGGAATGATAGATTTGTTACCTAAGATACAGGATGTCTCGAGAAATCTTTCGCTGATAATAATGGAATCTTCATTTGGTAATAGCGGAGATTTGTCTGCTGCGCAGAATAATTTGATCGAAGCTCAGGAAAAATATGATTTGGCAAGGGATGAATTAGCTCAGGCCAGATATTCGGTTTCTAAAGCGCAGAGCGAACTTGCACATAATCCTACCGATGGTGGTTTACAGTCAGCAGTTGATGCTGCAAAAGCTGATCGTGATGCAAAACAGATAGCGGCAGATTCTGCACTTACAGTTCTAAATTCTTTGAAAAGCACTGCTTTAAGTTTTGGTTATAATTATTGTGATTTTAGACCATATGCTTTAGCTGGAAAATATAATTATACTTTAACAGATGCAAATGGTGTTCAAACTACTAAAGACATGTCGACCATGCAGCTTTGGGATATGATAGATTGCCGCCTGTCTAAATATCTGGGTGTTGGTGATAATTCTACCGATACTAAAACTCCGCATTTGTTAGTTATTGCGATTGCATCTATATTTACTAATATATATGGCTTTCCTATTTTCATCTGCGCAGTTGTTTTCCTCGCATTCCTAATAATAGTAACAATTAGAATTGTTCAAGCTTATATAATCGCGTTTGTTGCGTTGGTTATTTTGGTTTATATGTCTCCTTTGATAATTCCAGCTGTATTGTTTGAGAAAACCAAAGGCATATTCGACAGTTGGTTTAAACAGATTATAGCCTTCTCGCTGCAGCCTGTAATTTTATTCTCATTCCTCGTGTTCCTGTTTGCTGCTTATGATAGCATGATGTTTGGTGGAAATTACAAATTTGTTCCAATGACGGATTCTCATGATATTCATGAAAATAAATTATGTATGATGTCTGAATCTTCAGGCAACGAGGTTTGTAAGGCTTCTGATTTTGCGCTTTATGCTCAATCTGATTTATATTGCGAAGATGCAGATGCTATGGGCTGTGTTTATGAAAGGATTGTAGAGTCATATTATGAGTTAGGTATGGGACTCAGAGTTTATATGACAAATATGACTGAGAGCGATGGCAAAATTATGGTTATAGCTTTCCTTAAATTGATACTTGTAAGTATATTAGCTTCTGCTGTTCTTGAGTTTGTAGAAAGCTTGTCCGTAAGGCTTGTTGATGGTTTGGGTAGTGCTGCGGGTATGACTGCTACTCCTAAAGCAGACGCCAGCACTATCGCTAAAGGAGTGAGTAGCAAGACTGTCGAGGCTGTTGGTGGTGGAATTTCCAAAGGTGTTGGGGCTATTAAAAAAGCTGATGATAAGAAAAAAGCCGGAAGAGCTAATGCCAATGTTAAGGCTGGTGAAACTGCCAAATCTGCTATTGATAAATCTAAGGCTGATACAGCAAAGAAAGATCTTGTTTCTAGGCAAGCAAAGCTGGCACATGACGAGATGAAAAATAAAGCTAATGCTTCTGATAATTCTGGTTCGAGTGATGTTTAAGGAAGCGTTAGATAAAAAATAGATAAATATGTTAAAATCATTTAGATAGTTAGAAGTAGATTATAAAGGTTTAAAAATGAGTTTTAGGAATTACAAATTAAGCATGATAGGTTTAGGAGCTTTGCTCTTAGCCGCTATGCCTGTTTGTAATAATGCTTATGCGTCTGATCCTGATCCTCTCTGTGTGTATGCGGATGATTTTGGCGATTTGATGCATAAATCTGTTTCTGTGCGTTCTGAAGGTGGTGGTGTTGTAACTGGTAACAGTACTGACCTTGATACTAGTAATGGCTGGACAGATACCGGAATAACATTAATTACCGGCAAACCTTTAAGTATAAAAACATCTGGCACAGTTGCTATTTGTAAGGGTAATCCTATTGTACATAAATATGTTTTTAAGCCTGATCCAAAAAATAGCGATTGGCAGAATTCTTCAGTTTATGTGTCGGCCGGACAAAAATATACAATTTCGATTTCAGGTAATTATTCAAGATTTGCATCTGGTAATACTTCCTGCAGAAGCACAACGAGTAAATATTGGGATAGATCGTGCGTTTCAACCTATGGCAAAGGTTTATTTGCTTATATAGGTGATAGCATTAGTGTAACTAGCTGGTCGGCTCTGGACCCTAAGTCTATTTTACCTTGGGAAAGTGGTTATACAACTTTTACAGGTCGTAGTAATTCGTTTTACGAACTTTATAATTATACAAAAGGCTCTTCTGGCTATTCTCTAGACGATACATCATTTGATTCATTATCTTCTACAAACATATCGGCTATGCCAGGTGGCTATATTAATTTCAGATATGCGGATGGTTCTGGTGCCACAGACGGTGGTTATAATAATAACTGGGGTGGTGATTATACAGATAATACTGGCGGTTATACTGTAACAATAAAGGTGTGGGATGAATGCGCCGGTTCAAGCGGTCAGTTTATGTACGCTTATATAGGTGATAATCCTCCTGATCAAAGTTTTGATCCAATGAGTGATACTTCTGGCATAAACCTTCATACATATGCACAAGCTGATAGTACTGCTGTTCCTGCTCGCAAAGCTGGAGAATATAATTCAACAGTTCCAGGCAATGGCTGTAAATTATGGCTGAAAATTATCGATAGCGGTAAAGTACACTGGAACGGTGGCACTGAAGTATATGGTGATGACGATTACACAGCTTACGACACGACTGCAAAAACCGGAAGTAACTATGGCAAATATATTGCTAATATAGTCACTGCAAAAGAAGTGCCTGAAGGTTTCACAACTGTAGTTAATGAAATAATCACTCCTATAAGAACTTTATTGATGGGTGATGATACTGTAACGCCACGCACTTTAGGTTTAACAGAAAGAATGTATAAGGGTGTTACACACAATATTAATTTCATTCAGGGTATAAGAGCTTTGATGGCGCTATCAATAGTGTTGTTGATGTTCTCTTATATGCTTGTTGGATTCAAAAAATTCACTCAAAAAGATATGATGGCTTATATCTTTAAGATGGCTTTTGTAATAACTTTAATAAGTCCTACAAGCTGGCAGTTTTTCTATAATAATTTATTCGTTCTGTTTATCAAAGGTACTGACGATCTGATAAGAATTATGTCTAGTCAGTTTGTTGCATTAGCAAAAAGTGATTCAACAGATCCATCTTTGGCTATGAATAGTGGTTCAGCATCTACTGATACTTTTGCATTTTTGAATGCTACGCTAGCCAGAGTGTTTGCAAAGGAAACTAATCTAAAAATAGTTGGTTTGATGAGCATGTTCCCAATTGGCTTCATAATGGCATTGGTGATATATTTCTCAATATTCTTCTTCCTATTTGCAGTTGTGAAGGCGTTATTGCTTTATGTTATATCGATAATAATGATTTCTATATTATTGTTCCTTGCGCCTCTGTTTATATCATTCCTGTTATTCAAGAAAACTCACGCTATGTTTGATAAGTGGTGGAAGCAGTTGCTGAATTTCTGCATGCAGCCAGTTTTATTATTTATGGTGTTGGCAATATTTAACGTATTTATCTATTCAGCACTTTATAAAATGCTGTCGTTTAGCGTTTGTTACCAATGCATAACTCAATTAGATTTGCCTATCAGTGAAGCTATTGGCGGTGAAGATAATGCTTTTGGTAATTTTGATAAATTCTGCATAATACATTCTTATCTGCCTTGGGGTGTTGATGCCACTCAAGATATATCAACAAAACTTGCCAAAACTCCGGTTGGGTTGTTTACGATATTTATATTTATGATTTTATGTCATGCTATGGTTAAAATGACAGACTGGGTTGTTACTTTAACTAACTCGTTAACTATGGGAATATTCGGTGTTAACCTTGGTGGCACTGCACAACAAGCTATTAAGGAAACAACTGCCACAGTTAAAGCGGTAGGACAAACCGCGACTAGCGCTACTAAATTTACAGCACAGAAGCTTAATTCGATGACGGGACATGCTGTTTCTGATGCCGGTAAAAAAGCAGTTAGAAAAGTTCTGCCTAATTTCCTTACAAAAGGTGGAAGTGATGGCATGGGCGGTAATAAGGCTGCAAGAGACTCCTTAATGACGAAAGAAGAAAGAAAGGCATCTGCTCGTGAAAGTTCTATGTTTGGTGACATGAGTTCTAAGGAGCAAAAAGCATATAAAGCGATGAAGAATGCTAATAAGGATCAGAAAGACTTTAACAAACAGCAAACGAAATTGCTTGGTGGTAGTTCTAAAGTTGCTGATTTTGCTCGTAAACAAATTGAGGCAAGCGTTAAAGACGTTGCTAGCCAAAAAGGTGGTGCTGGAAATGTTAAGAATTTAGGTGCCGGCTTGACACAACAAAGGTCTGCTATTCAAAATTTGAGTGATTTAGATAAAGATGGCATAAAAAAGATGTTAAAAGAAGAAAAAGATTTAGCTAAGGCAATTAGAAAAGCTCCATATACAGGTGTTGTTGATAAGCATGGCAACGTTTCTGTCGAAAAAGATGTTGAATCTATAAAAAAAGCCCATAATGAAAAATTAGAGGCTGAAGAAACAGAGAGAAGAATTAAAGATATTAACAAACAGGTTGAAAAGGATAAAGCAGCAGAGGCAAAGAGAGACGCTGACGAAGCAAAGAGAAGAGAGAAAGAAAATAAAGATCCAAAAGGTGGAAATTAGTAGATATTATGAAAATGATAAAAACTATGGGCAATATTAGTAAATTTCTAGCTAGTTGTTTTGATGGCAACGCGGCGAAGGCATTTGCTTTGTCTGTTGTTTTATTCAGCGTTGTTGCATGTAGTGATCCTCCGGGTGATATAGAATGCGTTGAGGCTGATGATTGGGGTGATACTGTTAATATAAGTTTGAAAGTTCCTGCTAATCAGGAATATACTTCTGCTGGCATAAAGGTTAAGCAAGATGATCCTTTGAAGATAGAAGTTTCTGGTCTTGTGGATATATGTCCTGACTCTGTTAATCTCGGTCCTACAGGATCAACCAATGCAACAGTTGGAAGCAAGCCTATAGATGCCACAGTTGATACATGGCAAGATAGTGGCATAGCAGTTAAAAAAGGTGATAAGCTAAGTATAGCTGTGAGCGGTACTTATCACGATAGAACTGGTGATCAGGATAGTGGTAAAGGCTTATATGTTCTTATAGTTCCAAATGGCGCAGACGGCAAGGCGGGTAGTCCTACTGCTGAACAAAATAGCCGCTGGTGGTATGGTGCTTTGGGCGCTCCGCAATATTCTACTAACGCCAAGGCTGGCGATGATACGGATTATCCTGAATTTTTTGAGTTATATGACAATGGTACTGTTGGTTCCGAAGGAGCTGGTTTTGCAGGAACTGCGCCTAAAGATGGCCAAATTTATTTCCGTTATGCTAGAACGGCTTCAGCTAGAGGTTTGAGCAATACAGGTGATAGTGATGCGCGTTATAGCCCGTGGATGGGGGAGTACGCATGGCGCAGTGAATGTAGTGCTTGTTATCAGAGTGAAATAATTGCTGTATGTGCTGCAGTTGGAGCTGCAAGTTTTGGTATTGGTACGGCGGTGTGTCTTCCTGCATGGCAAGGTGGTTGTGCAGCTACGGGTGATTTGGAAGAAGTTTATAGAACTGATGCTGAAAAGCAAAAAGCTAGTAAATCTGGTAAAAATTGCAGAGAACATTACGCATATCAGGATTTAGATGATTCAACAAATCTTGATTATAAAAGTGGTGGACGTCCTGGTTCAAACGTAATTTCTGGTTCTGGTAATCACTGGATAGATAATGCGTATGATGGTAGTGAAAGTGATGGCTATCTTGGTTCTGACACAGCCAATAGCGGTGGTTATGAAATATCAATAACCAAAGGATGTACTGGCACTTATGGTCGCTACATGGATATGGATATAGGTTTCAGCAAAGCGACACTTGTTGATAAAACAGAGCCTGCTGGATGCGATGTTTCTGACACTGCTAATTGTCAAGTTTCTGTGGATTCGTGGAATGGCTTACCTGTGAAAGTTCCTGTTTATAGTGTTCCAGGTGCTAATTTTACATCGATGGATTTAAGATTTGAGGATGGTCATCATATAGATAACCTTTCTGATCCTCCTTATACAAGCGAAGGTGTTTATGGTGGTGAGGATAGTGCTGGTAAGGTGCAGGGTAAAGTTCCATCAAGTGGTGAGTTATGGTTCCATATAAAAGATAATGCTTCAACTTTAAAGCATCCTGAGCCTTATTATGGCGATAACGTTGGTGAATATACTGTAAAAATTAAAACTACAAAAGTTAGTGATGGCTTCTCTTCAACGATGCAGAAATTGATTGATCCTATAAAGGGATTGGTTTTCGGTTATTGCCGTATTGAAGATAATTCTTCGACATCAGATGTAAATGAAGCTGAATTGAGATATCAGCTTGATAAAACTCAATGTGGTTCTGCATGGTTACCTGGACTTACTGAGCGTATGTATAATACTCTTGTTGGTGGCACTATAGATCCTAAAACTTCTCAGTTGGCATACGATTCTACAGGTCAGGCTGTTATGACTGGTGGTGTGGTGACTGGTAATCCGTTTATTAATGTCGTACGTGCATCTCTTGTTCTTTACATAATAATCTACGGCGGATTGTTCATGATGGGTATGACCCAGGATGCTCAGGCGGGATTTTTGAAAAGAGTAGCTAAATTTGCTGTAGTAGTTGCTGTTATAAGCCCAGGTAGCTGGAATTTCTTCAGCGTATATATGTTTAATGCCTTCACACGAGGGGTTGATGAACTTATAGGAATGATGTCAGGTGTGTTTTCTGGTGTTGTTTCAACTGTTCTGATGAATCCTATAACAGGAGAGGTTGTAAACGATCCTTCTGGACAGGCGGTTTCTATTGATAAAAATATCTTTGCCTTCGCGGATCAAACTTTAACATTAGTGTTTAGTAAAGAAGCGTTTATAAAATTATCATCGCTTATATTCCAAACTCCTGTGGGAATATTGTATTTTATTATCGTCTTGGTTGGCATGTTAATTTTCTTGATGGGATTGCTGAAAGCTTTGGTTCTATACTTATTGGCTATGCTTTCGATTTCTTTAATGTTGATAGTTGCTCCAATATTTATGTCGATGCTGTTGTTTGAAAGAACTGCAAGATATTTTGATAACTGGTTCAAATTCCTGTTGAATTATGCTTTGCAGCCGGTTTTTGTATTTGTGGCTCTTTCAATATTCAATATATTTGTTTATTCATCTATATATAGTTTGCTTCATTTCAGAGCTTGCTGGGATGTTGTTTATAGAGAAAGCACGTTTAATATCCCTATTTTCTACTTCTATCTTCCTGATACAGGGGAGGGGTTGGGTAGTGTACCTATAACTATGTTCCAGATATTCATATTTATGATAATTTGTCATGGTCTGTTTAGTTTTGTGGATTGGATGGCAGAATTGGCAGCTCATATAACTACAACTCAGAGATCTACTAGTCTTGCAAAAGCAGCGCAAGCAGGCATAACTCAAGTTACTAGTATGGCCAAAAAGGGTGGCGGTAGCGTACTGAAAGTTGCCACGCAAGGAAGCAAGGGTCTTAAAGAAGTAGTTGGAAAAGGTGTTTCTAAGACTACAAAAAGGAAGTGAGTGAAATAATTATGCAATATTTTTGTGGTATAATGGTTTAATAGTATTTATCAGTCTAGGCTGATGGGGTTTTATGTTTAGTAAATTTTGGCAAATATCTATAGTTATCATGGCAGCGCTGTTTATCAGCGCCTGTGATCAGGTTTGCTCACAAGATTGCGAAGATGATGGAACGCACTGTCAGAAAGAATGTCCTGTCGGTCATTGTGTTGATGCCGACGATTGGGGGTATCCTAAAATATGGGTGCCAGCAGGAACTAGTGATCCAGCTTTAGTTTTGCAAAACCCTGAGCCATCTGTAAGTACTGGAAACTCTGCGATTGATAGCATTATAAGTCAGGTTGAGGGAATGTCTAAGACAATAAGCTTAGGAGATTATCCGAATCAGACTGTTGTTCCTATAGATAGCCAACAGATTCTTCTTGATGCGCATAAAATACCTTTGGTTATATCGGTTGGACGTCGTGATGAGTGGACTTCATGGTTTGGTGGTGACATGAATCCTCAGGATGATAACGGAACGGCAGATACAAGCGGTTGGGATGGTGGTAGAGTAGTGCCGGATCTTGAATGTCATTATTCTATAAAAGGTCTGGAAGATCATCCAGATTCAAATAATTTCCCTAGTAGTCAATCTGGGAGTTTTGCTGACGATTTAAGTCCGCAGGTTGTTAACAAAGATAAGAACTGTTCAGAGCTTGTTCCAAATGACGAAACTCTATATGCAAATTGCTTTACGCCTTGTTATTTAAGATATGGTATGGGTCTTTATGTCGGTTTTGCACCGGGAGACACTCCAACCAGCAAGGCTAGCGATGTTGTTTTTACATATCACATACCTGATGCCACAAGCCCTGGTGTTTCTTCTGACGATGCATCGGCGGGGGTTGATTCTACCTCAATTCTTACTGAAAATGCTTCGGATCCTGCCCTTGCGATATCAAAATTGTCTAATGCGAATTTAGAAAGACGCGGAATGGACGGCTATTTGGTTAGGGGTTTTGCTGCTGATTTGATGCCAGGTGCTGAAACGAGAGATAGGCTGTATTTTAAAATAATGGATAATTATTATTCCGATAACCAGGGCGGTTATATGGTTAAAATAAAAGAAGGAACTAGGAATGTAAAACCTGGGCCTTTGGAAACCATAACCAGTACTTTGCTTGAGCCTGTATTTATAATTATGAGAAGGCTTTATGAGGGCGTTGTTGAAAATCAGAACTATATTCAGGGTGTCAGAGCCGTTCTTGCTCTTTATATAGTTTTCTATGGTTTCGTTTTCATGATTGGTGGAATTGAAGAGGCCAAGAAAGCTGTACAATTTAGAATATTAAAGATTGCTGTTATTGTTGCAGTTATAAGTCCGGGTAGCTTTGATTTCTTCTATAATCATATGTTTTCATTCTTTATGGAAGGGGTGATGAATGTCGCCGCCTTGCTGGTTAATCCGTTTGGGGATTATGATCCTCAAAATCCTTGGTATTCGATGGATTTATTATTAGCTAAATTCTTCTCAGCCGAAACCTGGGCTAAAGCGCAATCTACTATTTTCTCAAATATACCTTTGGGTATATTGGCCATCATAGTTATATATGCCTCTATGGCTCTATTTGTTATAGCCTTGTTTAAGGCTCTATTAGTTTATTTGGTAGGGTTTATAGGCATGGCTATATTGGTTGTGTTATTCCCAATATTCATAGTTTTCATTTTGTTCGATAAGACAAAAGAATTGTTCAAAGAAGTGGTGGATCAATTCCTTGCTATAAGCATACAGGAAATATTGTTGTTGGCGTCACTTGGAATGTTTGCAGCTATAATAGTTGGTTTTCTTGAAAGAACGATAGGATATCGTGTTTGTTTCAATACATGGGCAGATTTTGACTTTTTTGGAACTCCTTCGACGCACGTGCTTGGTTTGAAATATTGGATGCCTGATATCACCTATGATATGTCCAATTTATGGGTAGATGCAAATGGTGATGGTGTAAGGCAGCTTGTGCCGCCTGAAATGGCTTATAGATATATAGACTTGCCATATTTAGATCCTGTATATGATAAAACAATCGTAGCAAGATATATGTTGGGCAAAAACTTCCTGGAAATAGGTGACCTTGTGTTACTTGCAGGTGCAACATATCTAATGATGTTGTTTATGGAAAATGTTCCTACTATAGCAGATTCTTTAGCTTCTGGTGGTAGTTCGCCTGCTGAATCGGCTTCCATTATGGCTTCGGGTGGAAAATTGTTTAATTCATTTGTTGGCGCTGGAAAAGGTATGGTAAGCGATAGCGTGAAAGCGGCCAAAAACTTGAAATCTCTTAGTGCTACTCTTGCTTCCACAAGTGGTGGTGATAGAGCTAAGGTTGCAATTAGAAGAGGCGGTGCTGCAGCTGGTAATGCTATACAAGCCGGAGCTGAGAAAGTTGGAGATAGCGCAGACGCTTTAAAGAAGAAAATTGATAATAGAAATCTTCCATCATATGTGAAGGCTATTGGAGGTGCTGAGGGTGCAGCTAAGCTGATGAGAGATACCGCTAATGCAGCTCCTGGACCTAGAGGTGGTAACAGACCTTCAACACTTTCAAGTGCTGGAGGCGATTTAAGTCCTGTGCAAGATGGAGATTCTCATGCTGATACACATCAGCAGCACGGTGTTCAAGCACATGAAGTTGATGCGCATGTTAAGCTTGGTGCAAATTTAAGTACTAGAGATGTAAGAGACTTTAAGACTGAACAGATGAAGAAACAAGAAGCTGAAAGAGAAAGATATTTGAAGGAAGATGCAGATAAAGAAAATAAGAAACCTTCTTCATCAGCTGGACAGCGTAGCTCTGGTTCTAATTCTGATCGTGAGAGGGCTGCTGAGGATTATGCAAGAAAAGCTGCAGAAGAAAAACAACGTGAATCTCAGGCTGCCCAAAGAGCAGCTGAAGCAAAAGAGCGTCAAGCTGCAGACAGAGCTCAAAAAGAAAATGCTGAGAGGGCAGCTAAAGATCAACTTGCTGATCAGCAGGCAAAAGAGCTTACTCTTACACAAGCTCAAAAATTGGAAGCTGAACAAGCTGCTGCAAGAGCTGCTGCTAAAAATGCCGCCAAACAAGCTAAGCAAAACGATTTGATTGCTGCAAAGAATGAGCTCAAAACATTGGTTGAAGGCGATCCTAGAAGAGCTGATCTTGAGAAAAAAATATCTTCTCTAGAGAAAGATTCTTCTTCAACAGACTAAGGAAAGTATCTTTGACAATCTGAACTGATTGGTTATTATTAGCCTGATAAAAAATTATTTGGTGATTTATGAAAAGGTATTTTTTAGCAGCTTTTTTGATAATTCTATTGCAATCATGTACAGGCAGCGATCCTGAAAAAACTGAGCTCAAGAGTCCTTGCGTTGCGGCAGATGTTGATGGTAACAGCCACGCCCCTTGCCAACGCAGACCAATAAATCGGGATAGGATTAGTTAGGCTTGCTAAAAATATATCGCTTATCTCCGATTGATGCCCAAAAACCAATAATGGATGATGTTTTTGCGATATATTGCTCATCAATAGTTTTATCTGAGCAAAAAACAAAAGCCACTCTTCAAGAAATGTTGCTCAATGAAAATTATTATTTTTTTGCTTTATCTGAAGACAAAAAAATAATTGGCATATCTGTAATTTACGCTCCCACATATCTGGATTACTGTTTGCTTGAATATCTGGCAATTGACGCCAATAAACGCAATGGTGGTTATGGCGGTAAATTTTTATCAATGTTGATAAAAGAATTTAAAAACAATAATATAATCATTGAAATTGATTCTCCTTATGAAGAATCTCAGGAGCAAGTTCTCCGTCAAAAACGTATGGGTTTTTATGCTCGCCACGGCTTTGTTTATATAGAGGGTCTTCGATATATATTGCCGCTTAAGGGTCACGGTCAAACTCCCCCTGAAATGATATTGATGTTGTGTTCTAACATTTACAAAGCATCTGTTCCTAAAGCTAAAATAAATAGCTGGCTGAATGATATTTATGTGAGTGTTTATGGCTGCAAGCCAAATGATTCGCGTATCGAGGAAATGTTGGGGGGATTGTGTAGGGATGTGGTATTGAGATAAGGAAGGCGATTTACACCTTCCTTATCTTTAAAAAGTTTTATACATCACCCCTATCTTTTGCTCTTGAGGCAGCTTGCATATCAACAAACGAAGCAAATTTTGTTGGAATTTTATTGCTGCTGGTGTGGAATTTTTCATCAATACTTGCTACCTTATCACCAAATTGAATTGCTTTAGTGTTGCCCTGATCTGCAAGTATAGATTTTAATTCGTTTGCAATTGAAGAGCTTGTTTCTGTTTTTTCGTTTTTAGGTGCGTCAAAAGCGTAGTGTGCTATAAGAGGTGTAGCGATAGCTGCAACAACGTCGAAAACTATTATGCCAATAGACGCTCCTGTGAAATCTTTCTGTGTTCCAAGTTGCACTCCAAGGGCTGAAATACCAGCTCCCAGAACTGATAGTACGAAAGGGACCTTCTTGTTGCTTGGATTCTGAGATGCCTTATCAAGAACATCCAAAAGACTATCTATGTTACCTTGCAGGGATGTTAGCTGTGTATTGGAAAAAACATCTTTGCCGTAATTTTTCAATATAACCCCTGATAAACTCTTCATTGCTCCAAAAAATTCAGGATCTTTTGCTTTTTCAGGATCATTTGTATTGGCAGTTTCTTTAACTGCGTTTATTAGGCCCTCTAAATAATTATGTTTTTGTGCGTCGGTTGGAGTTGTTGTAACAGCCAGTAGTGCGGCTGTAGCGGGATTTTGACCAAGTCCTTCCATCGCAGTTACTGTTGCGTTTGCTATATCTTTTTGTATTCTCAAGGCTGTAGCTATAGGCTGATTATTAGAATTAGCGGTTGCAAATTTTTTATCGATTTCTGTAAATGCCGCCCTTGCTGCATCAAGAATTTGTTGAGCCGTTGCATTAGGGGATTTTGCTGTTAGTTCTTTTGCCGCATTCATTGCTGCATCAGGAATAAATGGTAGGATGATTTTATCCGCACTGATAGGGCCTGCAATAGTTTTTAGATCGGCCTTAATAACAAACCCTTTAAGAGAATTTTTTATAATATCTGCGGCGCTATAGCTTACTGAATTTAATTGTGTGAAAACATATGTTGCAATTGCATCAGCAATTTCGTTTGAACGTGTGCCAAAATTAGCTTTGTTAGTTCCTATATTTTTTTGTATCTCTTTCTCTGCTGCCTCTGCTTTTTCATATGCTTCGCGTGCTTCTTTGGCGGCTACTCCCGCTGCCTCGGTTGCTTTGTGTGATGCTTTTGTTAATTTTGTTGCTTTTTCCTTGTCTTCGTTTGTAGCTCCGTCTTCGGCTGCCTTTTCTTCTGCGGTCTTTGCTTTGTTTCTTGCGTTTTCGGCGTCTTCTTCTTTTTTACGGGCGTTTTCTTCTGCGACCTTTACTTCGTTTCTTGCGTTTTCCGCAAATTGCTTTTCTGCTATTAACTTCTCATTTGGGTTAGTATAGCCTCTAAGCTCATTTTTTGCTTCTTCTAATTTTCCTACAGGACTTATATCTAATAAATTAGTAATTGCAGGATTATCAAAAGCCGTAATGAATTTATCATAAGCTTTTTTTGTAGCAAAGCCAACAATAGAAGATAGCTCTACGTTTCGTGGATCGGAAAAGTTTACACCTGATAATTTATTAATATATTCTATAGTTTTTGGTAGGACATTTTCTGCAAAAGATTTTTCTAATATACTTTTTACAAAATCATTAATTACTACGCCTTGGGCTGTTATTTTGCTTCTTGTGCTGTTAGGATGTGCATTTCCCAAAGCAACTGCGGCCCTTGTGGTGGTTGCGGAATAATTTTCATGAGCCGCGGCAGCAGCAGGAGCAGCGCCAGGAGCAGCGTATATTTCAGGCAATATCTGATCAGTTTTTGCAGCGGTAAGATTGTTTATAAGATTTCCTGGAGTTAGACTTTCTATTAATTTTTCTAATACTTCCTTACGAGTATTTTGATAATTTTCATAGCTTACATATATTCTGCCATCGCCACCTAAAATGCTTCCATCCTTGTATCTTGCATAATCTGTAGCTGCATGTATTTCAGCATTTGCTGCATTTTCAACATGAGGTTGTTGGCCATCTATAGCTTTGTTACCAATAGGGATTGCTTTTTTATGCTGCTCTGGATCAACAACTGCATTTACCAGCAGTTCAGCAAACTTATGTGTTGCTTCAATTAATTGTCTTTCTTCAACTTCATTTAAATATAGTTTTTCAGTAGGCATTAGATGGACTCCTTATAAGTTAGTTTAATATTTTATGATAAAGTTTTCTTTAGTTTATAAATTTATATTTAAAATTAAAAAAAATTAATCTCATACAACCTTCCTATTTCATTTTTTATCGACAATCAAATGTATTTTTTCTCTGTTGGTATTGTAATCCTTGGTTATACAGGTTTTAATGAAGAATAAGTTGTTAAAGATCATGCCCTTATGCAACTTTAGCGAGCTTTCTATTTTTTTTAGAAAATTTAACAAGGCATAGCTTTGATTTTTGGTTTGTTAATAAAAAAATTAATTGTATTTACGCCCCAATATCTCTATAAATACACCCACAATAAACAATAGGTTTGATGAAATATGACCACACCACGCACATTATTCGATAAAATATGGGATAACCACTTGGTTGAGGATCAGTCTGGCGGTGCCAGCCTTATTTATATCGACCATCAATTAATTCATGAAGTTACAAGTCCACAGGCCTTTGAAGGATTGCGTGCCGCTGGCAGAAAAGTGCGTAGGCCAAAAGCGCAGCTTGCCGTTGCTGACCATAACGTTCCTACAACATCGGATCGTTTGCAGGGTATAAAAGACGAAATTTCGAGAATTCAGGTGCAAACTTTGGAAGATAATTGCAAAGAGTTTGGTGTTCAATATTTTCCTATGAGTGATGCACGCCAGGGCGTTGTGCATATTGTTGGACCAGAAGAAGGTTTCACACAACCTGGCATGACAATTGTTTGCGGTGACAGCCATACATCAACTCATGGCGCTTTTGGCGCGTTGGCGTTTGGTATTGGTACCAGCGAAGTTGAGCATGTTTTGGCAACTCAAACATTGATACAAAATCGTGCAAAGAATATGCGTATAACTGTAAACGGTAAACTTTCTTTGGGTGTTACAGCGAAAGATATTGTTTTGGCTATAATTGGAAAAATTGGCACTGCTGGTGGTACTGGTTATGTAATTGAATATGCTGGCGACGCAATACGTGAGCTTTCTATGGAAGGCCGTATGACGGTTTGTAATATGTCAATTGAAGCTGGCGCACGCGCCGGTTTGATCGCTCCAGATGAAAAAACTTTTGCTTATTTAAAAGGTCGCCCTATGGCTCCACAAGGTGCTCATTGGGAGCAGGCGGTGGCATACTGGAAAACTCTGCCTTCTGATGCAGGCGCACAATATGACACTGAAATAGTTCTCGATGCAGCTAAAATTATTCCACAAGTAACCTGGGGTACTAGTCCTGAGGATGTATTGCCAATAGACAGTGTTGTGCCTGATCCTGAAAATGCTGAAAACGAGTCTAAAGGCGCTGCTATCAAACGCTCGCTCGAATATATGGGTTTAAAACCAGGAACGCGCTTGAAAGATATAGTGATTGATAAGGTTTTCATTGGTTCTTGTACAAATGGCCGTATTGAAGATTTTCGCGAAGCTGCGGCAATTGCGAAAGGACGTAAGGTTGCTTCTAACATAAAATTGGCGATGGTGGTTCCTGGTTCCGGTCTAGTTAAAAAACAGGCTGAAGAAGAAGGTTTGGACAAAATTTTCATCGCTGCTGGTTTCGAATGGAGAGAGGCTGGCTGCTCAATGTGCTTGGCGATGAATGCTGATAAACTGGAAGCTGGTGAGCGTTGTGCTTCAACTTCAAATCGTAATTTCGAAGGCCGTCAGGGTAGAGGAGGGCGTACGCATCTTGTGAGCCCGGCTATGGCTGTTGCTGCAGCAATTAACGGTAAGCTTTCTGATGTGCGTGAATTTTTAGCGGAAGGTAATGCTGATGGCAGACAAGCAGCTGCAAGGTAGTTTGCCTATGGATGTGGTTTATGCCGGTTTTTGGCGTAGGGCAT
>CAZOKN010000001.1:71180-92005 GCA_964580525.1 uncultured Rickettsiaceae bacterium
CTTCAACTTTAATTGGTGTGATTAGTTTTCGCCTGATGAAAAATCTTTTTGTTGGTGGTGATGCCTGGACGGTTGCGGATTATATGAATGCACAAGTTCCATATAATATCATTATGTTCTCTTCGTTCATATCTCAGCTTGGTTGGGTTTTAGCTATATCGTGGTTTTTGGCTAAATTTAAGTGGCAGGCAACGCCTGGAAAAAGGCTTTTGCAGGTTTATGTTGTAAAAGCTGATGGTAGCAGGCTTGATTATAAAACTGCTTTTATAAGGTCTCTATTTCCTATTTTAATTATTGTTACCTTGAATCTAACTAACTTTTTCGTTCTTAGTAAAAAAGAAAATGTTACTGAAAGCGCTTATGAAAACGGCATGAAAGAATATTTTCCTGCACTACAAAAAACAATTGAAGATTCTGGAAAAACTTACGATGAATTTATACAGACTGCAGAAGGACGTGAAGCTTATATCAAAGCTTTTGATTTGCTTGATTCTACAAAAAAAGATGAGCTGACACAAAAAATCCAGACTATGATAGAGCAGGGTAGAAAATATATGAACTTATTACAATTCCTGCCGTTAATATTCGGTGGAATTTTATTGTTATGGCACTCGTTTGCGGGATTTACAAAACAAAAAACAGCAGTGCACGACATAATTGCAAAAACACGTGTAATAAAAGGAAGGATTTAAATTATGCAAAAATTCAGCACAATTACAGCCATAGCGGCGCCATTGCCCATAATGAATGTCGATACTGATATGATAATCCCGAAGCAGTTTTTAAAAACCATAAAACGTACTGGGCTAGGCAAAAATTTGTTTGATGAAATGCGTTACACGCAAGATGGCAAAGAGCTGGCTGATTTCGTTCTTAATCGTGAACCTTATAGAAAAGCTGGAGTTTTGGTTTCCGGTGAGAATTTTGGCTGCGGTTCTTCACGTGAGCATGCGCCTTGGTCTTTGCTTGATTTTGGCATACGCTGCATAATAGCGCCGAGTTTTGCAGATATTTTTTATAATAACTGCTTTAAAAATGGCATTTTGCCAATTCGTCTTTCTAAAGAGCAGGTTGACGAAATTATGGCTGTTGCATCTGGTAGCAATCCTGAGATTACAGTTGATTTGCCCAATCAAACAATTATTGCGCAAAATAAAAAATATAGTTTTGATCTTGATGGATTCCGTAAAAAATGCCTTTTAGAAGGATTGGACGATATTGGTTTAACACTTGAAAAAGGTGCAAAAATTTCACAATTTGAAGCAAAAAATAAGCAAGCTCTTCCTTGGCTTTACGAAGGTGAAGTTGCATAAAACGAATTAATTAAAATTATTAATGAGAAAAAAATGACTAAAAAAATATTGGTATTACCTGGCGATGGTATTGGTAAAGAAGTTACATTTCAGGCGGTTAGAGTTTTGGAATGGCTTAACGAAGAGCGTGGTACAAAATTTGAAATTTCTTATGGTTTGATTGGTGGCGCGGCTTATGATGAAACTGGTTCGCCATTACCTGAAAAAACTTTAAAAGATGCAAAAGCCTCTGATGCCGTTTTGATGGGGGCAGTTGGTGGACCGAAGTGGGAAGCTTTAGATATTTCTGTGCGTCCTGAAAAAGGTTTGCTTGGTATTAGAAAGGGTATGGGATTATTTGCTAATCTACGCCCAGCAATTGTTTTTGAGGAATTGGCGGAAGCTTCAACTTTGAAAAAAGAAGTTGTTGCAGGCCTTGATATTATGATTGTACGTGAGCTCACAGGCGACCTATATTTTGGTCAGCCACGTGGTATTGAAAAATTGCCCGATGGTCAGCGTAAGGGTGTAAACACAATGGTTTATACGACGAGCGAAATTCAAAGAATTGCGCGAGTGGCATTTGAACTTGCACGTAAGCGTAATAAAAAAGTTTGTTCTGTTGATAAGGCTAACGTGCTTGAATGTACTGAATTATGGCGCGAGGAAGTTAAAAAAATACGCGATGCAGAATATCCTGATATTGAACTTTCGGATATGTATGTCGATAATGCAGCGATGCAATTGGTACGTAACCCTAAGCAATTTGATGTTATGGTAACAGGTAATATGTTTGGCGATATTTTATCTGATTGCGCTTCGATGCTAACTGGTTCTCTTGGCATGTTGCCATCAGCATCTTTGGGTGAAGCTGGGACGCCTGGTTTGTACGAACCTGTGCATGGATCTGCGCCTGATATTGCGGGTAAAGGCTTGGCAAATCCAATTGCTACAATTTTGAGCTTGGCGATGATGTTGCGTTATAGTTTTAATCTTGGTAAAGAAGCTGACTTGGTTGAGCATGCTATTAAGCATGTTTTGGCGGAAGGTTTTAGAACTGCAGATATTATGCAGCCAGGCACGAAGAAAGTTGGCACTTCTGAAATGGGCGATTGTATAATCAATGCGCTCGACGATTTGGTAAAAAAGAAGGCAGCTTAGATAATATAAAGAAAAAAGCCGGGGAAAATTTCCTCGGCTTTTTTATTATTTTTTTTCAATAGGATAAACTTTTTCGTCCTTACCTATATAGCCAAGCAGGCGTCTAGCCTGTTCTTCCAGCATATCAAGGTCAAGAGAGTTATCTTTCAGCAAGCTAACTTTGTGCTCAAGCTCCATTTTTTCGGAATTGGCAGTATCGAGTTTTTTCTGACTATCTTCAACTTTTTTTGAAAGTTCGCGCAGAGCAAGGAGGCCGCGATCACCACTGATAACGTGATAAGAAAAATAGGCGAGCAACAGCAACAAAATAAATGTTAGCAGGTTATCGCGAATGGAAAATGAGATTGCTTTTTCTTCTTGCATACATTGCTTCCTTACATAAGCAAGGGTTTTAATTGCCCTTGCTTATTGTTAATCCTAGCAAAAAACAGCAGTATTTGCAAATACGCTTTTACCGGCATATTTGGCTTTTTTGCCAAGATATTCCTCGATACGAATCAACTCGTTATATTTTGCTAAACGATCTGAGCGTGAAAGCGAGCCGGTTTTAATTTGTCCGGCATTAGTTGCTACTGCAATATGTGAAATTGTAGAATCTTCAGTTTCACCAGATCTGTGCGAAATAACTGCGTTATAACTTGCAGTCTGCGCCATACGTACCGCTTCAAGAGTTTCAGTTAAGCTACCGATTTGGTTTACTTTTATAAGAATGGCATTTGCAAGTCCATCATCTATTCCTTTGCGTAAAATTTCAGGATTAGTAACGAACAAATCATCTCCGACAAGTTGTATTTTATCGCCAAGTGCGCGGGTGATATTTGCCCAACCAGTATGATCGTCTTCGCTCATGGCATCTTCGATGGACACGATTGGATAGCTATTTATAAGTTTTTCGTAATAGCGGATAAGCTCATCGCTATTCAATTTTTTGCCTTCACCCTCCAGATTGTAGATGCCATTTTTGTGGAATTCTGTAGAAGCAGCATCAAGAGCCAAAACTATATCAGAGCCAGGTTTGTAACCGGCTTTTTCAATTGATTTCATAATATAGCTGATAGCTTCATCAGCACTTTTTAGGGAAGGGGCAAATCCACCTTCATCGCCAACGTTTGTGTTGTGGCCGTTATCTTTCAATTGTTTTTTAAGCGCATGAAAAACTTCCGCACCCATACGAATTGCATCCGACATTGTGGAGGCGGAAACCGGAACTATCATAAATTCTTGAATATCAATAGGGTTGTCAGCATGTGCTCCGCCATTGATAATGTTCATCATTGGAGTTGGCATAGTTATAGCCTTTTCGCCGCCAAGATAAACAGCCAGAGGTTTTTTACTGCTATCAGCTGCTGCGCGGGCATTAGCAAGAGAGACGCCAAGAATTGCGTTAGCACCCAAGCGTTTCTTGTTTTTTGTGCCATCCAGTTCGATCATTGTTTTGTCGATTGCTTCTTGTTTTGTAGCATCCATCCCAGACAAAGCTTTTGCGACTTCTGTGTTGACTGCTTCAACTGCTTTCAAAACACCTTTGCCGCTATAACGATTTTTGTCTCCATCGCGCAATTCCCACGCTTCCAGTGAACCTGTAGAAGCTCCAGATGGAACGGCGGCACGTCCAAAAGATCCGTCTGCCAGAGTTACATCAACTTCAACAGTTGGATTGCCTCTGCTATCTATGATTTCGCGTGCATGTATTTTTGAGATTTTAGTCATTTTTAAGTTCTCTATTTTTATTAATTTTTGAATTAGGAATTAGATTCCATTTTTTATTACTTTATCAATGGCAACTAGCTGTTTAAGTAATGCTGGCATTTCTTTCAAAATAACCATGCAAGGCCCATCGCTTGGAGCATTATCTGGATCTTGGTGGGTTTCCATGAAAATTCCTGCAACGCCAACTGCAACGGAGGCTCTTGCAATAACTGGCACAAAATGCCTTTCACCGCCAGATTGTCCACCCATACCACCAGGTTGTTGGATTGAGTGTGTTGCGTCAATTATAACGGGATATCCAGTTTCGGCCATAATAGCCAAGCCACGCATATCAGATACAAGTGTATTATAACCAAAGCTTGAACCACGATCAGTAAGCAAAATTTGATCGTTGCCGGAGTCTGCAATTTTTGCAGCAACGTTTTTCATATCCCATGGTGCAAGAAATTGTCCCTTTTTAACGTTTACTACTTTGCCGGTTTTTGCTGCTGCCACCAATAAGTCAGTCTGACGGCATAAGAATGCCGGTATTTGCAAGATATCGACAACTTTACCAAGCTTGGCGCACTGTTCTTCATTGTGAACGTCAGTTAAAACTGGGCAGCCAAATTTTTCCCTTACTTCTTCAAAAACGGGCAGGGATTTTACCAAGCCAATGCCACGCGTGCTTTTTAAACTGGTGCGGTTAGCTTTATCAAATGATGTTTTATAAATAAAACCAATGCCGAGCTCTTTTGCTGTTTTGGATAAAGATTCTGCCATTTCTAAAGCATGAGCGCGTGATTCCATCTGACATGGACCGGCAATTAATACGAATGGAAGATCATTTCCGAATGTTACATTTCCTACTTTAACGTGTTTATTCTTTTTCATCTTGTGCCTTTTTTTGTTTCTTAGCAGCCTTAACAAAATCCTTAAAAATTGGGTGTGGATTAAATGGCCGTGATTTTAACTCTGGATGGAACTGCACACCCAAGAACCAAGGATGATTAGGGTTTTCAATTATCTCCGGTAGCTTGCCATCTGGCGACATACCAGAAAAAACCAGTCCGGCTTTCTCGAGAGCTTCTTTATAATTTATATTCACTTCATAACGATGGCGATGGCGTTCGCTGATTTTCTTTGAGCCATATATTCTGTGAGCCAGAGTATCAGCCTTGATAGTGCAATCATAAGCACCAAGGCGCATTGTACCGCCGAGATTATCGTCCTGATTGCGCTTTTCTTTTTTCTTACCCTTTGCCCACTCAGTCATCAAACCAACAACATTGGTGCCATTGCCTGAAAATTCACTTGATTTTGCATCATCAATTCCCGCTAGATTGCGTGCGGCTTCGATTACGGCAAGCTGTAGTCCATAGCATATTCCGAAAAATGGAATGTTGTTTTCGCGGGCGAAAGTTACAGCAAGAATTTTGCCTTTCACGCCATCTTCACCAAAAGCACCAGGCACGAGAATGCCGTGCATGTCGCTAAGTTTTTCGGCTGAATCTTCGCGCAGGAAGGTACGCGCATTAATCCATTTTATATTTACTTTAACGTTGTTGGCCATAGCGCCATGATGAAGAGCTTCTATCAGAGATTTATAAGCATCTTTCATGCTCACATATTTACCGACGATAGCGATATTAATTTCATCCTTATTATTTGACAAATCATGCTTCACCAAAGAACGCCATTTAGAAAGTTCAGGTCTCTTATTGTGAGCTAGGTCGAAATGTTTTAATACTTGTGTATCAAAGCCTTCTTCATGATATTTAATAGGAACTTCGTAAACACTTTGTAAGTCAGGTGCTGAAATAACAGAATCTTCAGCAACGTTGCTGAACAATGCAATTTTTTTCTTTTCGCTATCAGGAATTTCCCGTTCAGATCTGCATAATAATATGTCAGGCTGGATACCAATTGAACGCAATTCTTTCACCGAGTGCTGTGTTGGTTTGGTTTTCAATTCTTTTGCCGCACCTAAATATGGTACAAGAGTTAAATGAATGAAAATAGCTCTGTTTTTACCCAGTTCATAACCAAGCTGACGTATTGATTCGAAGAACGGCAAACCTTCGATATCGCCTACAGTTCCACCAATTTCACATAATAGGAAATCAGTGCCTTCAGTGTCTTTCATTACAAATTCTTTTATCAGATCAGTCACATGCGGAATAACCTGCACAGTGCCACCCAGATAATCACCTTTGCGCTCTTTCGCAATTAGTTTTGAATAAATCTGTCCAGTAGTAACGTTATCGCCTTTGCGGGCGGTTACATCTGTGAAGCGTTCATAATGGCCAAGATCAACGAAAACCTCGCCATGTTGTGTTGGGCTCATTGTGCCTGGATCAACGTTCAAATAAGGATCAAGTTTACGCAAGCGGACTGTGTATCCACGTGCTTGCAGCAAAGCCGCAAGACTGGCGGAGGCTAAACCTTTTCCTAAAGAAGAAACAACGCCACCTGTTATAAAAATAAATTTAGTTGTTTTTTTTCCGCCCATGAATATCTACTCCACTTTTGGAACAGAAGGTGAACTTGGTTTTTCAGCTTCTTTTTTGTCAGCCGCTTTTTCAGTTCCTTGTGGTACTATAGGCAATGTATCAGCAGCAGGAACCTTTGGCACCGGAGCCTCATCCTGAGTTTTTTCCAAAATAGAATCAGCAGAGCTTTTGCCTCTTGATACAATAGTTCCCATCAACAAGCTGTTTGCCATAAACACAGCAGCAAGGATGGATGTTGTTTTTGTTAAAATATTGGCAGATGCACGCCCTGAAAGAAGAGAATTACCTCCACCGCCGCCAAGACCAGCCAAGCCATCGCTGGCGCTACGTTGTATTAAAATGACTACTACCATTGCAACAGCAACAATAACTTGTATAACCAGTAACACAGTTAACATAATAACTTTCCCTAAATAATATTAAAATGGCGCAATAACACATTGGCGCATTAACTTAAGATGTATATCAAATACCCTAAGTCAATACGCCAACGCGCTATTCCGCTAATTAAGCCAATTTATTAATTGGCAGCTTCTACTATGCTCCAAAATTCGTCAGCATTAAGGCTTGCTTTACCAACTAACAATCCATCCACGCCATTTGCTGCCAGGATAGATTTTGCATTTTCAGCAGTGATAGAGCCACCATAAACGATACGAGGCTGATTTTCAAATTGCTTCATCTCGTCTTTTATAACATTTTCGATATAGGTGTGCATTTCTTCAATCTGAGCAATGCTTGGAGTTGTGCCAGTTCCTATAGCCCACACAGGTTCATACGCTATAATTGTGTTTTTGTCATTCGCAGTTTTTGGAATTGAATGAATTACCTGCTCACGTACGACTATTTTTGCAAGATTGTTATCGCGTTCATAAAGCGTTTCGCCTACGCAAATAACGGTTGTCAGACCTTGTGCGTGCGCACATTGCGCCTTTTTATTTACCAATTCGCTACCTTCATTTGAGGTAGTTCTTCTCTCAGAATGGCCAATTATGACATAATCACATGTCATATCTTTTAGCATTTTTGCGCTGATTTCGCCAGTATGGGCGCCATCAAGCTCGTGATAGCAATTTTGCCCACCGAGCTTTATGCCAGTTCCAGGAACTTTTTCTGCCATATCCCTAAGGAGAGTGAAAGGAGGACAAACGACAATCTCGCATCCCACCAGACTTTCATGCACTTTTTGTCTCACTTGCTTAAACATTTTCATGCTTTCGAGCAGAAGGCCGTTCATTTTCCAATTAGCAATCACTATTGGATAATCTTTTACTTTCCTTGTTTTCTTTGTCATAACCTGAAATTTTTATAAGTTTAAACATAACGCATAAAATACGCAGATGTTATGTATATGAAAAAAAATGCACAAGCGCAAATTATTTTAAAATCATTGTTGTATTAATTCTAAAGCGACCTTATGCTTACGGAGGATTTTTTGTCATTATCGTGGCGTCTTTGGGCGGCGAATCGTGTGTTATAGGGTTTAAGAAAGGTTTATTTTATGTTAGAGCAAATGCGTAAGATTTCTAATAATATTTTCTCTAAAATACTTTTATCAGCTATCGCTGTTAGCTTTGTTATATGGGGTGTTGGCGACGTTTTTAGAGGACGTAGCGGACACAGTGTTGCTAAGGTTGGCGATTCTGAAATATCTTACGAAGAATTTAATAATTCTTTAAAAAGAGAGCTCGACAGATATCAGCAAATGACTGGCAAAACTATGACGGAAGATCAAATTAATGCGCTGAATTTGCGTAATTTTATTCTTAGTCAGCTAGTCGATAATAAACTTATAAAAATACGTGTGGATAAGTTGAATTTGGTTTCTGGCGATGTTGTTGCTGGAAAAATTATAACTTCTGAAAAAGTTTTTTTTGATGAATCTGGAAAATTTAGCAAAGAAAGATTTGACCAGCTTTTGAAAGCAAATGGCATAAATAAAGATCAATATATAGATTCTGTTAAGGAAGATGCATCGATAAAAATATTTTTAGATACTATGGCGGGAGAACCTGTTGGTATGGATTTCCAAGCTAAGGAGTTATATAAGTATAGAAATGAGGAAAGAATTGTTGATATTCTTGAATTGCCAACTTCTTACGTAAAATCAATTCCAGATCCTTCAGAAGAAAACCTTCTGCAATATTATAAAGAAAATTCTGCGCAATTTGCTGTACCAGAATTGCGTGAAGCTTCTTATATAAAATTTGGACTAGATAATATTAAAAGCACTATAAAAATTACTGATGAACAATTAAAGGCTGAATATAATGCTTCTATAAAAAGCTATTCTACTCCCGAGCAGAGAAATGTTGAGCAATATTCTTTCAACAAAAAGGAAGAAGCTGAAGCGGCGATTGCTGAGCTAAAAGCAAATAAAAATGCTGCAATAAAAGGCACAAAAAATGATATGGGCTTGGTAACGAAAGATAGTTTTCCTTTGCCTGAAGAAGTTAGTGATGTAGTTTTTGCTTTGCCGGTTGGTAGTGCTAGTGAACCTGTGAACACTGCATTTGGCTGGAACATATTTGTTGTAAAAGATGTTGTTCCTGGTAAAGCAAAGTCTTTTGCTGAAGTTAAAGATAAGATAGCAAAAAGCCTAAAAGAATCTTTAGCAACTCAGAAATTTTCTGAATTTTCTGATAGCATAGAGGATGAATTTGCTGCTGGAAAAACACTGGAAGATGTTGCGAAAAGTTCAGGTTTTACAGTTTATAAAGTTGCTGCGATAGATAAAAACGGCAATGGAGCTACTGGTAAGGAAATTAAAGATATTCCTGCTAAAGATGTTTTCTTGCCTTTGGTTTTTGCTACTTCGAAAGGCGAACAATCGGCTCTTACTATTTTGCCTGACAATTCAAATTATATTGTTGCCAGGGTTGATTCTGTAGTTCCAGAAAGGGTGCGTGCGCTTGATGAAGTTAAGGGTACAGCTGCACAAATGTGGAAAGATTCTACTAAAGAGAAAATGCTAAAAGCCAAAATGGATGAGGTTGCTGCAAATATTGGCAAAGGCAAAGATATGGCTGCTATTGCAAAAGAGTTGGGAGTTAAATTAAAAACTGCACAGAAAATTGTAAGGCCATCTGCAAAACAAAATAATGAGGATGGCGATGCTGAAAAAACTCCAGATGCATTGTCATTGTCAGTTTTTACTCTTAAAAAAGATGGTGTAACAGCTCCTGTTAAAACGAGAGATGGCTCTTATGTTTTGGCAAAGCTTAGAGAAATAAAAGAGCCTGAGTTTCAGAATAGCAAACTTAAAAATGTGCAAACTTCTCTGCGTGAGAATCTAGTAGACGACGTTTTGAGCCAGTATAATACTTTCCTGCGTAAAGAATATCCTGTTTCGGTTAACAAAGCTTTGCTGGAAGGGGCGAGTGCAAGCGCATCTGAATAAATTTTATGAAAATATTACCTGACTTTAAAGAATTTTCTTCGAAACATAGCAAAGGCATAAAGCAGCTTGTGTGGGCAAAATTGCCTGCTGATTTGGACACTCCTGTTTCTGTTGCTATGCAGTTGGGCGAAGAAGAATTTTGCTCGCTGTTTGAATCAGTAGAAGGTGGAAAAAATCGTGGTAGATATTCATTTATAACCGTAGATCCTGATTTAATCTGGAGATGTGTTGCGGGTCAGCCTGAGATAAATAGAAATGCTAATTGCGATTTAGATAGCTTTGAAAAAGATAAAGAAAAAGATGTTTTTGCATCATTGCGTAAAATAATTGCGGAATCAAAACTTGATATTCCTTCTGCATTGCCGGCAATGTCTTCTGGCTTGTTTGGCTATTTCAGCTATGACATGGTGCGTTATATGGAAAAAATTCCTAACAAAAATCCGGAAGTTATAAATATTCCGGAATCTTTGTTTATTCGCCCACGCATAATAATTATTTTTGATTCTGTAAAAGACGAAATGTCTGTTGTGGCTCCTGTATTTAAATATTCCTCTTCGGCGCAAGGCGATTATGATGAAGCAGTAGAGAGAATTACACGTATTGCCCATAAGCTTTCCGGCATAGTGATTAATAAAAATTATGAACATTGCTTAAATGAAAAAGCGGCGAAAAAATATTCACAGGATGAATTAGAAAAAGCCAGCAATACCAGTCGTAAGGAATATTATGAGATGGTTGAGAAGGCTAAAGAATATATTCTTGCCGGAGATATTTTTCAGGTTGTTCTTGCTCAGCGTTTTGCGCTTGATTTTCCTTATGAAGCATTTTCGTTATATCGTGTTTTGCGTAGCATAAATCCTTCGCCATATTCTTTCTATGTTAAGATGCGTGATTTTGCTTTGGTGGGTTCTAGCCCTGAAATATTAGTGCGAGCCAAAGGTGGCAAAGTTACTGTACGTCCTATAGCGGGAACGCGCAAACGTGGTGAAAGCGAAACGGAAGATAAAAACCTCGAAGCTGATTTATTGCGTGACGAAAAAGAATTGGCCGAGCATCTTATGCTTATAGATTTAGGCCGTAATGATGTTGGTCGTGTTGCTAAGATGGGCAGTGTTAAAGTTACTGAGCAGATGGTGATCGAGCGTTATTCACACGTAATGCATATTGTTTCGAATGTTGAAGGTGTTTTAAAGCCGGAATGTGATGCTTTGGACGCTGTAATTGCTGGTTTCCCGGTTGGAACGGTTTCTGGTGCACCGAAAATTCGCTCTATGGAAATTATTGACGAACTTGAAAAAGAGCGCCGCAGCTTTTATGCTGGTGGTGTTGGTTATTTTTCGTCAAATGGCGATGTGGATACTTGCATAGCTTTGAGAACTGGTCTTGTCAAAGACGGAAAATTATATATTCAAGCTGGCGGTGGTGTTGTTGCAGATAGCACGCCGGAGGGTGAATATCAAGAAAGCTGCAATAAAGCGCGAGCGTTGGTTAGTGCTGCGGAGATTGTTGCTAGTGTAAGTGAAACTTAATAAAGAACTGGGAATATGATACTTCTTATAGATAATTACGATAGCTTTACTTACAACTTACTGCACTATCTGGGTGAAATGGGTGCTGAGGTTGAAGTTGTACGTAATGACGCATTATCTGTAGAAAAAATTTTAGCCAATAAAAAAATTAAAGGCATAGTGCTTTCTCCTGGGCCGTGCACTCCGAATGAAGCTGGCATATGTCTTGATTTAATAAAAGGTGCTGCAGGAAAGCTGCCGATATTTGGTGTATGTCTTGGGCATGAGGCGATTGGCCAGGCCTTTGGTGGCAAGATTGTGCGGGTAGATCCTATGCATGGAAAAGTCAGTGACATAAAACATAATGGTGATAATTTGTTTAAAGGTGTAAAAAATCCTTTTAAGGCCACGCGCTATCATTCTCTTGTAGTTGAGAAAAAAACTATGCCTGATTGTCTTGAAATTATCGCGGAAACTAAAGACGGTCTGGTTATGGCATTGAAGCATAAAAAATATGAAATATATGGTGTGCAGTTTCATCCTGAAAGTATTGCTTCGGAAGGTGGACACGAGATATTAGGAAATTTTTTAAAGGTGATTAAGTAATTCACACTAGAGAATAAAATGACAGAAATAAAAAAATACATAGACAAAGTCGTAAATTTTGAAAATCTCACTTCGGATGAAGCGGTGAGGGCGTTTCAAATTGCTATGAATGGGGGGGGGACTCCAGCTCAGGTAGCAGCTTTGTTGGTTGGCTTGCGTATGAAAGGTGAATCTGTTGACGAAATAACTGCTGCGGCTCAAGTTATTAGAGCGAAGGCAGATAAAATCTCTGCGCCGGAAAATGCCCTGGATACTTGCGGAACGGGTGGAGATAATTCCGGCAGCTACAATATTTCAACGACGGTAGCATTTGTGCTTGCAGCTTGCGGCATTCCGGTTGCCAAACATGGCAATAAAGCTGTTTCTTCCAATTCTGGATCGGCAGATGTTTTGCGTCAGCTTGGTATTAACATAGAAGCTGATAAAACTCTTATGGAGCGTTCTTTAAGAGAAATAAACTTATGCTTTTTGATGGCGCCTAAATTTCATTCAGCCATGCGCTATGTTGCTCCGGTTAGGCAAGATTTAGGAATGCGTACAATGTTTAATGTCCTTGGCCCATTAGCAAATCCTGCTGGTGCTAAATATCAATTGATGGGTGTTTATTCCAAGAAACTTGTTGATCCTATTGCGCATGTGCTTGCAAATCTTGGTGCAACAAGTGCATGGGTTGTGCATGGTTCTGATGGAATGGACGAAATAACAAATACTGGAATTTCTTACGTTGCAGAATTAAAAGACGGCAAGGTTCGTAATTTTGAACTTGATCCGGCGGAATATGGTTTTGAAATATTCACATCTGACGATTTATGTGGTGGAACTGAAGTTGAAAATGCTCGCGAAATGCGAGAAGTTTTGCTTGGTCGTGGCCCGAAAGCATACAGAGATATAGTGATATTAAATTCTGCGGCTGGCCTTGTTGTTGCTGGCAAAGCTAATGATTTTAGGCAAGGAATTGAATTGGCAACTAATGTTCTAGATGACGGTAGTGCTAACCAGATTTTGCTGCAATTTGTCGAGATTACTAATAGTCTTAATAAACAAGAAGCTTAAGCGTCTCTAGCGCTTTTCTATAGCCTTAGAAAAAACTCAGGCTATAATGCTAGGGATATTCTAAAATTTCGGGCTAAGCATGGATAATGATAATTCAGACATTAAAAAACCTTCAAGTCTTTCGGAAAAAGTAGCCGAATTACTTATGGCGGAGTTTGACAAAAAAATCCCTGCTGATGTTGTTAAAGATGAAACTCCAAGCCATGATGTTCGAAATTTGCATCCGAAAACTGTGATTGATAAATCCCGTGATGATATAAATGACGAAAATTTGCCTTATGAATTTTCTATAGAGCGTAGGCCGCTTGCTTCTGAAAATATTGAAGCACTTATAAATCATCAAACTGATAGAAAAAAAATTGAAGCTGAAGTTAGGAAGCATGTTGATATTCCTGTGGCTCCTGGTTTTATTGCCGAAACAACTTTTGAAGTTGATGAAACTTATGGCGATGATCATTTGAATCATGATGCTGAGGATTATTCGCCGCCATTTGATGATTCTAGCGATGAAATTGAAGCGGAGGATTTTTCCTTAAATCACAATTTTACCATTCATGAAAAGCCTTCTGATGATAGAGAGGACGTGCTTAAAAAAATATGTGAAACAAAGCGTCAGCATATAGAATGGCAGAAGGCGATGATTTTGGAGAGTCGCTTGCGTGAGCATATTTATTCTGCTCCGGCAACGCGTGGATTTATCTCGGCAATAAATAAAAAAATAGCTTCTGGTGAAAACGCATTAATTGCGGAAATAAAAAAAGCATCGCCAAGTCGTGGTGTTATTAGGCATGATTTTGATCCTGGTATGATTGCTAAAGCTTATGCAGAAGGCGGTGCGACGTGTCTTTCTATTCTCACTGATGCACCTTATTTTCAGGGACGTGATGAATATTTAAATATTGCACGCAGGGCTTGCGATTTGCCTTTGCTGCGTAAAGATTTTATTCTCGATCCATATCAAGTTGTTGAGTCGCGGGCGCTTGGGGCGGATTGTATTTTGTTGATTATGGCGGCATTAAGCGATGAGCAGGCTTTACTTTTAGAAGATGAAGCAAGAAAATTAAATCTTGATGTTCTTGTGGAAGTTCATGATGAGAGAGAATTGCAAAGAGCTTTGAAACTTAAAACTATGCTCATTGGTATAAATAATCGTAATTTAAAAACATTGCAGATCGACCTTGCAAATACTGAACGTCTTGCGCCAATGATTCCATATCCACGGACTGTAGTTTGCGAAAGTGGAATTTACACTCGCGATGATATTGCACGTATGAATAATGCCAGGGTTAAGGGCTTTTTGGTTGGGGAATCGCTGATGGCTCAGAATGATATAAAACAGGCTACGTTGAACTTGTTGAAGCATTAAAATTTAGAAACTCTAAATGTATTGTGAGTTATAAAATGAAAATGAATAAGCTAATATTTTTTGTATTTTTTATTCTTATCTCCAGCTCATCTTTTGCTCTGGATCTTGGTGTTCCTGTGATATGTCAATATGGTCAGGATTGCTTTATTTCCGGTTATTTCGACCATAATCCTAAAAAAGATGAAGAAAGCGATTATACTTGTGGCAAGCTTAGTGATGATGGTCAAGTCAGTACAGATTTTCAGCTAAAAAATATGTCTGTTATGAAAGAAGGAGTAAACGTTGTTGCAACGGATTCTGGCAACGTGACTTACATCAGGGATGGTATGAGTGATGTAAGTGTTGATTTGGTAGGTAAAGAAAGTGTGCGTGGTAGAGAGTGCGGTAATGGTGTTGTTATATCACATAAAAGAGGATATGAGACCCAATATTGTCATTTAAAACAGAAAAGTATAGCAGTTAAAGTTGGCGATAAAGTTGAGAAAGGTCAAATTATAGGGCAGGTAGGGCTTTCTGGTGTTACTAACGCGCCGCATTTAGAATACACGGTTAGAGTTAATGGTAAGGCGCTTGATCCTTTTACGGGTGACGATCCAACTAACGGCAACGTTTATGTAATATGCAATAGCTTAGATATTTATCCATTGTGGGATAAGCGTACAGAAAAAAAACTTAAATATATTGCAACATTACTTTTAGGTAGTGGGTTTACGGAACTGGTTCCGAATGCTATGGGAGCACTTGAAGGAAAATTTTCTAAAGAAAAAATAAAAGATGATGCAAAGGTTCTGGCGTTTTGGGTTGATATTTTTGGCGTGGCAAAAGATGATGATTTAAAACTTTCTATCACGGCGCCTGATGGTTCAATTTTGTCTGAAGAAACCAGAAAAGTGAGCGCAGATAAAAAAGAGCTTTTTCAGTTTTTGGGTAAAAAAACTTCAGATATAGGTCTGTCCACGGGAGAATATCTTGGAAAGGTTGAATTGATTAGAAAAATAGAAGACCAGCAGCAGGTCATGATTCAGAACCAAGTTAAGGTTGATGTTGTTAACAGAAATAATGTTGTAAAAGCTGGTGAAGAAAAAAAATAGCTAGCTATTTCTTTTCTTCATTATAATAGTCAGGCAATGCTTGTCTATCAAGATTCTGATAAGAAGAAGTTTTGTTTTTAAGCTCCTCAAGTTGTTTATCATCTAAGCCTTTTATTTTGTTGAACGTAGCGTTAAAAAGGTTGGCACCAGTGAAATTTGTGTCTTCCAGATCGGCATCTTCAAAATGGGCATTACTTAAATCCGCATTTGTGAAATTTGCCTTATGTAAATTTGCTCCTGTAAAATCAACGCTGATAAGATCAGAACCAGTAAGATCTGCGCCTTTTAGGTTTGTGTCTGACATATTGGCTAAATTAAATTCTACATTTTTTAAATCCATGCCAGAAAAAGAAAGGCCTTTAAGATTTAATATAGTTACTGTATTGCCATAACGTTGTTTTTTTGCAGGAGATTGCGCCAGAAATTTTCGTGAAAGTGATACTTTAAATTTACCACGTAATAATGGTCGTTCCTGATCTATATAATCTTCTATATCACCAACCGAAAGTTTTGAATTTGGTGTTTCGTCTTTTTTTTCTTTTGCGGCCCAAACTGTTGTAGAAATTAAGCAAAAAATGACAGCAAAATAAGCAACCCGTAGCATAATCCTTGTGCCTCCCTTTAGTTTCCCTCATCCTTCATTTTATCAATTTTTAGTTGAGAGGTAAAGTGAGTTTTTGGGATTCATGATTTAATATTTATATAAGTAGGTATATAGCAAGTTACTTATAAAACGGATGGCAAGAAAAACGATAATTGGCGATATATCTATAGGGCCAAGGTCTGGCATATATCTTCTTATTCGGCGTAATACAGGCTCTGTCATTTTATATAATGCCTCGGAAACCTTTGATACAATTGGGTTATAGCGGTTTATAATTTCAAAACTTATAAGAAAACTGATGATTATCCAGCAAATTAAAACCCAGCCATATAGGTTTAAAATGGCTATTATAAGGTCGATAAATGGGTTTATGTTCATATTTTCCCCTGATTTTTGTTATTTTGTGCAGACTAACCTTTTAGTTATCATGTTTTTCCATGCAATTCAACGAATTAAGAGCTTCTAACATAGAGTTTAGAATTGGCGGAATAGGCCTAAATTCCATAAACTAAACTCTGAAGGCTCTATTCTTAACTCTTAATTTTATTATTTTTTGTAAACTATTGAAATCTTTGCTTGCATCATAGTTAAAAATATGTATTTTACCCCTTCAATTATTTATCAGAGTTGTTACTGGAGAATTGGTTTTATGGCTCTATACGAGAGTACTTTTATTTTAAGACAGGATTTAACGCCTCAAGAGGTGGATAAAATTTCTGACGGTTTTGCTAAGATTGTTAAAGACAGAAACGGCAAAGTTGTGAAGAGGGAATATTGGGGTTTAAGAAACCTGGCTTATAAGATTAAAAAGGGCCGTAAAGGACATTATGTAATGTTTGGGATTGATTCCAAATCGGATGCTGTTGATGAGCTTTCTAGGCAATACAGGCTTAGCGAAGACGTTATAAGAGACATGACTGTTAGAGTTGAGGAAATATCTAAAGAGGCTTCTGCCTTGATTAGACAGGGAAATTCTTCTAGTACAAAAAGTGAGGGACAAGAGTAATGTCAGAAGCATATAATAGGTCAGGTGCTAGTGTACCTTTAGTAAGAAACGTATTTTTCCGCCGTGTTAGGGGATGCCCGCTTAGTGGTGCTAATGCTCCTAAGATTGATTATAAAGACATTGAGTTGCTTTCTAGATACATATCTGAACGCGGTAGGATTATGCCAAGCCGTATATCTTCGGTTTCTGCGAAGAAGCAGCGTGAATTGGCAAGAGCAATAAAGAGAGCTAGACAGCTTGCTTTGTTAGCTTTCATTGTACAGTAAGAATTTTTTATTTTGGGGTGATTAGTAATGCAAGTAATCTTGATAGAGCCTGTTGAAAATTTGGGTAGCGTTGGCGACGTCGTTAAGGTAAAGAACGGATATGCCCGTAACTATCTTATGCCAAAAGGCAAGGTTTTGCTTGCTACTAAGGAAAACCAAATTCAATTTGAAGCCAGAAGGGCTGAAATAGAGAAAGAAAATGCTAGCAAACGTGCAGCTGCTCAAAAAGAGTCAGTTAAAGTTGAAGGCAAATTCATTCTGATTGTTAGACAAGCTGGAGAAGATGGTCGTCTTTTTGGTTCAGTTAACTCTCGCGATATCGCTGAAAAAATCGTTTCTGATTTGGGTGTTACTGTTCAAAAAAGCCAAATTGCTCTTGATAAGCCAATAAAGTCTTTGGGTGTTTTTTCTGAGAGAGTTGTATTGCATCCTGAAGTTTCTATTCGTGTGAATGTTAACGTTGCAAGAAGCGAAGAGGAAGCTGAAGAGCAAAAGCAGGCATTCTTGAATCCTAAAGTTAAGAAAAAAGATGGTGAGCAAGAAGAAGTTTCTGCTGAAGCTAAAGAAGAAATTTCTGCTGAAGATGGTGAAGAAGCTGCTCCTAAGAAGAAGGCTAAAAAAGCTGATGCTGAAGATGACTTAGAAGCTCCTAAGAAAAAAGCTAAGAAATCTAAAAAGGATTCTGAGTAAAAAAAATAAAGCGTTTCTAAGCTAATTGTTAGAAAATATCTGTGGAAAAGCCGGTGAATAACCGGCTTTTTTTATTTCCTTTTGGTTAATAGGCTAATATGCTGATACGCCAATATGCTAATTTAAAGTATAAAAAATGTCTGTTATTGAAGCTGAAAAAATAAAAGCCGTATCTTTTTCTGATTCTACTGAAGCTGAATCTTTGGTGCGCAAAGTACCTTATAATATGTTGGCAGAAAGGGCATTGCTAGGCGCATTGCTGACCAATAATGAATCTATAAATCGTGTTGCAGATTATCTACTGGCTGAGCATTTTTTTGAGCCAGTTCATCAGAGAATTTATGAAGCTATCGCAAAATTAATTGATAGAGGAATGATAGCAACTCCAGTAACTCTAAAAAATTATTTTGATAAGGATGAAGCTCTTTCTGATATGGGCGGTGCGGAATATCTTTCGCGTATCATGAGCAGTTCTCTCGCTATTATAAATTTGGAACATTATGGCCGTGTTGTTTACGATTTAGCCGTGCGTCGAAATCTGATAAAAATTGGTGAAGATATTGTCAATGAAGCTTTCGACAACGAAATGGATATGACAGCAAAAGACCAGATTGAGAAGGCTGAGCAAACCCTTTTTAATCTTGCTAGTGAAGGGATAGGTGATACTGGATTCCGCCATCTGAAAGTTTCATTGATTGAGGCAATAAATAAGGCGGATGCCGCATTTAAAAGAAAAGAAAAAATTAGTGGTACACAAACCAAGTTTGGCGATTTAGATAAGCTTCTTGGTGGTTTGCAAAATTCAGATTTGTTGATTCTTGCAGGAAGGCCTTCGATGGGAAAAACTGCCTTTGCGATAAATATGGCGGTCAATGCATGTAAATCTTTGAATGAGAATGTCACTTCAGATTCTTTATCGCATCCTCCTTCAGTTGGTTTTTTCTCCCTTGAAATGTCCTCTGAGCAATTGGCAGCGCGTATGATTGCCATGGAATCAGGTGTTGACTCATCACGTATGCGTGTTGGAAGTTTAACTGATGATGAATTTTCCAGAATAGTGCAGGGTAATAAAGCATTACATGGCTTGCCATTTTTTATAGATGATACTCCGGCACTTTCAATTTCTGCATTAAGAACAAGAGCTAGAAGATTGAAAAGAAAGAATAATTTGTCATTGTTGTTTGTGGACTATTTGCAGCTTCTGCGTGGTGTTTCTAAAACATCCGAAAGCAATCGTGTGCAAGAAGTTTCTGAAATTACGCAAGGTTTAAAGGCAATTGCAAAAGAATTGAATATTCCAGTTGTTGCTCTTTCTCAGCTTTCACGGGCTGTTGAAACGAGAGATGATAAGCGTCCGCAACTTTCGGACTTACGTGAATCAGGAAGCATTGAGCAAGATGCCGACGTTGTTATGTTTATTTTCCGTGAAGAATATTATGAAGGTAGGCTTGAACCGGCACCGGACTCACCTAAATATGCCGAGTGGCAATCACGTATGGATAAATGTATGAATATTACCGAAATTATTATTGGTAAGCAGCGTAATGGACCGATAGGAATAGCTAAATTATTCTTTGATGCGAAAACTACGAAATTTAAAGATCTGGCGGATAATTATAGTTCAGAAAGCAGTTATTAGAGTGAAAAATAATAATGCACACACATCCTTAACAATAAGCCTAGCAGCAATTGCTGCTAATTATGCTATCTTGCAAAAAGAATCTGGTGCGGAAGTAGCAGCTGTTGTTAAAGCAAACGCTTATGGCTTAGGTGTTGCAAAGGTTGCTGAAACTTTATTGAAGAGTGGCTGTAAGAATTTTTTTGTAGCAACTTTGGATGAGGCAATTTCCTTAAGAAAAATAATTTCAAAAGCTGAAATTTATGTTTTTCAAGGAGTGTTTGCTAAACAAGAAAAAATATTTCAAAAGCATAATTTGATTCCGGTTTTAAATAGCTATGAACAAATTGAGCTTTGGAAAAAATTTACAGTAAAAATTGGTCAAAAACTTTCTGTGGTTTTGCATATAGATACTGGCATGAATAGGCTTGGTCTGTCTTATGATGATGTTATAAAAAATCCTAATATTTCTGGATTAAATATAAAATATATTATGAGCCATCTTGCTTGTGCTGATGAATCAGATAGTAAAAAAAATCTTGATCAGCTCAAAAAAGTACAAAAATTAAAAGAAATTTTTCCTAAAATAAAAATAAGTTTAGCGAATTCTTATGGAATTTTTCTTGATAAAAAATATCATTTTAACCTTGTGCGGCCTGGTATGTCTCTTTATGGACTTAACCCAATTCCTCACAAAAAAAATCCGATGAGAACAGTTGTTTCGCTTAATAGTAAAATATTGCAAATTCGCAAGATTGACAGTGCACAGACGGTCGGTTATGGTGCTACATGCAAATTAGCGGCGGGAAGTGTTATAGCAACTTTGCCAGTGGGTTATGCGGACGGTTATTTTAGAGCGCTTAGCAACAAAGCCTTTTGTGCGATTGACGGAGTTAAAGTTCCTGTAGTTGGTAGGGTTTCGATGGATCTTATCACTATTGACGTAACTAAGATTCCGGCAA
>CAZOKN010000001.1:92017-140434 GCA_964580525.1 uncultured Rickettsiaceae bacterium
TAATATAAAAGTTGACGATTTGGCGGAAATTGCCGGAACTATAGGTTATGAAATTTTGACTGACCTTGGTAGTAGGTATAAAAGAATTTATAGATAGGGTAGGAGCGTGCGTTTTTTACAACTTATCGGCGGTTTTTTTCTTGATTTCCTTTATGCCGTGGGAAAGGTTGCAACCTTTGCCTTACACAGCGTTTTCCATACGTTGACCCCACCATATTATCCGCGAATGATACTCAGAAATATAATTAGCATAGGATATTATTCATTGCCTGTGGTTGGCATGACAGCGGTTTTTACAGGTGCGGTACTCGCACTGCAGAGCTATACTGGTTTTTCAAGATTTAATGCTGAAAGTTCAATTGCAACAGTTGTGGTTATTGCTATAACGCGAGAGCTTGGTCCTGTTTTAGCCGGATTAATGGTGGCAGGAAGGGTAGGGGCAGCAACTGCTGCTGAGATCGGTACAATGCGTGTTACTGAGCAAATTGATGCTTTATCTACTTTGTCAACAAATCCCTTTAAGTATCTGATAGCTCCAAGAATTTTGGCTGGAATTTTGGTTTTGCCATGCCTGGTTTTGGTTGCAGACATTATTGGTGTTTATGGTGGTTATTTGGTTGGAACACAAAAGCTTGGTTTTTCGCCCGGTAATTATTTGAAAAATACATACGATCTTCTTGAAGCTAAGGACGTTATTACAGGGCTTATAAAATCATCTATTTTTGGTTTTATAATTGTGCTTATGGGGTGCTATCACGGCTATAACTCAAAAAGAGGGGCTGATGGTGTCGGTATAGCCACTACAAATGCAGTTGTAACAGCTTCTATGTTGATATTGCTTTCAAACTATTTTGCCACGGAGTTTTTCTTTTCAAAATGAAAATAGATAGCAAAAAAATATTAAAAACTATTTCACACTATTTTGGTGGTCACAAAAAGCACCATCATAAGAATACTGACGTTAAAATTTGTTTGCGCGGTGTGCACAAGAGCTTTGGTAATAAAAAAGTTTTAAAGGGTGTTGATCTTGATGTTTACAAAGGAAAATCACTTGTTGTTATCGGTGGTTCTGGTAGCGGAAAATCAGTTCTTATAAAAAGTATTATTGGCCTTATGCAGCCAAGTCGTGGCACTATAAAAATAGATGGTGATGAAGTTACTCATCTTTCCTCAGGAGAGAGAAATTCTTTAATGTCGAAATTTGGTGTTTTGTTCCAGGGTGGAGCTTTATTTGATAGCTTGCCTGTTTGGCAAAATATTTCGTTTTCACCAATGCAGACCCGAAAAATGAAGGCTTCTGACGCTTATGATTTAGCTGTTGCAAAACTACTTAGCGTTGGTCTTGGGCCTGAAGTTGCTAATTTATATCCTTCTGAGCTTTCAGGTGGCATGCAGAAGCGTGTGGCTTTGGCGCGGGCAATAGTTGGTGATCCTGAAATTATATTTTTTGATGAGCCAACAACAGGCCTTGATCCTATAATGGCTGACGTGATCAACGATCTGATAATTAAATGTTCAGCAGAGCTTGGCGCCACAACATTCACAATTACGCACGATATGCATTCAGCCAGGAAAATAGCTGATCATGTTGCGATGATATATGATGGTAAAATCATTTGGCATGGCAATGTTAAAGACTTGGATCAGTCTGGAAATCCTTACGTTGATCAATTCATACACGGTAGTGCCAACGGCCCTATCACGATGAAGATTCAGGATCATTAGAATTAAATCTTATATATATTTAGAAAGGCATCTTAAATCCAGGTGGCAAACCCATGCCACCAACTGCTTCATTCATAGCACCTGAAGCTGCTTCATCAGCTTCTTTTTTAGCGTTATTGAAGCCGGCAACGATTAAGTCTTCAAGCATTTCAGTATCTTTTGGATCAATGATTGAAGGATCGAGTTTTAGCTTTCTCATTTCGCCTTTGCCATTGATAGTAACTTGCACCATGCCGCCGCCAGAAGTGCCGTTATATTCAGCATTAGCTATTTTTTGCTGGGCAGCTTCAACCTTTTTTTGCATCTGCTGCGCTTGTTTCATCATTTGTTGTAGATTCATTTTTCTTCTCCTAGTATTACTCCACCTTGCTTATATAAGCTCCGGGGAAAGTTTCCAGTATTTTTTGTATATCAGGATGTTGTTCCAGATTTTTGCGATCTTCTTGTTGTTTTGCAGTTTTTTGTTCTTCCAGAGTTGGCTGACCACCACTTTTAGAAACAACAATAACCCAGTTTTTACCAGTCCAATTTTTCAATGAACTGCTGACCCTACCGGCAAAATCAGGTGTAACCATAGACGATATATTAAGTTCAACCCGTCCTTGTTCAAATTTTATTAGTTTCACATCGCTTTGTAAAAAACTGTAGAGCAGTGGTTCGCCATTATCTTTAAATAGTTGCACCATTTGCTCAAAGCTAGTTACCAATGCAGTTGGCGCTTCTTCCATCTCTTGTTCAGGCATATAAGCTGGAGCATGGGCAGTAGTGACGTTACTACCGCTATAGGAAGGCGCACGAGTTGGTGCTGGAGCTGGCGTAAAAGTTTTTTGTGGTATAGGCTCTTTGCTCACAGCGTTTGGAGCAGGCAATTCTGCCATATAAGCCAGTCTTATTAAAATCATTTCTGTGGCGGTGAAACTATTTGCAGCAACACGCACTTCTCCTATGCCTTTTAGCAGCATTTGCCAGCAGCGGGTTAAATATGACATATCAAGTTTTTTTGCGATTGCACGTGCACGTTCACTTTCTTTTTGCGGCACTGTACCAGTGGTATTTAAATCTGGCATGATTTTGAGTTTAGTAACCAGATAGGTAAATTCCAATAAATCCTGCAAAACTAAAACAGGATCAGCCGAAGCATCATAAAGGCTTTTAAAAACAGCGAGTGCAGAATTAATTTCACCTTCGGCAATTTTTTCAAAAATATCAATAACCTTGCCGCCATCAGCAAGACCAAGCATATCGCGAGTCATCTCAGCGGTTATTTTTGTGTCAGAATGTGAGATAGCTTGATCAAGCAAAGACAGAGCATCACGCACCGAGCCTTCAGATGCGTTGGCAATAAGCGCTAATGCTTCTTCTTCAATTTCTGCATTTTCAATTTTTGCGATTTTAGCCAGATGTGGAACTAGAATTTCATTGTCAATTCGGCGTAAATCAAAACGCTGACAGCGCGATAGAATCGTTACCGGGATTTTGCGTATTTCTGTTGTAGCAAAAATAAATTTAACATGTGCAGGCGGTTCTTCCAAAGTTTTTAAAAGTGCATTAAATGCATTTTTTGAAAGCATGTGCACTTCGTCGATGATGTATATTTTATAGCGAGCGCTAGTAGGCAGATATTTTGAATTTTCAATAATTTCACGAATATCATCAACCCCGGTTCTGCTGGCAGCGTCCATTTCCAAAACGTCTTGATGCCTATCTTCACGAATTGCAACGCAGTTATAGCATTTGCCACAAGGAGTGGCTGTTGGACCGCCTTTGCCGTCTTCTCCCACACAATTCAAAACACGGGCTATAATGCGAGCTGTTGTTGTTTTTCCAACACCACGAATACCCGTCATCAAAAAAGCATTGGCAATTCTATTTGTTTTTATAGCATTGCTGATTGTGCGCACCAAAACTTCTTGGCCGATAAGATCGTCAAAATTTTGTGGACGATATTTAAGTGCAAGGACCTTGTATGGGGTGTTAGAGTTGGCGGACAAGCTGTTCTCCTTAGTTTTTTGGCGAAATAGCGCATTGGCACATTAGCGTATTGGATTTTTACTAATATGCCAATAGGCTATTTTGCTAATATGCTATTTACTAGAGACCAGCAGCGACCCGGCCTAATCCCGCCTATGGCTGCTTCATTTCTGACCTGACCAGATTCAGCAGGCAGTCCGCCCGCCGCCAGTCTCCAGTTCGGTAATCTAGCTGAAAGAGTTTTTTAGGCAAGGGTTTTTTGGTATGTTAACGAAATAGCATATTGGCACATTAGTACTAATGAGCTAATATGCCAATACGCTAATGCGCCATTATTCAAAAGGAGCCACCATGTCAAAGTATGACGAGCGATTGAAAGACTTACGCAAAGAGCTAAAACGCAGGAAAATTGGTTGTTTTGTTGTTCCTTCTAGCGATGAATTCCAGAGTGAATATTGCCCGCCACATTCCCGCCGATTGGAGTGGTTAACTGGTTTTACGGGTTCTTATGGTGTGGCGATTATAACTCATGATAAGGCTGTTTTGTTCACGGATGGGCGTTATACTTTGCAAGCGGAGAAGCAAGTTAATACGGCGGATTATCTGGTGTGTAATATTGGTGGAATTAAGCCATGGCAATGGTTGGAATATCACATGCCGCCAAAATCAACATTATTTCTAGATCCATTTTTACACAGTAAAAACAATGTAGATAACTATAAAAAACATATCAATGTCGAATTTGTAAATGCTAACCCTATAGATAAAATTTGGCTAAAAAGGCCTAAAAAACATCTGGCAAAAATTGTTGAACATTCAACAAAATATTCTGGTAGAAGTTACATTAAAAAAATAGAAGAACTATCTGAGAAAATTGAAGTAAATAAACTTTCAGCATTTATTTTTACTGCGCCAGATTCTATATGTTGGTTACTCAATATACGTAGTGAAGATGTGCCACATGTGCCATTCGTTTTGTCTTATGCTATAGCACACAAAGATGGGCGCATAACTTTATTTTTAGATAAAGGCCGTAAGACTAAAAAGTTGCAAAAATATCTTGGTGACAATGTTGAAATCCTGTCATTTGACGACATGGAAAAAGAATTCGAAAAATTGCATAACAAACATGTTGGAATTGATGCTGATAATGCGGCGATCTGGTTTTTCCAGAATTTAAAAGGTTGCAAAATAACTAACATGCCTGACCCTTGTCAAATGCCTAAGGCTTGCAAAAATAAAATTGAAATAAAAGGTGCTTATGAGGCTCATTTAAAAGATGGTGTTGCGGTTACAAAATTTTTGCACTGGTTAGATAAAAATGCAAGCAAGGGCAAACTTTCTGAAATTTCGGTGGTAGAAAAATTGCTGGATTTTAGAAAAGAAAATCGCAGTTTTATTGAGCCTAGTTTTGATACTATCTCCGGATTTAAGTCCAATGGCGCAATAATTCATTATCGTGCTACTGAAGAAAGTAACAAAAAAATTAAAGGGCAGGGGATTTTATTAATTGATTCTGGCGGACAATATAAAAACGGCACAACAGATATAACCCGCACAGTTTCTATCGGCAAACCTACCTCTGAGCAAAAACGTAATTTTACATTAGTGTTGAAAGGGCATATTGCGTTGGCAAGCGCAATTTTTCCAGAACATACTAGTGGTTCGCAACTAGATATTTTAGCACGGCAATATTTATGGAATAACGGGCTCGATTATGACCATGGCACTGGCCACGGTGTTGGTAGTTTTTTGAGTGTGCATGAAGGGCCACAGCGTATCAGCAAAATGCCAAATTTTATTGGATTACTCCCAGGTATGATAATTTCAAACGAGCCGGGATATTATAAAGAAAACGCGTATGGTATACGCATTGAAAATCTGGTTGTGGTGATAGAAAAAAATATCAAAGGTGGAAAGAAGTTTTATGGCTTTGATACCCTTACCCGTGCGCCGATTGATTTAAAACTTGTTGATTTTTCTCTACTAAATGCCAGTGAAAAAGAATGGCTGCACAATTATCATAAAAAAACCTTGCATGACCTTAGTCCGCATTTAGACGCGGATGTAAAAAAATGGTTTAGTAGCCGGTTTATTAATAAGTAGAGTGTTTATTCAATCTCATCAATAAATCCGGAGATTACATTCATACCCTGTTGCCAGAAGTCTGGATTGCCGGCATATAGGCCAAATGGAGCAAGCAGTTCTTTATGTCTTAGAGTTCCACCAGCTTTCAGCATTTGAAGATATTTTTCCACGAAGCCATCCGGTTGTTTTTGATAAACGCCATAAAGAGAATTCACCAGACAATCGCCGAACGCATATGCATAAACATAAAAGGGCGAGTGAATGAAATGTGGGATATAAGCCCAATAATATTTATATTCATCGTCGAATTTTATGGCTGAGCCAAGAGATTCTGTTTGTACCTGCATCCAGATTTTTCCTATATCATCAACAGATAATTCTCCGGTTTTTCTTTTATCATGTACCTGGCGTTCAAATTCGCAGAATGCAACCTGACGCACCACGGTATTGAGCATGTCCTCAATTTTATTAGCAATCATTACCTGGCGTTGCTTTTGATCTTTTTCGCGCTTTAGTAAGGCACGGAACGTTAGCTGTTCACCAAAAACCGAAGCTGTTTCTGCTAATGTTAGTGGAGTGTCAGACATTAGAGCTCCTTGTTCAGAAGATAAAACCTGATGCACACCGTGGCCAAGTTCATGTGCAAGTGTCATCACATCGCGGATTTTCCCTTGATAATTCATTAGGATATAAGGGTGAACGCTTGGCACTGTTGGGTGAGAAAATGCTCCGGATTCTTTGCCAGGACGTGCTGGGGCATCAATCCAGTTTTCCATGAAAAAGCGCTTACCGATATTAGCCATTGCTGGTGAAAAATCATGATATGCTTCTAAAACCAAATCAACAGCATCATCCCAAGATATGATAGCGGTTTTTTCACCTGGCAGTGGAGCATTGCGATCCCAGTAATTAAGGTGTTTCTGGCCGAACCATTTTGCTTTTATTTTATAGTAACGGTGTGAAATATTTTCATAATTTCCTTTAACCGTTTTTATCAATGAATCTGTAATTTCATCTTCGATAAGATTGCTCAAGTTTCTTGAAGATATTGGCTTTTTAAAGTTACGCCACTTATCGTCAATATCTTTATCTTTAGCTAAAACATTGGTTATATATGCGAATATTTTTATGTTATCGCCAAAAGTTTTGCCGATGGATTTTGCAGCTTTTTTACGATTTTCCTCTTTGTCCGAAGAAAGTAGGTTTAGAATTTCTGCACAAGTTAGCATTTTACCATCAAAATCGAAGCGCAAATCTGCTAGTGTTTCATCGAACAATCTATGCCAGCTCTGACGGCTGGTAATGCTCTTTTCGTGGAATAATTTTTCTACTTCGTCAGCGAGCTGATGTTCTTTCATAATGCGCACATCACGAATCCATGGACGATATTTTTCTAAATCAGTAGATTCTTTCAGCTTTTTTTCCAATTCTTTGTCGCTGATTTTGTTTATTTCCAGAGTGAAAAATAAAATATAGCTATATAGATCGTTTATTTTTTCAGAAATATTTTGATAAAAGGCAGCATTTTCTGCATCTGAAATATTTTCAGCATAAAGTAAATATGAATAACTTGAAACACGGCCTATAACATCCTGAATATCTTCATATTCTTTTATTGCTGAAGCCAATATATCGCCATCTAGTTCAGACAATTGGTGTTGAAAAAGCTTCTGCAAACGTCTAACTCTGTCGCCAAGATCGTTGAGATCATGCTTTAATTCCTTACAATCCTTTGATTTGTATAAATGAGATAAGTCCCATTTTGGAAGATTTTCTAGCTTTTCTTTGATGGCGGTCGACATACATTATCCTAAAATTATTTATTCGTGGGGAGATATAATTTATAGGATTGTCTAATGTAAGTGTAAAGCGGAAGAAGGATTTTATTTTGCAATAAAAAAAGGCGCCCCGAAGAAGCGCCTTTTGATATATAGTGTAAAGAATCCTAACGTTTTGAAAACTGGAAGCTTTTTCTTGCTCCTGGTTTACCAGGTTTCTTACGCTCAACAGCACGGCTGTCACGAGTTAAGAAGCCCAAAGTACGTAATTTAGAATGCAAAGTTGGATTGTATTTGTCTATAGCACGAGCTATGCCGAGCAATATAGCACCAGCTTGACCAGACAAGCCACCACCTTTAACTGTGCAAACTACGTCATAGTGAGATACTGTTTCAGTTTTTTCAAAAACTTGGTTAACAACCATACGCAAAACCGGACGACCAAAATACTTAGTTATTTCTTTGCCGTTAATAGTTATTTTTCCAGAACCTTGTTTAAGCCAAACCCTAGCGCTAGCGTCTTTTCTACGTCCTGTAGCATAAGCGCGGCCAAGAGAATCAAGTACTGGTTTTGTAGTTTCTAGTGTTGTCATGCTGCTTCACTCTCGCTTTTTTTGTTCTTTCTATTCTTGCTTGCAAAATCATAAACTTCAGGCTTTTGCGCAGCATGAGGATGTTCACTCCCTGCATAGACATGCAATTTCGCCAATTGATCATTAGCAAGTGCAGCTCTTCTTCTAGCTATCATTCTCTCAACAGCCCTTTCAATCAAACGGGCAGGGAATCTACCTTCAAGTGTCTTGCGAGGGTTAATTTCCTTAACTCCACCAGGAAAACCTGTATGCCAGTAGAAAACGTCATTATCGAGTTTTTTACCAGTAAGGTGTACTTTTTCAGCGTTTATGATGATGACATGGTCGCCACAATCAACGTGAGGAGTGAATTCAGGCTTATGTCTTCCGCGCAGAAGCATCGCAACTTCAGCAGCCAGACGGCCTAATACAACGTCGGTAGCATCGATAACGAGCCACTTTCTCTTAATTTCAGCAGGTTTTGCACTATAAGTTTTCATTATGTTTTTCCTAAACTTCCTAAACAAAATATGCCCTATTTACGTAAGGCGAGGCGCATAAATATGCTATAAACCACCCATATGTCAACAGAAAAAGTGTAGATTTTGCGAAAATATGGTATTTTGTTAATACACCTAATCAAAATAGCCAAAATTAGGTGGATTTAAGGGCGAAATTGTAGACTAATTAATATTAAAATATGATATAGATAGAAGCTTTTATGAAGGGGGTGTTGCTACTAGTGGTAATTAAAAAATTAGTAATTGAAGACATGTTTGCTTGACAGATTGAAAAAGTGTATGTATTTTTTAACAAACTCAGACTTTTAGCTATCGTCATGATTGCGTTGACTAGAGAGATTAAAGGAATAAATAAAATACTAAAGAAATTTTGATAATTGATTTTATGCCACCTAAATTTGAAAAAGAATCTGATAATACTACAAAAAAGCCGAGTCTTGCGCAAATTCAGGAAGCAAAAGAATATGCAAAATCTTTGCAAGAAGAACAGAAGAAAAATTCTCTTCCTAAAAAGAAAATTTCGCATGAAGAAATATTCAAGGGCATACCAGAAGATCTTATGGCCGAATTTCTTGTAGAGATAGCAGAAGTTGGCGTTATAATAAAAGAGACAAAGAGCCACCTGCCGGAATCATCAACTGGAGAATCAGTAACAGAAAAGCGAAAAGTAGCTGGTGATTGGAAAACCTCTGAGTCTAAAAGGCAAACACAAAGCTGGTTTGAACAAACGCCTCCAGATGGAGCTCTTGTGAAAGACAGGTTGTGGGCAACTCCAAAAGGAATAGCGGTTGCAAATCGATTCACTCCTCAAACTCGAAATAGTCGTTAAAAATATAAAGGACTGATCCTCACATTTTGTGTCCAAGTCTTTTAGACTTAGTTTTTAGATATTTTTTATTATGCTCGTTGGAAGGCATAATATGAGGGACGCATTCGGCAACGCTGATGCCATATTCCTTAAGTCCGGAAGCTTTTTTAGGATTGTTGGTTAGAAGTTTTATCTTCTTTATTTTTAGTCTTTTAAGAATTTCAGCTGCAGGTAAAAATATTCTTTCATCATCGTCAAAACCTAAAGCTTCATTGGCATCAACTGTGTCTAATCCTTGCTCTTTCAAAGCGTAAGTGCGTAATTTGTTAATAAGTCCAATACCACGGCCTTCCTGCAACATATAAAGTACGATGCCGCCATCATTTTTTGCCATAATCTCTATTGCGGTGTGGAGCTGATCGTGACAATCACAAGCTAGCGAATCAAGCAAATCGCCGGTATAGCATGATGAATGCACCCTCACTAAAGGCGTTTTTGCAAGCTTTTTGCCTATTATTATGGCGTAATGCTCTTTGCTACCTAAATTAGGGCGATAAGCAACAATTTCAGAGTCTACAGCATTTTTTAGAGATATTTTTGTGCGACAAGATTCATTTAGGCTGTAGGAAATAGCATCAGCATATTGCTCTATATTTTTGCTGTCTATTTCCAGAAAATTATGATTATGAAAATCTGATGAAATAGCAAAAGTAATCGCTGAAGGAATTAATTCGGCAATTTTTGCAAGTCTTACAGCATTGGATTGAATATGATTTGCGCCTTCTGTATTATTTAATTTTTTAGATAATATTTCTCCTGTAACTCCCGATAAAATAGGTATTTTTTTGATTTCTGATTTGCTTATGCTAATAGCTAGGGAGCCCTCAGTATTTTTACTGGCAGTAAAATTCGCTCTTTTAGATGAAATGACCAGACTGGCTTTTGTTTTGGGCAGATCTTTCATTAGATTTTCAATTATTGCAGTGGAGGCTGTTTCAGGCGATAATGCCAAAATTCTAACTCCATCCTCAACTATTATAACAGGAAAGCCTTTTTTGAAGTCATTAGCGACTCTTTCTACCGAAATTATAATCTTGGCTTTTTTGTCTAGCAGCATTTTTATATTCTTTGTAAAATTATGAGAACAATGTGTTATATAAAATAAATTCTTCTTTTACAAATTTTGTTTTTACTTTTTACTGTAATAGCGAATAATCAGAACTTATTAAAACTAAAATCGGTGGAAAAATTGAGCATAACTATAGCAATTATTGGTGAAAATGAAGGACTGGGAACACTTTTGCTCCAGCATAATGCTTTGCGCGATAAAATAGAATTGAAACTTTACAAAGAATCTGAGGCTTATCGTAGTGGGCAAAATTTTTATGATGTTACGATTCTTTTGTCCGACGATAAGAATGAGATAAAACAAGCTGAATATGCCGACATAGTGATAACTGATGAAAAAAATATGTTCGAAGAAGAGGGAAGGGTTTCTATATGCCGCCCATATCGTTTGCGAGAGCTATTTTTCTATATCGAAAAATCCCTGGAATTTGCCAAAAAGGGCAAAAAGCTTTTAAATATAGGAGCAATTAAATTTAATTATCCTGATAAATTGGTTTTGAGTGGTGATAAAGTTATAGAATTGACGGATAAAGAAGCTGAATTGATAAACGTGCTTATAAAAAAATCCCCAGATGTTGTTTCAAAAAATGATATTTTATCTGCTGTTTGGGGATATAATGCCGGAATTGATACCCACACTCTGGAAACTCATATATATCGCCTGAGAAAAAAATTAGATGCTAATATAATTATTACAGATAAAGATGGTTATAGGCTAAACAATAATGCCTAGAAACGACTTGATTTTTAGAGTCATAGGAATATATCTATGCCTAGGGATTCTTAATAAAGATATTTTACCCCTCCGCGGGAATTACATAAATTAGAGATTATTTATATGAAGAACATTTTTGCTTTTTTGGCCATCGCTTTTTGCTTTCTTGTTTCACCTAAAGATGCGTTTTCGCAGGTTAAAGACAAGGAATATAATGATTGGACAACTTATAGTGCTGATATTGATGATAAAAAAATATGCTATATAGCCAGTGCGCCAAAAGGCCAAACTGGAAACTATAACAAACGTGACGAGCCTTATTTGTTGGTTAGCAGAGTTAATGCTGAGACTTTTGAAGTTAGCGTCTCTTCTGGCTATAATTATAAATTAAATAGCAAGGTTAAAGCTGTAGTTGATACTGAAAAATTTGATATGTTCACAAAGGGTCAGTTGGCCTGGGCATCGGATAGTAAGCAGGATAAAAAAATGGTAGCATCAATGAAAAAAGGTGGCAGTATAACCATAAGTGGCACATCCCTAAAAGGTACATATTCTGTCGATAAATATTCTTTGACAGGGTTTGGTGCCGCCTTTGATGCTATGAATGAATTATGCAAATAAAAAAATCGAAACCACCATTCGTTTATATAGTTGGTGCTGGTCCTGGTGACCCTTTTTTATTGACTGTTAAAGCCTATAAACTTCTTACAGAAATTGCTGAAGTTGTTGTTTATGATCGTCTTATACCGGAAGATTTACTAGCCATAATACCAGAGCGTGTTGAGCGCATTTATGCCGGAAAATCATGCCGCAATCATCACATGACTCAAGACGAAATTAATAAATGCCTTGTTGATGAAGCTAATAAGGGAAAAATTGTTATACGCCTAAAAGGTGGAGATCCATTTATATTTGGTCGTGGTGGCGAAGAGGCAATGCATTTGGTGGAAAATAAAATTCCTTTTGAAATTGTTCCTGGAGTTAATGCTGCTGATGGTTGTTCCGCATATCAAGGCATACCGCTCACTCATCGCGGTATTGCAACCGGGGTACGTTTTGTTACTGGCCACCAGCAAAAAGGTCAACCTATTGATCTTGATTGGCAAGGTTTAGCTGATCCTAAAACCACAATAGTTTTTTATATGGGTTTGACACATCTTCGCGAAGTTTCAGAAAACCTTATAAAGCATGGATTATCAAAGAAAACGCCTGTAGTCGCCATTCAGGAAGGTACTATGAAAACTGAAAAATCATGTTTTTCGACGTTACAAAATATCGCTAAAGACGTTGAAAAAGCAGGTTTAAAACCACCAACTTTAATAATTGTCGGCGAAGTTGTTGGCCTAGCTAAAAAAATTGGACGTGGAAATCGTAAGTAGCTAAGTATAAGCACTGGACTTATTTTATATCCAAAGTCTTTATTGAAACCCAAGTAATTCTGCTATAAAACAAATTCGCTATAAATTATAAAACAAAGGTTCGCATGTCCATCGTTACTCGTTTTGCCCCATCACCAACTGGTTTTCTACACATAGGCGGCGCGAGGACGGCTTTGTTTAACTGGCTTTATGCTCGTCATAACCAAGGTAAATTTTTGCTGCGTATTGAAGATACTGACCGCGAAAGATCAACTCAGCCTGCTGTGGAAGCAATATTGAAGGGCATGAAGTGGTTGGGTTTAGATTGGGATGATGAAGAAGTTTTCCAATTTGCACGCAAAGACAGGCATAAGGAAGTTGCATATCAATTGCTTGAAAAAGGTATGGCATATCGTTGCTATTGCAGTAAGGAAGAATTGGAAGATATGCGCGCAAAAGCGCAAGCAGAAAAACTTAGCGTCATGTATGATGGTACATGGCGTGATCGCGGCCCTTCAGAAGCGCCAAAGGGTGTTGACCCGGTTATTCGCCTTAAAGCTCCTAAAACCGGCGAAACAATTATAGAAGATTTGGTACAGGGCAGGGTGGTTGTTAAAAACGAAAACCAAGACGATATGGTTTTGCTTCGCTCAGACGGCACGCCAACTTACATGCTTGCTGTTGTTGTTGATGACCATGATATGGGTGTTACGCATGTGATTCGTGGTGACGACCATTTAACCAACGCCTTCAGACAAAAACTTATTTATGAAGCAATGGGCTGGTCAGTGCCTGAATTTTCGCATATTCCACTAATTCACGGCTCGGACGGCGCGAAATTATCGAAAAGGCATGGCGCGCTTGGCGTTGAGGAATATGAAAAAATGGGTTATCTGCCGGAAGCAATGCGCAATTATTTATTGCGTTTGGGGTGGAGCCACGGCGATGATGAAATTATTAGCACGCAGCAGGCGATTGAATGGTTTAATGTTGAGCATATTGGCCGTTCTCCGGCAAAATTTGATTTTGTAAAACTCGATAATGTTAATGGCCATTATATTCGTGAAGCGGAAGATAAGAGATTGGTTGATCTAATAAAACCGCTCATTGAAGAAAAAACAAATAAACCGCTTAATCCTTTGGCAATTGAACGTTTGATTAATGGTATGAAGGGCTTAAAGCCACGTGCGAAAAGATTGACCGAGCTAGCAGATGGCGCCATGTTTTATGTTAATGTGCCAAAAGAATTTACTGAGCAAGCGCAAAAGGCTCTTGATGAAAACGGTAAAAAAATTCTGCATGATGTGTTGGTTGAATTTGATAAAATGAATAGTTGGAACCACTCGAGCCTGGAAGAAGTGCTGAAGGGTTTTTCTGAAAAATCAGCAATTGGCCTTGGCAAAATTATGGCGCCTATTCGCGCTGCTATCACAGGTTCGCACGCCGCACCAAGCATGTTTGAGGTTATGGAAGTGCTTGGCAAGGATGAAGTTTCAACTAGACTTAAAGCAGTTTAAAACCCAAACCCGCTTGTAATAGGATATCTCCTGTCGCGGCCAAAAGCCAGATTCGAAATTTTCACACCAGGTGCTGCCTGTCTTCTTTTATACTCGGCAAGTTTTAGCAGCCGTGCAATTTTGTTCACAACTTCCGGATCATGTCCGCTTTTAATTATATCTTCAGATGAGAGTTTCAACTCAATAAATTTATGCAAAACTTTATCTAAAACATTATAAGGCGGCAAACTATCTTCATCTTTTTGATCAGGACGCAGTTCTGCCGTTGGAGCTTTACTGATGATATTTTCAGGGATAACACGAGCAATTTTATTGCGCCATTTACACAAAGCAAAAACATCAGTTTTATATATATCTTTCAAAACATTATATCCGCCGCACATATCGCCATAAAGTGTTGCATATCCCACCGCCATTTCAGATTTATTGCCGGTAGTTAAAACCATGTGGCCAAATTTATTGCTAAATGCCATCAGAATATTGCCGCGGATGCGTGATTGTAAATTCTCCTCCGTTGTGTCGGTTTTTTCCCCGGCGAAGGTTTCTTTCAACATATCTTCAAATTCAACGACGGTTTTTCCAATCGGAATTTCACGCAAATCAACACCCAACAATTTGGCACATTCACGAGCATCATGCATGCTTTCTTGCGAAGTATATTTCGATGGCATCATGATAAGTTCAACAGATTTAGCACCCAATGCATCAACTGCCACCGCAGCCGACAATGCAGAATCTATTCCTCCCGACATGCCAATAACAACGCCAGGAAAGCCATTTTTTTCAACATAATCCTGCAAACCGAGTTTCAATGCTTCGTATATATCGCAATATTTTTCAGTCTCAATTTTTGGTTTTTTATTATCGCATTGCCAGCCTTTTTTGCCGCGATACCATTCAATAATCTTTACAGATTCTTTCCATGCTGGCAAAGCCGCCTTCAATTTTGCATCAGCTGAAAGTGCAAACGAGCTACCGTCAAAAACCAACTCATCCTGCCCACCAATTTGGTTTACATATATCAATGGCAGCTTTGTTGCTTTAACATTTTTTTCGGCGATGGCGATGCGTGCGGAAGTTTTTTGCGATTCAAATGGAGAGGCATTTAAAACTATAAGAATTTCTGCACCTTGTTTTGCGAGATGTTTGGCAATTTTCATTCCCCACATATCTTCGCAAATCATCACACCAAGTTTTACTCCACGAAATTTTATTGGTTCTGGTAACGGGCCTTGTGCAAAAACACGTTTTTCGTCAAACACGCCATAATTTGGTAGCTCATATTTGCAAGTGATATTTTTTATTTCACCATCGTCCAAAAGCAATGCGGCATTATAAATTTTATCGCCTTCGCGCCACAAGCAGCCAAGCAAAATTGCAGTACCATCTTCTGTAATTTTTGCTATTTCGCGCACAGCTTTTATGGATTTATCCTGAAAATCAGACCTTAAAACAAGATCTTCCGGAGGATAGCCAATTATGGCTAATTCTGAAAAAACTACAAGATTAGCACCTTCTATTGCAGCCTTGCTGTGAGCAGCAATAATTTTATCGCGGTTGGCTCTAAAATCACCGACTTTAAAATTTAGCTGTGCCGTTGCTATTTTAAGGTTGTTTAGCATGCTAGTTATTTAAACAGGCTGGTGATGGGAAGTCAAACGTTATTACTATGCGCCATAATCTTATCTAAATCTATATCATCAATCTGTTCAGCGAGCAGGAATTTTTTGGCATATTTAGCGTAGATTTTTTCTTTGATAAATAAATCGAAAATATCAGGATCAATATGGTTATCGCGTTTCATGCGTGCCATAATCATTAAAGCTTCAGAGAGTTTCTTTGGTTTTTTATATGGCCTATCATGCGAAGTCAGTGCTTCAAAAATATCAGCTATTGCCATCATGCGCGCAGGAATTGACATTTCATCCCGTTTTAATTTTTTTGGAAAACCAGTGCCATCCATTTTTTCGTGATGGCCGCCTGCATATTCTGGCACACGTTTTAAATTACGTGGAAAGGGCAGGGAGTTCAACATATCGATAGTAACATCAATATGGCTGTTAATTGTTTGACGTTCTTTGGAATTTATCGTTCCTCTTCTAATGCTAAGATTATAACGCTCATCTTCATCTATAAGTTTTTTCTTGCGCGATTCGCCATTGGTTAAATTTTGCATCCACTCAATTTTGGAAAGTTGTTTCAGGCGTAGTAGCTTTTCATCATCAACATACTCAGTGCCTTTATTTAATCCTCTGACAAAACGCAAATCGCTCATCAGTTGTTCAAAACTTTTTTCATATTGGCGCTTGCTTATATCACGTCTTAAATAAGCAATTTCAAGTTCACGTTGTAGAACTTCAAATTTCAACTGGATGTTTTCTATGCGGTCATAAACCATTTCGAGTTTGGTAGCTTTATCAAGAATCGAAAGTGGTGTTGTTAGTTTGCCGCAATCGTGTAGCCAAGCTGCCACACGCAATTCATACATACCATCATCATCAAGATTGAAATTGCTGAAATAACCATCATTTTGTTTGTTAGCAGCTTTGGCCAGCATTTCTACAATCACAGGGATAGCTTCGCAATGGCGACTTGTGTGCGAAGATTTAGCATCGATCGCAAGAGCTAGCATTTTTATAATGCCTTCTAGTAAATTTTCTAACTCAATACGCAGAACTTGATTTTCAATAGCAACTGCAGCCTGCGATGCTAGTGATTCTATAAGATGCTGTGCCTCTGGACTAAATGCAATTATTTTTCCATTTTTATCTTTAGCATTTAGCAGTTTCAAAACGCCAAGAACTTCATTCTTTTGATTTTTTAGTGGTACTGCCAAAACTGATTTAGCCTGATAGCCATCTAGTGTGTTGAAAAATTTTGTTCCAGAAAATTTATTATCTTTTAAATCTGAAATATTTTTGATGTTTATAGATTCTTTGTGTAATGCAACATAAGCGGCAAGACGTTTATGATTTGGGCTGCCGTTTTTGTGGTATAATCGCACGGAGGCAAGATTTATTTTTTCGCCATTTTTTCCGCCTATGCTTATGCGCATAGAATCAGAACGAATGATGCTGTATTTTAGGCGATCATTATTGATTGTGTATAATATACCCTTATCGGCATTACTTACTAGCTTTGCTTTTTCTAGAATTTTTTCTAGCAGAGAATCTACGTTATGTTCAGAAGATAATGCTATGCCAATGTCATTTAATTTAGAGAGCGTTTCTACATATTTTTGCTTAGTTTTTAAAAAAATCATGGCACCTTTTGGTTTTACTTTTCAATATGCTAATGCTCACCGTTTAAGCAATCTATAATAGAAAAATAATATTAGCAATATTATTAAAGGTGGAAACTATTAAAAATTTATGCGCTTATTAATAAGATTAGCAAAATTTTATCACTTAATATTTTCATATATCTCCTTGCTCAAAAGGGGCTAATATGTTACATTTCTGCAAAAAATATAACAGGTATGAAATGAAGATATCACTACAACAGTTCTTAGATGAACTGAACTTTCAAGCTAGTGAAGCTGAGTTGATGGATATTCTGAAAAGTTTGGATGATGAAACAGTTCAGAAAATAGTAAATGATTCAAGCACTTTTGCTCTCGCCGTAGTGAGAGATTATTTAGACGTAGCTAAATTTGTTTTTACTAGGCAAAGTCAGCAATCTCAGCAAGAAAAATTAAACGTATCAGATGATTTGTTTAGATGGGCTTTTGATAATGGCCGTGATGATGTGGCTAAAGTTTTTTTTCATTCGGCAGTTTTGAATCCAGAAGGTACACAAGCTTGCGAGTTTTTTATCAAGGTAGCTTTGGAAAAAAGAGATGAAGATTTTGTTGCAGAAGCGCTGAATTTTCATATTGGCGAGAAAAAAGAGTCAGTTGAAGTTAAAAATGAAATTGTAGAAGATCTTGATTTTATGTCTGATAGTGATGATGAGAATTATCCCATAGATTCCGAAAATGAAGAAATTAGTTACAGTGAAGAGATGAGTTCTGAAGATGTTTCAATCGATGTAAGCTCTCAGGATGCTGCAATAAAAATCGAAACAAATTCTCCTAATAAAAAAGAAGATTCATACCAGGGTTATGTATATGCAGCTCCTGCTTTTCAAAAAGATCCTTATAAAGGTAGACTGCCTGCAGATATAATATCTTTTGCGAATGAACGTGGTGTAAGCCCAGAAGAATTGGATCGTATTGCAAGGCTTGCTGATATTGAAGAAAAAAAGAGTCGCCAGCCAAGTATTACTCCTACACATGATGATGTAATTAATGGAAGAGTAACAAGTTCTTTTTTAGAAAGGGCAAGAAAAATACAAGATGATAAACAAATTGGATTTAATAAATAAACACTAATGCTGAAGCTTTGCGAGCTCAACTACAGCGCGCAATTCTATTTCGTTTAGTATTTCTTCCAGCATTGGATCATCGAATTTGTTACGCCAGTTTTTTATTGAACTTTCGAGATTTTTTAAATTTTCGATATCCATATTTCCAGACAGAAGATCAACACGAACTTTGTCAAGGTAAGCCAGGATATCAAATCCATGTGAGATCATCTTTTTCTTTGAACGTCCATCTTCGTTAATTTCTTGAAGCATAAATAAAGGATTTACAGAAGTTATGCTTGATGCCGATTCAGATGCGCTAGTTTCTTCATTTTCTGATACGTTCATATAATCAGCAAAATTTCCACCGCCTGAAATTGCCTTTTTTTTGCTAGTGTTATTGCTAGACGTTGCGCTATTTATTCCGGATATTTTCATATAAATCAAAGCTCCTGTTTGATGATAGCTTATTTAAGAAACATAATAGCGGAAAAATGAAAGTCAAACTAGTATAGATCATTATAAAAAATGGGAGCATAAGCTCCCACTTTTCCCACTTTGCACAGTGTTCTTATTTCTATATTATGTCTTCTTCGCGATCATCGATATGAGTTTTCTCATGCTTCTCATGACGCTCTTGTGCTTCGATTGAGAGGGTTGCAATCGGACGTGCCTCTAGGCGTTTTATTCCTATCTCATCTCCAGTTTCATCACAGTAACCATAAGCACCCTTGTCAATGCGTCTTAAAGCATCATCAATTTTGTTGATCAGTTTACGATATCTATCGCGCGTGCGTAGCTCTATCGACGTTTCAGTTTCAACACTTGCACGGTCGTTTATATCAGGCTCTTGCCAGTTTTCTTCCTTAAGATGGTCAATTGTTTCGCGTGATTCGGAAAGTAACTCTTCCCTCCAAGCAAGAAGTTTTTGCCTGAAATATTCGAGTTGTGAAGGTCCCATATATTCTTCTTTGTCAGAAGGCTTATAACCTTTTGGTAGTTCTATTCTTTCCTGCTTTTTATTCTTATTTGTTGCTACCATTGCTAAGTACCCAAAACACAGTTATGAAATAAACAATCTATCATTATATAGGCTTTATATACATAAGCAAATAGCTTTTAAAAAATATTCTATTTTGTATCAATTTGTTGTCATTGATTTATATGGCTGGCATAAATTGTTCCATTGTCTCTATTTCTAGAGGAGGGACTTTCTTTTGATAATTATAGCTTTCTATAGCTGAATTTTTGTATTTGGTTTCCCTTTTGTCATTATCGGCATTATAGACAAAACCTTCTTCCATTCTGTGAAAAAAGAAAGAAGTTTCGGGGGATATAAGCCTTTCTCCACGCATGCTTGAGCCTGGTATAAACTCAAATAGCAGGCTGCCGCCAATCTTGAAAGCACCTCGATTTGTGAGCATTTTATCGAAAAATGCCCTGAAAAAAGATTCGTATTCTTCAATGTTACCACCAGACGGATTTATCTCCCATCTGGAGTTGCCTCTCCTGTCGCCGGCGGCAGAGCCCCCAGCCACTTTTTCCCTAGCGACTTGCATCAATTACATCTCCCAATGTCTTTTTTGCGTTCGTGTATGTATCCCTTATGTAGAGACAAATTTTTAAGGTATCCTGAGGTTAATATCAAGGAGATTATTTTTAAAAAAGGGCGTAAAAGAGTAAGTGCTGGATTATCAGCTACTTACTCTAATTGACTATTTTTTTCTAAGCCGCATCCGCTCTTAGAAGTTCATTTATAGAAGTTTTTGAGCGAGTTTTTTCGTCAACACGTTTAACTATAACTGCTGCATATAGGGAAGGGGAGGTTGTGCCATCTCCTCTTGTTTTGCCAGGGATGCTACCAGGAACAACAACCGAATAAGCCGGGACGCGTCCTTGGAAAACTTCTCCCGTTTCACGATCGATAATTTTAGTTGAAGCGCCTATAAACACGCCCATAGATATCACAGAACCTTCTTCAACAATAACACCTTCTGCGATTTCACTGCGAGCGCCGATAAAGCAATTATCTTCAATGATTACAGGATTTGCCTGTAAAGGTTCCAAAACGCCGCCGATACCTGTTCCGCCTGAAATATGGCAGTTTTTGCCAATTTGTGCGCAACTGCCAACAGTTGCCCAAGTGTCTATCATCGTGCCTTTATCAACATAAGCACCTAGATTTACAAAGCTTGGCATTAAAACAACGTCAGGTGCGATGAAAGAGGCATGTCTAACGAAAGAGCCTGGAACAGCGCGGAAGCCTGCCGCTTTAAAATCGCTCTCTGTCCAGCTGAGGAATTTTGATGGAACTTTATCATACCAGGCGCAGCCTTCTTTTCCAATGCTAGGGCCACCATCCATAAGCTGATTGCCGTTTAAACGGAAGGATAGTAAGATCGCTTTCTTTACCCACTCATTAACTTTCCACTGGCCATTTACTTTTTCAGCAACACGGGTTTTTCCAGCATCAAGCTGATTAAGAGTGATGGTAACAGCATCTCTGATTTCTCCAGTAGTTTCAGTGGAGATTTTAGCCCTATTTTCCCAAGCTTCTTCTATTATATTTTGTGTGGACGCCATGAGATTCCTCATATTTTTTATGTAATAAAGGAGGCAATATAGACAATAATAATCTTATGTCTAGCACCGGGGATAAATTTTTGCTAAAAAATCATTGCTTTTATATATTTTTAGCAATAACCTGAAGCATTGTTAATCAAAAAAATAATGAACATACAATATGATAATAACTTGCCCAAGTTGTTCGGCCAGATTTGTTGTAAAAACTGAAAGCATAGGCGCAAATGGGCGAAAAGTGCGCTGTGCAAAGTGTAAGCATGATTGGTTTCAGGCTCCTGATCAACAAGCAATCGCAGCTGTTGCTGCTGCAAATCCTCAACCAGAACCAGCATCTACAGATCCAATACCTCAAGGATCGAATGTTCCGGTAGCTGTTAAAACAAAGGGTAAATTTGCAGTTTCTCCTTTGCAACTTGGCTTTGTGGGATCAATTTTGTTGTTAGTTTTAACTGTTGGTATAATGCAGGCAAATTCTGTGCTGCCGAAAATGGCAGGCTTTTATAAATTATTTGCCATATATGATGCCAAAGAAATTGCCTTATACGATGTAAAAGTTGAAAAAGTAGATGCAGATAAATATACCGATTTAGTTATTACTGGAAAAATAGTAAATCAGTCGAGCGAAGAGAAGCATTTGCCTGATTTGAGAATATCTATTTATGATAAAGACAAAAAGAAGCTCAAATACATTACCTTAGCTTCTAAGGGCGCAATGATTGCTCCGGGTGAAAAAGTTGATTTCAAAAACCAAGTGCCACGCATACACAAAGATTCGGCAAACGTTGTTATAGACCTAGGCAACAGAATCGACCTGGCAATCAGGTGAAAATGTTCAAATTTTAATTAAACATTGGCTTATTAAACAACACGCCCTGGTTGTCAGGATTATCCTCGTCAGGATTGAATTTTGGATATTGATGTTGTCTCGAAGGTCTCACAGGTTGCTGATATGGCGCCGGATTGTCATCAGAAGAATCATACACAGGATAGCTATATCTAATCTGCGGTTGCCTTTGAGGCGCGCTATTCTGATAGCGCTGATCGAAAGATTCAGGTGAATAATATTCTTTAGAAGCTTGGTCATACCTTCTTTTATATTCTAGTACATCTTCAAAAGAAAAAGTGCGCGTATCTTCCTTTACAAACCAGCTAGAACAGCCGGTTAGCATAATGACAAAAAATAGAAATTTAATATTCTTATTCATGATTGAAAAAACGCCCTTAGACAAACCTGAGGTTACTACCTACATAACTTCTGATTAATAATCCAGCTTTTTTTGCGTATAATATAATGAATTTTCAACATAGGAAAAATGTTGGAGTATTTTTTTAATGCTCAATTTTATAAATAAAAACATACTTACACTAATTTCTTGCATATCTTTTTGTTTTAGGTAGACTGCATGGCTTATGAAGTTTTTAAAACCCTCAGTTGAGTGTATGAGATGAAACTTGCAGTCCTGAAAGATAAAACAGCAAATGAAACAAGAGTCGCCATAACCCCCGATACTGTAAAGGATTTTACCAATATCGGCGTGTCTGTTTATGTAGAAAAAGATGCCGGTGAAATGGCAGGTTTTTCTGACGATGCTTATAAGCAGGCAGGCGCTAAGATAGGTACTGAAGCAGATAAATTTCTGCAAGGAGTTGACGTTATTTTAACAGTGCAAGCTCCGCCGCCAGCAAGGATTTCTAAGATGCCTGAAGGCGCGATTTTAGTTGGTCTTTTAGCAGCAAATGACGAAGCATTAATCAAAAAATATGCTAATGGCAAAATTTCTGCCTTCGCTATGGAATTTATACCTAGGATTACACGTGCACAAGGCATGGATGTGCTTTCTTCGCAAAGCAATCTCGCCGGTTATAAAGCAGTAATAGACGGTGTTGCTCATTTTGGTAAAGTTCTACCTATGATGATGACAGCAGCGGGCAGCATAAAGCCTGCTAAGGTTTTGGTGCTTGGCGCGGGTGTTGCTGGTTTGCAAGCAATTGCAACTGCGAAAAGATTGGGCGCAATTGTTTCTGCATTTGACGTGCGTACAGTTGCAAAAGAGCAAGTGCAAAGCTTGGGTGCCACTTTCGTTGAGGTTCCACAAGAGAAAAAAGAAGAAGGCGAAACCAAAGGTGGTTATGCCAAAGAAATGTCTGAAGAATATAAGAAAAAACAATCAGACTTAATTCACAAAACATTAAAAGAAAATGACATCGTGATTTGCACGGCGTTAATTCCGGGTAAAACTGCTCCGGTTTTAATCACTGAAAAAATGGTTAAAGACATGAAGCAAGGCTCGGTGATTGTTGATTTGGCTGTTGCTAGCGGTGGTAACTGTGAAGTTTCCGAGCAAGGAAAAATTGTTAATAAGCATGGTGTTTCTATAATTGGATACGATAACATGCCGGCGCGCGTGCCTTATGATGCCAGCAGATTATATTCAAAAAATCTATTTAATTTTGTTAGCCCAATGGTTAATAAGAAAATGGCGAAATTAAAAATAGATTTTGAAGACGAAATTATACAAGCATGTTTGTTGACACATGACGGAAAAATTGTACACCCAACTTTCAAAAAAGGTGATTCAAAATGACTGAAATCATAGAGCTAATTAAACAATCTAACGATGTTGCTGAAACTTCTGCGAAGCTTTCCAATCAAGCTGTTTCGCTTAGTGAAAGCATTTTAAATTTAAATACGCAAATTCATCAAGCACAGCAGCAAGTGGCAGTAAATGGCGTTGATCCATTTGTTTTTGCTATTACTGTGTTTGTGTTGGCTTGTTTTGTTGGTTATTTTGTTGTTTGGAAAGTTACCCCAGCATTGCACACACCGCTTATGTCGGTCACAAATGCAATATCAAGTATTATAGTTATTGGCGCAATTCTAGCGGTTGGTAAAACTGCAGTGGCGCTCTCTGGTAATTTAGGAATTGTGGCTATATTCATCGCTTCGATAAATATATTTGGCGGTTTTATAGTTACACAGAGAATGCTAAGCATGTTTAAGAAAAAAGGATAACATCATGAAAAATATATCCGAAATATTATATCTTATCGCCGCAGTCTGTTTCATTTTAGCTATCAAAGGATTAGCTTCACCAAAATCAGCGCGCAGGGGTAACATACTTGGTATGATTGGTATGGTGATTGCTATCATAACAACGATTAAAGATTTCACGCTAGGCAATCAGGAATATATCCTCGGTGTTATATTGTTTGGTGGTGCTATAGGCGCATTCATCGCTTTAAAAATAAAAATGACAGCGATGCCGCAGCTTGTTGCAGCTTTCCACTCTTTAGTTGGTATGGCCGCGGTTTTGGTTGCTGGTTCAGCTTATTATTCTCCTGAATCTTTTAACATAGGCAGTGTTGGCAGCATTCACCAAGCTAGCCTTGTTGAAATGAGTTTGGGTTTGGTTATCGGTGCTATTACATTTTCTGGTTCAATTATCGCTTTTGCAAAGTTGCAAGGAATAATGAGTGGCTCACCAATCAGGTTTAAAGGACAACACTTAGTTAATGCTTTGATTGCATTGGCAATAGTTTACCTCGGTGTGGAATTTTTCCAAACACAAAAACCTGAAACTTTCCAATATATGGCTCTGCTTTCTTTCCTCCTTGGTTTTATGATAATAATTCCAATTGGTGGCGCCGACATGCCGGTTGTGGTTTCAATGCTTAACTCATATTCGGGCTGGGCAGCTGCGGGTATTGGTTTCACTTTGGGCAATAGTTTGTTGATTATAACTGGCGCAATTGTTGGTTCGAGCGGTGCAATTCTAAGTTATGTGATGTGCAAAGCGATGAATCGTTCGATCATCAACGTAATTTTCGGCGGCTTCGGTTCAACTGAAAATGCGATTGCTGGTTCTGCCGGCCACGATATGAGCGCTGTTAAGAGCGGAAGTGGTGAAGATGCAGCGTTCATAATGCAAAATGCGCAATCAGTTATTATTGTTCCTGGTTATGGAATGGCCGTATCGCAAGCACAGCATGCTGTCCGTGAAATGTCTGATTTATTGGCTAAAAGTGGTGTTAATGTTCGCTATGCAATTCACCCTGTGTTGCAGGTCGTATGCCAGGACATATGAACGTGTTGTTGGCTGAAGCTAATGTTCCTTATGATCAGGTTTTCGAACTTAGCGAAATAAACAGAGATTTCAGCAGCACTGACGTTGCTTTCGTAATTGGTGCCAACGATATTACTAACCCAGCTGCTAAAACTGATAAAGCCTCGCCAATTTATGGTATGCCAGTTCTTGACGTTGAAAAGGCAGGAACTGTTCTGTTTGTGAAGCGTGGAATGGCGCCTGGTTATGCTGGTGTGCAGAATGAATTATTCTTCAAAAATAACACTATAATGTTATTCGGCGATGCTAAAGACATGACTGAAAGTATCGTAAAAGCGCTTGATGGTAGCGGACATTAGGATTTAGTTTATTCAGGCACATCAATTAGCAGAACTTCGCTATCCTTGAGGGCATTGATTTTTATGTTTTGATTTTCGGTTATTTCTGCTGAATCACCGCGCGACAATGATTTGCCATTAATTTCTATTTCGCCTTCTGAAACAAGAAGATAGCCGAGATTTTTAATTTTTTGGTTAATATTGTTGTTCTGTTTGATTCTGCCGCCGAAAATAGCAGCATCCTGGTTTATATATAAAACTTTTTTGTCTTTGTCTTCCTCGCGTCCGGAAACTAACAAACGTAGTTCGTCATCACAAAAATCTTTTGGAAACGTAATTGCATCCCATCGTGGCTCTACTGATTTTTTATTTGGCTCTATCCAAATTTGAAAAAGGTTTGTGTCTATATTTTCAAGATTATGTTCTGAATGATAAATTCCACTACCAGCACTCATAACCTGAACATCTCCTGCCTCAGTGCGTCCTCTGTTGCCCTGGCTATCTTCGTGTGTGATAGCTCCTTTGCGTACATAAGTAATAATTTCCATATCGCGATGAGGGTGTGTACCAAAACCAGTACCTGCTTTTATTATATCGTCATTTATAACGCGTAAGCATCCAAATCCCATACGTTCAGGATTGTAATACGAAGAAAAGCTAAAGTGGTATCTAGCATCTAGCCAATCAATCGTATGGCGGCCAAGTTCGCTGTATTTATTTATTTTTATCATACTCTTTCAACATTAATTGATATTATAATTTCCAAATTAGGAATTATTATTATGGTATAAAACCAGTTTAACTTTGCCTTTAAAGGTTACTTTGTCGCCACGTTCTTCAACAAAAAACTGTTCGGCATAAATTTTGCCACTCGGACCCTTGCCGGTTATTGGGGCGATGCTATAAGCGGCATTATCCTTAATATCTATGTGTATCCCATCAGTTCTGAATTCATATCCGTCATGAATAAAAATATTCACTGCGCCAACAATATCTAGAATTTCATTTTTATGCGAAAGTATTCCTTTATCTGCAACAAGTGCTAACCATGTACCATCTTTCAATGTCATGTCGGCATTCAGATTGTTGAGAGTTACGTTATCATCTTTATCTTTCACTGCATAATCAGCGGTAATGTTATAAAGTTGATCATCTTTATCAGCACCCTGAAATTTAGGATTCATCATTTTTGGAGATTCCGCAATATCACCGCCAGAGATTGAAGTGAAAGTCACTCGAAAATTATTATGTACTGGATTAAGCATTGGTAAAAATATCAGTAGCAATACCAATGCTCCTGCTAGAAACAAAAAGATAAACTTGGTTAAAGATACCATTCGGGTATAGCCAATAACAGGCTCGAGCTTTAGGCTGAAGCTTTTTTTCAGTAGAGATAAAAATTGATCTGGCGTTTTCTTTGCCACTTCTGTTTCCCAGATTGTAGTTTGTTAGTGTTTTAAACGACAAAAGCCATTTTATAAAGGGAAATTTGCTAAAATTGTATTTGTCCTTAATTTCTCAACTATTTACTTATTTTGAACCTTTTTTCATTGTTTTGTAAAAAAGACTTCATTATTAAGCATAATTTATATATTTTGTACGACCTTGGATTTTTAATTATATTTTAGGTGCAGAAATTTTGTTAGATAAATTAAAACCAGTAGTTATTTCGGGTAAGGAAGTTCTTCCGATAGTCGAAGGCGGCAAGGGTGTCGCTGTTTCCAATGGCAAATCATCTGGTGCTTTTGCGGCCAGTGGCGCTGTGGGAACATTCTCGGGAGTTAATGCCGATAGATATGATTCAGAAGGGAATGTTCTGCCTGTGATATATAAAGGCAGCACAAGGCGCGAAAAGCATGAAGAGCTTGTGCAAATGGGAATTGATGGTGGTATAGCTCAGGCAAAAATTGCGCATGAAATGTCGAACGGCCAGGGGCGTATACACGTTAACGTGCTTTGGGAAATGGGCGGCGCGCAGCGTGTTTTGGAGGGAATATTAACTGGTGCCAAAGGCATGGTACATGGCGTTACCTGCGGTGCGGGAATGCCTTACAAACTTTCAGAAATAGCTGAAAAATATAATGTTTATTATTATCCTATCGTTTCATCCATGCGCGCACTGCGTGCACTTTGGAAACGTGCTTATCACAAAAGGCCGGATTTGCTTGGCGCCGTTGTTTATGAAGATCCTTGGTTGGCTGGTGGCCATAATGGTTTGTCTAACGGGGAGGATCCAAAAAGGCCGGAAGATCCATATCCGCGCGTTGCTGAAATCAGAAAATTCATGAATGAAGTGGGTTTGAACAACACTCCGATTGTTATGGCGGGTGGTGTTTGGTTTTTGAAAGATTGGGCGCATTGGCTTGATAATCCTGAAATTGGGCCGGTAGCATTCCAATTTGGTACAAGGCCGATATTAACTCAGGAAAGCCCGGTGCCTGATGCCTGGAAAAAACGCCTGATGACTTTGCAGCCTGGCGATGTATCGCTTAACAGATTCAGCCCTACAGGTTTTTATTCTTCAGCTGTGCGTAATAAATTTTTGCGCGGGCTTGAAGGCCGCCATGTGCGCCAGATTCCTTATGCTTCCGAGCCAGAAGGTGTGCTGACTGAAGCTTTGCCTATTGGTCCGAGAAAAAGACCGGTTTATGTTGAATTGCAAGACAAAGATCGTGCTGAGAAATGGATTTTGGAAGGCTATGTTGATGCTCTTAAAACGCCTGATTCGACACTAAGTTTCGTCGGAAAAGAAGAAGCCGAGCAGATTCACCTTGATCAGGTGAATTGCATGGGTTGCCTGAGCCATTGTGGATTCAGCAACTGGAAAGATCATGATGATTTTACTACTGGCAAGAAAGCTGACCCACGTAGTTTCTGCATCCAAAAAACATTGCAGGATATCGCGCATGATGTTGGTAACATAGAAGATCAATTGATGTTTGCTGGGCATAATGCGTTTAAATTCGCTCAAGATCCGTTCTATAAAGGTGATTTCGTCCCGACTGTTAAACAGTTGGTGGATAGGATAATGACAGGAGAGTAGGCTTTTTATATTTGATTTCTAATCAAAATAAAGACCTATACTGAAAAAGACAGCAGATGAATCTCCGTCAGTTTCTGCGCTGATTCGGTAATCTGTGTTTCTTGTTAGATTTTGGGAAAATTCTGCTTTGTAAAGTTCGTCGGCATAGCCATCCTGAGTGTTATAGGAAATCTTAGTTGAAAGTCCAACGACAGAATTTTTTGAAGTCCTGAGTATAGTTCCAATATCTGTTATTTCTGTAAGGAAAGTATCTCTATATTTTTCAGGAGTATGTAGCCGTAATCCTGTCAGGAAATATAGTAGAATTTTATCGTTCAAACGTTCTGTTTTTCCTATTTTTCCTTCCACTCCTGCTGTTTCGCAATCATTGCATAAATTATTTCTTTCTGAATAATCAGCTTTCATTTGCCAGGAGAATTTTTTTGTTAAACCTATAGGAAGTGGATTGGTATCAAGGCTCAACACTTCTGCGATTACAGCTTTTGAAATTTTTGCTTCTCCGTTATTTTCTTTTACCTCAAAATCACCCATAAAAAACTGTGAAAATTCTTGCCCAGAAGTTGGGATATTTAAAATATCGTTGTTTGTGCCTCGATAACCTATTTTGGTAAAAGTATGATCTCCGGATTTACCATAGCTTACCCTTACCACTGACGCAGGCTTTGATTTTGAGGGTGATTCAGGAATTTCTACTCCACAACCTCTGAACTTGAAACACCCCAAAGGTATTTTTCTTCTATCCAGCCTTTTTTGTCTTCTAGGCTGATTTTGCACCAGTCGTTTTTGCACTGCATAAGATTTGCCACTACGCCGTTTTCAGCTTTTAAAATTACAGCGGAGCTTGTAATAGGCAAAGCGTATATTTCCTGAGTTTTTTTGGAATTTACAATAACGTTTCGGTTCAAAGTGAGCAGGCTTTCGTGTATCCAGCCAACTTCGCCGCTTATATCGTTTATTTTACGCCAACGCTCAAATGTTGCAGTAACTTCAACTGGCCAGCTGCCGCGTTTGTAGATCCATTGTATTGGATACCTAACGCTTGGGCCTGTGCGGATGTGCGCATCTTCTGATCTTATAGAAGCAAAATAAGGAATTTTTCTTGGTGGCGCAGAAAAGGCAGCAGAACTGCTTAACAGTGCAAAGGCATAAATAAATGTTAATAATATCCTGTGCTTCATAAAAAAATCTTTATAATTTTAAAAAATATTCAGAAGAGGAGTCTAATTTTCTAATTGCCGTCTTACTAATTTTACTATTTAAGCAAATAAGCTAGTATGCTATATACATTAAATCTATTCTAATATTAAGAGTTATTTTATGTTTGGTAATTTTCCCGGAACAAGATTGCGGCGTAACCGTACTGACGAATGGATGCGCAGGTTGGTATCAGAAAATGCTGTTTCGGCTAGCGATTTAGTATTGCCATTATTTGTTCAAGAAGGAAAAAACGAAAGGACGCCTATAAAATCTATGCCGGGCGTTGAAAGGCTTTCTGCTGATTTGATTATTGAAAGAGCCTTGCAAGCAAAGGGATTGGGAATTCCTGCTGTTGCACTTTTTCCTGTTGTTCCTGCTGAGAAAAAAACTGAAAAAGCTCAAGAAGCTTATAATTCTGGTAATTTAATTTGCCGTACTGTGGAATTACTTAAAAGCAAAGTGCCTGATATTGGCGTGATATCCGATGTTGCGCTTGATCCATATACTAGTCATGGTCAGGATGGTTTGGTAAAAAATGGTTATGTAGTTAATGACGAAACTGTAGAAGTTTTATGTAAACAATCGGTTGCATTGGCTAATGCTGGTTGTGATATCGTTGCGCCGTCCGACATGATGGATGGACGTGTTGGCGCTGTGCGTTCTGCTTTAGACGCTAAAAAATATCAAAATGTAAAAATATTGGCTTATTCTGCCAAATATGCTTCAGGTTTCTATGGACCATTCAGAGATGCTGTTGGTTCAGCGGCAAATCTTGGCAAGGCAGATAAAAAAACTTATCAAATGAATCCTGCCAATTCCGATGAGGCTTTGCGTGAAGTTGCGCTCGATATTGCTGAAGGGGCAGACATGGTTATGGTGAAACCGGGAATGCCTTATCTTGATGTTATTCGCCGCGTAAAAGATAACTTTAATATCCCTGTTTGTGCTTATCAAGTGAGTGGTGAATATGCCATGATAAAGGCTGCTGCGCAAAATGGTTGGCTGGATGAAAAGGCTGCATTTATGGAATCTATGCTGGCGTTTAAAAGGGCAGGGGCTTCATTTGTTTTCACTTATGCCGCGATTGATATAGCCAAGGCATAACAATTTTTCCAAAAATTTGCTAAATAAGCCAAAGGAGGCTAAATGCTAAAAAATACAATAAAATTTTTCGTTGTTCCGGCTATTGCGTTGGTATTAACTGCCAAGGCTTATAATTTCATGGATAGCTTTTTCGATAAGAATTTTAAGAGTGATAAGGTTGATAACAAAGGCGTGGCTTTGATAGGTGGTGCTTTTAATCTTACCAATCAAGATGGCAAGGAAATTAAGGATACTGACTTCAGAGGTAAATTTATGTTGGTTTATTTCGGCTTCACTAGCTGCCCTGATGTTTGCCCAACTGATTTAGCACGAATGACACAGGTTATGGAAGGTTTAGGCACATCAGCGGAAGGCATACAGCCGATATTTATAACTGTTGACCCTGAACGCGATAATGTTGAAAAAATGAAAGAATATGTAAAAAGCTTCTATCCAAAACTGCAAGCTCTAACTGGTGATAAGCAACAAATTTCTAAAGTGGCGGGAGAATATCGTGTTTTCTATCAGAAGGCCGGTGAAAAAGATGCTGAAAATTATGGAATGGAACATTCGTCATATATGTATCTGATGGACAAAGAAGGCAAATACATCACTCACTTTGGTAGCGACCAAAATGTTGAAATAGTTACTGCGGCTATAAAAAAATATTTATAGATTTATTTATAATAACCAAAAGGAGTAGAGGTTATAGGCTGCCTATAATAAACATTACCTATATTCTGATCTTTTTAGGACTATTTTCTTTGATACGTTCTGCAAAACTTTTTTGTTCTCTTTTCTTTTTTTCAAGGTCCTTTTTTAGTTCAAAAATTTCTTGAAGATTAGAATTAAAAAAGCTTTCAACTTTGTCAGTTACTGGAGTCAGATCTTTAACGGAATAGCTAACAATATTTCTAGCGCGAGAGCTATTATTAGATTTTTTAACAGATATTTGTTGAAAATCTTCAATAATGCAGTCAGCAATATTTTCTGCATGCTTTCTATTAATATGGAAGCCATGCTGTGACACTGCATATAAAGATGGGAATATGTTTTTTGCAAATGTTCGTTTTTCTCTTGTATCGACAATAGATGGGTCATCCAAGCTATCAGCGGCTTCTTTTGCCATTTCCTTTATGATATCATATTCTTTTAAACGCTTAGAGGGTGAATTTTCTCCGTCTAGTGTACGCTTCTCTTTTGGCATTGCATTAATTCCTTATCTTTATTGCCTTCTCAGCGAAGGGTGAGTTTCTGTAATCTTCTGCGCTTTTTTTACTAGGAGAGCATTGATTAAGAGCTGACACAAATCCGTTTTGGAGATCCGCGACTCTTTCTGCAAAAGATGCGCTTCCTTCACTAGAATTTTTCGTTTTATACTTTTTTACAGGGGCACCAGGAGGTGTCATTATGTCATGAGAATGCCCAGACTCTGTTTCAATTGTTGAGGGAGGAGTGCTAGGAACAGTTTGTGGTAATTCTTCTTTTTCAGATACTGATATTTTTGTGCGTTTTGAAGAACTTTGCTCATTTACATCGCTGGATTGACTAATACTAATATCCCATAGACGTCTCGAGCTAGCTTCTTTCGGCTTTTGAGGACTTGGTTGAGGAGTATTAGGAACGGTTGGTGGTAATTGTTCTTCTTCAGATATAGATATTTTTATGCGTTTTGAAGAGTTTTGTTTTGCAGAATCTATATCTCTTTTTTCTTTCGTAGGAGTAGTTACAGCCGAAGCATTTAAATTTACTTCTTCTGCGAATAATTTTTTTCTTGATTCTAATGGCATATTGTCTTTAAGACCAACCTCTTTTTTAGTTTTCAAAGGAGCTCCAGGAGGTGTCATTAAATAGTTTTCAAGATAGCTGTCAGGAGAAGTAGATTTTTTTGGTGTGCTCGGAACTGGCTTTTCCATTCCGTGGCGTGTTATGACTTCTGAAATTTCATCTACATGTTTATTTAAAAGCATTTGTGAAGTGGTATCTACAACATTGTAAAACCTCATGTACTCTTCGGCTAAAATGTAATCACGAGTTTTTTCTAGGGTAAGATTGCGTTTTTCACTGTGAAACACAATTGCTTCACGATCGGCGGCAGATATTGAATCAAAAGATTTTTTCGTAGATAATGCATATAAAGAGTTACAAAGATTGTGATAATATGTGGACATAGGAAGCCAAAAACCAGGTATTTCAGGTGCTATATATTCTGGAGTTCCGACGCACTCATCTTGATAAAACGGAAGGATTTGTTCTTCAAAAATCTTCAGTACAAAATCTAAATCTTTTGAAAGGCTGTTGCTTAGCATGATTGGATTTTTATCTTTCATATCAGAACCTTAATATAATCATCTAAATTGTTAATTTATTAACCGTTGGCATAGTAGCATATTTACATCATGTTGTAAATAAGCCACGGTTTAATTAGGTGATAAATATGTAAGATTATTGCAACTAAGAGATTCATTATTAAAATAGATATTTAACTTAATTAAATAAGCTACTGTTATTTATTAATTTTTAATTGGAGGTGTCGTGAGGTGTTTTTATAAAATATGCTACTCTACTAAAAACACTTAACTTAAGTGAATATCACGCAGATAGAATAAAAGTATTTTGGGAAGATTTGTGATTAATAAAAATGCTAATCTTTAACGCAATGGACGTTAACTATATATTTCTGAGCTTTTCTTTCCATCCATTGATCGGGATAGTTATAACGAGTTTCGTCAGTTCTGAAGTATATTTTATTATTTAGAAGGAATTTCTTTAGATTATCTAATGTTATAGCCACGCTTGACGTTTTTACAGGTTTTGCATTTACATCGTTTGCAGCATCTGAATTGGCTAGGTAAAAGCTCATTTTACCAACTACAACCCCCAAAACATTGCCATTTGCATCTAAAAGCGGGCCGCCGCTGTTACCTTTTTCGACAGAATCAGTAAATTGTATTTTGCTGGTACCATCAAAAGTATCGCTAGTGTCAGTTATTACGGCTTTTTTAACTAGATATTCGCCTTTTATGCCATATTCCAAAGGATATCCCATGACTGTCACTTCTTCGCCCTTAGCGAGAGGAATATCATCCCCCCGTAAATGGGCAATGCGCTCAGAAGCTTGAGGTGTTCTAAGTAAAGCGAGGTCATTTTTAGCATCAATGGCTACCACCGTTGCATAGCTTGGCTCAACAGCCCCGCGTATTTTGATATATTTGCAACCCTGGACTACGTGTTCGTTGGTCACAATATTGTTGTTTGTGACGAAAAAACCGGTTCCGCTAGTGAAATGAGTGAATTTTTTAGCTGGTTGAGCCTGGGATTGGTCTTCAGCCTGAAATTTAATCATTCCAGCGGGATTTTCTTGAGAAAAAGCGTTATTTCCCAAGCACATTACATAAAAACATGTTATAATGGCTATGTGGTATTTTCTTATGTATGGCTTATATTTGCGCTTTTGCATAATAGTATAATTCTACATAACCAAGATTAATTTTTTATTAACCCGGGTATACATAGTGATTTTTTACAACAATGGAACCATTAATTACTAAAAATTTGTTTATAACTATGTAAACTATTGTTATATATTGCTTATTATTTTTTTAATTATTATAGTAAATTTTCTTTTTTATTCTAGGGTTGCCTAAGTAAAAAATTAACTCGTTATAAATAACAATTCGTTTGGGAAATGTATGGTCTTAAACTTTAATAATAACTACCTTTACACACTTGTTGAAATGCAGCGCTACGCTATGGAGCCTTGGCGCCAGTTTGCTACTATGAGCAAAGATTTTCATGGGCATTTGCCGGATAATAAAATAAGTCGCTCAATGGCTGCGGGTTATGAGCTTTTTGAACGCATGACGCGTAATTATCCAAAACCGGAATTTGACATTAAAGAAGTAGAAGTTAACGGCAAGCCTGTTGCCATTGAACAAATAACTCTTATTTCCAAAACTTTTTGTAATTTATTGCACTTTAAAAAAGAGGGCAAATTTAATCAGCCAAAGATGCTGGTTGTAGCGCCAATGTCTGGCCACCATGCCACTCTTTTGCGCGGTACTGTGAAGGATTTATTGCCGTTTTTCGATGTATATATAACTGACTGGGTAAATGCCCGCGACGTTCCAGTTGATGATGGCTATTTCAGATTTGATGATTTTGTAAATTATATAGTAGAATTTATGAAAACCCTGGGTCCAAATTTGCATGTTATGGCTGTTTGTCAGCCGTCTGTGCCTGTTTTGGCTGCGGTTTCTATGTTGTCTTCCGAAAATGACCCTATGCGTCCTGATACACTTATTTTAATAGGTGGCTCAGTGGATAGCCGAAAAAATCCTACGGAAGTTAATGATTATGCGGCAGAAAGAACTATTTTATGGTTTGAAAATAACGTTATAACCAAAGTCCCAATGAATTATCCGGGAACTGGTAGATCTGTTTACCCAGGTTTTACACAGCTATTTGGCTTTATGGCTATGAATTTGCAGGCGCATGTTGAAGCACATTGGGATTTGTTTAAGCATCTTGTTGAAGGCGATGGTGAAAGTGCAATTGCTCACAAGAAATTTTATAATGAATATCTTGCGGTCATGGATTTGCCTGCAGAGTTTTATCTCGATACGGTGAATGTTGTGTTCAAAAAGCACTTACTGCCACGTGGCAAGCTGGTTTGTAGCGGCAAGAAAGTTATTCCTTCCGACATAAAAGATACTTTCCTTTTATGTATTGAGGGTGAGAAAGACGATATATCGGGGCGTGGCCAAACTAAAGCAGCGATGAAAGTTTGCGAAAATATCCCTGAGAGCAAAAAGAAGTATTATCTGCAAAATGGCGTTGGTCATTATGGTATATTCAACGGTAAAAAATATCGTGAATGTGTGGTGCCAGTTATTCAGGAATTTGTAGAAAAATCAGTTCAGGCGCACGCTAAATCTACGCAGCCAAAAGCTAGAAAACCGGCTAAACCTGGGGCGGTTAAAAAAGCAAAGAAGGGTAAGAAGAAATAGATTCCTTTCTTTACTATTGCCTAATTTTGCTATAAAAACCACGCTATGTTGAAATCTGAATTTCTAAAAATATTTAAAGAACGCGGCTTCTTCCATCAGTGTACTGATTTGGAAAGCCTTGATGCGTTGATGGCGAAAGACAAGGTTACTGCTTATATTGGTTTTGACTGCACAGCAACCAGCCTGCATGTTGGCAGCCTTATGCAAATTATGGTTTTGCGTTGGCTGAAAAAACTTGGACACAACCCAATTATTTTGCTTGGTGGGGCAACTACTAAAATTGGCGACCCTAGCGGCAAGGATGAATCGCGGCCAAAAATCACTGATGAAAAAATCGCTGAAAATATGGCTGGAATAAGAAAAGTTTTTGACCAGTTTGGTTTGCAAACAGCGCAAATGGTTAATAATGGTGATTGGTATAAAGAATTTTTGCTGAGCTTGATGGATTTGTCTGAGCATTTTTCTGTCAATCGCATGCTTACATTCGATAGCGTAAAAACGCGCCTTGAGCGCGAAGGCCATTTAAGCCTCAAAGAATTTATGTATATGGTTTTACAGGCTTACGATTTTGTGAAATTAAATGAAGAACATAAATGTCGCTTGCAAATTGGTGGTTCTGACCAATGGGGAAATATTGTTAATGGTGTTGAGTTACAAAGAAGAATGAATGCTCAAACTAATGTTTCTAAAGAGATTTTCGGCCTAACAACGCCACTAATAACAACATCTTCTGGCACGAAGATGGGCAAAACGGCGAACGGTGCTATATGGCTTTCACCAGATAAATTGCCAACATATGACTACTGGCAGTTCTGGCGTAACACTGAAGATAAAGATGTTGGCCGTTTCTTACGTTTATTTACCGAGTTGCCAATTGCTGAAATTGAAAAATTGGAAAAGCTTGCAGGCGCGGAAATAAATAACGCGAAAATTATTCTGGCCAACGAGGCAACCAAACTTTGCCATGGTGAAGAAGCTGCTATAAAAGCTGAAGAAACCGCCCGCAAAACTTTTGAAGAAGGCGGGGCAGGGGATGATTTGCCTGTTATAGAAATTTCTAAAGCTGAACTGCAAAACGGAATTCCGGCATTTAAGATTCTACACGTAGCGGGACTTGCAGAATCTGGCGGTGCAGCGCGCAGGCTTATCCAGGGCGGTGGCGGCAAGGTAAATGGCAATAAAATTGAAGATGAAAATCAACTTGTAAGTGTTTCTGACATAAACTCAGATGGTTTTATTAAGCTTTCGTCAGGCAAAAAGAAGCATGCTTTAGTTAAGGTTGCTTAGACCAAACCACTATTTATCATCCATAATATCAAACACATTACGCAAGAAACTTGGCGTTAATATCGTCAGAGGGTTTACTGAAATTTTTGCATCTTCGTAGGCGCCAGTAATTTTATATTTAGTGGCGAGAATGCCTTCGTTTTTATTACCGATGATTATATTACCAACAATTGGAATATCACCGAGAACTTTATTTATTGCATAAGCAGGAACAATTGCGCCGTGCAGATCAATCTGACCATTTACTGTATCGATTGTGCCGTCGGAAGTTATACCAACAGATGCGCCGGAAGTTTTGGCTTCGGTAACTGTTATAACTCCATCATGCAAAGTAAAAGGAGCGTCAAAATTTTTGAAAGTTATACCTTCATTATTTAGCAAATCACTTATACCTTGCAGTGAGGCGAGGGTAAATAATTTGCCAAGTGTTGGAGTTCTTATTGCTCTAAAATTGTGTATTTTTACAATTCCAGTTGCAACACGCTTACCATTTGAATCAGAAAAAGTTGATGTGATGTTTAAGTTACCTTCGCGGACGTTTTCAGAAATTCCAAACGCACTTAAAATCACTCCAGCATTATCCGATTCTACCATTAGCGATGATCTATCGCCCAAAGGTTTCATGCTGAGAGCAATGTAATTATCGCCGTTGATGCGGCTATAGGCATTTACTGATTTACAAGCTTTTTCATCACAATTTGCATTGGCCGTAAAATCTTTCATGATTTGGCCATTCTTCATTGCTACTGAGTTAAAGTCAGCTTTTATATCAATAGATTTTTTAGAATTATTGCTGGTTTTTAAAAATTGGCTAAATTTTGCCGTGCTTAAATCTAACCCTTTTCCATTGGCCACTAGAGTTATATTTTTATCTGTGTTGGAATATTTTGCTGTTAAATCGGTTGTACCGAATTTTAAATATTTAAAATCAAATGCAGAAACTTCTGCAAAATTATTTGTTAAATTCATTTGCCCTTCAGCAGAAAATTTATCACCCGCTACCAAAATATTATTTATCTCAAGTGTGCCATCTCCTTTTTTTATAGCACTAAAATCGACGCTACCTTTTTTACCTGAAGCTTTTTCGAAACCTATAGCTGGAATCGAAATAACTGACTGTGTTATGTCGAGATTACCGTTAAAATATTCAATTTTGTTTTTTTCTGTGATGGTAATATCCAGGCCAATTTTATTTGTAATAAAAGGAGAGTTGATAATATTTAGTTGCTGTAAATCTTCACCGCCAATTAAACCTTTTATTTGGTAAGCATTTTCCCATTTCTGCTGTCCAGTAAAATCACGTTCAAAGCTCACAGCAAGATCATTACCGTTTAAATTCGTTTGGCCTATCACAGCTATTGAATCATTCGTTAGATCCATGTCAAAAGATGAAGCAGTTAAATCTTTACCATGAAAAAATTTTGGTAGCGTGGCGTTTGAAAATTTTGCATTTATTTTAAGCGGCATTTCACTATATTTTAGATCATGTTTTAAAGGTATAGAAAGCGAAACTTCGCCGGTAGCGTCTCCAGTTGCCTGATAGATACTGTCAAACATTTCTGTAGGCTCGCTATTTTTTCTGGCAGCTTTTAAAAAGTTTATTAGATCTTCCACCTTGCCAGAAAAACCGCCATTAATGTCTAAAACTAGGGGATGCTCCCACATATTATTAAATTTTACGGAAACATCTTTTACATCTGAATTAAAAACTTTACCTGAACTAGCAAGAACATTCATAGTGTTAGAAGTAAAATCAACCTTACCAGAAACATTAGTTATATCAGGATAATCAGGCAAATAATGAACATTAGCTCCTTCTAACAAAATTGAGGCTGTTATATCTTTTTCAGGTAATGGTGGCGGATTTTCTTTTTTAAAATCATCGCTTTGATTTTCCCATTCCTGCATTTTTTTTATATCTTCATTAGTAAAAGAAAAACGCGCATCAGCTTTTGTTATTTTTCCACCCGTAATATTTTCCAAAACCCATTCGCGTGATTTAATTCCAAGATCAATTGGCCAATATTTATTTAAATCATCCACTAGTAAATTTTCTAATGAAACGTCTGCATCCACATTTATTTCATCAATATTTTTTAGATTTTGAACATTGCCAGAAATATGTATTAATGGGCCGAAAAGATCTGTATCAAGATTATCAATAGTTAAAGTTGAAAAGTCATCATATAGGCTAGCTCTTAGTGTTGTGCCTTTTACTTTTATTTTCTTTTTGAAAAAAACCGGAATATAAACTTCGCCATCAGCATTTTTTATATCGAGATTTAATTGCTCTACTTTACCTTCGTTGGAAATTAAAAATCCAATATCGCCATCACACCTTATATCAACATTTTTTAAATTATCGATGTTAGGAAATAAATCATAAGCAATATAAGAAGGAAGATTTTTAAAACTTACCTTAGCTTCCACTGATTTTTCATCTCCCGATGTAACCTCAACAGCAATGTTGATAGTTTCTTTCACCATGTTGATAGTAAATTCAGAAATAATTTTATTTTCTTTGCCATCCGATCTTAAGCGTTCATAACCTTCTTGCACATGCCAGGCAAATTCGCTGGAGCCATTATCTATATAAAAAGTCGCATCAGTAATTTTTATGCTGTTTATAGGAAATGATGTGCTGTTTGGTCCTAAGCCGTTTGCTAACATTCCGCCTATCAAGCCACTGATTTCTATATTACTGTTTTTTGCTACATAGAGGGCTTTGTTAGATAGATTGACATAAAAATTTGGCTGCACCAAAGTTAAATCAGATGAAATGATTTGCCCCTTTAATAGACGTATCAAACTAAAATCAAATGATATCTTAGGGAAGCTTGCAAGTATTTCGTCAGTGTCATTCATTAAATCAACTTCAGTGACATCTAAGCTTAAAGACCGGCTTTCTTTGTCCCAGCGTATTAGGCTATCGTTAATTTTTATTTTTAAATTCGGGCTGATGGTAGAAAATTGCTTTTCAACATACGGCGTAAGAAACGTTAAAGACCTTGGTCCGGTTACTATCCAAACGAAAATGGACACGGCAACAATCATGGCTGCTATGCTTGCCATAGAAACTGCTCGTAATGAAAAATGAATACCCTTTATGACCACGAGTTCACTGCAATAAAATAAACCGAATATATATTGTAAATTCAGGGATCCAGTTCCCCCAAGCTCTGAGTCTACATTATAACGTTATATTATTGTGCGATACAACTGTCTAAGAAAAATTGCGGTTATTTAAAATAAAAAATGAATAATAATATTATTGCTTTATATTATTATCAGCTTTTGTTCTTGTGATTAGATATAAAGTGTAAGGTGTGGGAATGATAATTGCCATAGAGTCCAATGATAAAAAATAAAAGAGGCAAAAATGACAGAAAATATACTAAAAGTTGGAGATAAAGCGCCAGAATTTAAACTGACTGGTGATAATTATGAAGATGTAGCTTTGTCTAGTTTTTTAGGAAAAAATGTTGTTCTGTATTTTTATCCTAAGGATGATACTCCGGGCTGCACATTAGAAGCTAAAGATTTTTCTTGCATGGTTGATGAATTTGAAAAAGCAAATACTGTTGTTCTTGGTGTTTCAAAAGATGATACAGAAAGTCATGAAGATTTCAAAAAGAAATATGATCTTACATTCACGCTTTTGTCTGATGAAGATGCCTTGATGCTGCCAACATATGGTGTATGGGCAGAGAAAAACATGTATGGAAAAAAATATATGGGTATTGAGCGCAGCACTTTTTTGATAGATGAAAAGGGAATTATAAAAAATATCTGGCGTAAAGTTAAAGTGGATGGCCATGCCAAAGAGGTGTTAGAAGCAGCAAAAGCGCTATAGTTAAATAATATTTAACACTAACGTTAAGAAGTAAATGAATGGTATTTTGAAATTTTTATTATTAATTACCTTTCTAGCCCTTCCCATACAGTCTTATGCTGATGTGGAGACGAGTAGTCGTTTGATTTATTTCCGGTCACATGTTGATGAAGCAAAAAATCTTTTATCTGATAGATGTAAGGATTATTCCAGCGATGATGTTTCAAAACATGAATTTCTTTTTGTACGCGATAGAGAATGTGAAAGTGCCATTACTGCCGTACAAGAAGATAAGGACTTTAAACAAAATGGCGAAATAATAGAAAGACTTACCAAAATCCATAGTAACCTCCTTACATTAGTTAGCACAAAAGGTGATAAAAACGGCCTCAGATATTTGAAATTTAAAGAATCGTTTGAGCAATCGCCAAAGGATGCAGAAAATTTTATAATTTCTTGTGTCGATGATTTTGAGCGTGTTCGAAATAATGGTATTGAATGTCTTTCTGCAGTTGAAGTGATTTTAGATAAGCAGCAAAAATGGCGGGATGTTGAGCTTAAAAGAATTAAAGACGAAGAGGAGTTTGATAATAATTACAGAAAATATCTAAAAGCTAACGAAAACAAAGTTGATGAGTTGATGCAGGGGAAATGTAAAAAACTGGTTAGCGATCCATGGTATAAATATGATGATAAAATCCAAGATAAAGAATGTAATATTGTACTTTTAGAAAATGATAGGTTGGAAAGAATACGTCGCCTTTTTGATTTAGAAAAAAAATATAAAGATACATCTTCAGAAAAACACACCATAAACTATTATCGTAAAAATATTTCAGAAGCAGAAAATGTTCAAAAGAATTGCCAAACAGGGCTAAAAAAAGGTGATGAGTGTGATTATGTTGAAGAAGTTTTAAATAAAAAGAAAAAGGATGATGCAATTAAAGCAGCCTACCTTGAGGAATATAAAAATCATCCAGCTATAATTTGGCAATCAATAGAAAATTGTCGTGAAGGTGTTGAGAAAGATGAGATTAAATGTCAAACCGCAGAAGATCTGGTGAGAGAAAAGTTACTAGAAAAAAAAGAGGTAGGAGATTTAAGAAAATATATAGAATATTATAAATCAAATCAGCAAGAAGCCAGAGCTTTGATACGTGGAGAGTGTAGTAATTTTTTACCAGATGAAAAAGTTTTTGAGATAGATTTAAGATGCGAAGGAGCAATGAAAGCAACGGATGAAAGCCGTATGCTGGCAGATAGTAAAAAACTTCTCGAACAACTTATAAAAATAAAAGTAAATATTTCAGAACTTATAAATAACAAAAAATATGCTCAAGATAATCGCTATAAACAGTCATATTCTTATTTTGGGGATAATCCAAAAGAAGCTGAAAGCTATGTTGGCTCATGTCTTGATATTGATTTTACTAAAAAAAATGGATTAGCCTGCCTTGCCGCTATTGAAATGGTTATGGCTAGAGCACAAAAAATCATTGATAATAATAGTAATAGCCAGGTCTTGGAGGAAAAATATCGCGATCATTATTCTAAATATTTTGAAAAGAATCCAGATAGGCTAACAGAAGTTTTACAAGGAAAATGCAGGGAAGCTATGCTTGACCCTTGGTATCAATATGACCCAGAAATGCAAGAACTTGAATGTAATGTTGCTGTGGAAGTTAAAAAGAAACTTGATAAAAATAATCAAGTTCAAATAGTTGCTACTGCAAGCGAAAAGAGCTTAGAATATTATATCAATAATATAGATGAATCTAAAAGATTAGATCTTGCCTGTAATAAGCTGAAAAATAAGAATAAAAACTGCGAATATGCGGCCAAGGCTTTGCAAGAAAATGCTAACTCAGAGAATATAAAATCTCAGTATTTTGAACAATATAAAAAGGATATGGCGCAGGCTTGGAATATTCTTGGTAATTGCAATAATGATAACGAAAAAAATAAGTTAAAATGTGAGGCTGTGCAAAATGTAGTAAAAGATCGCATGCGTGAACGTAAAGACTTTGGGCAGCTAAAAAAATATATAGAATATTATAAAATAAATCGCGAAGAAGCTCTCTCTATGCTGCGCGGTAAGTGCTTAAGTTTTATGCCTAATGATAAAACTTTTGAGGTAGATTTGAAATGTGAGGCGGCTATAAAAGCCTCTTCCGAAAGTCAAATTTCGAAAGATAACCATGAATTATTAGCTAAATTGCAGGAAATTAAAAATAATATTTCTGTTCTAATAAATAACAAAAATTATGAAAATGATAGTAGATATAAACAAGCATTTTCTGATTTTAAAAACAAGAAAAAAGAAGCAGAAGATTATGTAACTTCCTGCCTTAATATGGAAAAGGCTAAACTTAATGGTTTGGCGTGTATAGCCGCAATTGACATTCTAAGAAACTTTATAGAAAAAACTTTTGTCGATGAGAATGCCGCCAAGGCTTTAGAGACCAGATATCTGGATAATTACCGTAATCTTTTTGCAAATAATCCTGAAAAAATTCAAGAAGTTCTTGATGGTAGGTGTAAAGAATTGCTCCTCGATCCTTGGTATCAATATGATAAAGAAATTCAAGATATGGAGTGCAATATAGCTCTTGAGTCAAAAAGTAATAGGAATAAAAAAACAGCCCCGGTAATTGTTGCTACAGCAAGTGAAAAAAGCTTTGAATATTATAAAGATAATATAGATGAGGCGAAAAAATTATATATCGATTGTAAGCATAAAAAAAGTAAGGATAAAAACTGTGAGTATGCTGATAATGCGTTAAAAGATAGGGAGATTGTCGACAAAAAGAAAGCCGAATACAGAGCTGTATATGACAAAGACATTAGCATCGCATGGAGTGATCTTGAAAATTGCCGCAATGGTTCGGAAAAAAATAAAATTAAATGTGAAACTGTTCAAGAAATGTCAAAACAAAGAATTGAACAAAAAAAGCAAAATAGCCAGCTGAGCAAATATATTGAATATTATAAACTTCACCAGGAAGAGGCGCGTTCGTTGCTGCGTGGGAAATGTTTAAATTTTATATCTGATGACAAAACTTTTGAGGTTGATTTGAATTGCGAAGGTGCCATGAAAGCCCTCGGTGAAAATCGTATCTCTAGAGACAATCAAGAATTATTATCGCAACTAGAGAATATAAAAAGTAATATTTCTGTAATGATAAATAATAAAAATTATCAGGACGATAAGAGATATAAGTTATTTTATGCTAATTTTAATGAAAAGAAAAAAGAAGCTCAAACATACTCTACATCATGCCTTGATATAGAAAATGCAAAAAGAAACGGTCTAGCTTGTATAGCAGCCATAAATGTTGTGAAAGAAGGTATTGAACAAAATACCCAAAAAGATGATGCAGGCAAAATGACGGAAGAAAAATATCGCGAGCATTATCGTAGATACTTCACAAAAAATCCTAATAAAATGTCTGAAGTTTTGAATGGTAAGTGTAAAGAATTGCTACTTGATCCATGGTATCAATATGATCCGGAAGTGCAAGAAATTGAGTGCAACGTTGCAATTGAAATGAAAAAGAAAGAAGTTGTTAAAAAGAGCGCAGTGACTGAAAACACGGCTATTGATAGAAATATGAGCTATTATGAAAATAATATCCCAGAAGCTAAGGAATTGGATTCTGAATGCAGGCAGGGAATAGTGAAAGACGTTGCGCATTGCCAATATGCAATGATGGCTTACAAAAAATTTGATACCGAAGAAAAGAAACGTACGGAATATGAGGCTTTTTATAAAACCCATATTTTGGCTGCAAAATATTACGTTAAGTGGTGCAAGGGAGCGATGTTGATTTTTGACACAAGATGTACAATTGCCCAAGATGCCATAAAAAACCATGTACCAAGAAAAATTGATGAAGAAAAAAAGAAACAATATTATGACAATTTTAGAGCGCACCCTATGGATGCTAAAAATGTTTTGGATGGAAAATGTAAGGAAATGATAGCTGATACATGGTATTTCCTTGATAAAGAAATGCAAAACGAAGAGTGCGATGCCGCCGCAGAAGCTATGATGGATAGATTTTAGGGAAATTTCGCCTAAAATGCCACTATATCCACAGGAAAAATAGCTAATATAAAAAATCATAAGCAAAAAGCTTGCCATTTTTAATAACTTCTTAACAATATGTTGGTAGAGTGAAATGGAATTGAAAGAATAAGGAAATTCTTTCCTTAATTTTCTTGTTCACACTAGTAACTAAAAGGGTAAAAACTTGGCTGAATTAGGCTTACAGATTAAACAGACGCAGAATATGGTGATGACGCCGCAGATGCAGCAGTCAATCAAAATGCTGCAACTGGCGACTATTGATCTGGTTCCATATCTTTATCAGCAAATGGAAATTAACCCGTTTTTAGAAGATGCCGAAAATGTGCCAGAGTCTGATGCTGCAGATGGTGGCGTTGAGGAAATGGGCGGGGAGGGTGAAGCTCCTATATCTGAAGATGGAGCGCCTTCGGCAATTGATGCCTCGGAAAAAAAAGAAGTCTCCTGGTCTGACGATGAAATTTCGCCGGCGGTTTATGAAGGTGATTCGCTTTATTATAGTGGCTCTGGTGGCGGTGGTAGCAATAATTTTGCAGATAACACACTTAATTTTGAAGAAACTCAGTCGGAAAAAGAAAGCCTGCGTGACCATATACTAGACCAAATTAATATCGATGTTAAAGATCCAATACAGAAAATAATAGCTGTGTATCTTACCGACATGATTGATGAAAATGGCTATATAAATGCTGATTTGCAGCATTATGCTGACACACTTAAATGTGACTTATCGGACATAGAAGATACTTTGTTAATATTGCAAAAGTTTTCACCAGCGGGAATCTTTGCACGCAACCTCTCTGAATGTTTGAAGATTCAATTGCGCGATAAAAACCGTCTTGATCCGGCGATGGAAAAACTATTGGATAATCTTGATCTTTTTGCCAAGCGTGATTTTAAAGCTTTGTGTCGCATTTGCGAAGTTGATGAAGAAGATATTATCCAGATGTGTCATGAAGTGCGCGCTTTAAATCCTAAGCCAGGTAATGTTTTTACCTCTGACCATATACAGGTTATTCAGCCGGATGTGTTCTTGAAAAGACCGGAAAAAGGAAAATGGATGTTGGAGCTTAACAGCGAAGCATTGCCTAAGGTGATTGTAAACAGGCGTTATTATTCGCATATCGAAAATATTGCTAAGGATAAGGAAAGCAAAAAATTCCTTTCGGAGCAATATGGTAATGCTAATTGGTTGGTAAAGGCGCTAGATCAGCGTGCCAACACGATTTTGAAGGTTGCCACTGAGATAGTTTTGAAGCAGGATGAGTTTTTCAAAAACGGCATCAGCCATTTAAAGCCGCTGGTTTTATCGGACATTGCGCAAAGTATAGACATGCATGAAAGCACAGTTAGCCGGGTTATAAATGGTAAATATATTGCCACACATATGGGAATGTTTGAGCTAAAATACTTCTTCTCTTCTGCTATTGCTAGTAGCGATGGTGGTGAGGATATTTCGAGCAAAAGTATTAAATTTATGATAAAAGAGCTAATTGATAAAGAAGACCCGAAAAAAATTCTCTCTGACGACAAAATCGCTTCCATCCTAAAAGCTAAAGGTGTTGATATCGCGCGCCGTACTGTGATGAAATATCGTGAAGCTATGGACATCGCCTCTTCAGTGCAAAGACGTAAGGAAAAAAGCCTGCGTTAGTGCATCTTGTATTTTTACTATATTATCAAGCCACAGAAATGCAACAATCATTTGCTTAATTTTTTAATATAGGTTAAGTATCAGATCTGTTAACTGGCGATCTATGCTTATAAGGAATAATGTCTATGACAAAAAAAGTAGAAAATATTGAAGAAAAATTAAAAACATACAAAATATTTAATATTGAAAGATTGTCTACCCTTGTTAATAAGCAGGAAAAACTGGAAGAATATTTTCTAAAACATAGCGTTATTACAGCGCATAGAAAAAATAAATATCAATCATTTTTCAGAAAGATTTTGAAGTCGGAAGGTTTGGATGTTCAGCCAAATCCAGTTTTTTATATCGATGCTACAAAAGAAATGCTTGAGAATTATGCAGAATATTGCAGAGAAAATAAGGATAAAATACAAGATTTTGAAAGATTTGTTAAAGACAATCATAAAGAAGAAATTACAGAAATATCACAAGGCAAAAAATTTAAGATTAATCTGTCAGGTATAGATTTATCAGGAGCAGAATTAAAAGGTATAGACCTTTCTGAGATTGATTGCAGAGGCATTAATTTTACAAATGCAGATCTAACTGGCGCAAGGTTTATTGGTAGTAGATTGAGCAAGGCAAATTTTAGCAGAGCAATTCTTAAAGATGTTAATTTTGATAAGGCACGTCTTGTTTCAGCTAAATTTTTTGAAGTTAAAAACTTTAAAGCTAGCTTTAAAGGTGCAAACTTACGTTTTACAACTTTTTATAAAAATAATTTACAGTCTTGCAAGTTCAATAATAAAAGCAATTTAGCAGCCTCTGTAATGATTGAGTCTGATACAAAAAAAGACTTTACAAAAAAAGGGGTGATTAATGATTTTGGAATACTAAAAATGTACTCTTCAACAGAGAGTATTTCCTTAGAAGCTTTCAGAGAAAATTATATTGCTATGCATAAGGTTTTTGGCCAAGTTATTAAACCTAAAGATATGGCTAATGCGGCTTTAAAACTTCAGCAAAAATTTGCTGATATTGTAAAAGATATTAATTCTGAGAAAAATAAAGAAATTCAAAGAGATATAATTAATAAAGAAAAGTCTGAACAACGTCTTTTTGTTAAAAATCAAAAGAGAGCGGCTTCTAGTAAATATGACGAAGAAGGTATTTTTGGTGATACAAAAAAAACAAGAAAAGCTCGCAAAACAGAATTACCGGAAAGTAAATCTTCAACTGGATATGACTTGATGCTGCCGGCATCACCAACAAATTCACAAATGCCTAGTGTTTCCGATCAGAATTCAGGTCTAAAAGAGTCATTAAGACAAGATACGGTAAAGAAACCTAGAGATGACCAAAAGATTAATTTTGCTTCATCAGCATCTTCATCTCCATATTCTTCAATACCTGAGAATAAAGATAAAAATCCTCTTTCTTCAAAATCTGAAGATGAGGGAAAAACTGAAGCTATGCCAAAAACCAGCCATGTGGATGGTACTCGTAAAAAGGATTTTCTCTTTGAAAAACAAGAAAAAAGAGCAGAAATAATTGAAGACATGAAAAAAAGTGAAGCAGCTGGTGTAAGCAGAGAGAATGTTTTAAAAGGAGAATATAGCTGGGCGCCATTTGATTCAAAAGATGGAAGAATCGTTGCTGCTACTCTAGAAGTTATAACAGCTAATCCTGCACTTGTTCGTCAGAATACAATTGATGATCTAGAAAATAATACTACA
>CAZOKN010000001.1:140444-150598 GCA_964580525.1 uncultured Rickettsiaceae bacterium
CCTGATATAAAGGATGATAGGATTAGAGGCGGAAATATTACTATAGCTAGTTTTTCTGGGCTTCTTAAGCCACGCAAAGAAGAAGAAAAATCATCTGAAACTGCCGAAACAACAACCTTCGACACTGCTCTGAAAAGAAATAGATCTACATCCAAGGTAGAAGAACAGCCAGTTATTCAGAAAAAAGAACAAGAAATACCAGTTTTTTTATCCAGCGTGGATGAAAGAGAGCCTTCTATGAAGCAAGATTCTCAACTTCCTAAAAGAAAATCTCGGCCTTATCTTTCTTTTGAAAATATGGCTGAAGAGAATGGTTGGGTAAGAGTAGTAAGAAAAAATGGTACAACAAGAGGTGGATTTTAGTTCTTAGATTAATTTATCTCCACTATAGCCTTAACCAATACTGCCATAAGATCAAATTCATGATTTTTTAAATGAATCTCTTTGTTGGTAGGTTTGGATTTTGAAGGATGCTTATCCATCTCGCTGTATAGATCTATTAAGCCACTTATACCAACTTCTCCTGCCAAAAGGCTACGCACAGGAGTTGAATATGAGTGGCGGCCATATTTTATTTTGTAAACCGCATGAAAAAAGCCATACTCGTCTTTTTCTATAAGACGTAAAAAATCACCTTCAGATTTGCCAGATTTATCTTTTTGTCTGCACAAAACCACACTTCCATTTTTTAAAAGATATTTATTTTTTTCATTCAGAGTTAGAAAAACAAGCTGTGTGCCATCCTTATATAGATCGGAAAAATCTCCCTTAAGGTTGAAAACAAAAAACTGTCCATCATGTTGTAGTTTAGAAAAGCGTAAATCATACTGTTTTGCCAGATCGCAATATTCTACAAATCCAATTTGCTTGGCATCGATATTTCCTAGCATTGTAGCATCGCAAAAAGCGTTGCTATTCCTATCATTGGTATTTTTTTCTCTGAAAAAATTTTGTGTTTCATCATCATCAATTAAATCATGAATTGAGCATTTATATAATTCAGAAAGTTTATCCAGCCAAAAATCATTCAAGCGAATAATGCCACGTTCCATTTTAGAAACCTGAGCTTTGGTAACACCCATAGCTTTTGCAACTTGCTGTAGTGTAAGTTTTTTTTCTTCTCTGATCTTTCTTATGTGATTTTGCATAAAAAATTTATTTATAAAAGCAAAAAACAACCTTGACATAAGGTTTGTAATATGGAAACTTACGGTTTAATTTTTCCACTCGAAATAGACTGTTTATTCTATTTTAAGTAGGATTGGTAAGGTTCTATCCACCAAATGATTACATTATATAAAGAAAGATGTCAACACACAAGTTTCTATAAAAGAAACTTTTTAAGCGGGTGCTAATTTATGGATATAGAAGATTTTAATAAAATGATTGGTGAAAAAGTCTGGAAATGCAGATTAGAACTTGGCATTGCTAGAACAGCAGTCGCAGAAAAAATTGGGGTTTCGCACCAGCAGTTTGAAAAATATGAAAAAGGTACAAATAGAATTTCAGTTGGTACTTTGGCTGCAATTATGGAATATTTTAATGTTACGCCAGAATATTTTTTTAATGATATTGCACCGGCAGATTATTCTGAAACACAGCGCCGTTTATGCCGTGAAATTTCTCATAATTTTCTAAAAATAAAAAATCCAAAGCATGTAAAATTAATGCTAACAACAGCAAAAATTTTGGCGGATGGCTAATTTATTTGCGTTTAGATGCAGCCTCCAATACCTTGCCATAAATTTCTTTTTTGTTGATACCGGTTTTGTCAGAAAGGAAGGCAGCAGCGTCTTTTACGCTCATAGATTTAAGAGCTTTCTCTATCTCCGTATCTAAATCAAAATCAGAGTCTTCATTTTCAACTGGAGGAGATAAAACAACAACAATTTCGCCTTTGGTATTATCATTTTTGTAAAAATCTAATAATTCACTAATTTTTCCGCGTTTTGCTTCTTCAAAACGTTTCGTGATTTCCCGTACGACTGCAGCTTCGCGATCGCCCATAACTTCTAGAACATCTTCTAGGCTGTTTGCAATTCTGCGTGCTGTTTCAAAAAATATTATTGTTGCTTTAATATGCTTCAAATCATTCAATGCTTTTATGCGTCCGGCTTTTTTTGGTGGTAAAAAGCCTTCAAATAAAAACCGATTGGTTGGCATTGCCGATAAAACAAGCGCTGCCAAAACAGAAGACGCTCCTGGCAATGGGATGACTTTTATATTACGCATGGTTGCTTCGCGCACGAGTTTATATCCAGGATCAGAAATTAGCGGTGTGCCAGCATCAGAAACTAAAGCAACACTTTTTCCGTTAGCTACTATCGATAAAACTTTTTCTCTGTCGCGTTCTGAGCTAAAATCATTATAACAAATCATTTTAGCATTTATGCCATAGCGTGCTAATAATTTTCCTGTAACACGTGTATCTTCACAAGCAATAAATTCAACATTTTTCAATAAGTTAAGCGCTCTTATTGTTATATCTTCCAAATTTCCAATTGGCGTTGCTGTTATATATAACGCAACCTCCTGTTTACTTAATTGTGAGATTTCGTTATTAATATCTGATGTATAATTATTTTTTTCCATTTTAAATAAGAACCTGTATATGCGAAATATAATTAAATTGGTGTTTGTAGTTCTATTATTCGTAACCGCCTGCACAAGAACGGCAGAGCCGATTTTTGAGTCAGGGTCAATTTTTGCACCGTCTACGCCGTCAACAATATCCCAGCCGCAGCAAGAGTCCAGTGGAATAAACCATCCAGTAGGAAAACCCGAAGCCTTGCAAGAAAGCAGTGGGATTTTTGGTGGAATTTCCAGAGGCGAGCCGATGAAAATTGCTATATTGCTGCCATTAAGCGGTAGATTTAAAGAAGTCGGAAAAAACATGCTTGATGCTGCGCAAATGTCTTTATTTGGCATTAATGATGCTAACATTACCTTGATTCCTATAGACACAAAAGAAACCGAAGCAGATGCTGTTGATGCTGCCAACCAAGCAATTGAGCAAGGTGCTAAGCTTATATTAGGTCCCGTTTTCAGCCGTTCAGCGCAAGCGATTATCCCTATTGCTAAACAACATAATATAAATGTTGTGGCATTTTCCAACGATAAAACTCTTGCCGGTAGCGGTATTTTTACTTTAGGTTTTATTCCTGAACAACAATTGGCGCGTGTGCTGAATTATTCTACAGCGCATGGTGTTACTGATTATACGACTATGGTTCCTAACAACACTTATGGTGGAACTACTGTGAAAAGACTGCGCGAACATACGCAGAAGGATAGTGTGTCTGCTGTTATAAAAAGCGAGATATTCCAAATTGATAAAGAAGGAAAGCCGCAAAGCCTTGAAGATCATTTTTCTGCATTATATAAAGCGGCAATGTCTTCGCGCTCACCAAGAGACTATGATTCAAAAAGAAAAAAATATAACGATAATCCTATAAAATATCCAAGAGCATTGTTGCTACCTGATGGTGGCGAAACTTTGAAGCAAATAGGTTCTTTACTACAGCAGAAAGATTTTGATAAAAGCAAAATCCAGCTTCTTGGTACTTCGCAATGGTATAGCACGGATGTATTGAATAATCCTGTTTTTGAAGGTGCATGGGTAGCTGCTCCTGAGCGTGGACGCAGAGAACAGTTTGAAGAGAAATTCTTCTCATCCTATAATTACAAACCGGCCAGCGTAACTAGTTTGGCTTATGACGCTGTGGCTCTCGCTGCAACTATTGCAAGTCAGGGCAGGGGAGAGTTTAGTGTTAGTGATTTAACAAATCCACGAGGCTTTATAGGAGTAGATGGTATATTCCGTCTGCGCCCAGATGGTTTGACTGAGCGTGGTCTGGCCATTATGACTATTAAGAGTGGAAAGTTTGAAGTGCTTGATCCTGCCCCAAAGAGCTTCTCTGATATTTCAAGAGAAGAAATTGAGAGTTATGAGGAAGAAATTGTTAAGGAAGATTAGGGAATAAAAACGCTCTGAGGAATGACAATTGAATTCTATAATTAACAATAAATACATTCATTATTTCGGTATTCTTATTGCCGCTATTTTATTTATTCTTCCTGCATTTATAAGAGGGCCGGGCGGAGCAGATATTGTATATCATGCAGTTTGGGCGCAGAATTTTTCAAAACAATTTTGGAATGGAGAATTTTATCCTAGATGGCTAATAAATATGGATACTGGCGCCGGCTCTCCAACATTTTTCTTTTATCCTCCGGTAGCTTATTATTTTGCGAGTGTTTTTAAATTTACACAAGGAGGAGTGCTAGCAATCTGGAATCCCATATGTTTTACCTATTTTTCTAGCATAATCATTGGTGGAATATTTTGTTACAAATGGCTGAACCTTGCGATTGGTGATAGGTTTTCGGCTTTTTGCGGTGCTCTTGTATATTTTTTTCTTCCTTATAGTGTTTTTTCACTTTACGCATCTTTGGCATTTAGTGAATTTTTTGTTTTTGCTTGGCTTCCTGGGCTGCTTTATTACACAACAATGTTAGCAAATGGCAAAAGACGTGCAGTAGTTGGTTATGCTGTTTGTTTTGCTTTGCTAATTATGTCAACTATACCAGGTACTATTGTTGCGGGTGGGCTGCCAGTTTTATATTTTTTATTTTATGCCAAAGGGAATTATAAGAAAAATATTATTCCGCTAACAACAGCAATTTTTTTGGGAATTGGGCTTTCAGCAGTTTTTTGGCTGCCAATGTTTTTTGATAGAATTAATGTCAGGGTTGGAACTACAAACGAGATGTGGAGCTATCAGAGTGGTTTTAGATATAGCGAAAATTTTCAGTTTTTTCCAGATTTTTCAAATAAGAAATTTAATTTTTTAGAATATATTATGATTCATGCTGTTATAGATATCATTCTATGTTTTTTATCATATAGGATCATAAAAAAAATAAGTAATGGAATACCAGAAAAAAAACATGCAATTTTCTGGTTTTTTATAATATTATTAGCATTGTTTATGACTTCAGAGCTTTCTAAACCAATCTGGGAAATCTTTCCTATTCTGCAAGTTATTCAATTTCCTTCGCGATTCAACAGCTACTTCTCCTTTGCATTTTCAGCAATTATTGCTGTGTTTTTTATTCATCAAAAAAACCAAAAAAATCTTAAAGGGGAGTTTATTTGGTTTTTGAGCTGTTTGGCAGTGATTTATATTCTAAGTTTTTCAATTTCATTTTCAAAAAGTCATGATTTTTCAACGATATATGATGAATCCAAGTTAAAAGAAAATTCGAGTGATGATGATTTTCAAAGGATTATCAAAGGACAGTTTAGGCTGTATTTAAAAGAAGTAGTTTTAACCCAAACATATCTACCAATATGGGTCAATAAGGATTTATTATCTCTTGATAATCTTGATAAGTTCTCTGAAATTACCGCTATGAAAACCAGGGTTTTAAATGGTGATGCAAAAGTGGTTGTTGATAAATGGCAGCCGCGCGATATTGTTCTAAGCACAAAATCTAAAAAAGATAGCCTATTACAAATTGGACAGTTTTATTATCCATATTGGCGTGCTGTTGATGATAGTGGTGTTGAATATAAAATTACACCAGAAGAAAATACCGGGCTGATAAATTTTAATATTCCTGCTGGCAGGCATAAAATTCATCTATATCTGGATAAGTCACCTAATGAACGCTATGGCCAGTATATTTCGCTATTTTCGTTAATCCTTACATGTGGCTATAGCCTGCTTTTATTCGTTTTTCGTAAAAGAAGCTTTGTATAGTTAAATATAGCTTTTGTAGCTTTGCATTTTTGGGCTTTTGTGCTATAACATTTTTGCGTCAATACAAAAATGAGATAAAAATGGCAATCTTGCCTTTAGTTACTGCACCAGACCCACGCCTTTTGATTTGTTCTGAGCCAGTGGATAAGGTTGATGATAATCTCCGAAAATTTATGGATGACATGTTGGAAACCATGTACCATGAAGAGGGGATAGGCTTGGCTGCTGTGCAAGTTGGCGTGCATAAGCGCATATTGGTGATGGATTTAAGTGATAGCAAGCAGCGTTATGAAGAAACTGAAGAAAAATCCTGTGGTGTTGATATTTCTAAGCCGTTTTTCCTTGTAAATCCTGAGATAATTGAGCTTTCTGAAGAGGAAAATATCTATGAAGAGGGCTGCCTTTCATTTCCTGAGCAAAGGGCATTGGTGACCAGGCCAAAGCGCGTGAAGGTTAAATATTTGGATTATTATGGTAAGGAGCAATCTTTTGCTTGCGATGGGTTACTTGCAACTTGCGTTCAGCACGAAATTGACCATTTAAATGGCGTGGTTTTTATTGATCATGTTTCAAAATTAAAGCGTGATGTTATAATGCGTAAGGTAAAGAAGATTAAGAAGGAAGCTAGTGCCAATGCCTAAGAAGTGCTAACTTACGCTAAGGAGAAAATATGCGCCTGATTTTTATGGGAACACCTGATTTTTCAGTAAAAGCGCTTGAGGCTCTTATAAAGTCTGGACACGAGGTTGTGGCCGTTTATAGCCAGCCGCCAAGGCCAGCGGGCAGGGGACAAAAAGAACAAAAATCACCCGTGCATCTTGCGGCTGAGAAGCACAATATAGTAGTAAAAACCCCAACATCCTTAAAAAATCCTGCTGAACAGAATGAATTTGCGGCTTTTGGAGCAGATGTTGCTGTTGTTGCGGCGTATGGCTTGATTTTGCCGCAGGCGATTTTGGATTGCTGTCCTTGCCTTAATATTCATGCTTCAATTCTGCCGCGTTGGCGGGGTGCTGCACCAATACAACGAGCAATTCTGGCGGGTGATGAAACCAGTGGCGTGACAATTATGCGTATGGATGCCGGCTTAGATACCGGTGATATGCTATTGTTGCAAGAAGTTGACATTGAGGCCGGGATGAGTGCTGGGGCTTTGCATGATGAACTTAGTAGCGTGGGTGCTACATTAATAGTAAAATCTTTAAATGATTTTGATAAATTAAAGCCTATAAAACAAAATGATAATGCAGCAACTTATGCTAAAAAGATAAGTAAAGATGAAGCAAAGATAATCTGGGATAAAACAGGTGCGGAAATTGATAGGCATATACGCGCCTTCAACCCGTATCCCGGCGCTTATTTTGAATATGATAATAATAAAATAAAGATATTTGAAGCTGATTTCAAGCCAATTTCCGGGCTTAAACAAACTCCTGGATGTATCATTGATGATAAGCTATCAATTGCCTGTAAGGATGGGGCGATTGTGCCTATTATGGTGCAGCGTCAGGGTAAGAAAACAATGTCCACTGAAGAGCTTTTAAGAGGCTTTTGCATACCAAAAGATGCCTTGATATAGTCATTTTCTACCCTAAGGTGAAGATGCATTTTTTGTAATAAAAAAACTATATTTTTATGGTATAATAGTGTATAAGCGTTAAGAGAAAATTAACTCTTACCTGTTACATTTGTAATACTGTGTGGGTTTTTAAAGCGGAAATTATAGGGATTTTTTGTGGCAGAAGAAGGCAAAATCAATCAAAATCAAACTGCAAAAGAGATTAGTAAAAAAGATCCTAACCAAATAGTTATGGGGCAGATAAAAGATATGATTATGAGTGCTATGGGATTTAGAACTCAGGATGATAAAGGTAATGTTGTATTTATAGGCAGGCCTGTTGATAGTAAAGTCGTTTCTGAAGTGAAGGGCAATGAACTAGCTGAAAAAATTATGGAAGAGAGACGCGCTGTTATGGAAGGACTAAAGAATTCTAGTCGTTCAGCTAAAGAAGACCGTGGCATAAGATAAGTGATTATTAGATAAAATTATAAAAAATAAAAAACCTTAGAAAAAATTCTAAGGTTTTTTATTTTACAAGTTTTTACAAAATATCTAATTCGCTTTTTTCTCATTCATATAATCATTTAGGCCTGATATTAGGGTTTTACTATTTCTTTGTTTTGTTATATTAACATCTTATTATACTTAAAAATAAAGATGAATATGACAGTAATAACACGTTTTGCGCCTTCACCTACCGGACTTTTGCACATTGGCAATGTCAGAACTGCTTTAATTTGCTATCTCATAGCTCAAAAAGAAGGTGGGCAATTTATGTTACGGATAGACGATACTGATATGGAGCGCTCGAAAGAAGAATATGTTGATAATATTAAACAAAGCCTAGAATGGCTAGGCCTTAAATGGGATTTTATGGCGCGTCAGTCTGAACGTTTTGATCGCTATGAAGAAATAAAAAAACAATTTATCGCAGCGGGCAGGCTTTATCCCTGCTATGAATCAGCCGAAGAGCTGGACATGAAACGCAAAATGCTTATCAATCGTGGTTTGCCGCCGATTTATGATCGCTCGGCTATGAAGCTTACGGATGCAGAAAAAGCTAAATTTGAGCAGGAAGGTAAAAAGCCACATTGGCGTTTTAAACTTGATGAAAATACGCCTATCGAATGGAACGATCTTGTGCGCGGACATATCCATTTTGATGCAAAAAACCTTAGCGATCCTATATTGATTCGTGAAGACGGCTCTTATACATACATGTTACCTTCAACAATCGACGATGTTGATTTTAAAATTACTCATATCACACGTGGTGAAGATCATATCAGTAATACCGCAATTCAGATTCAACTTTTCCAGGCAATGGGCAATAAATTACCTTATTTCGCACATTTGTCTTTGATGAAGGGAAAAGAGGGTAAAATTTCTAAACGTGAAGGTGGATTTGATATTCAGTCCTTGCGTGATGAAGGTTTTGAACCAATTGCGATATCTAGTTTTTTAGCGCGTTTGGGTACGGCAGATCCTATCGAGGCGAGAACCAACTTGAAAGATATTGTCGCTAATTTTGATTTGTCACGCTTCAGCAAGGGGACAACTATTTATGATTTTGCTGAACTTGAAAGAATGAATCCAAAAGTTTTGCACGCAATGTCTTATGGTGAGGTAAAAAGCCGTCCAGAACTATCTGGGATAGACGAAGAATTCTGGAATTCTGTGCGTCCAAATATTAAGAAACTTGCTGAAATTAAAGAATGGTGGGATATCTGCAAAGAAAATCTTACGCCGATTATTGATGATTCAGAGTTTTTAAAAGAAGCCAGTACTGTGTTGCCTGAAGGTACTTGGGATGAAAATACCTGGAATCAATGGGTGGAGTTGGTAAAGCAAAAGACAGGCCGTAAAGGTAAAGATTTGTTTATGCCGATTCGTAAAGCGATCACTGCGCGGGAGCATGGCCCCGAACTGAAGCAAATTCTGCCACTTATCGGTAGAGAAAAGACTTTTGCCAGGTTGAACGGAAAATAATTTTGTATTAGAGAAGAAGTTGTTTAAACTTCGTCGCCAAAATCGTTGTCCATATCGGATATTTCGCTATCCGCAGCCATTGATAAATCAAAGTCATTATCATCTGGATTTTGTAGACAATAACCGGAAGAACGTATAGTCCTGATTACCGTACCACGTTTGTCTGATTTTAGTGATTTTCTTAGCCTGTTGATATGCACGTCTACAGTTCTGGTTTCAACATGCAAAGAACTTCCCCACACTCTTCTTATAAGCTGATCGCGAGATAAAACACGCTTTGGATGTTCAAGCAATGCTTGTAGCAAGCGATATTCTATTGGACCCAAATGTACTTCTTTATCTTTGAAAAATACACGCCTGCTGGTTGTATCCATTTTTATATCACCATAGGCAAGTTCTTTTTCCGAAAAGATTGGCCTGATGCGACGGAATACGGCATTTATACGTGCGATTAATTCACGCGGAGAAAAAGGTTTTACCAGATAGTCATCAACGCCACCTTCTAAGCCTTCAACACGGTCGCTTTCTTCACCTTTTGCAGAAATCATAATGATGGGAATTCTTTTGGTTTCTTCGCGCATACGCAAGCGATTGCAAACCTGAATACCTGTTAATCCCGGTAACATCCAATCCAGCAATATAACGTCAGGTCTATCTTCTTCAACCATCACAAGTGCTTCTTCGCCATCAGATGTTGAGCGAACTGTATAGCCAGCTTTTTGGAGGTTATACTCTAGCAGAGTGACAATAGCAGCGTCATCTTCTACCACAAGAACGGAAGGTTTAATGTTATGTTTTGCCACGAAAATACCCCGTAAATTTGTATAAAAAACATTTTT
>CAZOKN010000002.1:0-38703 GCA_964580525.1 uncultured Rickettsiaceae bacterium
CGCTGTTAAGTATGTTTTTATTACTGATTTGGTGGATTTATACGCTGTATAATGGGGATCTAGTGTTTATTTTAATGATAATATTTAAGCAACTCTAGAGACTGATTGGTCTACTGGAGTTCGTAAAACAATAGGCAAACTATCATTGGATGCTGGGCTTATTTATTATAGCTATCCAGGTGCAGATAAAGACCTGAATTATGATTATACTGAAGGTCAAGTTGCGGTGTCATATGATTTTGATTTTTTGGCTTTGAATGCATCAATTAATTATACTCCTGAGAATTTTGCGAAATCTGGTGAAGCAACTTATTATAAAGCCGGATTTAGTGTGCCTACACCTATCAAAGTTACATTTGATGGCCATTTAGGAAGACAGCAAATTCATAACGAAGGTGCTTTTGGAGCTCCTGATTACACAGATTGGGCGTTAGGTGCCGCCTATAATTTTAATGGATTTGATTTTAAGATTGAATATACCGACACTGATATAGATAAAGATGAGTGTGACACAAACTGTGAAGCTAAGGCAGTTCTAACTGTTTCTCATAGTTTTTAGTTGAATTATACTTCAAAAATTTCTAAAAACCCCGCTTATTAAGCGGGGTTTTCTTTTTTAGCTTTAAGCAGAGTGTGCCAAGAGTGCTAGCATAATTACTCCAATTGCAATTCGATAATATGCGAATGGTTTAAAGCCATGCGTGCCAACGAAATTGATGAGTTTTTTTACAACCAAAAGAGCAGCAAGAAATGCGCTAATGAAACCTATAGCTATAATCTGGAAATTATCGAAAGAAAGTACATCTAGATTCTTATAGATATCAAAAATGGTAGCGGCAAACATAGTTGGAATTGCGAGAAAAAAAGAAAACTCAGTTGCAGCTTTTCTTTCTACTCCTAAAAGCAGTGATCCCATAATTGTTGCGCCAGAGCGTGAAACACCGGGTATCATAGCCAAACATTGGAATAAGCCGATAAATCCTGATTTTTTCAAGGACAGTTCATCAATTGAATTGCAGTAAATTTTTCTGGTACGAGATTCAATAATTAATATAATAATTCCACCTACTATAAGACTTGTGGAAACAACATAGGGTGAAAACAAAACTCTTTTTATAAAGCCATGCAATAAAACACCTAAAATCATTGCTGGTATAAAAGCTGCTATTATATTTAGGGCAAATTTTTGTTCTTTTTTTTCTTTAGTTAAGCCCATTAAAACAGAAATAATCTTATGTCTATAAAGCCAGCAGATTGCTAAGATAGCTCCTAATTGAATTATAATTTCAAAAGTTTTTCCCGGAGGACCCTGAAAGCCAAGTAAATCTTCGATTAATATCAAATGCCCTGTTGATGATACCGGAATAAATTCTGTCAAACCTTCAATAATTCCAAGAAAGACAGCCTTAAATATATTAATTATATCCATAAATTTCCCCTAAAATATAATCTCACAAATAGGCGAAAAGTATTGTGTCTGCAACAGATATTAATTATCCACATAAATGGCTATCTGTAGTGTAAAATATTCTGGAAATATACTACAACTTGTGGTTATATGTTATCTATCTTGGCAAGTAGCTGAGGTTTTTCTGAAAAATTGGGATGACCTTAACTATGAAAAAAATTGCTGTAATGACATTCATTATTGGTTCTATATTTTCAGCGCAATCGTTCGCGGGTGACGATGTTTTTGAGGATTTGAGTAATAAAATGCGTTATTCAAATAATAGGCAATCCGTTATTTCTAGTAACCTTGCCAATGCTAATACTCCTGGCTATAAAGCACAAGATTTATCACCAATGGATAGTGGTGGTACTCGAATGATAACAATGGCAACAACTTCTCCTAAACATATTTCTGGTATAGGCAAATCATCTTCGTTCAGAAAAATTCAGGAGAAAAAACCTTATGAAATTAAACCTGATGGAAATACTGTTAGTGTTGAACAGCAAACTGTGAAAATGTCTGAAAATGATTTGGAATATCGTGCGGCAGCTGGAATGCTAAAACAAATGAATGGCCTTCTTTTAACTGCAGTAACTAATAGATAGGATTTACAAAATGATTAGATTTTTTTGTATTTCATTTTTTGTTTTAGGAGCAACAAGTAGTTTTGCTGGTGGGCTAAATGATGCCTATTCTGAATCAGCAGCTGGTTTGAGGGCGCAAAGTATGCGTATGAAAGTAATTGCACAAAATATTGCAAATGCTGATTCCACAGGTGCTACGCCAGGTTCTGATCCTTACAGAAGGCAAATTATTATTTTTAAAAATAAATATAATAAAGATGCTGGAACAGAAGTAGTTACTGTTGATAAAGTAAAAAAGGATACAAAAACTCCTTTTAATGCAAAATTTGATCCTTCTAGTCCGGCGGCAGATGAAAAGGGATATGTTCTTTTGCCAAATTTACAAACACCTATGGAAATAGCAGATATGAAAGAAGCTCAAGGTAGTTATGAGGCTAATTTGGGTGCTATGGAAACAACTAAGAGAATGTTTGCGACTACATTGGATTTATTAAGATAAAAGATTTTTTAATAAGCTGCAGGATGCAGTTTTTAAGTAGCAGGTAGCTCCATTTTTTGGAGATATTGATAATGAGCGTAAGTTTTAATTCGGCAGTTAGTGCCTATAATAACGCGGCAAAGATTGCATCTTCCAGCGGAGAATCTTCAAGTGCAAGCTCCAGTTCGGCAACGAGTGGTGGCGGCTTTTCTGGTATGATTAATGATTCTATCAGCAATACCGTATCTTCTTTGCGTACGGCAGAAAACACTATATCTAAATCTCTTGTGAAGCAGGCTGATATTACAGATGTTGTAACGGCCATAACCAATGCACAAATTACCTTAAAGACAGTTATGGAAGTTAGAGATAGACTTCTTGCTGCGCATCAGGAAATTATGCGTATGCCTATTTAGGTTTAATAAAAATAAATGGTAATTTATGGATTCTGCTATTGCTCTTGAAATTGGAAGGGATGCTGTGATTGTCTTTTTGAAGATATCTTTGCCAATAATGCTTGCTGCGCTTGTTGTGGGTTTGGTTATATCACTGTTTCAAGCCCTTACTCAAATACAAGAACCAACATTATCATTTGTACCAAAAATTATTGCTATTTTTGCGGTTTTGATAATATTTCTACCCTATATAGGAAATCAGCTGAGCAATTTTTCTGAAAGTATAGCCAGCAAAATAGTTGGCGAAAAACCGGCGCAATCATCCTCATCGCCTGAATCGCAACCAAAAGGTGAATAATTATATATAAATCCCACCAGGAAGAGAATAGCTTAGGTTAGCCATTAATTTTCTGGTAACTGAGCCTGTTTTAATGTAATAAAACCTACATAATATGTGGTTATAATGCTATAATTAAAGCGTACACATAGTGTTGGCTTGCGTCGAACTTGGTGTTGTGCTCAGATTCAGGCTTGTATTACTATACTAATTTTATTGTAAGTTGTTGTTATGTTTAGGATTTTAATCCTTTTGTCTGTTGTATTATTTGTATCTGCTTGTGAAAGATTTGACAGGCCGAAGGTGCCTGATCAGGATAAATACTCAGCGTTATTTGATAAAAAACAATTTCAACCAAGAGCTTGGAGAAAGCAAATATATGATTTTACACCTGGTGGCGATAGTAGCTATGACCAGGGTTTTCAGGATGGTTGCCAGACATTTACAAATGTTTTGGGTGAAGGTCTTTATAGATTAAATGGACCAAGAATAGAGCCTGATAGGCTGGTTAGTGATGCTTGGTATTTACGTGGATATCAAGATGCATCTTCGTTTTGTACGTTCAATTTAGATTGGGAAACGCATTAAAATGAATGTTATTTTTTTAAAAAGTAGAATGGTTGTTATTTGTTCGATCCTTTTTTTACTAACAGGATGTACAGAATTTCATTTTGCGCCTGGTTGGGCAAAGCCTTCGACTGTTTCTTTTGAGCCACCTCCTGGTCCAGAGATTTATCAGCAAGGATTTAAAGATGGTTTGGAGAGTGGGTTATCGGGATATAGTAATAGCTTTAATAAAATGTTCTGGACCTGGAAGCAAGATCCTGAATTAGCACAGAACAAAATATACTATCAAATATGGAAAGATGCCTATGCTTATGGTGCGCTTGTGGGAATGATGGCGGATGAGCATGGAATGGGTAACTGGAGATAATAACGTGCAGAGAATTTTTGTTTTATTTATAGTTTTTACTGCACTTTCTTCTTGTGTTGGCAAGCCGAATGTTGGGCCGCCATGGATGCAGAATATGTTAACTCAAGGACCTGAAGGTCCGACTAACTTTAGAAAAGGTTGGAGAGATGGCTGCGAAACTGGGTTTTCAGCTACATCTAACAGATTCCAAAGAGGATTTTACCAATTTAGGCAAGATTATGCTTTAGCGCAGGACCCTGTCTATTATACTGGGTGGAAGACTGCCTTTGACTATTGTCAAAGATATGTGTTCCAATATTTAAGAAGGAATATACTGTAATGCGGAAGCTTGTTATATTTTTATTAATTATTCTGCTTCTGCCAGCTCTTTTAACGGGTTGCGTGGGTAAGATATTTACTTCAACAAATATATTAGCGCCAAAGCCATTTCGTATGGGTGCGCCGCCTAAAGATGCTGATCCTGAGTATCTGCAAGGATGGAATGATGGATGTGAAACAGGATTGTCAACGATGGTGGCAGGTTCTTATAAAAGCTTTTATGGCTTTAAACAGGATGCCTATAAGATAAAAGACCAAAAATATTATCAAGCATGGAAAGATGCTTATAACTATTGCAGGCAATATTCATTCCGCTTTACGTGGGATGCGTATGATAGAACTTATAACAAAGCATTAGAGAATAATTTGTGCGTAATATGTCCAAACGAACTTGATAGGACACAGTAATAAAATGAAAAAGATTTTTGCATTATTTTTCGTTGCTTTACTAGGTGGGTGTTATAATGCACCAGACCACCTAAAGCCTATGCCATGGCTTTTTAAACAAATGCCAAATGATGCTCCGAATAATTATAAACGTGGTTGGAAAGATGGTTGTGAGAGCGGCTTGGCAAGTATGACCAACTCTTTCTATAGAACTTTTTATACATTCAAGCAGGATGCAACCCTGAGAAGGGATCCAACATATTATACTGCATGGAAAGATACATACAATTTCTGTCGTCACTATGCTTATGGAACTTTGCGTGAAAGTGGTCAGCGTATCAATTTGCCGAATAATCTAAATCAAGGTCAGCAAACTTTTATGGGTGCTGAAGGTATATTTGAGCAAGGACCTCTACAAATGTTAGGACCCGGCGGTACTACTTTGATGCCATTGCAAAAAGTGGGGCCTATAGGTGGAAATGGTAATTTCCCTTTAGACTTGGGTGGTATATCTAACTGGGATTATTCAAATGAATACATGTCTTTGGGCAATGGTGGTTTGAATATGAATTATGGAGATGATGTACCTTTCTTCGGTTCGTCTGACCCTAGGTAGCTAGTTTCCTCGTTTTTTTCTTGCAATAAATATAATCCTCGGCTAATAAAGCAGGCCTCGGTTTGCGGGGGATTAGCTCAGTTGGTTAGAGCGGGGCGCTCATAACGCCTGTGTCGGGGGTTCAAGTCCCTCATCCCCCACCATCTATTAAGTTGTTTATCTACAATATAAATTTCGACAAATCTGAATTTTTGGCCAAGTCGCCAAGGTTTTTGTTTACGTAAGAAGAATCTATTTTAATAGTCTTGCCGCTGTTTTCGTCTGTTGCATAGCTAATTTCTTCTAGCAATTTTTCCATAACGGTATGTAGACGTCTTGCACCAATATTCTCAATATTTTTATTAACTTCTGTCGCTATTGATGCGATTTGATCAATGCCATCATCAGTGAATTTCAGTTTCACAGATTCTGTTTCCATCAACGCTATATATTGTTTTATCAAGCTTGATTCTGGTTCTTTCAGTATTCGTATCATATCTTTTTTATCCAAAGCTTTTAGCTCGACCCTAATAGGCAAGCGACCTTGTAATTCAGGTAATAAATCTGAGGGACTGGACATGTGGAATGCGCCGGAACCTATAAATAAAATATATTCTGTTTTTACCGGACCATATTTTGTAGTGACGGTTGTGCCTTCAATTAGCGGCAGCAAGTCGCGTTGAACACCTTCGCGGCTCACCTCGCCACCTCTGGCATCGGACCTAGCGGTAATTTTATCCATTTCATCAATAAATACGATGCCGTAATTTTCAACAAGTTCCAAAGCCTGTTTGATAATTTTTTCTTCGTCAATAAGCTTATCGCTTTCTTCATTTAAAAGGATTTTGTATGACTCATTAACTGTCATACGTTTGGTTTTCATTTTAGCACCGCCCATAGCCTTGCCAATTATATCACCCAGATTGAAAACACCCATTTGGCTGCCTGGCATGCCAGGAATATCGAATGCGCCACCACCGACGTTACCATTATCCTGTACATCAATTTCTACTTCTTTATCTCCAAGATTTCCGGAATGTAATTTTTCCCTGAATTTTTCGCGAGTTTCTTTTGTAGATGTGTCTCCGACGAGAGCGTCTAACAAACGCTCTTCGGCATTTTCATGCGCTTTGGTTGTAACTTCTTTACGAAGTTTTTCGCGTGTGAAATTTATAGAAATCTCGACAAGATCACGAATTATTGAATCAACATCACGACCAACATAACCAACTTCGGTAAATTTTGTGGCTTCAACTTTTATGAAAGGCGAGCCGGAAAGCTTGGCAATACGGCGTGCAATTTCTGTTTTTCCAACGCCTGTGGGGCCAATCATAAGGATATTTTTTGGCAGAATTTCATCACGCAGAGGCTCAGCAACTTTTTTCCTACGCCAACGGTTACGCAAAGCTATAGCTACGGCTTTTTTCGCGTCATTTTGGCCGACAATATATCTATCAAGTTCTTTTACTATTTCCTTAGGTGTAAGATTTAAATCACTCATTTGGTTTTCAATGTCTCTATTGTTAGATTATGGTTTGTATAAACACAGATATCAGCTGCTATTTTCATAGATTTTTTAACTATATCTTCTGCAGTTAAATCTTTTATATCGGCCAGCGCTCGTGCTGCTGAAAGTGCATAATTACCACCTGAACCAATAGCCAAGATGCCATCATCAGGTTCAATAACGTCGCCAGTTCCTGACAAAATCAAAGAGACTTCGGCATCCACGACTATCATCATTGCTTCCAGGCGTCTTAAATAGCGATCTGTGCGCCAATCTTTTGCTAATTCTACACAAGCGCGGCGAAGCTGTTCCGGGTGTTTTTCTAGCTTTGCTTCCAGCCTTTCAAATAAAGTAAAGGCGTCAGCCGTTGCTCCAGCAAAGCCTGCCAGAATTTTACCGTTAGATAATTTACGTACCTTCTTGGCGGAGGTTTTCATAATTGTGGGTCCAAGAGAAACCTGGCCATCTCCAGCCAAAACGACCTTATTGCCTTTACGAACGGATAGAATTGTAGTGCCGTATATTGTGTCTGGTTTGTGCTGCATACTTTAAACCTATGAATTTCTGTACTGATCATATACTTAGAACTAAAATCGGATTATTCAAGTATTTTAGGCATATTTTCTTGTTATTTATGCAAAAAATCATTATATTGATAGGCTGTAAAGAAAGCTTGTAAGGGGATTTAAGTTGAGAAAAGCAGAAGTTAGCAGAAACACAAAGGAAACAAAGATTTCCGTTGAGATAAATCTCGATGGTAAGGGTATCTATAATATCTCTACCGGAATTGGCTTTTTAGATCATATGTTGGAGCAGCTTTCACGCCACAGCCTTATTGATATTAATTTAAAGGCAGAAGGTGATTTACACATAGATTTTCACCACACCACTGAAGATACCGGTTGGGCAATTGGTGAGGCTTTAGCCAAAGCTATTGGCGACAAAAAAGGTATAACCAGATATGGTAATGCTTATATTCCCATGGATGAAACTTTGAGTCGTGTTGCGCTTGATATTTCTAATAGACCTTATCTTATCTGGAAAGTTGATTTTTCTAAGCCTAAGCTTGGTGATATGGATACTGAGTTGTTCAGAGAATGGTTCCAGGCATTTTCTCAAAGTGCTGGTATTACTCTGCATGTGGAAAATTTATATGGTGATAATAACCACCATATAGTTGAATCTTGTTATAAAGGTCTTGCTAGGGCTCTGCGCGAAGCTATAGCTATCGATCCTAGAAAGAGCGATGAAGTGCCTTCTACAAAGGGCAAACTTTAGAGATTTCTATGAAGATTTATACCGTTTATGTAAAAAATGGCCGAAGGGAAAATCTCGAGAGTGCTTTTTTTGTCAGGGAGGGGTTCTCTTTTTTAGCAGGTATTTTCCAAACATTATGGGCCGTATATAACAGAATGTGGGTTTGTGCAGCTGTATTGTTGGCAGTGAATATTTTTATTTTAGTTTTGCTTAAAGATGAAATTATAAATCCTGAGGTTTCCGCTGTAGTAAAAATAGGCTTATTTGTTTTTGTTGGCTTTAGTGCAAATGATTGGTATCGAGCTGATTTAAGCAAAAAAGGTTTTAAATTTTTTGAAGTTGTCAGCGGAGAGAATTTGTTGGACGCTAAACGTAGATTTTTCTCTTCTTATCTGGAAGGTCGGGAGTAGCTTTTATGAAGCTGGTAACAATTATCGATTATGGCTCAGGAAATCTTCACTCAATTGCGAAGGCTTTTGAAAAAGAAGCAAAAGGCAAAGGTTTTCAGGTTTTGGTATCTAATAAAGTCGAAGATGTAAAACGCGCAAGCCACATAGTTTTGCCGGGTGTGGGAGCGTTTGGTAATTGCGTTGCCGGTCTTGCAAAAATAGACAATATGATGGAAACGTTGCGGCAAGAAGTTATAGTTAATAAAAAACCATTTCTTGGAATATGTGTTGGAATGCAAATGCTTGCTGATGTTGGATTGGAGCATGGTAATCATAAAGGTTTGGGTTGGATAAAGGGGCAGGTTGTTCCCATAGAATCTAAAGATTTGAAAATTCCGCATATGGGATGGAACGATATTATTGTTAATAAAAAACACCCTATTATGGATGGTATAAATACGGGAGATAGTTTTTATTTCGTACACTCATACCATTTTAAATGTCAAAACGAAGAGAATATCCTATCTCAGGTTGAATATGGCTTGCCAATTACGGCAGTTATCGCTAATGATAACATCGTGGCGGCTCAGTTCCACCCTGAGAAAAGTCAGGAAAAAGGGCTAAGATTTATATCTAATTTTTTAAATATGGTGAAAGTATGAAACCGGTGCCTACAGAAGAGAGAAAAGCAGATATAAAAATAGAAAAATTGAGCAAGTTTAAAGATGCCGACCTTAATGATTTATGCGAAGCTACAGAGCGTACAATCCTTGATAATTATCAAAGCTTTACGATTGGATCAAGCCGTGAAGAGCCTTTAATGAGAGAAAGGATGGAAGCTTATTGGAAGGGCGTTTTGATGGTGCCGGAAAGGCAGCTTATAGTGGGACGTTTGGACGGTGTTATAGCTTCTGGGATACAATTGGTGAAGCCAAGTCCTAACAATCAAACATCAAGTTTTTCTGCTTCGTTAGAAAAACATTTTGTTGCGCCGTGGGCACGTGGCCATGGCCTGGCTAAATTGTTGGTAAAAGCAGCAGAAGATGAAGCAAAGAATTTCGGAATTTCAGTCTTAAGAATCAGTGTTCGCGATAATTTACAGGGCGCCATAAAAGTTTATGAATCTTGTGGTTATAAATGTTGGGGTGTCCTCGATAAGTACGAAATTATTGAAGGTAAAATGTACGGCGGTCGTTTTTATTATAAAGATATTTAGACAAACGGGTTATACACCAAGAATTTTCTTGTATTTAACTTTTCTTAAAGGTAAAACACGAACCAAAGCGGTGTTTTTGGTGATATAGAATGATTATTTTCCCTGCCATAGATTTAAAAGATGGGGTTTGTGTTCGCCTACAAAAAGGTGAAATGGACAAGGCCACCGTATTTAATGAGAGTCCTGCTAATCAGGCTCTTGCTTTCAAGCAACAAGGTTTTACCTGGATACATATAGTGGACTTAAATGCTGCATTTGAGGGTAAATCAGTAAATTCTAAAGCAGTTAATGAAATAATAAAAGCCGTTGGTGATAGCGTTTTTTTACAGCTTGGTGGTGGAATTCGTAGCATGGAAGCTATTGATGGCTGGCTAAATGCTGGCGTTAAGAGAGTTATTCTGGGTACTGCCGCACTTAATAATCCTGAGCTTGTCAAAGAAGCTTGTGCGAAATATCCTGGTCGTATAGTTGTGGGAATTGATGCCAAAGCTGGTAAAGTTGCTGTTGATGGTTGGGCTAATACATCAGAAATAAGTGTTATAGAACTAGCCAGGAAGTTTGAAAATGCTGGTGTTGCAGCCATAATTTATACAGACATAAACCGTGATGGTATATTAACAGGCCCTGATATCGAAGGAACTAAAAAACTTGCCGAAGCTGTTAGTATACCTGTGATTGCTTCTGGTGGGGTTTCTTCTGTGGAAGATCTAAAATCTATAAAAGCTATAGAAAGCAGCGGTATTGTTGGTGTTATAACAGGCAGAGCCTTATATGAAGGCAAAATAGACGTAGAGAAAGCATTAAATATAGCATAAAAATGTTCAGCAAATCATTAAACAGATCGCTTCTGTTTATCAATATCGTTATCTCAGCTGGTCCTTTTTTGGTGATTTTGTACCATCTTTATAGTTGGTATTTTTTTAATGAAATCCAGATTTTTCCACTTGAGTATATTTTTTATTATGGCTTTGGTATTGATTTAACTATACAAAATGTTTCTGAACATTTTAAATGGTTTTACGAGATATATTTATTTTTCATAAGGTTACCTATATTGTTTTTGTTATTTATCCTTTCAATTCCTTCAACAATAAAGGTATATAAATATATTGAGAAGTGGGAGAGATATGCTCAAAACTAGAATAATACCTTGCCTGGATGTGAAAGACGGCCGTGTTGTAAAGGGTGTGAATTTCGTTGATTTGATAGATGCTGGCGATCCTGTCGAGCAAGCTAAAATTTATGATAAGCAAGGAGCAGACGAACTTTGCTTTCTAGATATAACAGCGTCTAGTGATAATCGTGAAACCATATATGACGTTGTTTCAGCAGTTGCAGAGCAGTGTTTTATGCCTTTGACGGTTGGTGGTGGTGTGCGTAATATTGATGATATACGTAAACTTTTACTAGCTGGCGCTGATAAAGTTTCTATAAACACGGCAGCAGTAACAAATCCTGATTTTGTAAAACAAGCAGCAGAAAAATTTGGTGCACAGTGCATAGTTGTGGCAATTGACGCAAAAACAGTCGGCAAAGATAAATATGAAATTTTTACGCATGGCGGCAGAAAACCAACAGGTATTGATGCTGTTGCCTGGGCGCGGCGCATGGTTGAAAATGGTGCTGGTGAAATTCTTCTTACATCCATGGATCGTGATGGTACAAAAAAAGGATTTGATATTGAGCTTACGAGAGCTATTGCAGATAGTGTTATTGTTCCGGTGATTGCTTCAGGCGGTGTTGGGAAGCTAGAAGATTTTGTTGTAGGTGCTAAAGAAGGCCACGCCTCGGCTCTCCTTGCAGCTTCCATTTTTCACTTCGGCGAACATACCATTAGGGAAGTTAAAGAACATATGCAAAAACAAGGAATTGCAGTTAGGTTATAAGCAAAACTTCTGCATTACAAATATTCCAAAAGAATGCTATAACAAATTTATTCAAGTTAATAAGGTTATAAAATGGCAGATTTTAAAGCATTGGGTGATTTATACGAGATTATAAAAGATCGCAGAGATAATGGCGATCCTGAAACCTCCTATACAGCAAAGTTGTTTTCAAAAGGTCGCAAAAAAATAGCTCAAAAATTAGGCGAAGAGGCTGTTGAAACAGTTATTGAAGCAATTGCTGATAACAAAAAAGAGGCTATTTCTGAAAGTTCTGATTTACTTTATCACTTGCTGGTTTTGTGGGTAGACATGGATATAAAGCCTGAGAAAGTTATAAAAGAGCTAGAAAAAAGAACAGGTGTTTCTGGTCTTGATGAGAAAAAGGCAAGGAAGAAGGCATGAGTTACGATAAAAATAATATCTTTGCTAAAATATTAAGGGGTGAAATACCTTGCAAAGAAGTTTATCAGGATGAATTTGTTTTAGCGTTTCACGATATTTTTCCGGCAGCACCGATGCATGTTTTGGTCATACCAAAGGGTGAGTATGTTTCTTTTGATGATTTTGTTAGAAAAGCCAGCCCAGAGCAATCAGCAAAATTTTTTGCAACAGTACAAAAAATAGCAGCTAATCTTGGTGTTGATAAAACCGGCTATAGGCTAATTGCTAATCATGGCGGCAACGCTTCGCAGGCTGTTCCTCATTTTCACATGCATATACTTGGCGGCAAACCTCTGGGTGGGTTAGTTCAGGGCGACAGATCGCATTAGAACGATTAGATTTTCTAATGTTTAAAATGACGCAAACCCGTAAATACCATTGCAATGTTATTTTTATTTGCCGCTTCGATAACTTCTTCATCGCGCACTGATCCGCCTGGCTGAATTATAGCTGTAACCCCGGCTTCTGCAGCTTGTAAAACTCCATCAGCAAAAGGGAAGAAAGCGTCAGATGCCAAAATGGAACCTTTAGCGCGATCAGGATTCTCTTTGCAGTCGGAAGCCTTTATTGCAGCGATGCGGGAAGAATCAACGCGGCTCATCTGGCCTGCACCAATGCCAATTGTGGCATTATCTTTTACCAAAACAATAGCATTTGATTTAACATGCTTGCAGACTTTAAAAGCAAAAAGCATGGCATCGATTTCTTTTGCATTAGGAGAGCGCTGAGTGACAGTTTTCAATTCTGATCTTTTGGTTGCACCTGTATCGCTATCCTGCACTAAAAAGCCTCCTAATACAGATTTTATAACCAAGTCATTTTTTGGTGTGTGCATATCTTTCAAAACAAGAACGCGTAAATTTTTCTTCTTTGCAAAAATTTCTTGCGCTTCAGCATCAATAGTTGGTGCCACTATTGCTTCGGCAAATAGTTTAGAAACTTCCTCGGCCAAGATTTTGTCTATAGGGCGATTGAAGGCAATAATGCCGCCAAAAGCACTTACAGGGTCAGATGCTAAGGCTTTTTTGTAGGCATCAAAAGCATTTTCGCCAATAGCAACACCACAAGGATTAGCGTGCTTTATGATAACGGCAGCTGGGTCGCTAAATTCTAAAGCTAGCTGCAAGGCTGCATCAGTGTCATTTATGTTATTATAGCTTAATTCTTTGCCCTGCAATTGTTCAGCATTGCCAATTCCCCAGCCATTATTTGTCGTATAAAAGGCTGCTTTTTGGTGAGGATTTTCGCCATAGCGCAGGTTTTGCTTAAGGCTAGCAGAGAAATTTATTATAGCAGGAAATTCCTCCCCTTGTTGTTTGGCAAACCAGGTGCTTATTGCAGAGTCGTAGCTAGCAGTTTTAGCAAAAGCTTTTGCAGCCATTTTCTTTCGGAATTCAAAAGTTGTGGCACCTTTATTTTCTTCCATCTCACTCATCAGATCGTCATAATCAGATGCATCAGTTATTATTGTTGTGAAAGCATGGTTCTTAGCAGCAGAGCGCACCATAGAAGGGCCGCCTATATCTATATTCTCTATTGTTTCGTCAAAATCTGCACCGCGAGCAACTGTTTCTTCAAATGGATATAAATTAACTATGACAAGGCTGATGGGCTTAATATCGTTGTCCTTCATTGCTTCCAAATGTTCTGTATTGTCAAGACAACCTAATAAGCCGCCATGGATTTTTGGGTGCAGGGTTTTTACACGGCCATCCAAAATTTCTGGTGAGCCAGTGTAGTCAGACACATCAACAACATCTAGCCCGGCGCTTCTGAGAAATTTAGCAGTTCCGCCAGTGGAAAGAACCTCGATTTTTTGTTTCTTTAGAAATGATGCAAGCCTATCAAGACCTGTTTTATCTGAAACGGAAATAAGGGCTCTTTCGATTTTTTTATTCATATAGTATTCTCGATTATTCAATAACACAAAAGTGTAAGAAAGATTCCTACTTGAATCATACACTCAAAATTTTGTTAACAAACCCTACGCAGCTTCAGATTTCAAATCGTTTGTAGAGATATATTCAGGAACGATTGTTGAAAGCAAAACCAGAAGGCTTTTATCGTCCATAGACATACAGGCTTTGTAAATTTTTTCAACATTTAACGATATTGAGCCAAAATCAATGCTTCTGGCTTCTGCCAGCATTATGCTTTCATAGATTGTTTTTTGCTTTATCTCATTTTCATAAAACAGTTCTTCATAAAGTTTTTCACCTGGGCGTATGCCAGTATATTTGATTTTAACGTCTATTTCAGGTCGTAAACCAGCAAGGGTTATCATTTGTGTGGCCAGGTCTTTGATATGTATAGGATCTCCCATATCAAGCACAAAAACAGAGGAAGGTTTATTTGTTTCAGATGAATCAATTGTAGAGGCTTGCAATATTAATTCTACAGCTTCTGGAACGGTCATAAAATATCTTACCATGTCTGGATGAGTAACTGTGATAGGGCCACCTTGCTCCAATTGACGTTGAAACAGAGGGATAACAGAACCTGAAGAGCCGAGGACGTTGCCAAATCTAACGGTTGAAAATATAGTATTTCCAGATTTTTTTGAATTTCCTAGACTTTGAACATAGCATTCTGCCACCCTTTTTGTTACGCCCATAAGGCTAGTTGGGTTTACGGCTTTATCTGTCGATACCATTATCATTTTTTCCGCTCTATGTTTCAGGCACATATCGGCTATATTTTTTGAGCCAATAATGTTGGTCATAGCGGCTTCTATTAGATTTTCTTCTACTATAGGAACGTGCTTTAAAGCAGCGGCATGGAAGATTATTTCTGGCTTATATTCAGCAAATACTGACTCTAGTAAAGATAGATTCCTAATATCGCCAATTAAAGCTCTATGAGATAGGGAAGGGAGGTCATCCTCCAGTTCTTTACTGATTTTGTAGAGGTTATATTCAGATATTTCTAAGAGAATGAGGCTTTTAGGATTATATTTTGCGATTTGGCGAACAAGCTCAGATCCGATAGTTCCGCCAGCTCCAGTTACCAATATTTTTTTACCTTCAATTAATTCTTCTCTGCGGCCAAGGCTAGGTGCATTTTGTGCACGACCCAGCAAATCTTCAATAGCTATTGGTTTTATCTCTACTTTATCAACACTATCTTTAAAATCAGATATTTTAGGCAGTTTTGCCAGGGTAAAGCCCAATTTTTCAGCCATTTTTAGCAGTTTGTTAACTATGGCTTTATTTAGATAATCTTTTGCTAAAATAATTCTTTGTGGCGAGTTTCCTTCGCTTTTCAGCTTTTTCAAAATTTCAGGAATTGCGTTTATATTGCCATATATTTTAATTCCATGAATGGAGCGCCCCTTTTTTTTGTTATCATTATCAACTATACCAACAACTCTATAGTCTGATTTATTTTTATTAGAGGTTTCCCTGATAAAATTGATGGCGCTATCACTAATGCCCACTAAAAGTACAGAAATTCTTCTGTCTTCGCCGCTATCTAATATATCAAAAGATATACTTTTATCTTTCAGCATACGATAAAAAATACGTGGTCCACCCAAAGCAGCCAATAAAACTAGCCAGTTTATAACCAACACAGAACGTGGGAAATCCTCTAATCTTGTCATCATAAACAAAAGAGGCAGAAAAATAAGTGTGGCGAGAGTAACAGCCTTGGTTATATTAACTAAATCTTTTAACGAGGCATAACGCCAAATGCCCTTATAAAGGCCCATAAAATGAAATACTCCCGCGCTGACAGAGGTAAATAACAAAACAGATGGAACCAGAAAGCCATAAGACTCTGAAAAATTATTACCGAACCGCAAGTAAAGCGAAATAACTATGCTGGCGGCGGCCATCATAACATCATGCAGTGCAGCTATGTAAGAACGCTGAATAATCAACTAAAAACCCTTAAATAAATTCATTTCCGCGGGATAACGAGGTAAATATCATAAATATTACTAAAATACAACCTTGGATATGAAGCTATTTGCGGCCAAAGAGCTTCTCAATGTCGGAAAGTTTCATTTCTACGTAAGTAGGTCGGCCGTGATTGCATTGACCAGAATGCGGGGTTTGTTCCATATCGCGTAAAATAGCATTCATTTCATGGATATTTAGAACCCTGCCAGCCCTTACGGAGCCATGACAAGCTATAGTTCCGCAAACATGTTCCAGTGCCTCATTTGCAGATAGGATTTCACCGTATTCTTCTAGATCACTGGCAAGATCTTTTATGAAGCCGTGAATATCAATTTCGCCAAGCAAAGCTGGAGTTTCTCTTACAACAATTGACTGTTCGCCGAATTTTTCAACAACAAAACCAAGCTTGCGCAATTCGTCTTTGCGGGAATCTATTATATCTGCTTCCATAGCACCAATTTCAACGATTTCAGGAATAAGCAATCTTTGAGTCTTCATTCCTGATTTTGCTATAGCATACTTCATATTTTCATAAACAAGACGTTCATGTGCGGCATGTTGGTCAACTATTACTATGCCATCTTTATTTTGCGCTACTATATAGGTTTCATGCAATTGGCATTTTGCCATACCTAAAGGATAGGATACGGTTTCTATATTTGGATTTTCATTTTTTTCAGATCGGACAGAAAAGGCAGCCTGTTCTGCACTGAAAAGATGTTCACTCTTGGCAAAAGAAGGTTGCTGAAATTCTATTATATTTTCTTCTTCTAAAGATTCGCTTGCTGCGGGAGGTATATATGTTGCAAAGGATTTTTGTATGGAACTATAGCCCGGTCTTGGAAATGAGGTTATTTTTGCGCTTGTAGATTCTGGCCTGAAAGCGCTAAGCGCAGAAGTAGAAACCGTTGTTGCTGCTCTGTGTCCAGCTGTGGAAAGAGCGTTTTTTAGCGAACCAATGAGCAATCCTCTGATTAGGCCACCATCTCTGAAACGTACTTCGGCCTTTGTAGGATGCACATTAACATCAACTTCTTCATTAGAAGCATATAAAAAAAGTGCTAACACAGGATAACGTTCACGCGCGAGAAAATCCTGATATGCAGCACGTATAACGCCTAATAAGAATTTGTCCTTTACTGGGCGGTCATTTACAAACAGATATTGTGAGGTTGCAGTGCCTTTGTTAAATGTTGGCAGGCCGATATATCCCTTTAAACCGACGCCATCGCGCTCAACATCAAGATATATAGAATTTTCTGCAAATTCTTTGCCCAAAATATCATTAAGTCTTCCCAAATATGAAGAGTGGGATTTATCAGTTTGCGCTGGAAGATTAATCAGTGTCTTTTTTTCATTTTTCAAAGTGAAGGCAATTTGTGGATATGACATGGCCAATTTGCTGATTACTTCCTGAATATAAAGTGTTTCAGTTCTTTCAGATTTTAGGAATTTCAAGCGAGCGGGAGTTGCAAAAAATAAATCGCGCACTTCTATTTTTGTGCCGTAATTAATTGCTGCTGGCCGTACTTCATGTTTTTCGCCTCCATCAACAAGAATTGACCACGCTTCGCTCGAGCCCCTTTCTTTACTGGTGATATTCATTCTGGCTACAGAACCTATAGATGGCAAGGCTTCTCCACGAAAACCAAGAAAATTTATATCAAACAAATCATTGTCAGAAAGTTTGGATGTTGCATGTCTTTCAATGCAAAGCTCTAGGTCATCTCGTGACATTCCACGGCCATTATCTCTTATAGAAATTAGATTGCGGCCACCATTATGAACTATAATTTCTATTTCTGTGGCTTGTGCGTCAATAGCATTTTCCACTAGCTCTTTTACAGCTGATGCAGGGCGCTCTATAACTTCACCCGCTGCTATTCTGTTGATAGTAGTGGGAGATAGAATGTGCAATTTTGACTTTGTTAATATTTCTGTCATTTATCTTCTTCCAGAATGCTTCTGGCAAATCTTTTGCCTTCTTCTACTGCGGGCTGATCAAAAGCGTTCATGCCCAATATTTCAGCGGTTATAATTGTTTCTAAAATAAAATGCATACAAAGGGCGCCTAACACTTCTTCGTCTAGACTTTTTATTTTGAATAGGCGTAAAGGGCAGCCGTTATTCACTAAGGTTTCAGCGGTAGCCTGACGCAAAGCGGAGCTTACATCACCAACTGTTCTATTTTTTAAATAGCCAAACTCTTTATCAACTGAAAGGTTACAAGAAATTTTTTGGCCAATGCCCTTACTTTCCTGTCCTATCATCGTAAAAAATTTATCTTTTGGGCCGGCCAAATAAAGCTGCAACTGGCTATGTTGGTCAAGTGAGCCAAGTGCTCTTATTGGCGTTGTGCCTTTACCATCCTTGCCAAGGCTTTCTGCCCATATCTGGCGATACCATGTAGCAAAAGCTGAAAGCCTTTCGACATAAGGCATCATAACTGTGATGTTAAAACCTTTATTCATAAACGCTAGAGAAAGGCTAGCACCAATGGCAGGTTCGCAAATATCAGAGAGGCTGGCATCTGCAACTTTCTTTGCACCAGTCCTGAATTTTTCAGGATCAAGGCCGATAATTGCAGCAGGTAGCAATCCAACATTAGTAAATGTTGAAAAACGGCCACCGATATCAGATTTATGCTTCATAACTTTTGCATTAATCTGCACAGCCATTTTACGCAAAGGATTTTCAATATCATCGCTGATTATATAAAAATGCTCGCCCATATTTTTAATGTTAGCTTTTTCATAGGCGGAAACAAAAATTATAAATTGAGCAATGGTTTCAACGGTTTTTCCAGATTTGCTAGTTACTAATATTGCAGTTTCATTTAGATTTAATTTATTAAAATAATTCTCCATAGTAAATGGATCGACGCTGTCGATAAAATATATAGGAAAATCATCACTTTTTCTGAGAGCAACAAGGGTTTGTGGGTTTAATGTTGAACCGCCTGTTCCTAATATTACAAGGCATTTGAATTTTGATTTTATTTCAGCCGCAATAGTTTTTATCTCAGATAAATCTGATTTTTCACTATTTATATCTATTAAAGCTTTTGCTCTAGGAATAGAGCCATCCTTAAGCCTTTCCACTACAGCATAAGTCTCGTTTAGGATTGTTTCAAAATCACTTTTCTTTACGCCAGCGGCGCCTATTTTTTCTTCAAAACAAGATTCTATTATTTGTTGATAAAGCATCTATCTGCTCGCTTAAATAAACATAGTTAAAGTGGGGACAATCTACAGATATATTGCTACTTAAGTCAAGCGGCGCTTAAACTATTCAACTTTATTACCTACAACGACCATAATCATTTTGTCAGTATTTAGAAGTTTTGCTGAAATATTTTTTATCTGTTCTAATGTTACAGCTTTCATGTAACTATTTCTTTTTTCAATAAAATCTTTACCTAAATTTTCTAACTGCATTACTGTTAGAAAAGCTGATAAATTTTCGTTCTTGGTCATTTTTAGAGGAAAAGAGCCAATAAGATAATCCCTAGCATCATCTAGTTCTTTTTGTGTGGCGCCGTTTTTTCCCATCTTATTAATTTCTTGTTTCACGAGTTCGATAGATTTCTTTACTTTGCTGCTATCTGTAGCAACATAGCCAGAAAATAATCCTGCATGTTTCATAGTATCAAGTGAGCTATAAACAGTATAGGCAAGGCCGTTTTTCTCGCGAACAGAATCCATCAATCTTGATTCAAAACCACCGCCGCCTAAAATATGATTCATTAAGTAAGCAGGGTAAAAATCTTTGTCGGAGCGTTTAATGCCTTGCATACCAAATATAACCACAGTTTGGGGTAGGCTTTTCTCGATAGAAACTAATTTTCCGCCTGTAGGAAACACAAATTCAGGAATTTCTTTATGCTCCGTTCTCTTGTCAGGAAGAGTAATAAATTTATCTAGCGATTCCACGATTTCTTTTTCTTTTAAGTCACCTACAATGCTAATTACCGCATTTTCTTTAGTGAAATTGTTTTTTACAAAGGCTAACAAATCCTGACGATTTATTTTTTCTATTCCCTCAATAGTTCCGTCTTGCGGATTGCTATATGGATGTCCAGCGAAGATTGTTTCTTTGAACTTTTTACCGGCCACATATTCAGGGTCTTCCTCGCTTTTTTTCAAGGAAATTTGCAATTGTTTTTTTATTCTTGCAACTGAATCATCTTTAAAATTAGGCTGAGTTATAACCAGATTGAGGAGCTTTAAAGATTCTTCCAGATTTGGTTTTAGTGTTTTTAGGGAGATATAAAAATTATCTTCATCAGTTGAAAAGGAAATATCGGTTGCTATTTCTTCTAAACGTTTTTTATAGGCAAAATCTGACATGTTGCCTGCACCTTCGCCAAGCAATGCTGTAGTCATATTTGCAAGGCCAAGTTTATCTTTTGGATCATAGGCGTTACCGCTGCCGGAAAAAGCAATTTTAATCGATATAATTGGCAGATAATGATCTTCTATAAACCAAGGATTATAACCTTTTTCAGTTTTTACTTCATGTACGGCAGGAAAATCAGCTCGCGCGGAAAAAGGCATAGAAAAAATGCATAGTAATGAAATTATTATAAAGTTTGATCTAAAAATCATCATTTTGGCAGCAACCTTCCAGTTACAGATTTTTTCATATCTAGAACAAAATTAGCAGCAGCTTTAATTTGAGCTGGAGTTACATTCTTAATATTATTAACCCAATGTTCGACATATTCGGTGCCTAGGCCATTTACCATTGATTCACCATAAAAATAAGCAAGAGTACGTAAATCTTCCCTATCATAGATGGTTTGTGCTACTAGAAGATTCTTGGCGCGGGTTACTTCTTCTTCAGTAACGCCACTTTGTTTTATTTTTTCTATTTCGGCGTCTATAGAGTTTTGTACATCATCTAAAGTTTTTCCTTCAGAAGGTAGCGCATATAAAGAAAAAATTGAATCTCCAAGGCTCATATCATCATAAGAACTGCCGACAGAAGCGGCTATTTTTTTATTAACTACTAAATTTGTATATAGTCTGCTGGTTTCGCCATTACCCAAAATATGCGAAAGTAAAATCAATGCGTAGCAATGTTCTTTCATTTTTGTATTTTGGCTTGGCGCAAGATAATAGCGCATCCACTCAGGTTTTGTGACTTTTTCGCTATGGTAAATGACCTGTCTTTCAGCTATTTGTTCAGGTTCATAAATAATCCTGCGTGTAGGAATATTCTCTGGCTTTAACGAGCCATAATATTTTTCTGCTAAAGGTTGTAATTCTTCTTTTTTAATATCGCCAGAAACTATCAATACAGCGTTGTTAGGTGCATAATATGTTTTGTACCAGGACTTTGCATCATCAAGAGAAAGCTTTTCCATCTCATGACGCCAGCCAATTAATGGCTTTCCATAAGGGTGATTAAGATATAGCGCCGAACTCATTTGCTCTTTTAAAAGTGCTAGAGGATCGTTATCGATTCTGGTTGAGCGTTCTTCGAGAATAACTTGGCGCTCTTTAAGTAATTCATCATTATCGAATATAAGATTGCGCATGCGGTCAGATTCCAACTTCATAACTAATTCAAGCTTGTCTTTAGAAATATTCTGGAAATAAGCTGTATAATCGTCGCTGGTGAAAGCATTTTCGTTACCTCCAGCTTTGGCAATTATTTTGGAGAATTGTCCTTTGCCAACATCTTTGGTGCCTTTAAACATTAAATGCTCAAGAAAATGCGCAATACCACTTTTACCAAGAATTTCATCGCTTGCTCCGGCTCTATACCACACCATGTGAGATACGGCGGCAACCTTGGAGTTTGGAATCAAAACAACTTCCATTCCATTTGATAATTTGAATTTTTGAGATTCAAAGGCGCTAGAATAATTAGGAAATGCTAAAGTAAATAATGCTATAAGGTATAAATATTTCCTCATTTTCTTTTCTTCGCCTCAGCAATTAATGCTTTGAATATGAGAAAATTAGGATCTTTCGCCTGATCAAAAAATTCAGGATGCCATTGCACGCCCAATGCAAAGCGATATTCAGGAAATTCAATGCCTTCTATTGTTCCATCTGGCGCTACTGCGTTTATAACAACATTGTCTGGAGCTTTGACAATCGCTTCTTGATGGGCGGTGTTAACGTCAAACTCTTGGCTTTTAGTTATTTTAGCAAGCAAAGAGCCTTTCTTAACCTTTACTTTATGAGCAAATTCTTCAGCGGGCTTTTCGTTTAAATGGTCAATTTTTGTGCCGAGATATTTATGGATGTTGGGAGTCATTTTACAGCCCTTAACGCCGCCCATTAATTGCATTCCTGCACATATGCCAAGGATTGGCTTATCAAGTTTGAATGCTTTTTCTATTATAGCCAAATCAAAACCAAGTCTCGGGGATGGCTCGTAAGGACAGTTATCTTCAGACTCTACGTACCAGTCAGGAGGCGAAGCAAAACCACCACCTGGTATCATTAGGCCATCAACCTTTGAGATAAGTTCGTCAACTGCTTCGCCAATTTGAGGCAGAGCCAAAGGAATGCCACCGGCTTTATAAATAATTTTAAAATAATTTTCGCGCAAAGCGTAATGAGGACGTTTTGAATACGTTCCTTTTTCCTGCCAATCTAGTGTAACGCCAATTACCGGACGCATTTTGGAACCTATATGGTTAAAATATTTTACAAGCCGAAGACTCTATTTAAAAAGCCGCTATCTTTTTTACCTTCAATAACAGGAGTCTCGCCTTCTGTTATTGGCCTACCTTCTTCTTTATCTTTTAAGATTCTATCTTTTTCTTTTTTAGCATTCACGATAGAATCTTTCTCTTTTTTCTTTGGTAAGAAGGAAACTTTATCAAGCAAGCCATCTTGTTCTTTTTCAATAGCAGCTTGGTCAGCTGATAATTTATTTCTTATATCAGGATCAGCTTGCTCAGTACCAGCTTTTGCCAAGAAAGCTTTTTCACCTTTTGATGTTCCGTCTTTTGTACCAGAGGATTTTTTCTCAAGCAAAATATCTCTTGCGCTTGTATCCATTCTTGCTGCTTCAGATTTTGCATTAGAATCTGGAGTTACAAGAGAGAAATTAGGCGGCACACTTAGAGGTGGATTTGATACTACGGAAAATTCATTCGGCGTACTTTTACTCACTCCAAGCACTTGGCGTGCGCTTCTTGTGCATCCACATACAAGAACTAAAGATACTGCAACTACAGCAATTTTTTTATACATTTTTTTTCTCCCTAACAAACAAGCCTTCTAACAATATCAAGCCAACTCCCACACAAACCGCACTATCTGCGACATTAAATGCCGGCCAATGATAATTTCCAACATAGACATCTAAAAAATCTGCAACAGCCCCAAAGCGGAAACGGTCTATCATGTTACCAATTGCACCACCAATTATCAACCCCAAAGCCGAAGCCATATATAAATTTTCCACCTTTGATAGCCAGATTGCTAAGGCAAAAGTTATTACAGAAGAAACGCCAAGAAGAATGAATTTTCCATATTGTATATTATCGAACAGGCCAAAGCTTACGCCATAATTCCAGACTTTTACCAAACTAAAAAATGGGAAAATCTCTATAACTTCCAATTGTTTAGAATCAAGAAGTCCAAATATGAAAATCTTGCTCCATTGGTCGCTGGCGCAAACTATAAATGCAATTACAATGCCTACTAAAAAATTTTTCACCTTAATATTTCCTCTGCTTTTTTGCAGTCGATTAATATCTGTTTTGTTAATTCATCTACATTTTTAAACTTAGTCTCAGTCCTTATATAGTCAATAAATTCTATATTTACAGAGCTATCATAGATATTTTTATCAAAGTTGAATATATGAACTTCTAATAATTCACTTTCTTTTCCAAAAGTTGGCCTAATTCCAATATTAGCAACGGCATTATAAATTTTATCTTCTAGTCTAATTTTTACAGCGTAAACACCAAATGCTGGCCTTATCAAATCACCAAGATTAATGTTAGCGGTTGGAAAACCTATTTGCCTACCGCGAGCATCGCCTTTTATAACAAGTCCATCAATAGAATAATTTCTGCCAAGAATTTTATTTACTCTTTTTAAGTCGCCTTGCCTTAAAGCTTCACGCACTGAGGTGGAAGAGCATATTTCATTTTCATCCTTTATAGCGCTAATTATAGTGATTCCGAAGCTGAGTTCAGCGGATTTTTTTTGCATAAAATCAGGATTTCCTGTCCTATTATGACCAAATATAAAGTCATGACCTATAACCACATGCTTTACTTGCAGACTGTCAATTAGGATGGTTTTGATAAAATCCTCTGCGGTAATTTTAGAAAAATCTTCTGTGAACGGAATAGTAAAAAGAAAATCAGCACCAATTTCGCTAATTAATTTTTCTTTCATTTTTAGATCAGTAAGGCGAAAATTTTTATTATCAGGACGAAGTATTGCCGCTGGATGTGGTTCAAAAGTCATTACGGCTGATTTAGTTTTTTTGTCTTTCGCAATTTTTATGGTTTCTTCAATAATCTTGCGATGGCCTTTGTGAACGCCGTCAAAATTACCCAGCGCAACAACGCAGGCTTTGGCCTCATTGGGAAGTTCTCTGTAACTTTTTATAGTTTTCATTAATTTTGCTATAATTTAAGCATCCCGGCGCAATTTCATGTAAATAAGCACAGGTGTTCCTATATAAACGGAAGAATAAGTTCCAATCAATATACCAAAGAATGTCGCTATACTAAAGCTTTTCACAACTTCGCCACCAAAAACAATTAGCGCTATCAAAGATAGTAAAGTAGTAACTGAAGTTAGGATAGTTCTCGACAAAGTGCTATTAACACTGAGATTTATCAGGTCAGTGATTGGTAATTTTTTATATTTTCTGATATCTTCCCGAATTCTGTCAAAAATTACCACTGAGTCATTTATTGAATATCCAACGACTGTTAATATTGCTGCGATGGAAGAAAGATTAAATTCCAGGCCAGTAAAACTGAAAAATCCTAGAGTTAAAATTGCATCGTGGACGATCGCTATAATGCCGCCAAGGCCATATTGCCATTCAAAACGAAACCAGATATAAACCATCATTGCGGCGAAAGAAAGGATAAGTGCTAAAAATCCTGAACGAATAAGCTCATCGCCTACCTTTGGACCTACATAATCAACTTTTCTATATTCTATTCCGCCAGTAAAATTTTCGGCCAAAGATGTTTTGATTTTATTTACGACTACAATGCGTTCTTGAGCATCGTCAGAGCTTTTGCCAACACGAATAAGGATGGTGTTGTCATTGCCAAAAGTTTGCAGGGAAATATCACCAAGTTCGTCATGTTTTAATATGTCACGCATTTTACCAAGGTCAGCCGCTTGTTCAAACTTAGCTTCGATAAGAATGCCACCTGTAAAGTCTATTCCAAGATTAAGACCTTTGGTAAAAAGCAGCACAACTGTCAGAATTGTGAGAACTGTAGAAAAGATAAAGGCTATCCATCGCTTGCTGATAAAGTCTATTTTACTTTCGTCAGGGAATAATTTTAAAGGGAATAACCGCATAACACTCTTTCCAAAATCTTATATTCTTAAATAAAGCCCTATTTACCTAACATAATTTGATAGCTCTGTCATTCATTATTAATATTGTATGTGGCGGGTATTTACTGTACAAGCACTAAAGTGCGTCATCAAATTTACTCGAAGATGGTCAGGTATGTCCTTATTTAAATCTGCTTTTGTTGTAGGATTCTTCACCCTGGTTTCCCGTGTTGTGGGATATATCAGAGATATGATGGTTGCCTCGGTTCTGGGCACCGGATTTCTGGCAGATGCATTTTTTGTGGCTTTCCGCTTACCTAATTTTTTCAGAACGCTTTCGGCAGAAGGAGCCTTTACAGCGGCTTTTGTACCTTTATTTTCAGGCAAATTAACTTCTGAAGGAAAAGAGAAGGCTCTTAATTTTGCCGAGCATGCTTTTTCTTTTATGTTCATGGTTTTATTGGGTTTCACGATTATTATGCAAATATTTATGCCGTTTGTTATGCATATTCTCGCGCCCGGTTTTAAGGATAATCCTGAGCAATTTGAAACAACGGTCTATTTTGGCCGTATCATGTTTCCTTATCTTTTGCTTATATCAATGGTGTCGCTGTTTAATGGAATTATGAACAGCATAGGAAAATTTGCAGCAGCAGCAGCAACTCCGATACTGCTTAATTTATGCACTATATGCTCACTTTTATGGTTGGTGAAATATACAGAAACTCCCGCGCATGCTGTGGCTTGGGGCGTTCCTATTGCTGGAGTTTTACAATTGGTTTGGATAGTATGGGCGGCAAAAAGAGCTGGTATACGCCTTAAACCAAGAGTTCCTGAGTTAGATCAATCGGTAAAAAGTTTATTAAGACGTATGGTGCCAGGTATAATTGGTGGTGGTGTTACGCAGATAAATTTATGGATAAATACTGTGTTGGCTACGACAATTTCTGGTGCGGTTTCATATCTTTATTATGCAGACAGATTAGTGCAGTTTCCACTGGCGATTATTGGTACGGCTATGGGAACAGCGCTTCTCCCGGCTTTATCAAAACAAATAAAAGAACATAAAATAGAAGATGCTATACAAACGCAAAATGCTGGGCTGGAAATGGTTTTATTGTTCACTGTTCCGGCGGCGGCGGCATTGGCTGTTATTTCAGATGTCATTATTTCGGTGATGTTTGAGCGCGGTAGTTTTACTGCAGCAGATACTGTTGCAACAGCACATGCTCTTACGGCATATTCATTGGGTCTTCCGGCTTTTGTTCTGGCTAAAGTTTTTGCACCTGTGTTTTTTGCGAATGGTGATACTAAAACTCCTGTAAAAATTGCATTTGCTTGCTTGATTGCTAACGTTGCCATTAGCATGTCGCTCATTCCTTTCCTGGGCCATGTTGGTCTTGCAATTGCCACATCATCATCATCATGGCTTAATATCATTTTGCTCTGTGCTGTTCTTGTGAAGAGAAAGCTTTACAGGCTGGATAAGGTTTTCTTAAATAAGCAAAAAAATATTGTTATTTCTGCGGCTATAATGTCTTTGGCTATTTTATACGCTAAAAGCGCTTTAACAGCATATCTTACAGGAAAGTTAGTTATGCAGGTTGCTGCATTAGGATTTGTAGTTGGCCTTGGTATGTTTGTTTTCTTTGCGGCAGCTCACTTAACTGGCGGATATAAACTAACGGAAGTTAAAAATATTCTGCTGAAACGTAAGATAAAATAGCTTTATTTTATTGAATCAAGGCAGCACTGCAAAATATAGCTAGCTGCCAGCTTGTCATCAACTGCCTGGCGCTTTTTTCTAGTCATATCATATTCTTGTAGTGCTCGTGTTACTGCCGCGGTGGACATTCTTTCATCTTGTAAAAATATTGGCAGGCCATTTTTTTTATGAAGCTTTTCAGCAAAAGAACGAATTTTCAAACAGTTATCTTCTTCCTTGCCAGCCATTGTAAGTGGTAGGCCAATTACAACTCCGCAAGCGTCTTCTGCCGTAATAAGGCCATTTATGTGGCCTAAATCCTGACGCATATTGCGGTGTTCATAAACGCTGTGAGGTGTTGCTATTATGCGATTTACATCACTAATTGCTATGCCAATACGGGCAGCGCCGATATCTAGCCCTATCAGTCTTTTGCCGGAAACCAGCTGTTTTGAAAAATCCGGAATCAAATTATATATCATTTTCTTGCTTTTATTGGAGATAATGCTTAATTTATGCGCCTCAATGCAGGTTATAATATATATAATTAACAAAGAAAGTATAAGAATATGTCGTTAACAGCAAAAGAAATAAAAAAAGTTGCAAAACTTGCCAGGATAAGACTGGAAGATAGCGAGGTAGAATCCTATAGCAAAGAGATATCTGGAATACTCGATTGGATTGCAATGCTGCAGGAAGTGGACACTAAAGGCGTGCCGCAAATGTTTTCTGTGTCGAATGTGCAGATGCCTTCGCGTGAGGATAAAGTTACTGACGGCAATATCAGAGATGATGTTTTGAAAAATGCGCCTGATAGCAGGTATGGTTGTTTTGTAGTACCAAAAGTTGTGGAGTCTGAATAATGGCTGAATTGAATAAATTGACTATAGAAGCTGCTTTAAAGGGCTTGGAAAAAGGCGAGTTTACTAGTGAAGAGCTTACAAAAGCGCATATTAGTGCGGCAGAAAAAGGCCGTGATTTAAACGCTTATATCATTGAAACTCCAGAAATAGCGCTAGAGCAAGCTAAAGAATCTGATAAGAGAAGGAAGGCCGGTAAAGCTGGTAAGGTTGAAGGAATTCCTTTTGCGGTGAAAGATTTGTTTTGCACTAAGGGTGTTTTATCGACTTCTTGCTCGCATATTTTGGATGGCTTTAAGCCAACTTATGAATCGACAGTTACAAGTAATTTATTCCGCGAAGGTGGCATAATGATTGGTAAAACCAATATGGATGAATTTGCGATGGGTTCTTCCAATGCTACCAGCTATTATGGTACTGTAAAAAATCCATGGAAGCGCAAAACTGATGGTGCTGATGTTGTGCCTGGTGGTTCTTCTGGCGGTTCGGCGGCGGCTGTATCAAACTATATGTGCATGGGTGCGCTAGGTAGTGATACTGGTGGGTCGATAAGGCAGCCTGCGGCATTCTGTGGTAATGTTGGCATTAAGCCAACTTATGGACGTTGTTCAAGGTGGGGCATGATTGCATTCGCAAGTTCTCTTGATCAAGCAGGTGTTTTTACGCGCTCGGTAAAAGATGCGGCTATAATGCTCGAATCAATTTGCAGCTATGACGATAAAGATTCGACATCATCTCCTGTTGCCATTCCAAATTTTGCTGCGGCCATTGGTCAGAGTGTGAAGGGTTTGCGCGTTGGTATTCCTCGCGAATATAAGCAAGATGGCATGTCAGCCGAAATTGAGGCATTGTGGGAAAAAGGTAAGCAGTGGCTGAAGGATGCTGGAGCTGAAATGGTTGATATAAGCCTTCCACACACAAAATATGCATTGCCAACTTATTACATCATCGCGCCGGCAGAAGCTTCTGCAAATCTGGCGCGTTACGATGGCGTACGTTATGGATTGCGCGTGCAGCCGAAAGATTGTTCGCTTGATGATATGTATGAGCTTACTCGTGCACAAGGTTTTGGCCGCGAAGTGAAAAGACGAATAATGATCGGTACTTATGTTTTGTCAGCTGGATATTATGATGCTTATTACAAAAAAGCGCAAAGTGTTAGAACTTTGATTGCACGTGATTTTTCAGATGCTTTCAAAAAAGTTGATGTAATCTTAACACCAACAACGCCATCTCCTGCATTTTCTCTTGGCGAAAAGCTTGATCCTGTAACTATGTATCTGAACGATGTGTTCACAGTTCCGGCTAGTCTTGCAGGATTGCCTGGTATGTCGATTCCGGCTGGAATTTCTAAAGATGGTTTGCCACTGGGTTTGCAATTGATAGCAAATTCTTTCGACGAGGAAACTTTGTTTAAAGTTTCTAGCGTTATGGAAAAATCAGCAGGGTTTAAGGGGTTGTAGTCATGACACAAATAATAAAAGGTAACACAGGCGATTGGGAAATTGTAATTGGTTTGGAAGTGCACGCGCAAGTGAATACTAATTCTAAATTATTTTCAGGTTCTGCGACTGATTTTGGTAATGAGCCAAATACACAAGTTTCGCTGGTGGATGCGGCAATGCCTGGTATGCTGCCGGTGATAAATAAAGAATGCATCAAACAAGCAGTGATGACTGGTTTGGCAATTAAGGCAAAAATTAATCTAAATTCTATATTTGATCGTAAAAATTATTTTTATGCGGATTTGCCGCAAGGCTACCAGATTTCCCAGTTTTCTGATCCTATCGTGGGCGAGGGCAAAATTGTTTTGGATATGAAGGATGGTTCGACTAAGGAAGTTGGAGTTGAACGTATTCACCTTGAACAAGATGCCGGAAAATCTATGCATGACCAATCGCCAGACAGTTCATTTATTGATTTGAATCGCTCGGGTGTTGCTTTGATGGAAATTGTTTCCAAGCCTGATATGCGCTCTTCAGAAGAGGCGGCCGAATATTTGAAAAAATTACGTTCGATTGTTCGTTATATAGGCACTTGTGATGGTGACATGGAAAAAGGTTCTATGCGCTGTGACGTGAACGTTTCTGTGCGTAAAGTGGGCAGTTGTGAGCTGAATACCAGATGCGAAATTAAAAATTTGAACTCGGTGCGTTTCCTGCAGCAAGCTGTGGCATATGAGGCTAATCGCCACGTAGAAATTTATGAGAGTGGTGGTAAGGTTGATCAAGAAACTAGGTTGTTTGACCCTACAAAAGGTGAAACTCGTACATTGCGCAGCAAGGAAGATGCACATGATTATCGCTACTTCCCTGATCCTGATTTGATACCTCTGCAATTAACGGAAAGCTACGTGCAGCAAGTGCGCGAATCGCTGCCTGAATTGCCAGATGAGAAAAAAGAGCGTTATATTGTTCACTTGGGACTTTCTCCTTATGACGCGAGTGTTTTGGTAGCAGAAAAAGCTACAGCTGAATATTTTGAAAAAGTGGCGAAAGGTCATGACCCAAAACTTGCGGCTAATTGGATTATGGGCGAATTGTTCGGTCGCCTTAATAAATCTGGTCATAGTATAGAAAATTCACCTGTGTCAGAAGCTAGCTTAAGCGGTCTTTTAGATTTGATAAAAGACAACACTATCTCCGGCAAAATAGCCAAAGAGGTGTTTGAAATTATGTATGAAACTGGTAAGGATGCGGCTGCAATTGTTGAAGAAAAAGGCTTGCGTCAGGTTACAGATCATAGCGCAATTGAAAAAATCATCGATGAAGTTATTGCTTCTAACCAAGATAAAGTTGCGGAATATAGATCTGGTAAGGATAAATTGTTCGGATTTTTTGTAGGCCAAACTATGAAGGCTTCGCAAGGAAAAGCAAATCCGCAGGTCTTAAATGATATTTTGAAGAAGAAGTTGGCTGCATAATTATACTTTGTCATCCCCGCGAAAGCGGGGATCCACTGGAGTAGGTTCTGTGATATCGATCTCTGTCATACTGCGGCTTGACCGCAGTATCCAATGCCCTAAAAGGGCATGTTTAGCTTTGCTAAACTGGATCCTATGGTCAAGCCATAGGATGACGATAATTGACGTGGAGTCATTTTCAATGAACTTTAAAGAGATAAAAACATGACAGACTCACACTTATTCTGTTTCGGATTTGGCTACACAGCCAGTTTTTTAGCCAAAATATTATTGGCCGATGGCTGGCGTGTGAGTGGAACTTGCCGGACATCAGAAAAATGTGAATCATTGCGCCCCATGGGAATAACCGGACATATATTTGATGACGGTCTGCCACTTACCAATATCTGGGATTTGGATAGCGTTACTCATATTTTGATTTCCATTCCACCTGGAAAAGATGGCGATATTATTTTGCAGAACCATTTGGATGATCTGCTCGCGCTTAAAAATCTGAAATGGGTTGGCTATCTTTCAACTACTGGAGTTTATGGCGATCATGACGGTGCATGGGTGGATGAGGCCACGCCTGTGAAGCCATATAATGATAGAACTTTGTGGCGCGTCGAATCTGAAAAGAAATGGTTGGCAACTGGTTTACCAGTTCATGTTTTCAGGTTGTCTGGAATTTATGGCCCTGGCCGTAGCGCGATTGAAAGTTTACAAGAAGGTACGGCACGGCGAATTGATAAGGCCGGACAGGTTTTTTCGCGTATTCATGTGGAAGATATTTGTCAGACTTTAATTGCATCAATTAATAAACCGGATCCATTTTCTATATATAACGTTGCAGATGACGAACCTTGCCCACAGGCTGATGTTATAGAATATGCCGCAAATTTAATTGGCGTACCCGTGCCGCCACTAGTTAAATTTGAAGAGGCTGATTTGTCGCCTATGGCTAGGAGTTTTTATGCTGCTAACAGACGTGTTTCTAATAGAAAAATCAAAGAAAAATTAGGTATGGAATTAAGATATCCTGATTATAGGCTGGGAATAGCATCACTCTTACCTAAGCTTTAGCTTAGATAAGAGTTACTAAAGATAATGGAGACAAGTTAATCTTATATTGCTTTGGTCTCTCTTCCTTTTATATAGCTATATATTGGGGCTGTATTCTTTGGGTGATTAGAAATATTTGTATGATGCGATCTATGTAATAGTACGCATTCTACGTTCGTTTCTTTAGATATTCTTAGTGCAGAATTTCTAGCTTCATCCAATTGTTTATAACGTATGCTCTCTTTGTTATCTGGAGAAATAAATAAAAAATATTCATATTCATCATATTCATGTTTCATTTTTATACTCCTACGTTTTGTTAATATCTATAATCATAAGATAATTTTATTAATTAACATTTAACAAAACTTAATCTACTCTCCCCACTCCTTCTTTCGTTCTAAATGTTCAAAATCATTATAATCGGGTTCTGTTTCCGGATCAGGGCAGGGTAGATAGGGAGTTTTTTCATCGTTGAAAATATTCACTAATTCTTCAATACCAAATTTAGTTTCATCATAATGTTTATCTCGTTTTTCTTGCTCAACAGGTTTTTGTCTGCCGCTCATTTTCCAGTAAGAAAGCTCTTCTGTTTCACCAGCAAAACCAAAGCCGCCATTATCAGCAATTAATGCTTCTAAGGTCATTTGTGGTGAGAGGCCGGCAGCTATTTCTTTTTTAGTGGGTACAATTCCAGTTTTGTAATCGATGATTTTTATATTGTTATTTTTATCAATTTCAATTCGGTCGGCGCGCGCTTCGAGAGTGAAATCACCAATATTAAAAGAGCCTTTTTGCTCGCTCATAACTTTAATCCCTTGGCTTCTAGTGGCTTCTTCATTTTGTATAAACCACTTGGCAATTCTTTCAAATTTTGGCCACCAAAAAGCAATTGTGGCAGGTTTAGTTTTTTGCTGGAATAAAACTTTCTGACCGCAAGTCATCAAATAATTATAATAATCGCCATGCGCAATTTCTTCGTAATCTTTCAGGAATATTTCGATAGCATGATGCACAAATTGGCCGAATTCGGCGCCACCAGATTCTTTATCTATTTGTTCCAGTTTTTTTAATTTTAGAATTTTATTAGCATAAATTGCGTAAGGATCGCGCATGAGCTTTTCGATGCTGGTAACAGATAATTTTCTTGGTCTTGCAGATAATGGTGGTTTTGGTGCGGGTGGCTCATAGGGCAAAGAAATTTCAACTTCAGATAATTGCTCTGTCCATTTAAGCCATGGTTTTTTGGGTTCAATGGATTTTTCCATTTCCCATTTTTTAAGCAAAGTTTCAAGTCGCAGAATCCAACGCGAAGGAATAGTTTGTGTGCCGCTAAGTTTTTCGCAGCGTGTTAAAACAATATGCTTCTGGCAAAATAATTGTGCAAAATCATGGGCAGATTGACCGATGCGGCGTTCAGGCAATGGTAGGCCAAAATTTTTGCGCATTGGACGACTCATCCATGGATCAGCTTTTGATGATACAGGCCACGAACCTTCATTTAATTCGCCCAGAATAACGGTATCAAAAGAAAGTAAACGTGCTTCTATTGGACTGAGTATAGAGACGCGTGGATGGGCGCCATAAGTTGGTCTATAAGTATTACCAGCGAGCATTGCATCGAGAAGGCCAGGATAATCTGCCGGATCAATTTCATTAAAGCTATTTTTTGTAGCGGTGAGTAGTTCATCCAAAAATTCTTTTAATTTTTCACCTTCGGGACCTGACCATAATATTTTATCACCAGATTTTTCCGGATTTGTGGCCAGTTCTTCTGCAATTTTGATGTGTTTGGTCAATGTTTTGTTGAAAGAAATTTTTGGTTTTTTAAATATATTAATTAAAGGTGAAATCATTCCTGAAATTGTTCTAAGCCAGTTGTATAAATCTTCATCATCAGTTTTTACTTTATCAATGAAATTATCAAATTCAGTATAGTTTTGTACACCGCGCAAATATTTTATTTCCAATGTGCGGGACTTTTTTCTAAACTCATGTGATTGTAACCCGCCACAAGCAAAAGGATGTTTAAAAAGATTTAAAAGAGAAATAGGGCGCGTTCCTTTTTCTATAGCCATTTTGCCAAGCAGTCGCAGAAATATTGCCTGTGGTGTGTTGCCAAGTTCATAGCCTGCAGAATAATCTATCTGTACATTCCATTTTTCTAAAATTGCTGCAACATGACGAGCGAGTAATGGTTCATTGGTTATTAATGCTGCAGTTTTTCCTTTTTGAGTTAGCACTTCTTTTAACATTAATGCTATGCAAGCTGCTTCCTCCTGCAAGTTTTTAGTGCTGATATATTCGATATTTTCTAGTTCTTGCGGAGAGATTTTTTGGTTTCCCCAGCTAAAGGAAGTTGCGCTCGGGCGCATTAATTCAGAAATTAGCAGATTCCTTCTATGAGAAGATTCTTTGCAATATGGCCAGCTTAGAACGCTTTCTTTTTTTACATCTAAAAATTCTAGAAGTTTTTTTAAACCAAATTGTGGGTGTGATTCATCTAATTTTTCCCAACTTTGGTGATCTATATAATTATCCAGCCCAGAGAGTATTACGCTGCCGTTTTGCAATGAAGCTATTGCTTTTAATAATTCTGCAGTCGCGGGCATAGAGCCTGTCGATCCTGCAGCTATAATTGGTCCATCAGGTGGATTGTCTAAGAGATTTTTTGCTTTCAGCTGCAATATTAAATTGCGATGTTGAGTATAATCTAGAGCATTCTTTTCTTTTAAAATTTTTGGCCATTCTTTTATTAATATCTCTAGGAAATTGAGAGTTATTTGCCAATGTTGTGATAGGTCATTAGGCACAATTGATTTTAGATTTTCAAAGGAAAGCTGTTCTTTTTCAATTTCAGATAAAAATGAAGACAGCTCTATCGCTAGATATGCAGCCTGCGATAACGTAATTTTTTCATCGGCTTGTTTAATAGCTTTTTTTTGCCAGGTTTCGATTAATGGTATAAGCAAAAGTCTTTGCTCAATTGGTGAGATGACCGAAGGTATTTCTGTAATTTCAGAATTTCCCAGCAGAATTTCATCTTCATCAATATCTCCGAGAGGAAACATTTTTGGCAAGAGCAACGGTTTTCCTCCGCTAGCTCTTAGAAAGGCTTCCTGCAAGGCACGGCACGATCTTCTATTTGGTAGAAATACTGTAATTTTAGTAAGGTTGATGGGGTCTAGGCCATATTGCTCCAATATACCCTTAGCTAGGGTGTCGATAAAAGGCGTTCCTGCAGGGATATTGAAGATGTTTTTTTTCATTTTTTATAATTTATTTTAATCATCCCCAACTTTCAAAGCTGCAATGAACGCGCTTTGCGGAATTTCCACATTGCCAATACTACGCATTTTCTTTTTACCTTTTTTCTGCTTATCTAAAAGCTTACGTTTGCGCGATATATCGCCACCATAACATTTAGCAGTAACGTCTTTACGCATGGCGCTAACACTTTCACGTGCAATAATTTTGCCTCCGATAGCAGCTTGAATTGCGATTTTAAACATTTGTCTTGGTATTAAATCTTTCAGGCGAGTGCAAAGCTCGCGACCGCGACCTTCTGCACGCATTCTGTGTGTCATGAGGGCAAGCGCATCAACAGGTTCGCTATTAACAAGGATAGAAACTTTCACCAGATCGCCTTCTTCATAACCATCCATTTGCCAGTCAAAACTTGCATAGCCTTTTGTGCAGGATTTTAGGCGATCGTAAAAATCAAAAATAACTTCATTGAGTGGCAGGCGGTAAACAAGCATCACACGCTTGCCTACGTAAGAAAGCTCTTTTTGCACACCACGCTTATCTGTGCATAAGCCAAGCACGTTACCAAGATATTCATCCGGCACTATAATTGTTGCCCTAATCCAAGGCTCTTCCATAAATTCGATTTTCATAGGATCTGGCATGTCAGCCGGATTATGAAGTTCTTGGATTGTGCCATCACGTAGGTGCAATTTATAAACAACGCTTGGTGCTGTTGTTATCAAATCCAGATCAAACTCACGATCCAGGCGTTCCTGTACGATTTCAAGGTGTAATAATCCCAAAAATCCGCACCTGAAACCAAGGCCAAGTGCGCCAGAAGTTTCCATTTCATATTCGAAGCTAGAATCATTTAATTGCAATTTTGCTAACGAATCGCGCAAGTGATCAAATTGTGAAGCATCAACAGGGAAAAGACCGCAGAATACAACAGGAAGATTTGGTTTGAATCCTGGCAAGCTTTCTTCGCAAGGAGTTTTCTCGTCAGTTATTGTATCTCCGACTTTACAATCAGATACTTGTTTAATTGAGGCTGTAAAAAATCCCATTTCACCAGCAGAAATTTCCTGTGCCATTAATTTTTTCGGAGTGAAATAACCAACATTATCTACTGAATAAACAGCTTTAGCTTTGATCATGCGGATCTTTTGGCCTTTTTTTATCTTGCCATCAATCACTCGCACAAGAATGACTACGCCTAAATATGAGTCATACCAACTATCAACTAGCAACGCTTTCAGAGGTTTTTCACCATCACCAACTGGTGATGGTAATTTGAAAACAAGAGCTTCTAATACGTCAGGAATTCCAACTCCTGTTTTTGCAGAAATGTGAATAGCTTCTGAAGCATCTAGTCCTATAACTTCTTCAATTTGTTGCTTCACTCGATCAGGATCGGCAGCTGGTAAATCAACTTTATTTAGCACAGGTATTATTTCGTGGTTGTTATCAATAGCCTGATAAACGTTAGCTAATGTTTGTGCTTCTACGCCTTGTGAAGCATCTACCACCAAAATAGAACCTTCGCACGCAGCAAGCGAGCGGCTCACTTCATAAGCAAAATCAACGTGTCCTGGGGTATCCATAAGGTTTAGAATATATTCATTTCCATCAGAGGCCTTATATTTCAAACGTACAGTTTGTGCTTTTATGGTAATGCCACGCTCTTTTTCTATATCCATGCTATCTAGCACTTGCGAAGTCATTTCGCGCAGTTCCAATCCTCCGCACATTTGAATAAGCCTGTCGGCCAGAGTTGATTTGCCGTGGTCTATATGTGCAATGATTGCGAAGTTACGTATTCTTGATAAATCAGTCATTTTACTAATGATTGGCTAAATTAAGCCAAATTCCTTCCATAATAATTAATCAAATATTGCAAAACGTTTGTAGCATCTGATGAATCGTAAAAATCTATCATCTGACGATTAAATTCCAGTTTATCTTCAGCCTTTATATTTAGTATAGGGTAGCCATTATCAAGAAGTATTCCATTCATCATCAGGCGAGCTGTACGCTTGTTGCCATCGAAGAAAAACTGATTTATAGCGCCAAATAAAAATATCACCAAAGCTTTTTCCAGCGGGTGTTTAATTTCTTTAATTTTAGTGATGCCGGAGCTGAAAACTTGATCAAGCTCATTAGACTTTGGTGGTTTGTGATTCGTGCCTCCGATATTTACTTCAGCTGTACGAAATTTTCCCCATTCTATAGCCTCTTCCTTTGCTACCTCAAACTGTAAGGCACAAATAGTTTCTTTGTCGATATTGAACTTGCTGTTTCTTATCATATCAAGCAATAAAGACCAGCTGGCATTTTGGTTTAATATTTGCTGTTCATCTGAAAGTTTGCGTCCTCCGACAGTAATGCCTTCGAGTAATGTCTGTACCTCAGGATAAGTCATAGGATTGCCTTCAAGTGCGGCAGTATTATGAACATATGAAACACGCTCTTTTTCAGCTAGAGCAATAGCTAACTTCTTGCTTAAATTTTTTATATTTAAGCTTGAAAGTAAATGTGCAATAATTTTTGTATCGTAACTAAAATTCATTTTATAGATTTTGATAAAATTTAATTTATACAGTTATTAATTTTTTCTCCTAGGTAATCTACAGAGAAAACGGGCTTGTTCCAAATACTCTTTTTACCTTTTATCTCAATTTCTGATTTTGTATTTTTACTGTTAGTGCTTTTTACAATTATTAACCAATTCTTTAAAGTATTGGAGCCAATCTTTGTGAAATCATTAATATAATATATTTTATTTTCAGAATCATCATGACCTTCAGTGCCTAAAACTTGAGATTGAGGAACATTAATCATTATTCCGCCAGCGGCAACTGGTGTTACATAAGATATTGAGCGAGGTAAGGGTAATTGATCTTTTATGCATTTGCCAAGTTTTAAATAGTTACTATCTATATTTTTTGTATAAAACGTTTCTTTTTTTAACAAATCATCTCTTGAAGTTGAAATCACGCATGAACAAAGAAATAAAGTTGTTAATATACATACACTATAAAATTTTTTCATAACGAAACAACCATGTGATAATTAAGAGTTAAACTAATATGTTAAATTTATTTTTTTTTATTAAAATTCTTAGATAAAATGTATTCTCCCAAAAGAGGATCTTTTATCTCATTTATGTATAAATCATGGATTATTTCGCCAGAGTACCGGTTAAAGAAAGAACTTGGCCATATAGCCATAAAATAAGTATTTCCGGCGGTAAGTTCGATTTGGGTAATTTTTTCCTGACTGGATATCATAGGTACTCTAGTTATTAAAATTCTATTTAATTCATAGAATCCTGGTT
>CAZOKN010000002.1:38713-44254 GCA_964580525.1 uncultured Rickettsiaceae bacterium
TTTGATTACAGAAATTGGAGACTCCATTATTCCAAGAGAAAGAGCATTTGCCATTTGGAAAAGTTGGCTATTTTTTTTGGCTACCTTAGTCGAGGTGCTTGGAGAGTAAGTTAATGCAATAATAGGGTTTTCCACGAATAGTTCTGCAAATTCTGCTTTTATTCTTGGCTCATCGTTTCTGTATATAAAATAAACAATAGCTTTATCTTTAGAAGGCTTTTCTGGAATATTAAAGCCAGCAAGTTGTTTTTTCATTAATTCTGGAGAAATTCCTCTGTTACAGCTTGCTGAGAAAAGTAAAATGAAACATAATGAAAAAACTTTTATACTAAAGAGAAACTTATTCATAAAACAAATATCCATTAATATTATCCCCTTAAAACACCGCCCAATTTCTGGACGCTGTCGATAACTTTTTTGCTTATTTCTTCCAGTTCAACATCAGTTAATGTTTTGTCTTTTGCCTGAATGATAATTGAAAATGCCAGAGATTTTTTGCCTTCATCAATTCCTTTGCCTTGATAAATATCAAAAATATTGGCTTCTTTTATTAAAATCTTATCAACATTCTTAACCGCTTGTATAATTTCCTCAGCCTGTAGATTTTTATCTACGATAAAGGCAAAATCGCGCGTCGAAGCCTGATATTCTGAAATTTCCATTTTTGGTTTTGCAGAAGATTTTTTCTTGCTTTGTGGAATATTGTTAATAAAAATTTCAAAACCTGATACAGGTAGCTTAACATCCATTTCTTTCAAAATTTTAGGATGTATTTCACCGAAAATTCCGAGTGTTGCTTTACCCAAACGTAAAACTCCAGAGCGGCCAGGATGATAATATGAAGGTGCATCAGTTGTTATTTTTAAATTACTAACTGGTGCGCCAGCTATTGCAAGAGCTTCTAGGCAATCAGCCTTGGCATCGAACAAATCAACATTACGCATTGTGCCATAAATATTTTTCGGTACGAATTTGCCACTCCTAATTCCAGCTACTACAGGAAGCTGTCCGTCTGCTGTTGTGTTTTCGAAAATGAGACCTGATTCAAACAGTGCTAAATCGCTAAATCCACGGTCGCTATTTCTTTTTACCGCATCAATTAAGTTTGGCAGAATTGACGGACGCATAACATCTAAATCGCTGCTGATTGGGTTTTTCAGTCTTAAATTTTCTTTTATAGAGCCAAATAATTTTGCGGTTTTGCTAGACATGAAAGACCAGGTTATAGCTTCAGATAAGCCACGTGCGGTCAATAATCTACGAATTTTAAAAACGCGATTTTGTTTTTGCGTAAGCACAGACTCAAAATTATTTGTAGATTCAGGCAATGAATGCGTAGGGATTTTATCATAGCCGTTTATGCGCAATATTTCTTCAACTAAATCAGCCTCGCCTTCAATGTCTGGGCGCCACGATGGAGTAGAAATTTTTTTGCCGGTAATTGTAAATCCAAGAGAAGTTAATATTTTCCTAGCGGCATCTTCTGATAAATCAACACCACCAAGTGAAGATAATTTTCTGAAATCAAATTCGATAGTTTTTTGTGTAGAAGGTTCTTTACCGGCAACTACTAAATTACTTGCTTCACCGCCACATAAATCCAAAATCATTTTTGAAGCAATTTCCGCGCCTTTTAAAACGAAAGCAGGATCAACATTACGTTCAAAACGATAGCGTGAATCTGTGATTATCTCAAGTGTACGGCCAGTTTTAGTGACTTCGAACGGATTGAATAATGCTACTTCTAAAAACACATCTGTTGTAGAATCAGCGCAGCCGCTATCTTTACCACCAATAACGCCTGCTAAGGCTTGTGGTGATTTATCATCAGCAATGACTAGCATGCTGTTTTTAAGTGAATATTCAATATCGTTTAAAGCAGTTATTTTTTCACCGTCTTTAGCAAAGCGAGCAGTTAGATTGCCAGATAGTTTTTTTGCATCGTAAACATGCAAAGGGCGGCCAAATTCAAATGATATATAATTGGTGATGTCCACAAGCGCAGAAATTGGCTTTAAACCCACAGCTTTTAGGCGATTTTGTAGCCACTCTGGCGAGGCGGTATTTTTTACATTTTTGAAATAGCGGCCAACAAACATAGGGCATGCAGCCTCATCAGCAATTTTTACATTTACTGGTGATTCAAATTTGCCTGCGATTTTTACTTCCGGTAATGATTTTAATTTGCCGAGTCCGCTAGCTGCAAGATCGCGTGCTATTCCATAAACTCCCAGGCAATCACCACGATTTGGCGTGATGGCAATTTCAATAATTGGATCGCTTAATCCAGCAAATTCTGCAAAATTCTTTGCCAGATTATCATTGGATGCCGGCATTTCTATAATGCCATCGCTATCACTTTCAAGACCAAGCTCTTCAGCAGAACAAAGCATGCCGTTGCTTTCTACTCCGCGGATTTGCGAAGCGCGGATTTGCAGGCCATTAGTTGGAATTATGCTGCCTACAGGCGCGAGTACAACGTTTATTCCTGCGCGGGCATTTGCTGCGCCGCAAACGATTTGTAATTGTTCAGAGCCAGTATTTACCTTGCAAACGCGCAGTTTATCGGCATTTGGATGCGGAACTGCTTCCAGAATTTGTGCAATCCTGAACTCTTTTAAATTTTTAGAAAGATCAGTAACTGATTCTACCTCTAATCCCAAAGTTGTTAGCTTTGCTGTGATTTCATCAAGACTTGCAGTTGTTTCTAAATATTCTTTTAGCCAGTTTAATGTGAATTTCATGACTATAATCCTCCTACCAGGCTAGGAATAGAAAGCGCAGAAAAGCCATAATGTTTCAGCCACCTGATGTCTGAATCGAAGAAATTACGTAAATCCGGTGCACCATATTTAAGCATCGCAAGACGTTCAACGCCAAGTCCAAATGCGAAGCCTTGATATTCATTTGGGTCAATTCCAACATTTTTTAAAACATTCGGATGCACCATGCCGCATCCCAAAATTTCTAGCCAGTCTTTTCCAGCGCCGATTTTAACTTCGCCATCGCCACGTGCGCAGCCAATATCGACTTCTGCAGAAGGTTCAGTAAATGGAAAAAATGATGGACGGAAACGCAAAGGCACTTCATCCAATTCAAAAAATGATTTCAAGAATTGATGCAAACAGCCTTTCAAATGGCCCATATTTATATTTTTATCAATATATAACCCCTCAATCTGATGGAACATTGGGGTGTGTGTCATGTCGTAATCGCTACGATAAACGCGACCAGGAGCGATAAATCTAAACGGTGGTTTGCCATTCTCCATAGTCCTAATTTGTACAGAAGATGTGTGCGTACGTAAAACTAGTGGAGTACCATCTTCTGATGGTAGATAAAACGTATCCTGCATTTGACGGGCAGGGTGATTTGGCGGAATGTTGAGCGCCGAAAAATTATGGAAATCATCTTCAATTTCCTGGCCTTCTTCAACTTTAAAACCCATTGAGGCAAATATAGCCACGCATTCGTCTATAACCTGGCTTACAGGGTGGATTTTTCCTTGTGTTTCAGGGCGAACTGGAGCCGTGACATCGATTTTATCAGTAGATAATTTTGCTTCAAGTTCAGAATCTTCAAGCTTTTGTTTTATTTCTTCAAGCAGTGTTTCAATTTCTACTTTTACAGCATTAACTTTTTGGCCAAATTCTTTGCGGCTCTCAGGCGGCAGTTTACCAAGCTGTTGCATTTGTTCAGCAATAGGACCTTTCTTGCCGAGAAAATGCACGCGGGCTTTTTCCAATTCTTCAAGTGAAGGCGCATTTTTTATTGAATCAATCGCCTGTTGTTTTAATGATTCTAAATCGCTCATTTTATAAACTTAAATTCAGTTGAAAATAAAGAAGGACAAAACAGGGTTTATCACCGCTTTGTCCTTTCTTCAAATAATAAATTATACTAATCGTATTAAGCGGCTTTTTTACTTTCCAAAGCTTGAGAAACTTTTTGAGCAATCTGCTTGAAAGATTCAGGCTCTCTAACAGCAAGATCAGCCAAAACTTTACGATCTAAAGTTATACCAGCCAGGTTAAGGCCGTTTATAAATGCAGAGTAAGTTAAGCCGTTCAACCTTGCAGCAGCGTTAATACGCTGGATCCAAAGCTTTCTGAAATCACGCTTTTTATTACGACGGTCACGGTAAGCATATTGCAAACCTTTTTCTACCTTCTGAACCGCAACGCGGAAACATGTGCTAGAGCGTCCACGATAGCCTTTGGCCATCTTTAGGATTTTTTTGTGACGTTTTTTATTTACAGTACCGTTTTTTGCTAATGTCATGGCTTCCCCCTACGCTTTTTTCTTTAGTCTTATGTACAACTTAATTCTTCCCTCATCAGCATGAGACAAGACAGCCATAGGACGATTTTTGCGGATAGCCTTGTTGGAACGTTTAACCATTCCGTGCTTTTTACCAGCTGGCTTATATTTTACCTTGCCGGTTGCAGTGAACTTGAAGCGCTTTTTGACGCTACTTTTGGTCTTCATTTTTGGCATTTCATACCTCATTATAATGGTTGTGTCTGGGTTCCGTTGCCGGTACCCGTAAAGAGCCTGAAGGCATGCCAAAGCCAAGCAGTACTCATAAAAGGGAGTTCCTTATATAGGTAAACTTCTAAATATGCAAGCTAAAAGCCTATTTTTATAAATAAATTCCATATTCTATTGAAAAGCCAAGTCATATTGCTATATAATATAGGTAAATGTTTTAATGAAATTATGGGGAGTGGTTAAAATGGAATTTGAAAGAGCAAGAAGTGGCGTGGCGTCGGCCGTATATAATGAAGGTATGCGGGCTTACATGCTTAAAGTTTATAATTATATGGCTATTGCCCTTGTAATTACTGGGGTTGTGGCTTTTGGAACAGCATCTTCACCAGTTATGTTGAAGGCTATATATGGCACGCCGTTACAGTGGGTTGTAGCTTTGGCGCCTCTGGGCATAGTTATGTATTTATCTTTTAGAGTTATGAAGCTGTCTATGCAGGCGGCACAGGCATGGTTCTGGGCATTTTCGGTGGCTATGGGTTTGTCTTTATCTTACATATTCATGCTTTATACAGGTGCTAGCGTTGCTAGAGTTTTCTTTATAACTTCTGGTGTTTTTGGTTCTATGAGCCTGTATGGATATACCACAAAGAAGGACTTAACCGGCATTGGCTCGTTCCTTATAATGGGTCTTTGGGGCGTTATATTGGCCTCTTTGGTGAATATTTTCCTAAAAAGTTCAGGTCTTGAGTTTGCAATATCCCTTATTGGTGTTGTAATATTTGTAGGCTTAACTGCTTATGATACACAAAGAATTAAGCAGATGTATTATCAAGTTGGCAATGATGGCGAAATGGCTGGTAAAGCTGCAATAATGGGTGCTTTGACACTATATATGGACTTTATTAACCTTATGATTATGTTGCTGAGATTTATGGGTAATCGTAGATAAATATAATACTAATGTATCCGTTCTGAAATAAAAACCCGGCTTCAAGCCGGGTTTTTATTATTATAAAATAACTTTACTTTGAGAATAAAACTAATAACACT
>CAZOKN010000002.1:44264-54248 GCA_964580525.1 uncultured Rickettsiaceae bacterium
ACACTATAACAAAAAGATAGTGGTTTTTAAAATATGCGATCCCCGGCAGAAATAGACTCATTTTTTGATAAAATTGTAGGTTCCAAAAACAACTACAAAAACGATCAAGATATGGTGCGCTATGAGAAGGGCTATAGATATGGTGCGGGCAAAGCCTTAAGAATTTTGCGTCCTCAGACGACTGATCAAGTCTCAAAAATTTTATTATATTGCAATGAAAATAAAATATCCATAGTGCCACAGGGTGGTAATACAGGTCTTGTTGGCGGTTCAGTGCCAGATTCAAGTGGTTTACAAATTCTTCTTAGCACAGAATTACTTAACAAAAATATATTCGATTTAGATAAAAGAAATAAAACCCTATATGTAGGATGTGCTTGGGTTCTTGATGCGATAAATCAAAAACTGGAAAATGATAATTTATTTTTACCTATAGATATAGGATCTAGCGGTAGCTGTAATATTGGCGGTGTTATTTCAACAAATGCAGCAGGAACCCGTGCTGGACGTTATGGTAGTGCAAAATATAGAGTTGCAGAGTTTACGGTGGTTTTGGCCAATGGCAAAATAATGCAAGGGGTTAAAGTAAATTTACCCAGCTCTAAGAAAAATGTTATGCAGGATAATAGTCGCTTGGATTTGGATAATATTTTTATAGGGTCGCAAGGTTGGCTTGGAATTATAACTGACGCAGTTGTTAAGCTGGAAGACAAGTCTTTACAGGACGCATGCGCTGTGCTTGTGCCGTCTTCGCCGGAGAATATAGCAAAAATCCGCAAAATATTTTCTGAAAATTTCGGCGATGAATTTACTGCTTTCGAAGGAATATCAGAAAATGCCCTGCGACTTGTGGCAAAAAATATTCCAAATACTGACTATCTTTTTGCAGGAGATAAAGAGAAAAAACCTGAACATGACTATACTTTGCTAGTGGAAGTTTCCTCGAGTGATAAAAATAAAAATCTCCAGGAAAAATTGGAAGTTTGTGTTCTTAGTTTATATGAGAAAAAACTGATTGTTACTGGACGCATCGATAGGCCGGAAATTTTTTGGCACCAGCGGCATCATCTTTCTGAGGCATTGTCAAAAGAGGGATCGATTATAGCAACGGATATTGCTATGCCTGATCCTGATAGTTTAACTGTGTTCCGTCTTGCAATATCGCCGCTTATTTTGAAAAAATGGCCGCATTTAATAATTGCACCATTTGGCCATGAAATGCTTGGTGCGGCGCACTTTAATCTTGTCTGGCCAAAAACCTTTGCAAGAAAAATAACTCCAGAAGAGAAAGAAGAAATACAGGATTTTATATATGATAAGGTAATTCATGAATTTAAAGGAGTTTTTAGCGCAGAGCATGGTGTTGGTCCGCATAACCAGAAGGCTTATCAAAAATATATTCCACAGTCAGAAAAAATCGCCGCTGCAAAATTAAAGCAGCAATATGATCCTAATGGTATATTAAACCCTAATTTGCATTATGAGCCACAATAATGCACTTTACACTTGCACTTTCACTATAGTAATTTAACCAAAAACACTATAGTACTTCCTTTTTGATTTGTCGCGTTGTTGCAAAATATTGGAAAAGAAATGCAAAGCATCCTAAGTAAAATCTTTTATGTGGCCTCGGTTATAGGCATAGTCGTTGTTTTTATTGTTGCTTCAACCATGTTGAAAACTACATATAAAGCTTCGGCACCGTTCCCTATAAAATCTGTGAATAAGACGGCGGAAGAGAGTCCTAATATTCCTACGGCTGACTATTATGACGGCGCTAGTGCACCTTCTGCAGTTGAAGATGTAGCTGGGGGAGGTCTAGGCAATGCTTATGATGGAGCTATGGAATCTTTAGGCTCAATTTTTGGTTCGGGAGGTGGTTCTGGAAGTGCTGCAAAGCCTGAGGTTTGGGGACCACCGGCAGCAGGAGAACCTCTTCCGGAAACTACTCCGATTGATGTTGATAGTATTTTGCGCAAGATGGAATTAGGCAATGTTGTGTTTAATTCACCTGAAAAAATAAACATAAATGATTCAGCGCAGATTAATCTTTTGCTAAGTCTTACTGAAAAGATTGAGGAATTGAAAAAAGAGCTGGCTGGTGCCGGAGAAAGAATAGGTGAAACAATACGCGTTACTAACAGGATGGAAGCAAAATTATCTGGCTATAATTTTGATATCACTCCTATAAGCCCAGAACTTCAGGCAGTATCTAAAGAGCAAAATACTGAGTGGCGTTGGGAAATTCATCCTAAAAAGGAAGGCCTGCAAACCCTCCATTTAACGCTAACAGCACATATGGATGTTGATGGTCATGATACGGCCAGGATGATAAAGACTTTGGATAGGGATATTGTGGTTTCGGTTTCAAATGGTAAGAAGATTACGGATTGGTTACAAACAATAGTGAAAATAATTGTTGCAATAGGCAGTCTTGCTGGTGCAATTTTAGGTATAATAAAAGCCGTTAACTATCTCAAAACCGGCAAGGAAAGTAAATAAATTGACTGTGTAGTGGTAAAACGGGTATAAACTGCGTCTTATCCTATATATAATAGTTTATTTATGCATAAATATTTCAGCCCGGCACGTTTTTTAAAAATTGCAGACATAGTTCTGCCAATGGCTAGTGTATGTGCTATTATTCTCCTTATATGCGGGACTTATCTGGCTTTGGTAGTTTCACCGGCCGATTATCAACAGGGTGAATTTGTCCGTATAATGTATGTGCACGTGCCTTCTGCGTGGATGGCGCTGGGAATTTACACTATGATTGCTGGCTTTAGCGCTGCAAGTCTTATATGGAAAAATCCTTTATCGGATATATTAGCGATATCGGCTTCTTACATAGGCGCAACTTTTACCCTAATCTGCCTTATAACAGGCTCTTTATGGGGCAAGCCTATCTGGGGAACCTGGTGGGTTTGGGATGCAAGGCTAACCTCTGTTTTGATATTATTCTTTTTTTACGTAGGCCATATTGCTTTATATAACGCCCATGAGAGCAAAGAACGGGCCGGCAAATCTGCTGCAATTCTGGCTTTAGTCGGATTTATAAATGTACCGATAGTTAAATTTTCTGTTGATTGGTGGAATACTCTACACCAGCCTGCAAGCATTCTCCGCTCAGGCGGAGTGGCGATAGATCCAGCGATGATGCGTCCCTTGATGCTTATGTTTTTATTTTTCATAAGCTTTTTTATAGTGACATTAATCATTAGAGTAAAATCAGAAATAATTTCCAGAAAAATTGACCGTGAGCAATTGCAGCAATAAAATTGCTTTACATATGGCTTTTAAGAGGATACACAACAAAAAAACATCAGGCTTTCACCATATTGTTGGGTAAAGGTCTATATAATTTTTTACTTAAGGAGAGTAGGTTAGGTATGGCATACGTTGTTACAGAAAATTGTATAATGTGTAAGTATTCTGATTGTGTTGAAGTGTGCCCGGTAGATTGTTTCTACGAAGGCGAGAATATGTTAGTTATAAATCCGGATGAGTGTATTGATTGCGGAGTTTGCGAGCCTGAGTGCCCAATTGGAGCAATAGAAGCTGAATCGGAAGATAATGTTAAATGGTTAGAAATTAATCGCGAGTATTCTTCAAGATGGCCAAACATCACTCAAAACAAACCTCATACTGATGAGGCTGAAAAGCATAAAGATGAGCCTGGCAAGTACGACAAGTACTTCAGTGAAAATGCTGGTGCTGGCGATTAAAACTGATGAGAATTAAAAAATAAAAAACCCGGCTTTTGCCGGGTTTTTTTAATGTAATAATTGTGGCCAGGTCTCTATTATAAATTTTGCAAGACCAAGGAAAACGCCAAAGGCAGATACATCTGTTATCGTGGTTAATATTACACTTGAGGCAATTGCTGGATCAATTTTCATTTTTACCAGACATATAGGGATAATCGTGCCGAAAAAACCTGCAAGTGTAAGAGTGGCAATTGAAGCTATACCAATTACTACGCTTAAATATGGGTTGTGATACCAGATTAAAGCCGTCAAGCCAGTTACAAAAGCAAAAGATAAACCATTGGTGAATCCTACAAAAGCTTCTTTTCCTACAAAGCGGAAAATGTTTGTAGCAGTTAAATCTCTTGTAGCGATAGCGCGTACGGCTACGGTTAGAGTTTGGGTTCCGGCATTGCCGCCCATGGATGCTACTATTGGCATAAGAACTGCTAATGAAGCAAATTTTGCTATAGTTCCTTCAAACAATCCAACAACCCAAGAAGCAAGGATTGCAGTTACAAAATTTACCATAAGCCAGGGCATTCTTCGCACGATAGTGCTTCTTGTATCGGAATACATATCTGTAGATGACATACCAACCAGATGCATCATGTCTTCATGTGCTTCTTCTTCTATTACATCGACGATATCATCGACTGTAATCACACCTATCATACGTCCTTCTGAATTTACCACCGGCGCAGAAGCAAGGCCATACTGCCTGAATACGAACGCAACTTCTTCCTGGTCCATGTCAGTTTTAATAAGCTTCAAATCTATATTCATTATGTCTTTCATCAGCACAGGCCGTTCTGAACGAATGACCTTGCTTAGCATAACACCGCCTACAGGTTTGATTTTTGGATCGACAACAAATATCTGATAAAAATCGTCCGGCAGGTTTTTTTCAGAACGTAAAAAATCTATAGTTTGTCCAACAGTCCAAAATTCAGGCACAGTTATAACGTTACGATCAGTTAATCTTCCTGCGCTATCTTCAGGATAAGAGAGACTTTCTTCAACTTCTACCCGTTGTTTTTCAGGCAATGCTTTTAGAAGTGCGCGCTGGCCTTTTTTATCAAGATCTTCGATTACGTCGACAGCATCGTCGGTATCGAGAGTTACTATTGCCTGGGCGCTCTCTTCAGTTCCCAAAAGTTTTAATATTTCTTCTTTTACGTCGCTATTTAATTCTACTAGAATTTCTGGATTAAAATTTTTACGTATAAGATTTATAAAGGCGCGGCGTTTTTCTGCGGAGATTGAATCGATAAAATCAGCAATATCGGCAGCGTGTAGAGGTGCAAGTAGTTGAATAACCTGATCACGTTCACCGCTTTCAACAGCTTTTAAAAGCTCTTTGGAATGTTCATCAGAAAGTCCATAGATTCTTTCTTCCGGGAGATCGGAGTGCGGTGCTTCGGTTTTTTTTATTTCAGGCATTACCGTCTCCTAAAAACTAAATTATACCATTTTATTTGTTTGTTGTTTGCCTTAACTTTGGAAACAGCCAGTTTTTGTTTTGAGCTTGGCTACAAGTTTCATCGGACTTGCAGCTTTAGGCACGGCTCTTAAGAGCGAACCTGGTGCGACCGAGAAGACTCGAACTTCCACGCCTTGCGGCACAGCCACCTCAAGGCTGCGCGTCTACCAATTCCGCCACGGTCGCGTTCATTGGCTGCGAGCAATAACAACTTTATGCTTTTTTAGCAAGAGGAGAGTTACATGATAGGTAAAAATGAGATGGTAAATAATGCTATGTCGTTGTAAAACTCTTAATGAAAGAGAATCAATAAATCCTAAACGGAAATAATTAATGGCGAAAATAGAGTGGTTAATAAGCAAAGAGAAGGTTGAATATACCTCGGCCGTTGCGACAATGGAGAAGCGTGTTGCTGATATAGTTGCCGGAAACAAGTCAGAACTTGTTTGGTTTGTTGAGCATCCACCTTTATATACAGCAGGAACCAGCGCAAAAAAACAGGATCTTATAGAGGTTGATAAATTTCCGGTATATGAAAGTGGTCGTGGTGGGGAATATACCTATCATGGGCCGGGGCAAAGAGTAGTTTACGTTATGCTTGATTTAAAAAAACGCGATATGCAGGATATCAAAGCGTATGTTTTTAATCTCGAAAAATGGATTATTACTTCTCTGAGCGAGTTAGGTATTAAAGGTGAGCGCAGAAAGGGCAGGGTTGGGATATGGATAGATCTTGGTGGCGGAGTTGAAAAAAAGATAGCTGCAATTGGTATTAGGGTGCGTAAATGGGTGACTTATCACGGAATTGCGATCAATGTGAATCCTGACCTTAGCCATTTTTCAGGCATTGTGCCTTGCGGGATTTCTCAGTATGGAGTTACTTCTTTACATGATTTGAAAAAAAATATTTCTATGGCAGAGATTGATACTGTGCTTAAGAAAGAATTTTGTAACGTGTTTTCCGTTGAATAGTGCGAACAAGTTTTTTTATTTACTCGCACTAATCACTTGCACTATTTTATTACCTCTGTACGAAAAATGACTAGATTTTTGAAAAGTAATTAGATATATAGACATAAAATTTTTATCTTATAGATAATCTTAGGGAAAAGCCGATGACTGATGAAACAGCAAAAAATGGTGAGACAAGGCGTGATTTTATAATGCTCACAGCGAGTGCGGTGGCCGGTGTTGGCGCTGCTGCTTTTGCCTGGCCTTTAATTGATTCTCTTAATCCTTCTGCAGATGTTTTGGCGCTTTCTTCTACCGAAGTTAATCTTTCTTCGATAGAAAAAGGTCAGCTTATTACTGTTATGTGGAGAGGTAAGCCTGTCTTTGTAAGACGCAGAACTGATGCGGAAATTAAAGCGGCTGAAGAAGCTAAATTAGACTCTTTGCCTGATCCTGAAAGCGATGATGCCAGGGTTAAAAAGGGTAAGGAAGAATGGTTGATTGTTGTGGGTGTATGCACTCACCTTGGATGTGTTCCTATGGGAAATCAAGGTGATTTCGGTGGTTGGTTATGCCCTTGTCATGGTTCGCACTATGACACTTCAGGTCGTATCAGAAAAGGTCCTGCTCCGAAGAATTTAGCGGTTCCTCCTTATGAATTTATTAGTGATAACACAATAAAGATTGGTTAGTTGTTATGAGTCAGAATAAAAAGAAAACAGGTGTTGTAGGATGGATAGATTCTCGCTTTCCTGTTTTTAGTTTTTTAGAGCATCAAAGTGAGTATCGTGCTCCAAAGAACTTGAGCTATGCTTGGAATTTCGGTTCTTTAGCTGGTATTGCCCTTGTTATACAAATAGTTACTGGCATCATTCTTGCCATGCACTACACTCCTCATACTTCTCTGGCGTTTGATAGCGTTGAGAACATAATGCGTAACGTAAATTATGGTTGGTTACTGCGCTATACCCATGCGGTGGGTGCATCAATGTTCTTCTTGGTAGTTTATTTGCACATATTGCGTGGTCTTTATTACGGCTCATACAAAGCGCCTAGAGAAATACTATGGTGGTTTGGCTTAGTTATTTTCCTGACTATGATGGCTACTGCTTTTATGGGTTACGTGCTTCCTTGGGGACAAATGAGTTACTGGGGTGCTACTGTTATCACTAATCTTTTCTCTGCGTTTCCTGTTGTGGGGGAGAGCATTGTGACATGGTTGTGGGGTGGTTATTCAGTAGATAATCCTACTCTTAACAGGTTTTTCTCCTTGCATTATTTATTGCCTTTCGTGATTTTCGCGTTGGTTGTGTTGCATGTTGTTGCTTTGCACGTTTCTGGTTCTAACAATCCTACAGGTGTTGAGCCTAAAACAGAGAAGGATACTATACCTTTCCATCCTTACTATACTGTTAAGGACTTCTTTGGATTTGGCGTATTTTTCCTAATCTATGCTTATTTCATTTTCTTTGCTCCTAACTATCTTGGTCACCCGGACAACTATATTCCGGCTAATCCTATGGTTACGCCTGCGCACATCGTTCCTGAATGGTATTTCTTGCCGTTCTATGCGATATTGCGTGCAATTCCTAGCAAACTAGGTGGCGTATTGTTCATGTTTGGCGCAATAGCTGTGTTGTTTATATTGCCTTGGCTTGATACTTCAAAAGTGAAGAGTGGAAATTACAGGCCTATATTTAAAATTTTCTTCCTGATTTTTGCAGTAAATTTTGTTGTTCTTGGCTATTTAGGAGGCAAACCACCTGAAGGTATTTATGTAATATCAGCGCGTTTTGCTACATTCTATTATTTTGCGTATTTCTTGGTGATTCTGCCTATGTTAGGTAAATTTGAAAAGACTTGCCCATTGCCGGAATCAATTGATGCCGCTTGTAAGAAAAGATAATTAGGGAATATAGGTATTTTATGAAAAATAAATTTATTATCTTAGCGGGCGTTTTGTTCTTTGTTGCTGCTTCTCCTGTATTAGCTTCAACAGATGCAGAGCATCCAAAACAAATGGTTTGGCCTTTTGATGGTGCTTTTGGAACTGTGGATCGTCCTGCTGCTCAGCGTGGTTATCAAGTTTATAAAGAGGTGTGTTCGTCTTGCCACTCGCTTAGATTAGTGTCTTATCGTAATTTAGAGCACATAGGTTTTGCTGAGGAAGAAGTTAAATCGATTGCGGCAAGTGTTCAGGTTACAGATGGTCCAAATGATTCTGGCGATATGTTCCAGCGTCCAGGCAGACCTTCTGATAAATTTGTTTCTCCGTTTGCAAATGAGAAAGCTGCGCGTGCTTCAAATGGCGGCGCATTCCCACCTGATTTGTCTTTGATAGTGAAGGCAAGGCATGACGGGGCTAATTACATATACTCGCTTCTTACAGGCTTTGAGAAAGCTCCGGCTGATCTGAAAATGGCAACAGGAATGAATTACAATCCATATTTCCCTGGTCACCAAATAGCAATGCCTTCTCCGCTAACTGAAGGATCTGTAACTTATCAGGATGGAACACCTGCAACTGTTGATCAAATGTCTAAAGACGTTGTAACGTTCTTACAATGGGCTGCTGAGCCTGAGATGGAGCATCGTAAGGAATCTGGTGTTAAGGTTTTCTTATACTTGTCTATATTCACAATCCTTTTCTATCTGGCTAAAAAACGCCTTTGGAAAAATGTGAAGTAGTTTTGTTTTAGAATTAAAATTTGAAAGGCGTGAACTAAAGGTTTGCGCCTTTCTTTTTTTTGATTATCTTATAGAAACAAAGGTATTTGTTTATGGTTAATAAATTTCTTACAGCAATAGGTTTAATGAGTGGAACATCTTTAGATGGAATCGATGTTGCGTTGATAACTACTGACGGTAATAGCGTAAAAAAAGTAGGCCCTTATTTATCTTTTTCATATGATAGCGAAACAAAAGAAAATATAAAAAAAGCTATAAAAGGTAAGATTGATAAAGATATTGTTGGTAAAGAATTAACAAAAATCCATGCCAAAGCAGTTGAGAATTTTTTACTAGAAAATAATCTTAAGAAAACAAACATAGATTTAATTGGATTTCATGGCCAGACTATAGATCATAAGCCAGATAAAGGCATCACTGTGCAAATTGGTGACGGAAAATTTTTGGCAGAGCTTACAGGCATAAATGTAATAAATGATTTTAGAACAAACGACGTAAAGCATAAAGGTCAGGGAGCGCCGCTGGTTCCTATCTATCATTCGGCAATAGCCAAAAATTTTGAACATCCTGTTGCAATAGTAAATATTGGTGGTGTGGGAAATGTAACCTGGATTGGCGCTGAAAATGAAATATTGGCCTTTGACACAGGGCCTGGAAACGCAATGATTGATGATTGGATTTTTAAACATACAGGCGAGCACTGTGATACTAATGGTGAGATTGCTGCTTCAGGTAAAGTGAATAAGAAAGTTTTGAAAGCTTTATTGTCCTCTTCTTATTTTGCAAAAGTTCCGCCCAAGTCACTAGATAGAAATGATTTTGTTAGTAAAGTTTATGAAGATTTATCGTTGAAAGATGGCGCAGCAACTCTTTCAATGTTCACAATTTTATCAATTAAAGAATCCGTAAAGCATTTCGCTAAGAAGCCAAAAGTTTGGTATATTACCGGCGGTGGTCGCCATAATAATTATATAATGACAAAACTTGCAGAAGAGCTGAAAGCTCCTGTACATAAAATAGAAAAAATAGGTTGTAATGGCGACATGTTAGAGGCGGAAGCTTTTGGCTTCCTTGCCGTCCGTTCATTCTACAAAATGCCTATAACTTTTCCGTCAA
>CAZOKN010000002.1:54258-77025 GCA_964580525.1 uncultured Rickettsiaceae bacterium
GACTGGCGGCGTCTTCTGTCCGGCTTAACTTTCTTAGGACGCGTTGCTTCAAGCATTAATCTCGTTTGTAAATAATCATCAAGATGTGAATTTAATTCATCCATTTTATTGCGGAAGAAGTGATCAGCACCAATAATGATGCGATAGTCAATACCGGCATTTTTCTGTTTGGAAATTTTATCAACCAATTTGGAAACATCTTCCTCTGCAACTATGCTGTCTTCATCGCCTTGAACAACAAGGCCTTGCGCAGGGCAAGGTGATAAGAAGTTAAAGTCATAGCCACCAGCAGGAGGAGAAATGGCAATAAAACCTTCTATTTCAGGACGACGCATTAAAAGTTGCATACCTATCCATGAGCCGAAAGAAAAACCACCCATCCAATAAGATGAGGAGCTAGGATTTTGTGATTGTAGCCAGTCTAAAACTGCAGCAGCATCGCTTAGCTCTCCAATACCTTCATCATATTTTCCTTGTGAGCGGCCAACACCCCTGAAATTAAACCTTGCTACAGAAAATCCGTTTCTGGCAAATGCGTGATAAAGGTTGTAGGCAACCTTATTGTTCATAGTGCCGCCATGCAGAGGGTGAGGGTGCAAAACCACTGCAACGGGAGCATTTTTCTCAGTTGAATGGTGGTAACGTGCTTCAATTCTACCATCTGGGCCGTTTATTATAACTTCAGGCATTTTTCTTCCAATAATATAAAGTTTCTAAAATACTTGACTATTTTACTTGGTTATTGTAACTAAGCGCTGTATAATATATACAGCAGGGTGATAAAGAGCTAGTAAGCTTATAGACAAATAAGGAAAAAATTCAAGAATAATCTGTTTTATAAAACCAAAGGTAGAATTTGTTATGAATCTTACAACAAAAGGGCGTTATGCCGTTATGGCTATGGTTGATTTGGCGACAAACAGTTCTGGTACGCCAGTTGTTTTGGCTGATATAGCCGGGAGACAGGAGATTGCCATCAGCTATTTGGAACAGATTTTTATGAAATTGCGTCGTGCTGGAATAGTTAGTTCTGTGAGAGGGCCGGGTGGTGGTTATATTGTTGCAAGACCGGCAGATGACATAGCTATATCTGAAATAATTATGGCTGTTGATGAATCTATAAAAATGACCAGATGCCAAGAAGAAGGTGGCTGTATGCAAAAAAGGGTGAAATGTATAACCCATAATTTGTGGGAAGGTTTGAGCAATAAAATATATGAATATCTTAATTCGGTTTCACTGGGAGATGTTTGTCGTTCTGACGGAACGAGAAAGAGTGTTTATTTAGAGGGAGAGAAAGCATTTCATGCGTAGCATTTATCTCGATAATAATGCGACGACTGCTTTAGACGAAAAAGTAGCGGAGGTGATGAAAGGGCTTTTAGGTGAGCCTCTTAACCCATCTTCTGTACATGGACAAGGGCGTAAAGCTAGAGCGATTATTAATGATGTTCGTAAAAAATTATTGGAATTTTTAAATGCTGAAGACTATAGGGTGATTTTTACATCTTCTGGAACTGAAGCTAATAATATTGCTATATTTGGTTTAGAAGGCTATGAAGTCTTAGTTTCGGCTATTGAACATTCGTCAGTAATGAAACCAGCAGTGAAAAAAAATGCTGTTGTTGTTGCGGTAGATAAAAATGGAATTATAAAACTTGATGTTTTGGAAGAGTTGTTAAAAGCCAGACAGGGAAAGAAAATTCTGGTTTCTGTTATGCTAGCTAATAATGAAACAGGTGTTATACAGCCGATTAAAGATGTTATGGTATTAGCGCATAAATATGGGGCAATAGTGCATACTGATGCAGCGCAATGTATTGGAAAAATAAAAGTGGATGTGGCGGATTTAGGCGTGGATATGCTAACAATTTCTGCTCATAAATTTTCTGGTCCACAAGGAGCTGCTGCATTGATAGCTAAGAAGTCTGTGCCGCTTGTTACGCAAATTTTAGGTGGTGGTCAGGAACAAAATTATAGAGCGGGAACTGAAAATGTAGTTGCTATTGCAGGTCTTGGTGCTGCTCTGGATGTTGTGGATAGAGAGGTTTCTTCTGCTCATGAAATAGAGAAACTAAGAAATTATCTTGAGCGTGAGATACGCTCTTTCTTGCCGGAAACAGAGTTTCTTGGTGGTGAGGAGCAAAGATTGCCAAATACAAGTTGTGTTGTAATGCCGGATGTTTCAAATGAAACCCAGCTTATACATTTTGATCTGGCAGGTATTGCGGTTAGTGCGGGTGCGGCTTGTTCTTCTGGTAAAATGGAAGAATCTCATGTTTTAAAAGCGATGGGAATTAATGGTGGAAAGGCAAAAACAGCAATAAGGGTTAGTCTAGGTAAGAATAACACAAGTGAAGACGTAAGCAGGTTTGTCCAAGAGTGGAAAAGCTTGTATGTAAAACTGAATAAGAAAGCGGCGTAAGGAAAAGAAAATGGCTGATAAAAATAAATTAAAATTACCAGTATATATGGATTATCAGGCGACAACGCCTATGGATCCACGTGTGTTTGAAGCTATGAAGCCATATTTTATGGAGAAATTTGGTAATCCACATTCGCGCGGCCATGCCTATGGTTGGGAGGCAGAAGCTGCAACGGAAAATGCAAGACAGCAAGTGGCTGATTTGATAGGTGCCAATGAGAAAGAAATTATATTTACTTCAGGTGCTACTGAATCAAACAATCTGGCGATAAAAGGTATTGCCCATTTCTATAAAGATAAAAAGGATCACATCATTACAGTGGTTACTGAGCATAAATGTGTACTCGACACTTGTCGTCATTTGGAATTGGAAGGTTTCAAAGTTACTTATTTGCCTGTTGGCACTAATGGCTTGGTAGATTTAGCAGAGCTTGAAGCTGCTATTACTGAAAAAACGGCTTTAGTATCTGTTATGGCAGTTAATAATGAAATTGGCGTGATACAACCTTTGAAAGAAATTGGCGCGATATGCCGTAAAAAAGGCACATTCTTCCATACTGACGCAGCACAGGGCGTAGGCAAAATACCTTTGAATGTTGAAGAGATGAATATTGATTTGATGAGTATTTCTGGCCATAAATTCTATGGGCCGAAAGGAATTGGCGCTCTTTACATAAGAAGAAGACCTAGGGTGCGTATTGAAGCTTTGATAAATGGTGGTGGTCAGGAACGTGGATTACGTTCTGGTACTTTGCCGACTCCTTTGGTAGTTGGTTTTGGAGAAGCTGCATCTATTGCTAGAAAAGAAATGGCTTCAGAAAATGAAAGATTGCATTATTTGTTCAATAAGCTTTACAAAGGTATTGTAGAAAGCGTTCCGGAAGTATATTTAAACGGTGATAAGGAAAAAAGAATACCGGGAAATTTGAATTTAAGCTTTGCGTATATAGAAGGCGAGTCGATGATTATGGCAATTAAAGATTTGGCGGTGAGCTCGGGTTCTGCCTGCACATCTGCAAGTCTTGAGCCTTCTTATGTTCTTCGTTCTATAGGTGTTGGTGAAGAATTGGCACACACATCTATAAGATTTGGCATAGGTAGATTCACTACTGATGAAGAAGTTGATTTTGCTATAGAGCAGGTAACTAAATCAGTTGATAAGCTAAGAGCTATGAGCCCTTTATGGGAGATGGCACAGGAAGGTATCGATATAACTAAAATAGAATGGGCCCATCATTAAAAGAGTTAGAAGTTATTAGTGCAAGAACACTAATAACTAAGATAAATAGGAGAAGATTATGGCATATAGCGAAAAAGTAATAGATCACTACGAAAATCCAAGAAATGTTGGATCTTTTGAAAAAGGTGATGAAGGAATTGGGACAGGATTAGTTGGCGCACCAGCTTGTGGCGACGTTATGAAGTTGCAAATAAAAGTTAAAGATGGTGTTATTCAGGATGCTAAATTTAAAACATTTGGCTGTGGTTCTGCTATTGCTTCTTCATCGCTTATAACTGAAATGGTTAAAGGCAAAAAATTAGATGAAGCTGCAGCGATTAAAAATTCTGAAATAGCCAATGAGCTTGCTTTACCGCCAGTAAAAATACATTGCTCTGTTTTAGCTGAAGATGCAATTAAAGCAGCTATTGAAGATTATAAAAATAAGCATGGTGAATAGTAGGTTTTAATATGGCATTGCCTCCACCAATCACTATAACGCAAAGTGCGGCAGAGAGAGTTAAAGCCCTTTTATCTAGCCGTGGCAAGCCTTCTGTGGGCATTAAGGTTGGTGTGAGCACCAAGGGCTGTTCTGGGCTGTCATATACAATTGAATATGCCGACGAAATTGGCAAATTTGATGAAGTTGTAGTTTATCCAAGCAGAGATAGCGAAGAATTCAAAGTATTAATAGATCCGAAGGCGATTATGTATTTAATCGGCAGTGAAATGGATTTTTTTGAAGGAAAAATGAAATCAGGCTTCACTTTCACAAACCCTAATGAAAAAGGCAGATGTGGTTGTGGCGAAAGTTTCCATGTCTAATTATAGCGTGAGTTTTTAGTACGAGTGTGAGTTTTTAGATTTTACTCGCACCCACACTAACCACTCACACTTGTTACTTTTAGCGAGTTTTAAGTGACTAAAAATAAACAATCATTCAAATGTTGGAATTGCGAAACTTCTGTTGAAGCAAAGGATTTATTTTGTCCTGTGTGCAAATCTGTGCAGCCTGTTTTTCAAATTGATCATTTCACTAAGCTGGGTATGAACATAAACTTTGAAATAGGTTATAAAAATCTGGAAGTGGCTTATTTTTCATTACAAAGAAAATTACATCCTGATTTGTTTGTAAATAAAAGTGAAAAAGAAAAAAGCCTTTCCCTGCAGCAAACAATGGCGCTTAACGAAGCTTTTGATGTTCTGAAATCGCCGCTTAAACGTGCGGAGTATATTTTGGCAATGGAAGGTCTTGTGGTCAACAAAGACGGGCAAGGAATAAAACCATCGCAGGAGTTGCTGCTTGAATCTCTCGATATGCGTGAGCGTTTACACCATATAAAAAATAAGGAAGATCTGCGGACTGTTGCGGTTGAAGCGGCTGAGGAAAGATTGAAATGTATTGATACGATTAAAGATAATTTTTCTAAAGCAAAGCTTGAGAATGCAGCGCAAAACACTATAAGGCTTAGATATCTGGAAAAGATGATAGAAGAAGTTAAAATCAAAGAAGCAGCGCTATGAATCTACTGCAAATATACGAACCCGGTCAAACTCCTGCGCCGCATGAAGGTGAACGAGAAATTGCTGTCGGTATAGATTTAGGCACAACCAACTCGCTTATTGCCATATCAGAAAAGCAAAAACCTGAAATAATATTAGACACAGAAGGTCATGCATTGCACCCTTCTGTAGTTTTATATTCTACGAATGGAATTGTAACAGGAAATAAAGCCAAAGGAAAAACTGGTGCTATAAGCTCAATCAAACGTCTTATGGGGCGTGGTGTTAGTGATATTAAAAAAATCTCTGGGACTTTACCTTACGATGTTGTGGAAAATTCAGATGGTGGCATGGTGCGCCTAAAAATTGGAGAAAGAGAAATTACTCCGGTTGAAATTTCTGCTGAAATATTAAAATCATTAAAATCCAATGCCGAGCGGGCGTTGGATAAAGAAATTAAAAAAGCTGTTATTACAGTTCCGGCTTATTTTGACGATTCAGCACGAGCAGCAACAAAAGATGCTGCCAAACTTGCCGGTTTAGAAGTTTTGCGTTTGGTGAATGAGCCAACTGCAGCAGCTTTGGCTTATGGTCTTGATAAAGGTGCAGAAGGGATTTATGCCATATATGATTTAGGTGGTGGCACATTTGACATTACCATCCTTAATATGGAAAAGGGTGTGTTTCAGGTTTTATCGACAGGTGGAAGCACACAAATTGGGGGCGATGATTTTGACCGTGAGATTGCAGAGATTTTCCTATGGCAATATAAAACAAAAACTAATAATCCAAGCGCTCTTTCGACTGAGCAGGTGAAGGAATTATTGCATAGTACAAGGCAAGTAAAAGAATATCTGACTGAAAATGAGCAAGGTATTTTCAAACTTAATATATCAGGTAATGAACTAGATTTTTCTATTAACCGCGCAGAATTTGAAAAAGTGATTTATCCTTATGTTGATGCCACAACTGAGTTGTGTCAGCAGGCGCTTGATGATGCAAATGTCAAAGCTTCCGATATTAAAGGTGTTGTTCTGGTAGGTGGTTCTACACGTGTGCCGTTGGTGTGTCAAAAGGTGGAAGAATTTTTTGATAAATCACCTCTTTCTGATATCAACCCTGATGAGGTTGTGGCCAAAGGTGCTGCTCTGCAGGCGGAAGGATTGACTGTTGGTTCTGATAATTTGTTGCTCGATGTTCTGCCTTTGTCGCTTGGTATTGAAACTATGGGCGGCATTGTTGAAAAAATTATAGGTCGTAACAGCCCAATTCCAGTAGCTAAGGCGCAGGAATTTACCACATATAAGGATGGTCAGACAGCAATGGCTATTCATGCTGTGCAGGGTGAACGCGAAATGGTGAATCAAAATAGGTCGCTTGCAAGGTTTGAACTTAAGGGTATACCGCCAATGGTGGCTGGTGCTGCAAAGATTAAAGTTACATTTGCTGTTGATGCGGATGGTTTGCTTACAGTTAGTGCTGCTGAAGAAACCACAGGACTTCAGCAAAAAGTGGAAGTGAAGCCGAGCTATGGCCTTTCTGAAGAAGAAATTCGCAATATGCTTTATGCTTCGATGCAAAATGCCAAGGATGATATGGAGTTGCGATTATTGACAGAAGCAAAAGTTGAGGCCGAAGGTTTGGTTATGATTTTGCAAAATGCAATGATTGCAGATGCGGCACTCCTAAGTGATACGGAAATTAAAGCAATAAACGAAAAAATCGAGCAAATCAAAGCTGCCAATGGTGGTGCTGATCGCGATAAAATTAATCTACTACGCAAAGAACTTGAAGAAATCACCGGGCCTTTTGCCGAGAGCCGTATGAATGCTCATATTGGTGATGCGCTGCGTGGTAAAAAAATATAATAAATTTTATCAATTATTAACAAAAATATGCTATTATTAACTTTATCCAGTAAGGATAGTAATTAATAAAAGGTATTTATGTTCAGAGATAATCTTTCATTAGAACAAGAATGGATAGCGGGATGTGGCGCAATAAAGCACACAGACCAAACCATAAAGCGTGTTAAAACACTTCTGCAAACGCTGAAAATCGACAGCAAAATATTTTATGAATTATTGATTTCGGCTGATAAAATTGCCAATAGTGCTATGTGGCTAGCGGTAAGCCAGGTTTACGCGAAAAACGTATATTTAGATGGTCGCGAGCTGGCTAAAAAAGATTTTAAGGAAGATCCGCAAGGCCATTTAGGAGCTTCGCTTAATATGGTGCCGGCTTATGTTGGCTATATGCTTGCTAATGCTTTGACGGGAATAACCCGTGCCTGGGTTATGGAGCAGGGACATGCGGTGTCTGGCATTGATTCTGTTAATTTACTTTTGGGCAATTTATCTCCTGCACATGCTGAAAAATATTCTCTTACAGATTCTGGCCTGACAGCTTTTTCGCGGGATTTTTATTCCTATAAAATAAATGAACAGGGTAAGCAGGAATCGCCGCTTGGTAGCCACGTTAATCCTCATACTGCGGGTGGTTTTATGGAAGGTGGTTATCTTGGATTTGCTTCTGTGCAGTATGTGCATATGCCTTTGCCTGGTGAAAGGTTGGTTGCTTTTTTAAGCGATGGTGCGTTTGAAGAGCAGCGTGGTGCAGATTGGGCGCCTAGATGGTGGCGTGCGGAAGATAGTGGTTTGGTGGCGCCAATAATGATTGCTAATGGCAGACGTATTGACCAGCGTACAACTGTTGACCAAGAAGGCGGTGCTGACTGGTTTGCCAAATATTTGGAACTGCACGGATTTGAGCCTATAATTTTTGATGGACGCGATCCTTCTGCTTTTGCCTGGACAATTATAGAACAGGAAAAAAAATTACAGGAGAATACTCGGAAAATTGATGATGTGACGCATTATAACGTTAAAATGCCATATGGTATCGCTGTTGCGCCCAAGGGTGCAGGCTTTTATAATGAAGGCACAAATTATGCCCATAATTTACCGTTGGTTAAAAATCCTAGTAAAGACGCCGCTGCCGCTGAAATATTCAATAGTCATGCGCAAAAATTATTTGTTGCATTGGACGAGCTAAAAATATCTATCGATCATTTCAATAATCATAGAAAAACAGGCCGTGGTATAGAACAAGACAATCCTTTGGCTCACAGAAATATATCTCTTAAAACACAGCCGCAATTACATTGGATGGATGTTTCAAAAGAAAGAAGTGACATATCTAAGTGCAAATCAGAAAGTGCAATGGATGCGATTGATATGGGCTTTTTGACAATGGCTAAAGCCAATTCGCATTTACGTCCACGCGTGGGGAATCCTGATGAAATGTTATCCAACAAAATGGACGATACTCTGGAGGCATTTTCTTTCCGTGTTGTAGACGCTGAGGGTGGAGCTAAAGAATCAACACTCGGTGATGTTATCACGGCGCTTAATGAAGAGGCTGTTGCTGCTGCGGCATTTGGCAATAAAGGTGGTATTAATATTATTGTCACCTATGAAGCATTTGGTTCAAAAATGTTTGGTGAAGCTAGACAGGAAGTTATTTTTGCTAAGCACCAAAAAGAAATTGGTACGCCGGCAAAATGGCTTTCAGTGCCCATAATATTAACTTCCAACACCTGGGAAAATAGTAAAAACGAATTATCGCATCAGGATCCATCAATGTCGGAATCTATGCTTTCTGAAACTTCTGATATATCACGTGTGGTTTTCCCGGCTGATTATAACACTGCGTTGGCAACACTAAAGATGGTTTATAATACGCAGGGACAAGTTTGGACAGTCGTTGTGGCAAAACAAGCATTACCAATTATATTCTCTGAAAATGAGGCAGAAAAATTAATTGCAGATGGTGGATGTAGGATAGGTTGGGCAGAATATAAGCCGGAAGAGGCGGAGATTGCTCTGGTGGCTATGGGCTCGTATCAGTTGGTAGAAATTTTGAAAGCATCAGAAAAACTGCGTAAGAAAAAAATTCCTCACACAGTTTCTTATATAATTGAGCCGGGTAGATTCCGTGAAGCCAGGAATGAGAACGAAAAAGAGCATCTGGTTTCTAAAGATATATTTAAGAATATTATACCAAGCGGTGTGAAAAATGTGATTGTTTTAGCGCATACAAGGCCAGAACTTATTGTTGGTATTATTTATCCATTGTTTAAAAATAAAAAATTCAAAGTTCTAGGCTTTATCAATGAAGGTGGAACGTTGAATGTTAGTGGTATGTTGTTTGTGAATAAATGTTCGTGGGCACACATATTAAAAAATACGGCCGAAATGCTCAAACTTCCTGAAAATAAACTTATGTCAGAAGATGAGATAGAATCAGTTAGTGGAAGAAAATCACCGTGCGGGGTTTTGTTTTAGTTTTATATCTGGACGTTGTTAGCCCAGATATAAAATTATTAGCATGATTAGGAATCAGGATTTTCATCCTTATTGATTTTCATTTTTGGCAAGTTAGCCAAAAGACTTGTATTAACTTCATTGCCTGTAGAAGCAGCGGCCTTGTTTTCAGCCATGATTTTATCATAAAGCTCTTTCCTTAAAACAGAAGCTCCCTTAGGAAAAGTGAAACCAAGTTTTACGGATTTACCTTTAATTTCGACAATTTTTAACTCAATATCATTATTTATGATGATTGACTCGTCTTGTTTACGCACTAAATATAGCATAGCGATACCTTCGATATTTTATTTTTTGCACTCAGGGTATATAGATTTAGTTTATATAATTGAGGCCAAAGCCAACAAAACCAACGCGGAAAACCCACGTTAACCAAATACGCCCCTCTAACAGCCAAAAGCCGAAGGTAGAGTGCATAATAACAAATATAATACTAAATCCCCTTGCGAGGGTATTAATACTACAAAAAATATAAAACTTCCAGAAAAAAATTATTGCCCGGAGAGGATATAATACATAGTACACCCTATGGTACTGGAATTGATTAGATAAGTTCCTGCTGCACTAACCGCGCTTATGCAGTTTGCAGCTGTCCATGAGCCACCTGTTGATGTAAGATAAGAGTAATCGGCTCTATAATAACCTGTCTGAGGCATGCCATCATCGACTTTGCTGTCGAGATACTGAGCATCTCTGGGTGAAAAAATGGAAGTCACCGTTCTGTCTGCTGATCTGGATTTGCCAAGCCATAAGTAATTTGTAGTAAAATGGTAACCAGCATTATTATCATAAAGCGACATTGGAACATTTTTTCCAGGAAGGTTTGCACCTGATAAGCCTGCAAAAGAGCCTTTTACAAACTTGGTTTTGCTGAGTTCATCCCAGGCGTAATAGCCTTCTGTGTTCCATGAAATGCTAAAATCACCATTGCCATTTGTTGTTCCCCAATATGTTGAAGCAATTGGAATATCACCAGGCCAATATTTAAATTTTTCCTGAAATCTGTTAAAAGCAGTTATATTTTCATTAAATTCTTTGATAACAACACGCAATTTAGAGGTCTGCAAAATGTTGGTTGTAGTTAAAACGCCACCCAAAAGAACGCCTATAATTGCTAGCGAAACTGATATTTCGACTAATGAAAATCCACGTTTTTTCGATAAATCTTTCATAACTCCAGCATTTTAATATATTGCCTATTGTATTTTACCATAAAACTGTTAACAAGTGATGAATATTAATAATCTAAAATATAGGCCTAAAAATCAATAGCTTACTATTTTTGTAGGATAAAGAAAGCTATTAGATACAAAGGATTGCATAATTATGTCTGTTGCTAAACAAAAAGTTGATAGTTTGGAAATTAGAAAACAAAAAACTGCTGAATGGTTCCGTGATCTACGAAATCAGATTTGTCAGGAATTTGAAAATATTGAAGATGCATTACAGGAAAGCGATAAGCCAGCTGGCCGTTTTGAGAGAAAAGTATGGGAGCGTAATGGTGGTGGCGGTGGTGAAATGTCGTCCATGCGCGGCCGTGTTTTTGAAAAAGTTGGGGTGAATATCTCAACGGTTTTTGGTGAATTTGATGAAAAATTTGCTAAAGAAATCCCTGGTGCTGATGAAAATCCGAATTTTTTCGCTACAGGTATCTCGCTAGTGGCGCATATGCATTCGCCTTTGGTTCCCGCTGTTCATATGAATACTAGGTTTATTGTGACCTCAAAAGAATGGTTTGGTGGCGGAGGGGATCTTAATCCCATGTATGAAAATGAGCAAGATACGGTGGATTTTCATAATGCTTTCAAAACGGCTTGCGACAAGCATAATCCTGACTATTACGCTAAATTTAAAAAATGGTGTGATGAATATTTCTTTATAAAACACCGTAATCAGGCGCGCGGGGTTGGTGGTATATTTTATGATTATATAAACACTGGCAACTGGCAAAATGATTTTGATTTTACGCAGGATGTAGGCAAGTCATTTTTAGAGATTTATCCAAAATTAGTACGTCGTCATATGTTTGAAAAATGGACGCCTGAGCAGCGGGAACACCAGCTGGAAAAACGCGGATATTATGCTGAATTTAACCTGGTTTATGACCGTGGTACAAGATTTGGTCTAATGACTAATGGTAATACAGAGGCTATTTTGATGTCATTGCCGCCTGAAGCCAAGTGGCGTTAAAGATTGCGTTTTATAGACTGAATAGTTTCTTCCATTATTTGTAAGAAGCGGGAGCGATCATTTTTTCCAAAAGAGGGGTGGCTTCCCGAAATTTCACCTGTTTCTCGCAGATGTGCACTTAAGTCACGCATGGCCTTGGCCATACTTATATTTTCATAATCAAATATTTTTCCCGTTGGTCCTATAACATGAGCGTTATTTTTCAGGCAACGATCGGCCAGTAATATATCGGCTGTTATAACAATATCGCCTTTTTCAGCATGTTCAGCAATCCAATTATCGGCTATATCCGGGCCGGCTTCGACTAGTATTTTATGCACATTTTCAGTAACTCGTATGTTCATCCAACTATTGCTGACCAGATACACCTGAAGCTTATGCCGTATAGAAACACGGAGAACTTCCTCCTTCACCGGGCATGCATCTGCGTCTACGTAAATATTTAGCATATATTTTTGAACTAGATTTACTTTATTTATAAAAGCAAAGAATGGTTAATATAGAATTTATAATGTGTAAAGTACTTCTTACTGACAAGGATACGAAGCTGCCAAAGACTCAAAAACTGCCTGGGTTGCTGGTATAGGGAATTTGTCGTTATTTTTTTCTGCCCAGGTTAGGAATACTTCAATAATTTTTTCGGTGCTTATATCTTTAGGAAGGCACATTGTGTCAAATCTTACGCCACGCATTTGCATAGTAAGGAGAGTGCTACCAACCCCGAAAAAATAGCCATTACACATGGCTTTTTTAGAAAAATTATCCTGAGTGTTAAATGTTCTTTCAAAATATTTACGGCACGAAGCATAAACATTACCCATTGCTCCGCCATTTTCTGCTGGATTACTGCCTTGGAGTGTAGAGCTATCCGGAGCTTGATCTGTTTTTTGTGGCTTTAAGTTGGCGGCCGATTTCTGAGGAGCCTGCGCATTAGCAGAACTTATTGTAAAGATGACTAATAGAAGCACTAAATGTACGAAAAGATTTCTCATAAATCCCTTGTGTAAATTACTTATATAGCTAACAACAAAATCCTTTTGGAGTCAATTGCTTATATAGAATAACTTAGATCATAACATTCCCATGCAGCTGCATGGGACGCTAGCTTAGCAATTAAACCTAACGAATTGCATAGAGTATGGTCCGAACTATGATGTTTGATGCTTACAAAGCCCATACCAGACGCATTTAGATTCTCATAGGAATCTTTTTTGGTATTCAAGCGATACATACATCCAACAGGTTCACCACCAACTAGATATATCATGGGCTCTGCAGGATTTTCTTCAACACGGTCGATTGTTGGGATACCTTCCTGGATGATTACTTCCGTATTTTCTAATCCACCTTTGATAAAATTCATTTTCTTGATGGCATTTTTTCCCATATCAAAAATTTCACTGCCTGATTTTGCTGTCATAATACCCATGCCATATGTGCCTCTATCCGATTTTATAAAAACATAAGGCTCTTCTTTAATTCCATACTCTTCATATTTGAGGCGTATACGACTTAGAACTTTTTCAATATTTACTGCTAAACATTCAAGACCTGTTTTTTCTTTAAAATTTACCACACCACAACGCTGAAAATATGTTGTGATAAGCCACGGGTCTATACCGAATTTATTGCAGAAATCTCTGGCCATGTTGTTGTAAGTTTCAAAGTGGGAAGTTTTTCTACGTTGATGCCATCCCATACTAATTGGCGGAGAAAACGGTTGCACTATGTTACTTAGAAACTCAGGTATGCCGTCAGAAAGATCGTTATTCACGATAACTAAATCAGGGATAAAACCCTCCGTTGTTTGGATTATTTCGCCTTTTGTAATCATTGGTTTGAAAACAAGATCTTGTCCGGAACGTGATTGTAAAATTAAATTTTCGCCAGAATTTGTGGTGCTGATATTACTAATTTCAATCTGTCTACCAGTTGCTTCAAGAATTTCTATAAGATTAACAATATTATCGAGATAGTAAGTGTTACGGGTATGATCTTCAGTTACTAATAATATTTTTTGTACCTTAGGATGATATAATCTGAAGAATTCTTTTGCTGCATTTACAGCTTTTGTTTTTTCTCCGCCATTTAAATTATTAAATCCCGCTGGAAAAAGATTTGTATCTACAGGAGCTAATTTAAAACCTGAATTTCTTAAATCTACCGAATTATAGAAGAAAGGCGGAGTTTTATCGATTATTGTTTTAAACCAATCATCTATTTCTTTGCCGCGGGTTTTTACTAGATCTCTGAGTAGTTCCATTGCATTGGGCATTATAGGCTCAATTTTCTGTTCTAAATTTGGGTGTTTCATCCCAGTCTCCTAAAATACTCTGATAACAAACTATTGCTGCAATTGCCGCAGTATCTGCCCTTAAAATTCTTGGCCCAAGGCCAACGGGTATTATATAATGCTTCTTATGCATTATTTCAAACTCTGTAGGGGAAAAACCTCCTTCAGGGCCGATCAATATCGCATATTTTCCTTTATTATCAAGATTCTCCAAAGCTTTTACGGCCGGCTGACCGCTGCCTGACTCATCACATAAGATTAATTTGCGATCCTTTTCCCAATTTTCAAGCATATTATTTAGTTTTATTGGCTCCCTAATTTTAGGAACAGAGAGTCTTTCAGATTGCTCAGAAGCTTCAACTGCATTAGCAAGCATGCGTTCAGTATTAACATTATTTATAACGGTATACTGAGTAAATACCGGCTGCAAAGTGGATATTCCTAACTCAGTTGCTTTTTGTACTATATTTTGAATAGGCGCATTTTTGACAGGAGCAAAGCATAACCAGATATCAGGTTCTTTTTTATATTCGCGGGTTTTTTCCAATATTCGAACTGTACCATATTTTTTGCTCAAAGACTCTATAGATCCAAGCCATTCACCATCAATCCCATTAAACAGTAATATATTATCACCACTTTTTTTGCGCATTACATTCAGCAAATAATGTACATTTTCTGTTGTTAGTTCTATGCATTCATCATTGCTAAGCTTAGATTGGGTAAAGAGACGAATTTTTGCAAATTTATTTTTTGACATTACGTGGATTTCCTAGATTCATTTCTAAATTTTTTATTATGTTTGAAGGTTGCTTATGGAAAATAAAAATACAGATAAGAAAGACAATAAAGAAGATAAGGATAATTTAAACAAAAAAAGACTGAAACCTAAAGAAGAAATAGGCGGACCCAAAGGGCTAGAACCTACAAGATATGGTGACTGGGAAAAGGATGGGCGTTGTTCAGATTTCTAATTTAATGTAGGCTATTTTTTCTTGGTTTTCTTTTCCAATGGTTTGGATTCGTTGAATATGCAAGCCACATCAGTGCCATGACGGAGCGTTAGCTGGCTTGAGACTCTTTCCAGTACTATATAATCATTTGCTACCCTATAGTTTACAAGCGATTCTTTTCCTTCTGAATCAACCAAGAAGAATGAGGGTACCTCAGCATTTTTGTGCGAGAATTGGAAGTATGTAAATTCACCATCATCAAATACACGCATAGGAGCAATATATTGAGAGCCGGAAATTGTATAATTAAAATTATATTTTTCTGGTTCGCTTAAATCAGGTCCTTGCTGTTTATTATATTGCTGGATGGCACTGTTATCTCCATCTGGGTATACGAACCTTGTTTCAAATACCAGCTTCTTATCATTTATACCTTCTGGGCCAACTTCAGCAGATTGAAGAACAAAATGATACACTCTTTTATTAGTTATCATGAGCATATTTGTTTCAGTATCAGCAGGATTATCAGCGATAGGTTTTATAAAAATTCGATTGCCGGCAGGAACTATTTGCCAGCCTTCTGTGTTACCCATTGATATGGTTTTTACTGTTTCGCCTTCTTCAAGTAAAATACTTGCTTGATAATCGTAGTAGCCGACATATTTGTGTATTCCATTAGGACTATAAGTGATTACGTGCAGACGTGGATCTGATGGCAAGGGTCTTGATTCTTGCACGGCAAATGCCGGGGTTGCCATCAACAAAATAAATATAACAGTTAAAATTCTTTTCATATCTACTTACCTAGTCATTAGCTGGCGTTACCTTGTAGTACTTTACAAGAAACCTGAGCGGAGCCCCTGTCTTTGCTATTGTTTCTATATCAGGTAATCTAAAATGTACAGTGGCTTCCCACAAGCTTTTATTTTCTTCTTTAGTAGCTTTATCTTTTGTGTTGGCTTCAAAAACTACTTTTGCTTTGCCTGAGCTGGTATCACTGCTTAAGAAATTTATCGATTTTATTTCAATTGTTCTCTCAGTTGTGTCTCTATATCTTACCAATGGACTATAAGGATTTGTTTCACTCATGTAATTTTTATATTCTTCTAAAATATCTCTGGCAGAAGAACCTTTAACCTTTTTTAGTCTGTATTTTATTTTTTGAGTATTCCACTCTTCTTGGAAATATTCTTCTCTTGTTTTTAAATAATCTGTGATGAGATAAGAAGCTATTGCTTCTTGAGTGTTTTGTGAATTCTCAGCTAATGGTTTTATAACTGAAAAATAATCAGTAGAATTTGGTACTTTTATAATGAATGGGACTTTTGGATTTTCAGATATCAATGATTTTATATTAATTACTGAAATAAAGCATAAAAAGGCGAATACGCTGGCAACAATTATCATTGAAGTCATTTCATTTACAGGATAAAGATAATGCTTGAAATACCACTCCCTGGCATCTTGAAAATAAGATCCATCCCGGATTTTGGTTGCAATATCTTCTTTATTTTCTAAGTCTCTATATCCTGCCATAATCCGACATTATAACCTATTGTACTTCATAAGTTAATCAATTGTTTTGCAAACACCAAATCATTATGGCTTTTTGGGCGTGCAGACGATTTTCAGCTTCATCAAAAACAACAGATTGTGGACCGTCCATTATCTCAGCAGTAACTTCTTCCCCCCTGTGGGCAGGTAGACAATGCATGAAAAGAGCATTTTTATTTGCTAGGGACATTACATGCTTGTTCACTTGATAAGGTTCTAAAAGTTTCCGCCTTCTATCTCCATCTTTATCTCCCATTGATACCCACGTATCTGTGGTGACCAGGTCGGCATTTTTAGCTGCAACCTCAGGATTGTCAGACCAAGAAACATCACCTTTTTTCTTTTTCACCCATTCTAATATTTCTTTAGAAGGCGCCAATTCTTTGGGAGAGGCTATGTTAAGCTTAAAGTCCAGCTGTATTGCGCCATGAATCCAAGAGGTTGTGACATTGTTGCTATCGCCTATCCAGGCAATAGTTTTACCTTTTATATTACCGCGATGTTCTTCAAATGCCATAATATCTGCCATAATCTGACAAGGATGGCTATAATCTGTAAGACCGTTAATTACTGGAACAGAGGCATTTTCAGCTAAATCGGAAAGAGTTTTATGACTGAAGCATCTTATCATTATTATATCGACATAACGTGATAAAACCCGGGCAGTGTCTGGGACTGTTTCGCCGCGGCCAAGCTGCGTATTTTCAGTGTTTAGAACTATAGAATTACCACCAAGTTGATTCATACCAACCTCAAAAGAAGCTCTCGTTCTAGTGGAAGGCTTTTCAAATATCATGGCCAATTGCTTATTAGAAAATGGCTTATAAACTTCACCAGCCTTTAATTTTGCCTTTAAGCTTTTTGCAAGTTCGAGTATGTCGCGTAAGTCTTTTGGTGATATTTTATCTAAATCAAGAAAATGTGGCATAATTAATATTCCTTACATACTCTTTCAATTATAGCTAAAGCTTCATCTATATGGGCTTCTTCAGAGATAAGCGGCGGCAATATACGTAGAACATTCTCTCCGGCGGGAGGCAACATTAAGCCGTTTGTTTCAAGTTTCTCGCCAACTTCCTTGTTGTTGGGAACACATTTTATTCCGAGAATAAAGCCAATACCACGTACTTCTGCAATAACATTAGGATATTTCTCTGCAATAGCTTCAAGTTTTTTCTTAAAGATTTTACCAAGTTTAGTTATGTTATCCATAAAACCAGGCTTTAAAACTTCATCTATTACAGCGTTTCCTACTGCCATAGCTAGCGGATTGCCGCCATAAGTTGAGCCATGCGTGCCTAAGGTCATACCAACAGCTGCTTTTTCTGAAAATAAACAAGCTCCTAGAGGAAAGCCACCACCAATACCTTTTGCGCTAGAAACTATATCAGGCTTTACACCATAAAGTTCATGAGCAAAGAATTTTCCAGAGCGGCCAATTCCAGTTTGTATTTCATCAAAGCAAAGCAATAATCCACGCTCATCAGCGAGTTTACGTAAGTCTTTGATAAAATTTTTATCTACTTCTCTGATGCCGCCATCACCTTGTATAGGCTCAACCAATATGGCGCCTGTTTCGTTTGTAATAGCTTTTTTTACTTCTTCAATATCGTTAAAAGGTATGTGATCAAAGCCTGGAACTTCAGGGCCAAAGCCTTCTTGTAGCATTTTATCACGTTTGCTTGCCCATATAGCAGCAAGTGTTCTGCCATGAAAGGCGCCTTCGAAAGTTATTATTCTATATCTCTCTGGATTGCCCGTTGCATCGTGATATTTACGTACAGATTTTATAAGGCATTCTATTGCTTCTGCGCCAGAATTGCAGAAAAACATTGTGTCAGCAAAGCTGTTCTTAGATATTTTGTCGGCTAGCTCCTGCATGCCAGGAATTTGATATAAGTTGGATACGTGCCATAATTTCTCAGCTTGTTTCTGTAATGCTTTTACAAGTTTAGGATGGCAATGGCCAAGGCAATTTACAGCTATTCCTGAAGTAAAATCCAGATAACGTCTACCGTCTTTTGTATAAATATAAACGCCTTCACCTCTTTCAATTTCTAGAGGGCTTCTTTTATATACAGGCAAAATTGATGTTACCAATTCCTTATCTCCTCTTTAGTAGTTTTATAAATTCATTCTTAAATTAGCACTTCCCAGCTTTTTAGTTTAATACGCTAAAATTTTAAAAAGCCAAGAACTCCTAGTATGAACTGGGTTATAAAGTACCATTTCGTTTTAAATCAAAGACAAACTCTTACTAACCAACAAGATAAAAGTCAACTTTTTATCCTGTAGCCCTTGTACAGCATGGTTTGTACTATCGCCCACATGATAAGATTTGTTGCTATCATCATATATATTCCGGTTGTTAAATTGCCGTCATGATGGCCTGTCATGCCATAGCGAAAGCCATCTATCATATAGAAAAAAGGATTGAATTGGCTGATTTGATGCCAAAATCCTGGCAGGCTTTCCACAGAATAGAAAGTACCTGATAAAAATGACATAGGTACAATTATATAGCTGTTCACTGCGGCCATTTGATCGAATGTTTCAGATATTATGCCGCCAAACATTCCGAATAGAGATAGTAACAGGGATGCAGAAAAAAGGAAAAATATGGCATATCCTATATGTGGAACTTCCAATCTTACGAAAAAAAGTACAGAAATAAAAACTAGAACACCAACCATTATTCCCCTTGTAACTCCAGCCATAACCATTGAGAAAGTAACTTCCATAGCAGATAGGGGAGGAGTTAGATAATCTATTATAGTGCCAAGAACTTTTCCCATAATTAGGGAAGAAGAAGTATTAGCGAAAGCATTTTGCATTACCGACATCATTATCAGGCCTGGTGCTATAAACTGACCAAAAGCTAAATCTCCAATACTGTGTACTCTCTGGCCGAGAGCCAGGTTAAACACCGCCATAAAAAGGAGGGAAGTTACAACCGGGATAAAGAGAGTTTGGTTATATACCTTCAAAAAACGACGTACTTCTTTTGAATATAGATAGTATGCGCCGATATAATTGATTTTTTCCATACAAGCATTCCCTGGTAATTTTTGTATATTATTATGCAGTATTAATATCCTAAAATTTTAAAAAGCCAAGAACTGCTAGTATAATTGAATTTATTAAATATTATAGGTTGGGTATAAAAACCGCAAAGACGCTAAAAAACAATGCAGAAGCAAATTTTTGATAAAGTAAAAACACAATATAAAGAACATTTTTCTGAGATGTCTTTGCGCTCGGTTGTTGTTGATTATGGTGTTGGCGATAATGCTAAAAGTCTGATAGAAGGTCTCGATATTGGCAAAAGCTTTCTTGTAGTTAGTGATTTTGCTACGCATGAAGTTTTAGGAAATAAGATAGAAAAGGCTATGTCAGGCTATAAAATCAAGTCTGTCATATTACCCAATGGCGTTGAGCCTAATAAACAAAATGTAGATAAGGTGATTGCTGAAGCTGGGCATGTTGATGCTATAATTGCGGTTGGTAGTGGTACTATCAACGATATATGTAAATATGCCGGATATCTTGAAAATAAGCCGTACGTAGTTTTTGGGACTGCTCCTTCTATGAACGGTTATAGTTCGGCTAATGCATCGATAACTATAGATGGCCATAAAAAAACCCTTAAAGCGCAGTTGCCGCTAGCGGTTTTATTGGACATTGATGTTCTTGTATCCGCGCCTGAAAGATTGATAAGAAGCGGTCTTGGTGATTCTCTTTGTCGTTCAACAGCAAGGACGGACTGGCTTTTATCTAATTTGTTACTAGATACATATTATAATGAAATACCTTTCGATATGTTGTTAGAAAACGAAGCGATTTTGCTCGAAAACAGCGATATTTTGATGCAAGGCGATAAAGAAATAATGAAAATCCTGGCGGATACCCTTATTTTATCAGGTTTGGGGATGTATATGTGTGGCGGGAGTTATCCGGCCAGCCAGGGCGAACACATGATAGCACACACAATGGAAATGGTTTTTTGGCATAAAATACCTGCAACATATCACGGCGAACAAATTGGTGTTACTACCCTAACAATGGCTAAATTGCAGGAAAAATTGTTGTCTTCTGGCATTAGTGCTTTTAATAACACATATGATAAAGCCGAAATTATGGGTTTTTTTGGTCAAGAGATTGGCAATCAGTGTCTTGATGAATACCAAAAAAAGGCTAATGCGCTAAGGAATATTGGTAATATGGACGATATTTTGAAGAATAAATGGGCGAATTTTGTCAATAATGCGAAAAGAAACATTATTTCTTGCTCAAAAATAGAGATTTCCCTTAAAAAAGCGGGCTGTGCTACATCATGCAAAGAACTTGGTTGGGATGATGAGCTTTATAATAATGCGGTAAAATATGCCAAATATAGCAGAGAAAGACTTACTTTTCTGGATTTTATAAAGCTTTAAATGGTGGGTTTTTATACTCCCCAGCCTCATTTATACTCCTAATATCTCAACCAAATCCACATGTTAACAATATATTAATAATATTAATATATTGTTGTATAGTAACCCGCAGTATGGTCATGCGAGATTGAGGATAATGAAATAGGTCCGGATATGACGTTTGAAGAGTTGTTATTGGAACTTCAGGAGAAAGATGATTGGGAGAGATCCGACATTATCTGTGATTGGCTCGAAACAGACGCAGGGAAGAATACTACACTAGCGCAATGCAGAGAACTCATTGTAACTATCGAGGACGATGAGGATAAAGCCGACATTATCTTGGATTGGCTTGAAACAGACGCAGGGAAGAATACCCTTCCTCAACAATGGAAAGAACTTCTCGCAACTATCGATATTGAGGGTAGTGAGGAGAAAGTCATTATCGTCTGTAATTGGCTCGAAACAGACGCAGGGAAGAATACTCCTCCTCAGCAATGGAAAGAACTCCTGACCGCTATCCAGTACGATCATCAGAAATTTCAGATCATTTGCGACTGGCTGAAAACAGATGCAGGAAAGAAAACTACACTGCAGCAACGCAAAGAACTCTTCGCAACCGTCCAGACAGATGAGTTCAAAGCCGAGATAGTCCGTTACTTAATCAACACAGACGTAGGAAAACAAGCCGGTGAAACTATGATTGTTAGCACCCTGGCAGAAAAATTCGGCATTCCAACCAAAATTATAGTATCAGTTTTGAATACACGGGGGCTAAGCGATGTCTATAACGACTATGCCATACGGCTGCTTGCACCCAAAGTGTTTGATCATTTAATCAAAAACAATGTATCTCCCGATATTAACCTCAATGAATTCTTAATAGAGCAGATTATTCCTCAGGCCACAAATAGCTTATTTGGACCTATGACTATAAGCCAGTTAGAAGTATTTTCTCGCCATTGGCATGAAACCTTGCAACAAACCGCATTTGTAAAATTACGCGATTTTGGCGGAAAAAGCTGGACTGCACTTTTTGATGATCAACAGGTTCCTGAAAAAATTGCAAAAGAAAAAGGCTGGACTATTGAGGTGCGTAATACATCTGACGCGCTCATTAAAGAAGGCAAACAACTGGAGCATTGTGTTGGTGGTTATACGCGCGAATGCGCTTATGAAGATTCACATATAGTCTCCATCGTTGCACCAGATGGCATACCTATGTCAACTATAGAATATCTGGCTGATTACGAAGCTAAAACCTTGAAGACAGAGCAACATTATGGCAAGAAAAACGAATTGCCAGATGAAACTTCCACCACAATAAAGCAATGGCTGGATGATCAAATAGAGAATGGAAATATTTCTATTGATTATCAACGATTAGAGAACGATATGAACAAGCGGATTAATACCTCTAAAACCCTTCAGGCGAAGGCAATTGACTTGTGTGAATTTGACGTAACCGATAAGGATAAATGTGCAAAGGTCAGAGACGTATACCGTAAGCACACCCCGGATTATGCTATGGCGGGCCTCCATGCCCTAGTGACACTGCCTTCTGTTAGCCTCGAAATCAATGGTAAGATGCAGGAAGTGATTCTGGACGAGAAGCTCTATGCCAAAGAATTGAAAGCCCAAAGCTGGAAAGGCAAAGCAGGGCAAGCAATACAACCTGTTGCCAAAAAAACTGATAACAAATTCTCTGACCTGCAGAAGGCGTGCGATACGTTATTTGATAGTAAGGTCGACGTCCAAAAGCAGGAGGATGGCACGACATTTGGCAAAGTAATGCTTACACCTCGTGATGGAAGCGACATTACCTGTGAT
>CAZOKN010000002.1:77035-82737 GCA_964580525.1 uncultured Rickettsiaceae bacterium
GCTATTAAAGAAAAACTCACTCACATTACCCAAAACCGTCCGAAGAAATTTGAGCTTACCCAGGAGAATAATAGCGTTCTCATTGACAACATGGCACCTGGCGCTGTGCTTAACCTGTTAGGAGGTAGAAAAAGAGTTGCATAAATAAGCCCCTCGCATCATTTTGTCTATTAAACCGTATGAGTAAATAGATAAGTTGTTAGTATAAATGGTGGAGTCTAATATACGGTAGGTTTTTGTATAAAACCTTCTAATGGTGCCTCTGAGTAATCATATACAGATATATTTTCCACCTTTGAGCTTGACGATCCTGACCAGCAGAGCTTTATCATTTGGGTGACTTTATCTTCTGTTCCGTTAAAAATAGCCTCAACATCACCATTATTTAAATTTCTTACCCATCCGGACAATCCGAGGGACGATGCTGTGTCAGTTGTCCATGCCCGATAGTATACACCTTGAACTTTTCCGGTTATAACCACTCTTTTTGATATGTATTTCATAATGTCTAAATATATGTAAAATGAACGTTTTTTACACTTAGTAATATATAATTTTGGTCGTGCCAATTAAAAAAATAAATTTCTACTTGACGAAAGGTTGCGTCCTCACTAGTATGCGCCCTCTCTTTTAGCAGAAATGCGAGAGAGGTGTGCATTTTGCAAGGGAAAATACAAATTTACTGGGAGATTTATGCCTACAATTAATCAATTAGTCCGTAAGCCCCGCCATCCGAAAAGGGTTATAAATAAGGTGCCTGCGTTGGAGGGAAACCCTCAGAAAAGGGGTGTGTGCGTACGCGTTTATACTACTACACCTAAGAAGCCTAACTCGGCTCTTCGTAAGGTTGCTCGTATACGTTTGACTAATTCGCATGAAGTTACAGGGTATATTCCAGGTGAAGGTCATAATCTGCAAGAGCATAGTGTTGTTGTTATTAGGGGCGGCCGTGTAAAAGACTTACCGGGTGTTCGTTACCATATTATTCGCGGTGTGCTTGATACTCAAGGTATTAAAGATCGTAGACAGCGTCGTTCTAAATATGGTGCTAAAAAACCTAAATAAATAATTATAATTGGATAGTTTGATATGTCTCGTCGTCGTGCCGCAGAAAAAAGAAAAATTTTACCAGATGCAAAATTTGGTAATGAGGTTGTTGCTAAATTTATCAATTGCCTTATGGAAATGGGAAAAAAGTCAGTAGCAGAAAAAGCTCTTTATGATGCTTTGGCTGAAATTGAAAAAAGATTGAAAAAAGATGCTTTGGAAGTTTTCTTAGAAGCTATCGAAAACGTAAAGCCTTCTATCGAAGTTCGTTCACGCAGGGTTGGTGGTGCTACTTATCAGGTTCCTGTTGAAGTTAGACCTAAGCGCAGAAATGCACTTTCAATTAAGTGGATTATAGACGCTGCTCGTAGCCGCAAAGAAAAATCTATCATGATGAAGTTGGCTGCTGAAATTGGTGATGCTTATAAGAAGCAGGGTGAAGCAATTAAAAAGCGTGAAAACACTCACAAAATGGCTGAAGCTAATAAGGCTTTTGCTCACTATCGTTGGTAATCTTAATTTTTTGGATATAAAACATGGCTAGACAGACACCTATAGGGGATTATCGCAATATTGGTATTATGGCGCACATCGATGCGGGTAAGACTACCACTACTGAACGTATTCTTTATTATACTGGTAAATCTCATAAAATAGGTGAAGTGCATGATGGCGCTGCTACTATGGACTGGATGGAACAAGAGCAAGAGCGTGGTATAACTATTACTTCTGCTGCTACTACATGTTTCTGGACTCCTGTTGGCGGTGGCAAGAAGCATCGTATTAATATCATTGATACTCCTGGTCACGTTGACTTTACAATCGAAGTTGAAAGAAGCTTGCGTGTACTTGACGGCGCTGTTGCGGTGTTCGATGGTGTTGCTGGTGTTGAGCCGCAATCTGAAACTGTGTGGAGACAGGCTGATAAGTACGGCGTTCCTCGTATGTGCTTTATTAATAAGCTTGATAGAACGGGTGCTAATTTCTACAGATGTGTAGACATGATAAAAGACAGACTTGGTTCTGTTCCTTTGGTGACGCAAATACCAGTTGGCATTGAAGAGAAGTTTAAAGGTATTGTTGATTTGATCAAGATGAAGGCGATAATCTGGAAGGATGAATCTCTTGGTGCTGAATTTGAATATACTGATATTCCTGATGATTTGAAAGATAAGGCTGCGGAATATCGTGAGAAATTGATTGAAACTGCTGTTGAAGCTGACGATGCTGCTATGGAAGCTTATCTTGGTGGTGAGTCTATTGATGAAGCTACATTGAAAAAATGCATTCGTAAGGGAACGATTTCTGGTTTGTTTGTTCCTATAGTTTGCGGAAGTGCTTTTAAAAATAAGGGCGTTCAGCCGTTACTTGATGCAGTTGTTGATTATTTGCCTTCTCCTGTGGATGTTCCTGCGATAAAAGGTGTTGATCCTTCTGATGTTGAAAAGCATATGGAGCGTAAAAGCTCTGATACTGAGCCTTTTTCAGGTCTGGCATTTAAAATTATGACTGACCCATTTGTTGGTTCACTTACTTTCGTGCGTGTTTATTCTGGCATATTAAGTGCTGGTGATACTGTAATCAACTCTACAAAAGACAAAAAAGAGAGAGTTGGTCGTATGTTGTTGATGCATGCTAACTCGAGAGAAGATGTAAAAGAAGCTTGTGCTGGTGATATCGTTGCGATAGCAAGTTTGAAGACTACAACTACCGGTGATACGGTGTGTGATCCTAAGGCGGCTGTAATTCTAGAAAGAATGGAATTCCCTCAGCCGGTTATTGAAGTTGCTGTTGAGCCAAAAACTAAAGCTGACCAAGAAAAGATGGGTGTTGCTATAGGAAGATTGGTTGCAGAAGATCCTTCACTTAGAGTTGAAACTGATCAGGAAAGTGGTCAGACTGTACTTAAGGGTATGGGAGAGTTACACCTTGAAATTATTATTGACAGAATGAGACGTGAGTTTGGTGTTGAGGCGAATATTGGTGCTCCGCAAGTGGCTTATCGTGAAACTATTACTAGAGCGTTTGAAATAACTTATCAGCACAAAAAACAAACTGGTGGTGCGGGTCAGTACGCGAAGATTAAAATGGTGTTTGAGCCTTTAGAGGCTGGCGGTGGCTTTGAGTTTGATAATAAAGTTGTTGGCGGTAACGTTCCTAAAGAATATATTCCAGCAGTAGAAAAAGGTCTTGAATTAGTAAAAGAAGGCGGTATAGTGGCCGGCTTCCCGATGATAGACTTTAAAGCTACGCTGCTTGATGGTGCTTACCACGATGTGGATTCCAGCAGTTTGGCGTTCGAAATAGCTGCTAAGGCTGCGTTTAGAGAGGCTATGCCTCAGGCTGGAGCAATTTTACTTGAGCCTATGATGAAGGTTGAAGTTGTAACTCCGGACGATTATGCTGGTGACGTTATAGGTGACTTGAATAGTCGTAGAGGACAAATAAGTGGAATGGAGCCTAGGGGTAACGGTCAGGTAATTACTGCGTTAGTGCCTTTGGCGGCTATGTTTGGGTATGTAAATAATTTGCGTTCTATGTCTCAAGGCCGTGCTCAGTTCACGATGCAGTTTGAGAAATATGCGCAGGTGCCGAATAATGTGGCTGAAGAAATAAAAGCAAAAGTTGCTTAAGTAAATTTAGATTAATTAATAACTGAAAGGACTAATTCGATGACAAAGGGAAAGTTTGAGCGTACGAAGCCGCATTGCAATATAGGAACGATAGGTCACGTTGACCATGGAAAGACGAGTTTGACGGCGGCAATAACGAAGTATTTCGGAGAATACCGTTCGTATGATCAGATTGACGCGGCACCTGAAGAGAAGGCGCGTGGAATAACTATAGCGACTGCACACGTTGAGTATGAAACAGCTAAACGTCACTATGCACACGTTGATTGCCCTGGTCACGCTGACTATGTAAAGAACATGATCACTGGAGCAGCGCAGATGGATGGAGCTATATTGGTAGTATCTGCTGCTGATGGCCCTATGCCACAGACACGTGAGCACATTTTGTTGGCACGTCAGGTTGGTGTACCTGCGATTGTTGTCTTCTTGAATAAAGTAGACATGGTTGATGATGCAGAGCTTTTGGAATTGGTAGAGATGGAAGTTCGTGAATTGTTGAGTTCATATGATTTCCCTGGTGATGATATACCAGTAGTAAAAGGATCAGCATTGTGCGCAATTGAAGGCAAGAATCCTGATTTGGGAGAGAAAGCAGTTCGTGCATTGATGGATGCGGTAGATTCTTATATACCACAGCCTGAGCGCCCTATTGATGGTGCGTTTTTGATGCCGATAGAAGATGTGTTCTCTATATCTGGACGTGGAACGGTTGTAACAGGCCGTATTGAACGCGGAATAGTGAAAGTTGGTGAAGAAATAGAGATCGTAGGATTGATGCCTACACAGAAGACAACATGCACTGGCGTAGAGATGTTCAGGAAGTTGTTGGATGAAGGTCGTGCCGGAGATAACGTAGGAATATTGCTGCGTGGAACTAAGAGGGAAGAAGTGGAGCGTGGCCAAGTTTTGGCGAAGCCAGGTTCAGTAAACCCACATACTAAGTTCGAAGCAGAAGTTTATATATTGAGCAAAGAAGAAGGTGGACGTCATACTCCATTTTTCTCAAACTACCGTCCACAGTTTTACTTCCGTACAACGGATGTTACTGGTTCAGTAGAGTTGGCAGCTGGAACAGAGATGGTAATGCCTGGTGATAACACTAAGCTAGTTGTTGATTTGATAGCGCCAATAGCGATGGAAGAAGGCTTACGTTTCGCGATCCGTGAGGGTGGTAGAACTGTCGGTGCAGGCGTCGTTGCAAAAATTTTGAAATAATGGTTGAACAGTAAAAAACTTTAGTATATAGTCCGCGCCCTTGCGGATGTTGAATTTAGAGAATGTAAAAATGAATAAGCAAAAGATACGTATAAAATTAAAGGCTTTTGACTATAGACTCTTGGATAAGTCGACTGCTGAGATTGTTAGTACTGTGAAGCGTACGGGCGCTAAAGTTGAAGGTCCTGTTCCTCTTCCTGTTTTGATGGAGAAATTTACTGTAAATAGGTCTCCTCACGTTGATAAAAAATCACGTGAACAGTTTGAGATTCGTACACACAGACGTTTGATCAATATCTATCCTACTCCTCAGACTGTAGATGCGCTTATGAAGCTCGATCTGGCTGCTGGTGTTGAAGTTGATATCAAGTTGTTGGAGGCTGCATAATATGAGAACTGGTGTTATTGCAACTAAAGTTGGTATGAGTCGTTTTTACAATGTTAATGGTGCTCATATACCTGTGACTCTTTTGAAATTAGAGTCTTGTCAGGTTACTGGTATTAGAACTAAAGAAAAAGATGGTTATGACGCTGTTCAATTGGGCGTTGGAACTAAAAAAGTTAAAAATGTAAGCAAGCCACAGAGAGGCCAGTTCGCTAAAGCGAAAGTTGAGCCTAAGGCTAAAGTTGCTGAATTCAGAGTTTCTAAAGATGCTCTTTTGCAAGTTGGTCAGGAAGTGTCTGTAAATCACTATGTTCCTGGTCAGTATATTGATGTTGCTGGTACTACAATAGGTAAAGGTTTTGCCGGTGTTATGAAGCGCTGGAACTTTGCTGGTTTAGAAGCTTCTCACGGCGTTTCTGTGT
>CAZOKN010000002.1:82747-93395 GCA_964580525.1 uncultured Rickettsiaceae bacterium
TCTACAGGTCAGCGTCAGGATCCGGGTCGTGTATTTAAAGGTAAAAAGATGGCTGGTCACCTTGGTGCCACTAGAATTACTGTGCAAAATCTGGAAGTTATATCTACAGATGAAGAGAATGGCTTGATTATAGTTAATGGTGCTATTCCTGGAAATAAAGGTTCTTATGTTTTTGTTTATGATGCTGTGAAGCGTACGCGTCCTGCAAAAGCTCCGTTCCCTGCTGGTTTAAAGGGTGGATCTAAGAAAGAAGAGTCTGCTCCTGCAGAAAGTGAACAAGCAGCTAATGATACACAACAAGGTAATTAAAAATGAAAGCTAACGTTGTTAATTTAGAAAATAAGTCTGTAGGCGAAATTTCTTTGAGTGAAGAGGTTTTTGGTCTGCCGGTGAGAGATGATATTCTGCACCGTGTTGTTAACTGGCAATTGGCTAAACGCCAAGCTGGTACACACCATACTAAGGGTCGTGGAGAAATTAGAGGTGGTAAGAAAAAGCCATTCAAACAAAAAGGTACTGGTAATGCCAGACAAGGAAGTACAGTAGGTCCTCACATGGTTGGTGGTGGTATCGCTATGGGTCCTAAGAGCCGTTCTCATGAGATTGGTCTTCCTAAAAAAATTCGTCAGCTTGGTTTGAAGACTGCTTTGTCTTCTAAGCAAGGTTCTGGCAAATTGATTATCTTGAAAGACATTGAAGTTAAAGATTCTAAAACTTCTTCTCTTGTTAAAAAATTATCTGGATTAGGTATTCAGTCTGCTTTGATTATAGGCGGTGCTGAAATTAATCCTAACTTTAAAAAATCTGCGGCTAATATAATGAATGTAGATGTGCTTCCTGTTCAGGGCGCTAACGTTTACGATATATTAAGACGTGAAAATTTAGTTTTGACAGAAGAAGCTGTTAAGAAGCTTGAGGAGCGTTTAGCGTGAGTGAAGATAAAGTAAAAAAAGCTACTAAGAAAAAGACTAAAGCTACTGGCAAATCTGAGCCAAAGGCTAAAGCTTACATGTATGATGTAGTTAGGTCGCCTGTAATAACTGAAAAATCACAGTCAGGTGTTGAAGCTAATAAGATTACTTTTAATGTTTCTGTTGGTGCAAGTAAGGCCGAGATAAAGAAAGCAGTTGAAAATATTTTCGGTGTTGCTGTTGTTAAAGTTAATACTTTGAACAGACAGGGCAAAGAGAAGTTTTTTAGAGGTGCCAAGGGTAAAAGAAATGATACCAAGAAAGCCATAGTTACTGTGGCTGAAGGGCAGACAATAGATTTAGCTACAACAGTATAATTTAGGAATTATAAAAATGGCGTTGAAAGCATATAAACCAGTTACTCCTTCTCAGCGTACGACTATATTAGTCGACAAGTCTGAGCTTTGGAAAGGTAAGCCTGTAAAAAAACTTACTAAGGGTTCTAGTAATTCTAGTGGTCATAACAATAATGGCCGTGTTACTACGAGACACATAGGTGGTGGTCATAAAAAACTTTACCGTAATATAGATTTTAAGCGTAGTAAAGTTGACGTTTCTGCTACTGTTGAGCGTTTGGAGTACGATCCTAATCGTACAGCTTTCATTGCTCTGATAAAATATAGCGATGGTGAGTTGTCTTACATTTTGGCTCCTCAACGTTTGAAAGCTGGCGATGTTATTGAGGCTGGTGAAAGAGTTGACATAAAAGTTGGAAATGCTCTTCCTCTGAAAAATATACCTGTTGGTACTATAATACATAATATTGAAATGAGACCAGGAAAAGGTGGTCAGTTGGGTCGTGCTGCAGGCAGTTATGCTCAGTTGACTGGCAAAGACTCTGGTTATGCATTGCTGAGATTGCGTTCTGGTGAAGTTAGATTGGTTAAAGCTGATTGTATAGCTACGATTGGTGCTGTTTCTAATCCTGACCACCAAAATGAAAGCCTTGGTAAAGCTGGTCGTAATCGTTGGAAGGGTATCAAACCTACAGTACGTGGTGTTGCGATGAACCCTGTAGATCACCCGCATGGTGGTGGTGAAGGTAAAACTTCTGGTGGTAGACATCCTGTTACTCCTTGGGGCTTGAAAACTAAGGGTAAAAGAACTCGTAAAAATAAGAGAACAAGTAAATTTATAGTACGTCGTCGGTACCAGAAATAATTAAGGAGAAGCGTTAATGCCTAGGTCAGTTTGGAAAGGCCCATTTGTTGATAATTATGTGTTAAAGAAAGTTGCTGCGACTGCGAAGTCTGGAGGCAATAAAGTGATTAATATATGGTCCAGAAGATCTACAATTCTTCCCAATTTTGTGGGATTGAATTTTGGTGTATATAATGGTAAGAAGTTTATCCCCGTTACTATAACTGAGGAAATGGTTGGTCGTAAATTCGGTGAATTTTCTCCAACTCGTATTTTTCATGGTCATGGTTCGGACAAAAAAGCTACTGCTGGTGCTGCTCCTGCTGCTCCTGCCGCTGCTGCCGCTAATAAGAAGTAAGGAATAGATAATGGCTAAAAGTGCAACAGTAAGAAAATTAAGTGATAGAGAAGCTGGCGCTAGCATCAGGAACTTAAGAATAAGTCCTCAGAAGCTAGGACTGACAGCTGGTTTGATACGTGGTTTGAAGGCTGGTGAAGCTCTGATTCAGCTTCAGTTTTCGAGAAAGCGTATTTCTAGAGAAGTTTTGAAGGTATTGCAATCTGCTATAGCTAATGCTGAAAACAATCATAATCTTGATATAGACAAGCTTTATGTTGAAAGAGTTAACGTTGGTAAATCTATAGTTATGAAAAGATTTGCGGCTAGAGCAAGAGGTAGAGGTGCTAGAATTTTAAAACGTTTTAGCAATTTGGAAATAATTTTACGCGAGAGTGGGGAGTAATTCAGTGGGCCAGAAGACTAGACCGATAGGATTGAGAATAGGTATAAACCGCACTTGGGATTCATGCTGGTATGCAGATGGTAGTGATTATGCCGATCATTTACATCAAGACCTTAAGATAAGAAATTATGTTAACAAAGCTTTGCGTTTCTCAGGAATAAGCAAGGTTGTTGTTGAGAGATCTGCTAAGAAAGTTAGAGTTCTTATTCACACTTCAAGACCTGGAATACTTATAGGTAAAAAAGGTGCTGATATTGAGAAACTAAAAAATGAGATAGCAAAATTTGCTAAAGCTGATGTTAGCTTGAATATATTAGAAGTTAGAAAGCCAGAAATGGATTCTAAAATAGTTGCTGAAGCTGTTGCTCAGCAGTTGGAAAAACGTGTTTCATTCAGACGTGCAATGAAGAGAGCTATACAATCTGCTATGCGTTTGGGAGCTAAAGGTATCAGGATTAACGTTTCTGGACGTTTGGGCGGTGCTGAAATTGCTCGTATGGAATGGTACAGAGAAGGACGCGTTCCTTTGCATACTTTGAGAGCTGATATAGATTATGGAACTGCTGAAGCTAATACCACTTATGGTGTTATCGGTGTGAAGGTATGGATCTATAAAGGTGATATTTACACTAAAGAACAAGCTGCTGAAAGAAGTTTGAAGGCAGCTAACGATTATGTTAATAACGAAGAAAAATAGTACGGGGTTTTAAATGTTAGCGCCTAAAAAAACTAAGTTCCGTAAGGCTCATAAGGGTAGAATACACGGTAACGCTAAAGGTGGAACTACTCTTTTGTTCGGTTCTTTCGGCCTTAAGGCTTTAGAGCCTGAAAGGATTACCGCTAGGCAAATCGAAGCGGCTAGAAAAACAATACAGCGTGACTTAAAAAGGGCTGGTAGATTGTGGATAAGGATTTTTCCTGATGTGCCTGTTTCTACTAAACCTGCAGAGGTTCGTATGGGTAGTGGTAAGGGTAATCCGGAGTTTTGGGTTTGCAGGGTTAAGCCTGGCCGTATTATGTTTGAATTGGATGGTGTGCCAGAGGATATAGCTCGTCATGCTCTTGAAATGGCTCAGGCTAAATTGCCTATAAAAACTAAATTTATAAAGAGAATTGGGGAGGCTGCATAACATGAAAGCATCTGAATTGCGCAGCAAAACATTGGATCAACTAAAAGAATTGTTGGTTAATTTGAAAAAAGAATCCTTTAATTTAAGGTTTCAAAAAACAACTGGTGAGTTAGAAAATACTAGCCGCGTTAGAATAGTTAGACGTGATATAGCTAAAATTAAAACTTTGCTTGCTCAGATGACTAATAAGGAGAGTGCAAATGCCTAAAAGAATTCTTCAGGGTGTGGTTGTAAGCGATAAATGCGATAAGACAGTGACTGTTAAGGTTGAGCGTCGTGTTACGCATCCAGTTTATGGTAAAATTGTTAGAGTTAGCAAGAAGTATGCGGCTCATGATGAGAAAAATGCCTATAAAATAGGCGATGTTGTTAAAATTATTGAGAGCAAGCCTTACTCTAAGAGTAAGAGGTGGGAAGTTCTTGAAGCTGCTAGCGCTGCTTAGTAGTTGTTAATATATTGATTGTGAAGGGTTAGACTATGATACAGATGCAAACACAGCTTGTTGTGGCCGACAATTCGGGTGCTCAGCTTGTACAATGTATAAAGGTTTTGGGCGGTTCTCATCGTAAGACTGCTTCTGTGGGTGACGTTATAGTAGTTTCTGTAAAAAAAGCTATCCCGCGTGGTAAAGTTAAAAAAGGTGCAGTGCATAAAGCTGTTATCGTTCGTACTTGTAAAGAAATGAGCAGGGAAGATGGTAGTGCAATACGCTTTGACACCAATGCGTGTGTTCTTATAAATCCTCAGTTGGAGCCTATAGGTACTCGTATATTTGGCCCAGTTCCTAGGGAGTTGAGGAATGCTGGTTTTATGAAAATAATATCATTAGCTCCGGAGGTTTTGTAAGATGGCAGCTGTAAAGTTGAAAATTAAAAAGGGCGATAAAGTAGTTGTTCTTTCTGGAAAAGATAAAGGAAAAGAAGGCGTTGTAATTGAGGTTTTACCTCAAGAGTCGCGTGTAAGGGTTGCTGGTGTTAATGTTTATAAAAAACATACTAAGCCTGGACGTGGCGGTGCTGGTGGTATTATTCAGGTTGAAGGTTTTATACATTCTTCAAACGTTGCTCATAAAGATCCTAAAACAGGTAAGCCTACAAGAGTTGGCTTTAAAGTTTTAAAGGATGGTAAAAAAGTTAGAGTAGCTAAGAAGTCTGGCGAAGTTATAGATAATTAGGATTTTTAGTTATGAAAGCTAATTTAAAAAAGAAATACGACGACGTTATATCTAAAGACTTGCAAAAGAAGTTCAATTATTCGAACTCTATGCAAATACCTAGATTGGTTAAGATAGTGCTTAATATGGGAGTAGGTGAGGCTGCAACTGATGGCAAAGTTATAAATTTTGCTGTGGCAGACATGACTCGTATATCAGGTCAAAAGCCTTTGGTAACTAAATCAACAAAGTCTATATCAGGCTTTAAGTTGAGAGAGAATCAGCCAGTTGGCTGTAAGGTTACTTTGCGCGGTGCTCGTATGTACGAGTTTTTAGAGCGTTTAGTTAATATGGCGTTGCCACGTGTTAGAGACTTTAGAGGTTTGTCTTCTAAAGGTTTCGACGGAAGAGGTAACTATTCTATGGGTTTGAAAGAGCAGATAGTATTCCCTGAAATTGATTACGATAAAATTGACAAAGTTAGGGGAATGGATATAAGCATCGTGACGACTGCTGAGAATGATAATGAGGCTCTCGAGTTGTTGAAAGCATTTAATTTACCGTTTGTAAAATAATTAAGGACTTGTGTTGGTATGGCTAAAAAAAGCATGATTGAGAGAGATAAGAAAAGAAAGAAGTTGTCTCTGAAGTATTCTGCAAAATATAAAGCGCTTAAAGCTCTTATAATGAGCAAAGATATTTCGATGGAAGAGAGATTTGATGCTCAATTACAGCTTAATAAATTGCCGCGCAATAGTTCAAAAAGTAGATATCGTAACAGATGTCAGGTTACTGGCAGGCCTAGAGGTGTTTATCGTAAGTTTAAGATGTCCCGTGTTTCTTTGAGGGATCTTGCTGCGGTAGGCCAGATACCTGGCTTAACTAAATCTAGTTGGTAGGAGAATATTATGTCAATGACAGATCCTTTAGCAGACGTTCTAACTCGTATTCGTAATGGCCAACAGGCCAGATTGTTTACGGTTACTTCTCCGTTTTCTAAGTTCATAGAGGCTGTTCTTTCTGTATTGAAGAAAGAGGGATATATTTGTGATTATAAAAAAGTTGATGTTGGTAACAATAAAGCTGAATTGAAAATTGAGCTTAAATATACTGACGGTCAGCCAGTTATTAACGAGATAAAGACAGTGTCTAAGCCTGGTCGCAGAGTTTATTCAGATGTTCTTAAAATTAAGAAAGTTTATAACGGACTTGGTATAGTTGTTCTTTCGACGTCAAAAGGTGTTTTGTCTGATCATGATGCAAGACAGGCAAATGTTGGCGGCGAAGTATTGTGTTATGTATTTTAGGAGATTAGAATGTCGCGCGTAGGAAAAATGCCTGTATTAGTTCCTAAAGATGTTCAGGTACAGATTAATAAGGAAGAGATATCAATAAAAGGTAAGTTGGGTGAGTTGAAATTGCCTATTACCCGTGATGTTAAAGTTGTTTTTGAAGCTGGTACTGCTGGTGGACAGATAGTTGTTAGTGCTGCTAACGATTCTAAAACTTCTCGTGCTATGTGGGGAACTGTTAGAAACAAAATTAACAATATAGTTAAGGGTGTTTCTTCTGGTTTTGAAACTAGAGTTGAAATATTTGGCGTTGGTTTTAAGGCTGCGGTTGATACTAAAGTTTTGACTTTATCTCTTGGCTATAGCCATGAAATTAAGTATGCTATTCCGCAAGGAATATCTATAAAGTGCGAAAAGCCTACTCTTATTATAATTTCTGGCGCTGATAAGCAAAAAGTTGGTCAGATTGCTGGTGAGCTTATGGAGTTCAGACCTGTTGAGCCTTATAAAGGTAAGGGTGTCTATAAAGAGGGTACTAAGATTCGTCGTAAAGAAGGTAAGAAGAAGTAATAGTTAGGGGTTTATAAAATGTCGGTTAAAGTAAAAAAATTATTTGAGCGTAGAAAGCAAAGAGTGCGTTTTGCTCTCAGGAAAAGTGCTAAGGGCAGAATCAGGCTTACTGTTTTTCGTTCTAACCAGCACATTTATGCCCAATTGGTAGATGATTCTAAGGGCGTTACGGTTGCTTCAGCATCTACTACAGAAAAGGAAATTTCTTCTAAGCTTAAGTCAAAGTCTAACAAATTGGCAGCTGAAGAAGTTGGAAAATTAATTGCAAAACGTGGTAAAGAAGCTAAGGTTGGGGATGTTGTTTTTGACCGTGGTGGACACTTGTATCATGGTTGCATGAAAGCTTTGGCGGACGCTGCTCGTCAAGCCGGTTTATCTTTTTAATTATAGAAAGCGAGTTAAGCAAATATGGCGAAGTCAAAACAAAAAAATCAGGCAAGTGAGCAGGTTGAGTCAGAGTTTATAGAAAGACTAGTTTCAATCAGACGAGTTGCTAAAGTTGTTAAGGGTGGTAGAAGATTCGGATTTTCTGCGCTGGTTGTTGTAGGTGATAAAAAGGGTCGTGTTGGTTACGGCTCTGGTAGCGGTGTGGAAGTTGCTGATGCTAAGAGAAAGGCGACTGAAGATGCGAAGAAGCATCTGGTTCGTGTTTCTTTGAGAGAGTCCCGTACTTTCCATCATGATGTATTTGGACGTTTTGGTGCTGGTAAAGTTGTTTTGCGCTCTGCAGCTCCAGGTACTGGTATTATTGCTGGTGGTCCTCTGCGTGCGGTATTTGAGTGTTTAGGTGTTCAGGACGTTGTTGCGAAGTCGATTGGCAGTTCTAATGCCCATAACATGGTTAAGGCGGCGTTTGATGCTTTCACTAAGCTTGGTTCTCCTAGAACTGTGGCTGAAAAAAGAAGCAAAAAAGTTGGCGATATAGTTGGTAGAAGAGAAGGTAGTACAAAGGGTAAAGGCAATGACAAAGAAGAATAGTGGTAAAAAGGTAAAAGTTACTCAGGTTGGTAGCCCGATAGGTCGTACTAAGGATCAAAGAGCTACTCTTATAGGTTTAGGTTTGAACAAAAGGCATCGTAGCAAAGTTTTGGAAGCTACGCCATCTGTTTTGGGTATGATAAGAGCTGTGCACCATTTGGTTACAGTAGAAGATGTAGCATAATTCTATCTTTAGGAAAGGTATAGAAGATGAAATTGAACGAATTAAAAAACGACAAAAATCCTAGGCAAAACCGTAAAAGAGTTGGCAGAGGTATTGGTTGTGGAAAAGGCAAAACTTGTGGTCGTGGCGTGAAAGGTCAGACTTCAAGATCAGGTGTATCGATAAATGGTTTTGAAGGTGGTCAAACTCCTATATACAGACGTATACCTAAAAAAGGCTTTACTAATATATTCCGTACTTCTTATGAAACTATAAACACAGGCGAATTACAGAGATATGTTGATTCTAAAAGAATAGATTCCAAGAAGACTGTAACCAAAGAAGCTTTGGTTGAAGCTGGTCTTTTGAAGAATGCTTCTGTGCTTTTGAAAGTTTTGGCTAAGGGCGCTATAAAGTCTGCCTTGAAAATAGAGGCTGATGCAGCTTCTGCCGGCGCTATAGAGTCTGTAAAAAAGGCTGGTGGTGAAATCACTATTCTAGCTTCTGACATTAAAGAAGTAGCTTAAACCTTCTTAATTATTAGGTAAATATTCTATGTCATCTACTGCGGAAAAGCTTGCAGCTAATGTTAATCTTGGCGTGTTTTCACAAGCTAAGGAACTTAAGAAGCGAATTTGGTTCACATTGGGCGCGCTAGTTGTTTACCGCATAGGTGCTTATATTCCTCTTCCAAACATAGATCCGCATGCGTTGTCTGAGCTTATGAAGCATAATGCTGGCGGCGTTCTGGGAATGTTTAATATGTTATCAGGTGGTGCTTTAGGGCGTATGACTATATTCGCTCTAAATATCATGCCTTACATTACTGCTTCCATCATAATACAGCTAATGACGGTTGTTTCCAAAAACCTTGAAGCGCTAAAAAAAGAAGGTGAAACAGGTAGACGGAAAATTACCCAGTATACGCGTTATGCAACTGTTCTGTTAGCCGCTTTCCAGGGTATGGGTATTGCTGTTGGTCTTGAAAGTATGCAAGGTTCAAGTGGTTCTGTAGTCTTGGATCCTGGTATGTTTTTCCGTGTTACTACAATAGTAAATCTAGTAGGTGGAACATTATTCTTGATGTGGTTGGGCGAGCAGATAACTGCAAGAGGAATCGGTAATGGAACTTCTCTAATAATATTTTCTGGTATTGCGGCAGGTTTACCTAAGGCTTTGGCTGGTACGTTTGATTTAGGACGTACTGGAGTTTTATCTACTTGGTTCATAATATTATTATTGATTTTGGCTATTTCTGTAATTGCTGTGATTGTTTTTATGGAGAGAGCGCACAGAAGAATTATTGTTCAGTATCCTAAGAGGCAGAAGGGCAATAAAATATTTGGTGGGGAGAGTTCTCATATTCCTTTGAAGCTTAATACTGCAGGTGTTATTCCGCCTATATTTGCCAGTTCGATATTATTGTTTCCTGCAACTGTTGTTGGCTTTAATTCGGCTAGTGGATCTTCGCCTATTCTTGAAACTATAGTTAGATATATAGCTCATGGTAAGCCTTTGTATATTGCTCTTTATGTTGCGATAATAGTGTTTTTCTGCTTTTTTTATACTTCAATAGTGTTTAATCCTGATGAAACAGCAGAAAATCTTAAGAAGAATGGTGGCTTTGTACCTGGTAGAAGGCCTGGTAAAAACACTTCTGAATATTTTGACTATGTTCTAACTAGACTTACTGTTATAGGCGCAATATATCTTTCTGCTATTTGCGTTCTTCCTGAAATACTAATTTCTAATTATTCTGTTCCTTTCTATCTTGGTGGAACAAGCTTGCTTATCGTTGTAAATGTTCTTATGGATACTATGGCGCAGGTTCAAACTCATCTTTTTGCCCATCAATACGAGGGATTGATAAAAAAATCCCAGGGAAAGGGCCGTAGGAGATGAAAATCATATTATTAGGCCCTCCGGGAGCTGGTAAGGGTACTCAGGCTTCAAGAATAGAGGCTCAGTTTGGAGCGGTACAATTATCTACGGGAGACATGTTAAGAGCGGCAGTTGCATCTGGTAGTGAAATAGGAAAGAAGGCTAAATCTATAATGGAATCTGGGGGATTGGTGCCGGATGAAGTTATGGTTTCTATGATAAAAGAGAGAATTTCAAGAGAAGACTGTGAAAATGGCTTTATTCTTGATTGTTTTCCTAGAACTACTGCTCAAGCTCAGGCTTTGGATGAAATGTTGAGTAAAATAGGTAAATCTCTTGATGCCGTTATAGAGATGCAAGTTGATGATAAAGTCCTGGTTGAGAGGATTTCTGGTAGATTTACATGCGGAAAATGTGGAGAAGGATACAATAAAAAGTTTAAATTGCCTGTAAAAGAAGGCGTTTGTGATAAATGTGGTGGAATTGAGTTTAAGCAGAGAAGCGATGATAACGCTGAAACAGTAGCGGCAAGGCTAAAAGCCTATCACTCCCAAACGGCTCCTTTGATACCTTATTACAAGTAAAGGGGTGTTTTATAGGGCGTTGATGGTATGTTAGATATAGAT
>CAZOKN010000003.1:0-2500 GCA_964580525.1 uncultured Rickettsiaceae bacterium
ACAAATAACAAATGCGACCAACTCCATATGTTGCATCCTTAAGAGTTTATGAGCCTTTAACTGCTTTTGATAAAGAGAATCAAAATAAGTGGAGTCAAATCACAGATACAACTCCAACCAAGCTTTCTATAACTTCCATTTTCTCAGGAGTTTTGGAAAAAGCTCTCGCTGTTGCCGCCGGAATTACCAGCATGGAAGTTATAAGCAAAACTCCAACAACTTTTATCGATAGCGCCACAAACAACGATAATAAAAGCATGAACACAGTTCTAACAAGATATATATTAACTCCCTCAACCTTGGCTAAATCCTGGCTTAAAGTACTTAGCAGCAAAGGCTTCCAGAGAAAATAAAGCACTCCCAAAGACACCACAAGACCACCATAAATAATATATAAATCATTATTTGTTGCGGCTAATATATCCCCGAATAAAAAACTTACCAAATCAACGCGCAAATCTTTAAAAAATGAAATAACTACGAGGCCGATAGCAAGTGTGCTATGTGCCATAATTCCCAACAAAGTATCGCTTGAGTATGAGCGTTGTTCTTGCAAAGCAACTATAAGCAATGAAAATAAAACCGATAAAACTATAATACCAACAGATGGGTTAAGCCCTATAACAAAACCCATAGCCACACCCAACAACGCTGAATGCGAAAGTGCATCACCAAAAAATGCCATACGCTTCCACACCACAAAACTACCCAGAGGCCCAGCTGCAATTGCAACGCCAATTCCCCCCAGCAACGCTCTTATCATAAAATCATCAAACATCTTTTTCTCCGCAAACATGGCCGTCAATTTCGTGGGTATGATCATGATGGTGAGTATATATAGCCACATTTTCTGCAGCTTCCCTACCGAATAAAGCTAGATATTCCGGGTGAGCCCCAACATCAGAAGGTTTTCCTTCACAACAAACATGTTGGTTCATACAGATGACCCTATCAGTTGACGCCATAACCATATTTAAATCGTGAGAAACCATTAAAACCGCACAACCTTTTTTATTGCGTATATCCGCAACCATTTTATAGAAATCTGCCTGACCATTTATATCAAGACCTTGTGTTGGTTCGTCCATAACGAGAATGTCAGGATTCATAAGCAATGCCCTAGTCAGCATAACCCTCTGCATTTCACCACCTGAAATATCATGTATTTGTTGCGTTAATATATGTTTTATACCCTGCTCTTCAGCAATTTTTTCAACACTATTTATATCACGTAACTTTCGTTCCTTACCAGTAAGACGTAAAAACCGCCTGACTGTTAAAGGCAGAACCTTATCAATAACCAATTTCTGTGGCATATAGCCAATTACTATGCCAGGCTTTAAATTTATATCACCACTATCTATTTTCTGAAGACCACATATTGCTCTCAAGAGAGTAGTTTTACCACTACCATTTGGGCCTATTATCGTTACTATTTCTTTTGCTGCAACATTCAGGGAAACATTTGCAATAACCTTCCTGTTATTAAAAGACACAGATATATTGCTGCTCTGGATTAAATTATCGGCCATATTTTCTGAATTCCTGACTTTGTACCTTTGTACTTTTATAGTTTTGCGCTATTGTGATTATATAATAACATCACAGGAAATATAATGCGAAACTTTATTACTGCAATTTATTTTACGATTTTTATTACATTATTTGCTTTTACAGCACAAAAAGCTGAAGCAATTGAGATAGTAAGCTCCATAAAACCCATAAATGCACTTGTTATGTCAATTTGCAAAAACACTCCAAACAAAACATCATTGCTTTTAGCAGGAAATGAATCTCCTCATGGCTATTCTTTAAAACCCAGCGACATGAGAAAATTATCCAATGCTGACATAGTTTTCTTAGTGAGTTATAATCTTGAATCGTTTTTAGAGAAACCTTTATCGAGTTTAGATAAAAAAACTAAAGTTGAGGAATTGATAAAATCAAAAAATCTTTTTCTACTAAATAATCGTAATGTTTTTAAAGAAGAATCCGAAGAACATGCAGAGCATGATCATGGTAAAGTTGACCCGCATATTTGGCTGAATCCAGAAAATGCGATTAGCATGGTAGACTCTATAGTAGCAACCTTATCTGCAAAAGATCCTGCTAATGCCAAAATATTTAACGTGAATGCAGAACAGTTAAAACGAGAAATAAAATCAACTTCAAAAAAAATTGCATCACAATTAGAGCCTTATCATAAAGATAAATTTATCGTTATGCATGATGGTTATCAATATTTTGAGAATTACTATAACTTAGCAGGAGCAGGCTCTTTCCTTTATGCCTCTGCTGATGGTTTTGGTGCAAAAAGACTAAGCAACATTGAAAATTCTGCAAAAAATAATAATATAAAATGTTTATTTGGCGAAAAAGAATTAAATTCAAATAGTTTAGAAGCTGTTGGAAAAAATCTAAAAATTAATGTAGGATTGCTAGATAATATAGGCATCGACCAAAAAGCCGACGAAAAAGCTTACATTAATTTACTGCAAAA
>CAZOKN010000003.1:2510-46122 GCA_964580525.1 uncultured Rickettsiaceae bacterium
CGATAACCTTATAGCGTGTTTTGGAAAATGAACAAACTTGAACTGATAATGAACGATATAAAATTTAACGAGAACGGGTTGGTTCCAGTTATCTCGCAATGTTATGATACAGGCGAAGTGCTTATGATGGCATGGATGAACCGCGAAGCTTTAGAACAAACTCTTGAAAAAAAAGAAATGTGCTATTTCTCCCGCTCAAGAAATAAATTATGGTATAAAGGCGAAATTTCAGGCCAAAAACAAATATTGAAAGATCTTATTATAGATTGCGACGGCGATACTTTGCTTGCAAAAATAGAGCAAATTGGCGTGGCTTGTCACACTGGAAGACGCAGCTGTTTCTGCAAAACTATTAAAGACGGAAAAATTGAAATTAATCAAGAAGTGATTGTTCATCCAGAGGATTTATATAGAAAATGACAAGAAGTCGTTTTGCCTTATTTATTTTTGCCCTGATTTTTTTTACCGTTCTTCTGGTAAAGAATTCTTATGCTGATATACGCGGCTTACCAAGTATAACTGTTCTAGCACCCTCAAGTCTTACCCAACCAATAACAGAGTTGATTACTATTTATTCTCGTAGCAACAATATCACTGTAACTGCCACTTATGGCGCAACACCTGAGCAAGCTAGCAGAATTTCTGATGGCGAACCAGGCGATGTTTTTATATCTGCACATCCTAGCTGGATGCTTGATCTAAAGCAAAAAGGATTGATAGATGTTTATTCTCTTACCAATCTTGTGAAAAATCAATTAACCTTGGTCGCATCAAAAAATAGTTTTTTTAAATATGGCCCTGTATCTGGAAATAGCCTGGCAAGCAAATTATCTTACGTTAATAGCCGTTCGATAATGGTTATTGGTGATCCTAATGAAACCGCGCTCGGCCTATATACGAAAGAAACGATCACTAATCTTGATAATAAAAACGGTACTAATTTGTGGCAAAGCTTCGATCGCAAAACAATAAAATCCTCTAATTCACAAAATAATTTATATCTTATATCTCACGGCGAAACCGCTGGAATAACTTACTATAGCGACGCCTATAACAATCCAGAAGTAGCCGTCATTGCTACAATAAACGATGATTTGCATGATCCTATAATATATCAAGCTGCAGTCGTGGCGGGTGAAAATATGACATTAGCTAGAGGGTTTTTAAAATTTATTTCATCAACAGAATCAAAGGCAATATTTAGAAAATATGGTTTTTCGACTGAATAATAAGGTCTACCACTTCCCTATTTACACTTAGCCCTTACGATAATATAAATAATAAAAACCAATGTGATAATAGTTTATAGATATGGTCAGGAAATTTAGCGTTCCATGTGATTTTGGTGGTGTTTCTTCACCATTCACCATATATGTCGGAGATCCAGAACCGACACACCATCCCCTGCATTTTCAAGCCGAATGGTTATCGAAAAACCGTGGTGGCACTATTCCAGGCGATGTAATGGACAGTATTACAAAACTATATGAATTATCTAAAAAGAATAACGTTTCATTTGAAGAACTATGCGCTTATGCACTTACCGAGGATAAAGGCATGTCCTCTGAAGCTGAAGATGAAGCCGCCGCCCCAATGCCAGATTAACCAACCGTCCCATATTGGCACAACTCATTGATATAAAAGAAAAAATATCATGATTTTTCGTGCTTAGTCACCTTTTTTAGGCTATAATGTCATAACGATACTAAACTCTCAAAATATTCAATTTGTAGGGAATAAATGAGAAAGTTGTTAGTAAAATTGTTTAAATTTACAAAGAATAATAAAGCTCGTCGCGGCTTCAGCCTTATAGAGCTGTCTGTTATAATGAGTACAGCCGCAGCTGCTACTGTCGGATTTTTAGCTTGGACACAACCAGCTAACATAGTTGATGCAAAAAAAGCCTTAATCACTCAACAGCGTATAGAAACAATATCAAAAGCAATAGAAGCTTTTCGTATAGAGCATGGCCGCCTTCCCTGCCCTGCCGATCCGTTTATGCGCGATGATAATACAAGAAACACAGATGCAGGCGTAAACAACTATAGAACAGATAATGCCACTGATGATTATCCTAACGATTTCGGCATGGAAGATTTGGATACTGTACAAACAGCAGTTCGCGGCATAACAACTCTTGGTATTGATTGTCCAGATAATATAGGATCCGTGCCAATTTATTCCCTCGGTCTCGGAAAAGACATGATAAACGATGCCTGGGAAAGAAAATTTACTTATCAAGTGAGTAACACAATTTGCGGTACAGATCCTGGAACCGGTGTAGTTTCAACGCAAACAAGCCAGATGTTTGGCTGTTCACAAAATGACTATAATCGTGGTATTGGCAATATCACTGTAAAGAATGCTGCTGGAACAACATTAAGTACAAAAGCTGCATATGTTATAGTAAGCTATGGAGCGAAAAGCGCGGGCGCTTATCTTCCCTCTGGCTATAAAACAGCAAACTCAGCCAACGCAAATGAAGCCGAAAACAGCAATGGCGATAATACTTATGTAAAAGACACATTATCATCTACATTTGATGATATAGTTTATTTCAAAGAAAAGCTTCAAGTTGAACGTTTATCAAACCGTAAAACCACTCCACAAATTTCGGTTGCTGAATGCGAAACTAATTCCCAATCTTTAAAAACATTTACACTGACAGGTGCTAACGGTATTACCGCTTTGGATTCCAATGTTGCCCTTGTTGCACATGATACGGATTTTAACACAGGACAACAAGCGGCTTTAGGGTTGCTAAAAACTATACAATCTATGTGCGTTTCATATTACGGCACAACCGCAGCTACTATTAGAGGTTCAACCTGGAGCGGACCACAATGCCCAGGCAACACTACAGGCACAAGTACTTATTATATACCAACCGACACATGCACATGTCTCGGTGGTGCATGGGACGGTAACTGCACAATGGATTGGTCAGTTATTATGAACATCCGAAGTGGCTTACGTTTATGGCTTGATGCTAACGATACCTCAACTATTTATACCGGCACTGATTGTGCGACAGGCGCTGCTCCAGCTGATGCTTCCGCTGTCGGTTGCTGGAAAGATAAAAGTGGCTTAGCAAAGCATGCGGTGCAATTAACTTCTGCAAATCGACCACTCATAAAAACTAATATTTTAAATAGCAAACCAGTTATTAGATTTGATGGATCAAATGACGTGCTAATGATGCCACGTGGTATATTAACAGATGGTAATAATCCATATACAATTTTTTCAGTAGTTAAAGCCGCATCAACAGCTGCTAGCCCAGGCTGGATAAGTCTTTCCGGAACTGGAGTCGCTTCACAAAGTGTCGCCTTCAGATTCAATTCAACAAATACCGTATCTGATTTATGGTGGACCAACGATGCATCCTCATCTGCAGGCACTACCGTTGCCGGCACATGGTATATCATAGACGTACCATATAGCCTTACTGCTGATACACCAAATGGCTTAATCGCCGGTAGAACCCTTTATATAAATGGAGTAAGCAGTGCCACAGCTTCTGCTGTAAATAGAAGTGGCGTAGAAACTGCAGATTCAATAACAATTGGACGAGCGGCAAAAACTTCTACAGAATATATGAATGGCGATATAGCTGAAATCCTTGTTTACAATAGAGCTTTGGGTACAGCAGAAAGAACAAGTATAGAAACATATCTGAATAAGAAATGGAACGTATATTAGGCTTTAGGAGAATAACAGTGATAAAGTTATTGAAAAATATAGCTAAAAAATTCAAAGAAAGTAGAGGTTATAGCCTGACCGAACTTTCTATCTCCACAAGCATAATCGCGATGCTTGCAGTTGGTGGCCTGTCTCTAATGCAAAAGAAAAGCGCTGTCGATAGTGAAAAAGAAACAGTCCAAAAAATGAAAGTAATAGAAGATGCTATTAAAGGATTTGTTACAGTAAACAAATATCTACCATGCCCCGCTTTACCAGATTTGACAGAGAGCGTTGCTAATTTTGGTAAATCAGAAGGTATGACCATCGGAACTCCTGCAGCTGTAACTGTCGCTACTATATATGACACAACTTCAAAAACCTGCAGCAATAATGGACTATTGAATGGAACTGGCGCTGTACCTGTTAAAACTCTAAAACTTGATAACAGCTATGCTTACGACGGCTGGGGTAGAAAATTTACCTATAGAACTGCTGATTCTTCCGGTGCAAACACAGATTTTGATGATCCTACTTTTAGAGGCGACATTGCTATAGTTGATATAAAAGGAATTCATAAAACAAACATAAACAACCCTCCCCCTTTTAACAATGGAGCGGCATATGTGATAATTAGCTATGGTAGTAACGGTAAGAATGTTGCATGGATAAAAAATGCAGCAACAGGTTCAAATAATCCTCCTGCACAAGCCACAGGTATAGAGGGAAAAAACACTAATCACAGTCAAAAAATTTATATCCAAGCAATGAAGAATAATAATTTTGACGACATAGTTGTTTATGGTGTTAAGAGTAATCTTATTGCACCGAAAACAGTCACCCCACCTATCGATATACAACAATTAACCTGCGATAATGCAAATACTGTTGTTGCAGCAGGAAGATCTTATCTTGATACTTTTGCTGCTAACACTGGATCAGGCGGTTCAACAGCACGCGCTGATGTTATATTTAAGGCAGCTCAAAAAATTCAGCTTATGTGTTCAAACAAACCAACAAATAATTTTGACCCTTCTACAATGGCGGGTATACAATTGTGGTTAGACTCTGCAGATCCCAATACACTATTCACCAACAGCAACTGTACTGCAGGAGGCAATCCATCAAACGGTAACAGCATTTTATGCTGGAAATACAAAACAGCCAATATTATTATGTGTATAATTCACGCGACTGCAAATAATCAACCCACCTATGTAACAGGAGCTTTCAACAACAGGCCAGTGGTTTCTTTTGACGGCTCTAACGACTACATGCAAACTTCAGGAAATTTTAGTTATAACAACACCAACAGCAATGGTATAACTGTTGTAACAGCTTTCAGAGATGCTTTTGCATCTAACAGCACACTAATAAACTGGCGTACTGTAGGAAACGTAGGAGGATTTAGCTTACAGGGTACACTTTCTGCCTTGAGTGCATATGCATACGCAACAGGAGCATGGACAGCAGCTAATTCTTCTGGCTGGAGCTCTTCTAGTGATTATATATTAATAGAAACTTATGGCTCAGGTGTAGTAACGCAATGGCGTAATGGTGTTTCCGTTGCAACTGCTAACGCTGGCGCCACTTTAAACATACCTACTGCTCCTCTAAATATGGGCAGCGATATACCAGGTACAACAAACTACCTAGTGGGAAAAATCGGAGAAGTGATGATTTTTAACAGAGCGCTTAACAGCAAAGAAAAAGGTGGCATTGAAAGTTATCTATCAGACAAATGGGGAGTGACATTAACCACTGCTCCTAACAGCCTTTGCTCAAACGGCATGGTGTTTACAAAAAGCAAGGACAGGCCTGAAGGATCATGTACATGCCCTTCCGGAACTGACCTAATAACAAACCTACAAAGGAAGAGTGGTTGCTATTTAGAAGCAAATAAGGGCTTTAGTGGCTGCGTACCTATACAATCCGCCCCAACATACACAAATGGCCCAACAGATAGCGGGCTAACTCTATGGCTAGATTCAAATGACTGTACGTCTATAACTCTTGCAAGCGGATCAAAAATTGATACGTGGAAAGATAAGAGCGCAAATGCTAAAAATGCTACTCAATCAACTGATTCTGCAAGACCTCTCTACACACCAAATATTCTAAACGGAAAACCTATTGTAAGGTTCGATGGAACAAACGACATGCTAAGCCTACCAACAGGGGTATTACCAACAGGCAACACTCCTTATACTCTATTCTCTCTTGTTTCGGCTGCTTCTACAGCCAACAACGGTGGATGGTTAAGTCTTGCAAACACAGGGGTAACTTCACAAAGCGTTGCTTTTCGTTTTGACTCTGGTAACTTTATATACCAATACTGGTGGGGTAATGACGTAAATTCAGCAAATAATTCCATCGTCACAAATAATTGGTATATTGTAGATACTCCTTATGATACATCAACAGGAAGAGTACTTTATATAAACGGACAAGCAGTTGGAACAAGCACAGCAATAAACAGAAGTGGTTCTGAAAGTGCTGGTGCTTTATCAGTTGGACGCGCTGCTGGAGCTACTGAATTTCTAAATGGTGATATTGCTGAAATTCTTGTATATAATAGAACTTTCCGCAATGCTGACCGTGTTTTGGTTGAACGTTATCTTGCAGACAAATGGGGCATATTCCTTTTACCAACCGACAATCTAGACCTTGATTTGTGGCTGGATGCTGATGATCCTTCAACAATATATACCAATACAACATCCTGCACAGGATATAATGCTAGTAACGGCGACTCTGTTGGTTGCTGGAAAGATAAAAGTTCCAATGCAAGAAGTGCTGTACTCAGACAATCTCAAGTTGGAGACGCTGTAGTTCCATCAAGTGACACACGCCCAACATTGCTTACTAACCAAATTCAAGGAAGATCCACTTTAAGCTTTGATGGCAGCTCTCTGCAGGTTACAGGACTGGATGTAAGCCCAAGTGTACGACCAAAATTTACAACAACTTTCGTAGCACAGTTTTTCGATTCTAATTATGCCGGTGGACAGATTTGGGGAAATGATAATGGAGCTTACGACACAAACGCTAGTATGATTTATACCGGCGGTAATTTCAGATGGGCGTTTAATGGCTCACAAACTACCTATTCTACGGGATCAAATGTGAGCATGGGTACGCCATACATTATAACAACACAGCATTCTGCTAGCATGCTAAGTGTATGGATAAACGGCACCGTATCACTTAACCAACAGGCTCTTGGTATTGCATATGGCTCAGGACTATCTGATTTTTGTATAGGCATGGGCGGCTCACCTTGGGGAAGCTATATGAAAGGACAACTTGCTGAATTAACGCTATATAATCGTCATATAACAGATAATGAAAGATTATATTTAGAGAGATATTTAGGCAATAAATGGGGGGTTACCGTACCATAAGAGAAGATTTATCTTCTCTTAGCGCCAGTTTTAACTTCTTCTCCCCACTCTGCCGTTAGTTCTTTTTGCTCTTCAAGCAACTTTTTTGTTTTCATGTCCGCGCGCAAAGTAAAAAAGAAAAGAGTAATTTGCGGTAATATCCATATAAGCATCCAACCTATCATAGCAAAGCCGTATATCACCATCCATGTGATAGGCTGAGCCATAAGATCTTTTGAGGCAATAGACTTTTCATAGCTCATACCAATATCAAATAGGAAAGGTATAATGCCGACGAAATTACAGGCCGAAACTGTTTTAGACGCAAATCTGCCAGAACCACGATCAACTATAATAGCAACAATTGCTGGCAACATTCCTAAAGCAAAAAATGCAAACGCATAATAAGAAACACTTATCAGCCATGTTACGACCATTATGCCGACTATCTTTCCAACAATACTAATACCCTTTAATTCTTTATCAGTAGCAGATTGCTGTGGTGCTGGATTCTCGGGTACTTTTTTTTCAGGTGGTTTTTTATCAGACATTATCTACCTCAAAATACCTTTATCATCGAAATAATAACTACAATAGTCGCAAGGAAAAATGATAGCATCACAGCTAATTGCAAACCATATCTATAGCCCATATTATTAACAGCTTTTCTATTACTCAATTTTGCAATCTGCATTGCATTATTTTTATACTTCGTAACTGATTTTTTAAACCCTAACCTATCACGCACAAGATACTTAGAGTCTGTCACAACTTTTAAAATTAGCGCCAAACTACCCTTATGAGAAGCCTTCTGGATTGCTTCATTCATTTCGCTTCTCACAGCTTTACTATGGAACTCTTCTATAAAATTCTTAAGCGCAGAATAAACTTTTCCCGCTAATCCAGGAAGTGATGACGCACTTGTACTCTGCTGCGCCATAGATAATAAAGCTAATGTTTGTATATAAAAATTAGCCAACACATCAGGAAATTTTGTAAGCGATGCAACCCTTATTTTTGTTTGTAAATCAAGCCTATTAGATAAAAATGCCGACATATGTCCGTCCAATACACCGCCTCCAACACTTTCATTTACATCAAGATTTTTTAACAATTCTTCAGTATTAAAAATCGCATAATCAACCGTAAACTGGCTTTGACATGCAAGCGTTGGATTCATCTCATAAAAACATCTATCAACACCAAAACCCAAATCCCTTTTACGCAAGAAATCAATGCATTTCTGAATAACGAATATAGATTCTCCAATTGAATTAAGACCGCCATCTGCAGAGTTTTTATTGCCTTCCCAATATGATAGCAAATTATACAAAATTATATTTTGTATAGCCTCTAAATAATCATTTTTTGCATGTGCATGACCATAGGCCATTGCAGGACCAATGCCATCAATCATGGCACAAAAACCCTTTAGCTTTATTGGCCCTCCTGGATCCAATAATAAGAGATACTGCGAAAGAAGCTCATCATTTTTATCAAATGTAGGAACTAACTCCGTTCCAGTCCTATGAGACAGGACTTCCATTTTTTCACATAATTCAACATCTTTTACACTTCTCTCAATCCAACGAACTAACGTATCTTCTCGAATGAATTTTTTAGCTTCTTCCCATTCACAATAAAGACCATAGGATAAATGCTTCTTATTCCAGTATCTATTATTAGAAAACATTATAGGACGTCCAGCTTCAACGTTTTCAGCTGGAGGGAGTAAATTATATCGTCTACCTTTTATCCATTCATCAACCTGTTCACCAGTCCATATATCTTTTGCTTTGTCAACTATAACTCCACGCAGAAAATCAAGCATATGTGGAGATAATTCCAAAAGGTCCGTAACTATTTTATAGGTATTCTCAGTATATTTTTTAAGTACAACTTCTTTTTCAAGCATACCCTCTACAGGATTTTTTCCTCTCAGCAAAATCGCACTCAAAACTCCCATAGCATGATAATCCGTCATTGCAGTAATTCCACGTCCTTTTGCAAACGGAAGCGTGCTGGCTCTGTTTATATCTTCATAAATTGCAGGCTGAGAAAAACCACAAATTTCCGAAATACATTCACCAAGAACTACATCTCCAACTTCGTTTATATAAACATTGTCGAGATTTATTTTTCCGTGAACTATTCCTTTTTTTATAAAAAACTTCATAGGCTCATTAAGTGCCGGAATTACTCTTTTTATTATAGCATCTTCGCTAATAGCACCATTTTTCTGCAGATATTCTGATAGTTTAATTCCTTCTGGTTTTTCAAGTATAACAACAAAATTCCGCCCTTTACCTAAAGATGTAGGAATAACCTGAAATGAAATAACGTTACAAAAATTTTTTAAATTTTGGCCAGACAGCTTATTTATTTCTTCAAGCCTTATTGGATATTTTTTATTTAATACGATAGCATACAGATTGTTTTTATTTTTATCTTGCTTGTTAGTGACGCTGTATGCTTTTGCAGATGACGTATCTAATTGTGGCAAAGGACTTTGGAAGTTTATGGCATAAACTCCGTCCACTTCGTCTTTTACAGTCGAAACACTGATTCTAAAAAATTTATTTTTGCCCAAGAAATAATCATTACCACCCGAAGCTAAAGATAACGGATCGGAACCAGATTTACTTTCTAAATTTTCTTTAGACATAATACCTTTATAAAAAAGAAAGAAATTTCCACATCGGAAACACTGAACCCATTCTGCCAATATCTGAAGATAAATGCAAAATCTTTCTTTTATAAATTTATATTTGGTTATGTTGACGAGCTTTTAGAGCAAATCTATTAAGCCGCGAACGGATCTTTAACCAATATAGTATCATCTCTCTCTGGGCTGGTAGAAAGTATAGCCACTGGAGTTTCGATCAATTCCTCTATACGCCTGATATATTTTATAGCATTAGCCGGCAAATCCTTAAAACTACGCGCACCTTTCGTGCTTTCACTCCAGCCTTCTATTTCTTCATAAACCGGCTCTATGTTGCGCTGAATTTCTATTGATGATGGCATATAGTCCAAAATTTGGCCTTTATATTTATAGCCAGTACAGATACTTAATGACCTAAATCCATCTAATATATCAAGTTTTGTAAGCGCGATACCACTAATACCTGAAGTTTTTACAGCCTGTCTAACCAAAACTGCATCAAACCAACCACAACTTCTTTTACGTCCCGTTACGGTACCAAATTCGTGGCCTTTCTGCCCTAAAGTTTCACCTATTTCATTTTTTTGTTCCGTTGGAAATGGTCCGCTTCCAACACGGGTTGTATAGGCTTTTGTAATACCGAGAACATAATTTATGCCACCAAGGCCAAAACCCGAACCACCGTGCGCTTGGGAAGCAACTGTAGAAGAAGATGTAACAAATGGGTATGTGCCGTGATCAACATCAAGCATAATACCCTGCGCACCTTCAAATAATATACGCTTACCTTCGCTTTTAAACTTATCAAGTACTTTCCAAACAGGTTGAGCAAATGGTAAAATTTTATCTGCTATACCGTTTAATTCATCCATTATCTCTTGTTTTTGTACTTCATTTGCACCAAGACCACGCCTCAATGCATTATGATGTTCCAAAATTGCATCCACACGCGTTGATAAAGTCTGTGCGTCAGCCAAATCGCAAACACGAATAGCTCTTCTGCCAACTTTGTCTTCATAAGCAGGGCCAATGCCTCGGCCTGTTGTGCCTATCTTGTTAGTACCGCGTTTTTCTTCTGCAATATTGTCTATTTGTCTGTGCAGACTAAGTATTAATGCTGCATTTTCAGCTATGATAAGATTTTCTGGGGTTATTTTTACGCCTTTTTTGCTAACTTCACTTATTTCATTCATTAACGCATATGGGTCAATCACGACACCATTACCTATAACAGAAATCTTACCTTTTCTTACTATACCTGAAGGAAGTAAGCTAAGTTTATAAGTTACGCCGTCTATAACCAGCGTGTGTCCTGCATTATGACCACCTTGAAAGCGCACAACAACATCAGCACGATTGGACAACCAATCAACTATTTTGCCCTTCCCTTCATCACCCCATTGCGAACCAATTACAACAACATTACCCATTAAATCCCCCGATATATAAGACCTCTCTAGGCAGTAGGTCTATTAAAACGGCCTGAATCTACATAAAAATTTGTCCATAATCAAGGAAAGCTTTTGTTTTTTCAGTTGTTAAATTTTTTTTGACACAAAGACAGGAAATCGCTAATTTTATAGCTATGGAAAAATACGCTATAGACAGAGCTGCAAAACAACTTATCCAGAAATATGGGAGAAAGGCACTTCCCAAAGTGGTTAATGTTGTAAAATACTATCTAGAAGCCGGCGACGATAGTAACGCTAAACGCTGGATAAGCATTGGTTATGCCGTTAAACGCATCGACAAAATAGAAACTATCGAGGAAACATTAAAAGCCCTAGAACCAGAAGAATTAGCAGAAAACTTATAAACCCAAATTTATTTAGATGAAGTTATTAGCGTATATCTGCTTCTTGAGCTGCGCCTGTTTTGGCTCTATCACTCTATAGTTAAGCTTTTTGTTTTTGGCATATTCCACAGCTTCTTCGCTACTGGCAAACCATAATTTCAATTCCTGCTTCATATCGGAATTGCCTGTCCACCCCATAATAGGATCAATAAATTTTGTATTTTCAGATTCAAATTCCAATAACCATTTTTTTGTTTTAGCCTTGCCTGATTGCATTACATTCTTAGATGGACGATAAATTTTTACTTTCATTGATAACCCCAAAATCCTCTATATTTATTCGGAAAATATATCATCCAGATAACCAAATCAATAACTTCTCTGTGTATTTTATTAATTTTAATGTGACAGTTGGCTGTTTTAAAAGTATAAATGAGACAATTAAATTAATTCCGTAGGAAAAAAATGACCGCAAAGCCTAAAAATGCCGACATAAAAAACCTTAGTTTTGAAGAGGCGATCGAAGAGCTGGAATCAATAGTTTCAGGATTTGAAAGTGGAAAAGTTGAGCTTGAAGAGGCAATTGAACAATATACACGCGGTGCGGCTCTTAAGGAATATTGCGAAAAGAAACTTAAAGATGCTAAGTTAAAAGTAGAAAAAATCTCTCAAAATAATGACAAAATATCAACATCATCTTTTGACGAATAGTTATAAAAAAGCTACTTTATTTCAACATACTTCCGTATCCTCTTGAAAACAATAGATATTGTTGCATTGGTGTTTTTTTGTGATATTATCAATCTATGGTTGTTATTAACAGGACGTTAATATGATAAAGAAAATAATTCAGGCAGTTGCCGCTCTTTGTGTTTTCGCCGTATTCGGTTTTGTGGCTTATTATACCCTCAATTCTGTAAAATATGATTTCGAGACGATTTGCGATGATAAGGGAGGAAAAAAATACACCGAAGAACTTTGCAATAACATCGGTAAACACGCTTGGAGCAAGAAAAGTGTTGTAGCTCTTAACGAAAAAGACTACGGGGTAATAATAGGTGTTTCTTGGCGTGAACAAGGCAGCTTGATCAGCCCACGTAGCCAAAAGGAAAGAAGATCAGCTGAAAATGATGCCTACTATTACATAGTAGCATCTGACTCCAAAGGATCTGGACAGTTCTTGCGCTTAGCCAGCGAAACTGATCCAAGATAATTTGTTTATTTCTTACCAGCAACCCTGCTGAATTCTGACTCTATTACCGCAGCAAGAGTTTCGGCCCGATCCTCAACTGTTTGCGCTTGGAGAAGTAATTGTCTGATTTCATCATCAAACGGCAGATTCATAGCAAAAAATGTCACTATGCCAAAGCCGGGAGTTGAATCCAAAATGCTCCAATCCATATCAATTGATAATGATTCAGAATATTTTTTAATCAATTTTACTAGTTTTTCTCTATCTATCTGCGGATTAGGATTAATCACCAGATCATCTTCATAAGAACTCCAGTCAACACTGAATCTTTTATATTTACGCAATGTCGGCACTTCTTCTATCAAGGCAAAACGCAACATACCGGTTAGCGTTATTAAAAATTTACCATCGATTGTTTCTTCAAAAGAAGTAATGCGTCCAGCACAACCAATTTCAAAAAAATCCTCACCACCGCCTACTTTATCCATTTTCTTAGATAAACAAATGCCAATCATTCTATCTTTAGCCGCCAGCGCATCTTGTACCATATTAGCATATGCCGTTTCGTAAATACTTAGCGAAATCTGACCTCCCGGCAACAAAAACTGTCCCTTGGCGTTAAACACTGGGATACTATCCGGCAGCTTACCAACAAGATTACTTCCTGAAAAATTGCGGTTATTTATCATTTTTAGTATTTCCTGTTTAACCTATAGTCTCAAAAAATCTTGTCTCAGGATTAAATGCCTGAAGCTCGCCAGTTAAAACATCAAAATGCCAGCCATATATTTTTATCTTATTCTGCTTAATTCTTTCAGCAATGAAAGGATATGTAATAAGATTACGCAAAGAAACTAGTATAGTTTCCATCTGGCAGGCAGACTCTTGTTCTTCTTCAGATTTTTTTGCCATCTGTTTTTTCACTGCATCTTTTGCTTCCATAGCAATAGAAAGCCAGTTTTTCATAGCTGTAGAAAGCTGGATACGTTTGGCACCTTCAGCACTTTGTGTAGAGCCTTCGACAAAATCAGTGTCTAATAAAAGCTTAATTCCCTGGCATGGCGAATGTCCAAGTACTATGATATTTTCTACTTCAAGATTAAGAACAGCATATTCAACTGCTGCTATCATACCGCTAGCAGTTGTATGGCTATGTGGAGCCACAAGTCCGCCAATATTCCTCGCCACAAAAATTTCACCAACTGACGTTGCAAATATTTCTTCAGGCGGAATTCTTAAATCAGCACATGTTATAATCAACGCATTAGGCTTAACACCCTGCCTTATCATATGGGTCATCAAATCCTTACGCTGCGGAAAGGTTGTTGCCCTAAATATTCTATAACCACTAATTAATTTACCAAAATCAGCCATAACACCCCAAAGGTTTAATTCTATCTTTCAATGATAAACCTATGGGTAAAAAATACAAGACAGAATTTGATCGACTGTTACGAGTTTCTTGTAAAAACAAACTCATCCTTGTTAGAAAGAGATTTATTAAATTTATAGCCTGCATAATCAAATTTTTTTATGTCTTCAGGATTCTTTATTTGATTCTTGATGATGTAATTTGCCATCATTCCCCTCGCCTGCTTTGCGTACAACATAACTATTTTATATGTACCATTTTTGCCTTCTTTGAACACAGGTGTAATTATATTGTTTGTAATGGATTTTTTCTGTACGGCTTTAAAATATTCATTCGATGCAAGATTAACCAAAACTTCATTTTGAGACAATAATATATTGATATTATTTGTTATTTTATCATCCCAAAACTTGTATAAATCTTTGCCCGAATCATTTTTTAATTTAATTCCCATTTCAAGACGATATGGCTGTATTAAATCTAACGGTCTAAGCAAGCCATATAAACCAGACAAAATACGCAAATGCCTTTGCGCATATTCTATTTCTTTAGTAGATAATTTATCAGCAGCCAATCCATCATAAACATCGCCCTTAAAAGCAAAAATAGCTTGCTTAGCATTATCATTCGTAAAAGGGGTTTTGAATGTTTGATAACGTTGAAAATTCAGCTGAGAAAGCTTGTCGCTCAGGCTCATTAGTTTGCTTATATCTTTAACAGATAATTTTTTTAAAATTTTTATAAGCTTATTTGAATCTTCCAAAAAACTTGGAATAGTAGATTCAACCAAATTTTTATCCTTAGAATCATTGCTTAAATCAAGGGTTTTAGAGGGAGATATTAGAATAAGCATTAATTATGTTCCTCATCATCAATAACTTTATAATCAGCATCAATAACTTTGCTTGCGTTTTTTCTATATGCTTCTGGATTTTTTTCGAGTTTCATATCGCGCCACCATTTCACCAAAGGCGCAAAAATTATACCGGCTATCAAAACTGCAAATCCGGCACCAATTGCCGCAAGAGCTGCAAGGCCTACACACATATAATATAAATTTTCCTTAAGCCTAATAAGAGCCAGTTTCAAGCGTTGGTTATTCTTAAAATCCATAGAGTTTCCTGGCGTTATCGCAAAGTATCTTATCTTTCTCAGCGCCATTATTAGCCACTGAAGAAGCAAGTTCAGAAATAAAACTTATAACCTTATTATAATCCATAACTTCGCCAAATTTTTTACCATCATATTGTGGCGTTGGCTCAAGCACAGGACCAGCAAATGGCCCATCGCTTGCACCAAGTATCAATTTATCAATACCCACCGCCTCAACAATAGCCTTAACTACTGGCTTAACTTTTTCAACATCAAGGCTGGTTCTGTATCCCGGTCCTTTGAAATACAAATTGCCGCGTTTTTTAGCCAGCGCCAACAAATCCCTAAATGTAGGATCTCCATTAGTACTAAAAACATCTGGTAAACCAAGGTGATCAGCCAAAATAACAATATCTTCCGGTACTTGTTTTATTGTTGCAATCAAATTTTCACCACTACCGAAAATTAAAATATGTTGTTTATTTTTCTTAACTTTAGCAAAAGCTTTTTCCCATTCATCACCACTTAAATTAGGAACAGATTCCTTAGCATATAGCCTAATTCCGCGCACATCAGCTCTGTCCATCCATTGCAAAGTTCTAGGCTCACCTAAATCAGCTTTTATAACACCAGCTGCTTTGACGCCTTTTTTCTTCAATTCGTCAAGGCTTTGCACCACATGTTCTGAATTTTTTGACTTGCTGAAATCAACAACAACAATACCTTCGGGCTTTTGCTCTCCAAGAATTTCCAGGTATAAATCCGCTGTATTCAGAGCTTTTTTAGCAAAAACCAATGGCATATCAGCATTATCGCCGTGGCTGGAAAAAAGATGTACATGTGTATCAACCCAACGCATATTCTAACTCCTTCTTTAATTGGCGCATCAGCGCATTAAGCATATTGACACATTGGTAAGAACGACTTACTTAAATAATGCGCCAGTGCGCTAATATGCCAATTTGCCCTTTCTAACACACAAAAACTCTTTGTTCCAGCCAATAATTATGTTTTTAACCCTTTGGAAATAACAGATTTTATGAAGAAATTGCCTCCAAAAATGCCCCAACAGCCTACTCTTTTCTTGTTGCAGCGCACAACAACATATTGTTGCGACCATGCTCAATAAATGCTATATATGACCCACCGAAAAGGAAGCTGAAAAGGTATAACTATTTGGCTTGAAATTCACTTGGTGCTTGTGTCTGAAGGGCAAGGCTGGGGATGTAGTGTCCCTAAGTGATTATCAGCTTATTGTTTTAATGACCTTTCATGTAGAATAGAACAGTTTTTAGGAGGATATGAATAATGAGCACACAACAACAAGAAACGACGAAAAAGAAACGTGTTGCCGGTACAAGACCAAAAAAGAAGCGCCAGATGCGCGGTGGACTTGAAAACTTATATGGAAGAATAAAAGAATCAAAATTTAACAGGTATATTTCTCACAGCCTGTATCAATATGAAAAATTTGTTAATGAAGGTGGTGTAAACCTTTATTCTAGCGACGAAATAAATGAATTAAAAAAAGCCGGAGTTGCAGACAGACTTCCTCCTCGCGCTACATCATATTACATGGATTTGGCTTCACGCAGCACAGCCATCAGAAATTTAATTAAAGCCCGTCCAGAAGAAACTAAAGATCTATCTGGTGAACGCGATCCTTCAAATCAATTGCGCTACAGCCCAGTGCCGGGAATGTTGCATAAATATGAATTGGTTTTGCTTTATGTAGTGAGAGCTTGCAGCTCTTGGTGCCGCTATTGCTACCGTTCGGACTTTCTTACTGGAAAGACAGAAAAAGACATTGGTTCCATACAGGAAATTACTGAGTATATAAAAAGCCATAATGCCAAAGCCGCAGCGCATAACACGCCAGGCATGTCAATGAAGGAAAAAATCATCCCAATCAGAGAAGCATTGCTTTCTGGTGGAGATCCTATGGTGCTTTCCAACAGAAATTTATTTGATTACATGAACGGCCTTGCCTCATCAGGCGTACGCATGATTCGTATCGGCACAAAAGAATTGGCGTTCTTCCCTCAACGTTTTGATAAGAATTTCTTTGAAATGCTTGATTTATTCCATGAACTACATCCACGTGTTGGCTTGGCATTCATGGTACATTTCTCACATCCTGATGAGTTATTAGAAAGAAGTAAAGAAACCGGCGAATATATAGTTGGTTCTGATGGTGGCTATAAGCGTATTGAAGTTACTGAGAATGCCATCATTAACTTGCGCAAACGCCATTATGTAACTTTGGAAAATCAAACTCCAATTATTGACCAGGTTAATGACGATGCAGTTGCTTTGCATTTAATGCAAAAAGAAATGAAACGCATCGGCATTAACAACCACTATTTCTTCCAGTGCCGCGAAATTGAAGGCCACAAGGCTTTCGCTCTGCCTGTAGAAAAAGCTTGGGAAATCCATCGTCAATCACAAATAGGTTTATCTGGTATTGAAAAATCCCGTTTCTGTATGTCTACTGAAGCTGGAAAAATGGAAGTTATTTCTGTAATTGACCGTCCTGATTTTAGCAAGCTTGGTATAAATCTCACACCAGAATTAGAAAAATTTACTGATGCATTATTCGGTGAAGGTTTGGTAGTGTTCAAAATGCACAGATCGCCTTACGCTGATATGCAGAGCGATATGGTTATTGCGCGTCGCAATCCAAAAGCTTTGTGGATTACAAATTATGAAGACCGCATAATATATGACGGCCGCAAAAAGGGCGATGATAAATATTCTCCTTTGGCAAAATTCTTACAGCCTTTCGTTGAAAGCGTAGGTGAAGAAAATCTGCCTAAATTAGTTGAAACGGTTGCAGCATAATAGAATAGCATATTAGCACGTTGGCGTATTAGCTATTGGCTAATGCGCTAATATGCAAACTAGCAAAGGAAAATCATCCGAGTGCAAAACGCTATTACAATCATAAGCTCCCTATTTCCAGTTTTCGCAGTTATAGTTGCCGGCTATTTAGCCAAGCATTATAAGCTTCTCGTTGGCGAATTCTGGCCATCATGTGAAAAATTAGCTTATTATGTTTTACTGCCACTGATATTGTTCACCAATATTTCTACCGCGCCATATCATGATATAGCCAGCTATTTCAACATGGTTGCCACCAGCATAATTTCCATTTGCATTATTATAGGCCTTTTATTTGCGGCTAAATTTATTTTTAAAATCTCCAATCCAGATTTCACATCACTGCTACAAGGATCAATTTATTCCAACGCTGCATATATAGGCATTCCTGCGTCATTTGCTTTATTTGGCCAAGATGGTTTAACAGCATATGCCCTATTGATGGCTGCAATTGTGCCATTTGTAAATGCGGTTACAATTATAATATTGGGAATTTATGCAAAATCTGAAGGAAATATTATAAAAGTTGTAGCAAAAAAATTAGCCTTTCACCCAATAATACTCGCTTGTTTACTGGCCATATTATGCAATGCTTTTGGAGTAGTATTACCAAAACCAATTTTCAACACTTTTGATATGCTGGGCAAAGCTGCAGTTCCTATTGGGCTTATAATTGTTGGCGGTGCATTAGATATTAAAGCCATTCGTGGTTCTGGTAAATTCATTTTTAGCTCTGCATTTGCCAAACTGCTATTAACTCCCCTAATCGCCATTGCAATCGCTAAATGGCTTGGAGTTGAAGGCTTAAAACTTCATATTCTAACACTATATGCAACCTTGCCAACTGCCGCCGCAACTTATCTTCTAGCAAAAAAAATGGGTGGCAATGCACCCCTTATGGCTGGAATTATTGTATTTGAAACCGCCGCAGCCTTCCTCACTATGAGTTTAGTGCTGACTTTCTTATAAAGATTTTTCATATAGCCCACGAATAACACCCGGAATAAAACTCGGTATGCTTTCGGCTATCATTCCCATGCCAGCTATATTTGCCGCTTCACCATGAATCCAAACCCCGGCACAAGCCGCATCAAATGCATTCATACCATTAGCCATAAGGCCAGCTATTAGCCCGGCTAGAACATCACCGCTTCCTGCTGTTGCAAGCCAAGGCGGCGCATTGACGTTTATGGCAACTTTTCCTTCAGGTGAAGCGATGATTGTATCAGCACCTTTTAGAACGATAACAGCTCCTGCAAGCTTGGCAGCTTTTTTTGTGCGTAAAACTTTATTACCGGCAATATCAAAAATACGTTTAAATTCTCCTTCGTGCGGAGTTAAAACCACATTTGAATTAATTGCATCAAAAAGTGTTTTCGGATAATCTTTAAATACAGTAATTGCGTCGGCGTCAATCACACATGATTTTCTGGCTTTAAGCGCTTCCAAAGTATAATCTCTGGTATTTTCGTTCACACCATTGCCAGGTCCCACCAACACGGTTGTGCATTTTTTTTCTGCCATAAAATTAACAAATTCTTTTTTATTGTCGATGCCCTTAGTCATCACAGAAATAAGCTTGGTTGCATAAACAATTATAGCATTGGAAGGACAAGCTACAGTCACCAACCCCGCTCCAGCTCTCAACGATGAAATAGATGCAAGACATGCCGCACCCGTAGAATCAACCCCACCGCCCATAACCACAACATGACCATGACTATATTTATGTTGTTCTTCTTTTGGGAAAGGAAAATTTTTCAGCCATAATTCAGGAGTATTTTCGTATATATCAGGTTCCGATTTCCATATCGATACGTCGTCAATTCCTATATCACAAACAACAACTTCTCCGCACAATCTCCTACCGGGATATAAAACATGGCCAACCTTCCTGCGGGCAAATGTTACAGTTAGCTCAGCCTCAATTGAAATTCCCATAACTTCGCCAGTATCGCTGCTTACGCCACTGGGAATATCTACAGCTACAACATCCAAATGGCGTTGATTAATTTTTGCGATTATTTCAGCAAGATTGCCTTCTATCGGTCTGGCAAGACCTATACCAAATAAGGCGTCAACGATAAGCTCCGCTCCGAAAAAAACTTCTTCATCAAATGCAATGGTCTCACCACGCCATTTTTCCGCCGCCCGCAGAGCATCACCACGCAAATCTGATTTTTTCCCTAAAAGAGCCACAGAAACTTGCCAGCCCAATTCATGCAAAATTCTTGCAACAACAAACCCATCGCCACCATTATTTCCCGGCCCACATAAAACAACAGTATATCTTGGCGAATAACGCTTTGTTATCTCGCGTACCACAGCTGCGCCGGCATTTTCCATAAGCTTTTCACCACCAACTAATTCTATGGCGGTTTTATCAGCTTTATACATTTGTTTTGAGGTTAATATTTCCATGCAACTTCATTCAGCAGATATAATAACAATCGCCTGCGCAATAGGATAATCATCACAAAGGGAAATATGGCAAATTGCCTTTTTGCCTTTCGGCGCCATTTTATCAACAAGCTCTTTGGCTTTGCCAGTTAAAACAAGATGTGGCTTGCCAAGTTCGTCATTTATCACACCAATATCCTGAAAACGCAAACCAGCACGAAAACCAGTTCCCACCGCTTTTGAAAATGCTTCCTTAGCCGCAAATCTACGTGCAAAATATGAAGCTCTGCCAATATTATTATTCGCACCGAAACGTACAGCACCATGAATTTCATCAGGCGTATAACTACGCTTTATAAAACGATCACCAAATTTTTTTAAGAGTTCTTCCACTCTGTCGATGTGAACAATATCGTTGCCTAGCCCTAGTATCATTACGCCCTCATATTAAGATATTTAATCCTGCAGCATTATCGCATAATGAGCAACTAAAAAATCCTGATCTCCAACGGACTTCGCACCTCAATCATCGGGCCGTTATAATCCTCAAGCCACCCTCTTACCATGATTTTTTTGCCTTTTAAATCAGTAAGTTGCATTTTTTTAAAGGCACGAAAATTATCCTTATTAATCAGCAGGGAAAAGTCGTTTTTCCAGTCTTTTTCAAAATTTATATAAACTTTGTCCCTTCGCATATTAACCTCGTAAACAGTGCCAACCACCACCAAAAACTGACTAACATGCTGTTTATAATTATTTTTTAGGCTTATAGCCTGATATATATTGTTATTTTTCCAATAACCTTTTTTGGCATTAATCGCCAATTTTTCAGCCTTAAACATTTCCTCCGCGGCAATATCATTATCAGGAGTTGGGTAAGCCAGCGCTAGGCCGTTTTTTAACAATTCACCTTGCACCCAAAAATCTTTTTTATTGTATATCTGCGCTAATATATAGCCATGCCTATCTAGCCATTTATATCCTGTTTTAGCCGTTACTTCATTCTTTGGAGCTATAATCTTATCAATTAAAGCGCAAGCTTCTTTCTTATTCTCCTCCGGAATGATAATTCCAGCCAATTTAAGGCTATTTTGACCATTTTTCTGCTGTAATCTGCAATCTTCCGTGACTTTTTCTACGATATAGGTCTCTGCCCCACTATCACTAGCAAAAACGACTAAAAAAACTAGAATAACCGCCTGAAACAAGGCCATATATTTCATATAATTAACATAAAATTAATATTTCGTGGTGTATCATAAGATGTTGTAACACAACTTGAGAATCATATGAACGGCCTTTTAATTTTTATTGCAGGATTATTGTTCTTTTCATTGCTTAAAGACCGCAAGGTAAAGCAAGCAGTACCTTTGAAAAAAAAGAAAGAAACAAACAAAACTTCCGGATTTTCTTTAACTGAAATGGCCGTATCAATTTCAGTAATTGCTATGATAATGGCTGGAGTTCTTGAGGGCCGCAATCTTATCGAAGATGCAAAGGAACGCTCTATAATTAATGAAACTTCAAAATATAAAGTAGCCGTTAGCTCCTTCTACGCAAAATATGATAAATATCCTGGTGATTTCGATGAAGCAGTTGCATTCTGGGGCGCGGGAACTAACTCCAATGGCGATAATAACGGCAAAATGGAATTTAAAAATGGCAGCGCCGTTTATGAGGGATATCGAGCCTGGCAGCATTTATCTTATGCAAAAATGATTGATGCCGTATTTGTTGGAACACAAACAACATCGGCTGCAACGCTAGACTCAGATGTGCCTAAATCGCGCAGCGGTGGTGGCTATTTTTTTGATTATAGTGTTTTTAATATGACTGAATTTAATGCTTTGGTTTTGGGCAAACCAGTTGCCACTTCGGCAACACCAATTTTGGTTCAAGGTATATTTACACCATCTGAAGGTTTTAATATTGACGCAAAAGCTGATGATGGAGTTCCAACCACAGGGTCCATAAGAGGTCAAGACGGAAATGGTTCAACCGCAGGAACTTGCGTTAATGACCTTACAAGCAACGGAGCCACAAGCGACGACATATACAAAATTTCCGTATCAGGAAAAGATTGCACTTTAGCTTTCAAAATTTTAGTTCAGTAAAAATTATTCAGCTAAATATATATCGGTAGAATTTTTAGAAGACTTACTACCCTCAACACCAATAGCCTGAACAGTTATCCTTGAAGCATCCAAACCGACGCTTATAAGATGTGCCCTGATTTCTATAGCTCTTTTTAGAGAAATCCTTCTAGCAGAATTCACTTCGCCGTTAACACCTTTAGCATAACTCTTAATTACAACGTTACCAGAGCCTGGCAACACTGAGCGAACAAAATCTGATAATTTCTCTCTATCTGAATCAGAAAGATCAAGCTCGGCATCTTTAAAATCAAGCGACAAAGCAAGATCTGATTTCCTTGAAACTTTTTCTTCTACTTTTTTCTCTGCAGCTTTAACGGCTTTTTGTTGCTCTTCATTTATGGAAGCAATTTGCAGCTGTGCCTTAGCGATAGCATCCTGCTCTTCTGGAGAAGGGACACTTTCTGCAGGCACTTCGTCAGCACCTTCATCAACCTTTTCAAAACTACCTTTAAAAATATCTATAGGCTGTTTTGGGTCTGCAGGCTCAGGCTGAGTAGTAACATCTTTACCCTCCAAAGTAGGAGCAGGTAAATTTTCAACCTTTGGCACCACAGGAGCTTCAACCTTTTTTTCATTGCTTGAAGGCAACCATTTCATCATAGATGAAAGCATAGACTCCTTCTTTTCGACCGGCTGAGCCAGCGACTCTATAGGCTCGACTTGCGTTTTGCGCGTTACAGTGGTAGTCGGAGCTATAATTTTTTTATCAGCTATTTCATCAGTTGCATTTAGCGAAGGCTTAACTTCATCAATTTGCTTCGGAGAAATTTCAACAACTTGGGCTAGATCAGGTATTTGCGGTTCCGCTATAGCCTTTTTATGCTCCGGTTCAGATTTATTCACTTCCATTTTTTCATGGGCAGAAGGAATTTTCTCTTCAATAGGCTGGCTTTCAGCAATACCTTCATCTACATATTCGCCTTCTTCGTCTACCACTTCTTCCTTTTTAGCAGCTTTATTATTATGCGATTCTTCATATGCCTTTTCTAACTCTTCGTCTTCAGAAGTTTTCTTTGCATCTGTTTTTTGAGGTGCTTTTTTATTATCTAAAACTTCATTGTAAGCACTTTCTACTTCCTCATCTTCAGACGCAGATTTTTTTGCTAGCTCACTAGATTTCTTAGGCTCTTTAGAAGAACTTTTTGGCTTTTCAATTGTTTCTACAAGCTTTGCAGGCTGCAATTTTTCTAGAGGAACAACTTCCACTTTTCTTGGCTCTGGCTTAACTTCTACAGGCTTTTCCTGCTCTTTTTCCTTGAAAGAAAGAGAACGCTGTTCCGATTCCTCTTTAGAATTAGGAATCACCAGATTTCCTTCTTCATTTTCTTTATCAGCTTCGAAGATAGGAATACTCTTTCCACGTAAGTTCTCAGGATTTTCTGGCTGCGGCTCTACAGCGTTTCCATCTTCAGAATCAGTATCTTTTAACAAATCATCATGTATACCTTTTTTCAGCACAGCACTTTCATCAACTGGTAGAGCTACTCCACCTTTTGGCTGTGTTTTTAATTTTTGCGTGATGGTTGTTTTTAATTTAATCTTTGGCGCAGGTTCAACTTTTCCTTCATGCTTAGGATCAGCTTTAGGTGTGCTATCAGCAACCAAAACATCTTTTGGTTCTGGTTTTTCTTCCTTATCATCGCTACCGAACATATTATCGAGGAAAGAGAACATTCCAACTTTTTCTTCTTTTTTAACAGGAGGCAAAAACTCAAGCGGTACAACTTTAGTAGGTCGTGCATTTGTAGGCTGTAATGCGCTTTCTTCTTTTTTCACCTCATTTACAGGCGGCTGATTTTTCTCAACTTCAAATAATTCCAGCTGTTTTTTCGGCTCTGATACTTTAGTATTATCAATTTGCTCAGCAATTTTTTCTTCTTTCTTTTCAGAAACTACCGCAACTTGATTTGGAATATTTTTTTCAGGAGCTTTAGGCTCAGGCAATTTTTCAGTTTTATTCTCAACTACAGGCACCTTTTCAATAAAGGGAGTAGGAGCTGCAATAGGCGCGACAACTTTTTCTTCTAAATGCGCAGGAACATTAACAGGCTTTTCGATACGTGATTCAACTTGAGGAGCCTTCTCAATATGCTGAGCTTTTTTCTCTAAAGGTTTTTTATCTCGAGAAACTTTAGAGACTTTTGCTTTAGATTTTTTGTTAGCCTTGCTTTCTTTTAATTTCTTTTTATCGCTTGATTTTTTATCAGAAGATTTTTTTGCTGTTTTTTTGCTCTGTTTTTTAGATTTGCTTTCAGCAGAGTTTTTCGATTTTTTATTATCATTCTTGCTTTTAGCTGAAGATATTTTATTAGGCTTTACGATTTCTACTTCTTCAACTTCACTATTTTCTTCCACCTTAGGATGAATAGAAAACTCTTTCGTGTTTTTTAAATTCTCAAGGACACCAAGATGAACTTCCACAGATGGCAAAGACGGCATTTGTGCCATTGAATTATTTGCAAAACATAGCCCACCAACTAAAGCAGTGCCTACAAGCAATTGAAACTTAACCTTGTTCTTGCTCATCTTATTCGCCTTCTTTCTCCAAAAACATACATTATTTACTGGCAACGAAAATGTATTTAATAGCAAGCGGTATAATCTTTCAATAACAAAAATGAAAATTATGCATTTTATTTTTATAATGCACTAAAGAACTGGTATATTGATAAGGAATTCTGGCTATTTATTCTTCATAACCAAATTATGCAAATCGTCATTTGCCGCGAGTATAGTTTTTGTTTCAAATATTTGCTGCTGCCCGTTAATATCCGAAACATAACCACCAGCTTCTCTCACTAACAATATACCACCCGCGATATCCCAGGCCTTTGGGCCATTTTGCAAAAAGCAATCCACACGGCCAGAAGCTGCATATGCCAATCCTAAAGCAGTAGAACCTATGCAACGTACTGCACTAAATTTAGTTTCGATATTTTTCCCCTGATTCAAATCAGATGCAAATGATCCAACACAAAGTAATGAATCCTCAATTTTCGTACGCTTAGCAACACGCAAACGCGCTGCACCAGAACGCCCTTGATTTTCCAACCATGCTCCGTTTCCTTTTTCTGCCCAGAATGTTTCACCCATAGCAGGAGCTTCCGTTACACAAGCAATAATTTCTTTCTTTCCTGATGGAAGCTTTTGTTCTAAAGCAACAGCAGTGCAGAATATAGGGCAACCATGCATAAAATTTGTTGTTCCATCTATAGGGTCAATTATCCAGCGGAACTCGCCATCTTCGCCCTTTATTTCACCACTTTCTTCAGCAAGAATGCCATATTTAGGTCTGGCTTTCATCAATTCTTCTATAAGAATTTTTTCAACTTTCATGTCTGAAGCAGTAACAAAATCCTTAGGTCCTTTTCTTGAAACCTGCAAATTTTCTATTTCGCCAAAATCACGCGCCAGGATTTTTGAAGTTTTGCTTAAAGCCTTCAATATAACTGTTATAGTTGGAGAGTGTTGCGGCATTTTTACTCGCTGGTTTTGTAGGTTAAATAAGAATTAATACGAGTTCTGCGAGTAAAAAAACTTACTCGCAAACAAAATTCATACTCGTAATATTCTACGCTTCTTTCTTCGCACGCTCAACATAGCTGCCATCAGCAGTATTTACAATGATTCTCTCACCAACACCAATAAAAGATGGAACCATCACCCTAATACCATTATCAATAATGGCGGGTTTATTTGAAGATGCAGCTGTTTGACCTTTTATAACGGGCTCAGCTTCAACAACAGTAACAGTGGCTTCTGCCGGCAATTCCACTGATATAGGTTTACCTTCATAGCTTACAACTTTCACCATCATCTCATCTTTTAAGAAAGCTATAGGATCACCAACTAAATCCTTAGGAATTGCTATCTGTTCATAAGTACCTGTATCCATAAGAGCTAAATTATCACCATCCATATAAAGAAACTGATAAGAAGTTTCGTCAAGATGTGCTCTTTCAACATCTTCAGAAGAGCGGAAACGCTCATTCAGCTTAGTTCCTTCAGTTATTGCTTTCATTTCCACCTGCATGTAGGCACCACCTTTACCAGGCTGCGTATGGGCGATTTTCGTAACAACCCAAAGCTTGCTTTTATGAACCAAAACATGGCCTGGACGTATAGATACAGCATTCATTTTCATATTAATTTGCTCTTAAATATTAAAAAACACGGGAGCATTCGACTCCCCAAAACCTTTATAAGGCCACCCATAAAAGTAAAATTTAGGCCTTATTGTCAAGATGTATTTAAAAACGAATCTAAAAAGATACAAAATAGACAGCATATTGGTATATTAATATCTTAAGCTATTGACTTTTATTAAGTCTGGATTAGAGTGCGCGCCGGGAGAAGGGATAAAGGCATGTTACAGGAAGCAAAAACAGTAAAAATTTCAACACTCGCAAATGGCATCCGTGTGATCACACATCACATGAAAGAGACCGAGGCCGTTGCGCTTGAAATATGGATAAAAGTCGGCAGCCGTTATGAAAAAGCCAATCAAGGTGGCATCTCACATTTTCTTGAACACATGGCGTTTAAAGGAACAAAAACTCGAACAGCACGTCAAATCGCAGAAGAATTCGATAATATAGGTGGTAATTTTAACGCGCAAACGAGTCGCGAGTCCACTACTTATTATGCAAAAGTTCTCAAAGGTGATTTTGAAAGAGCCGCAAATATACTTTCCGATATAGTACAAAATTCCATCTTTGATCCAAAAGAATTAGAATTGGAAAGACAGGTTATCCTACAAGAGATATCAATGTCTAACGACACGCCTGACGATATCGTGTTTGATCACTTTCAAATATCTGCATATCCTAATCAGCCAGTAGGAAAGCCAATCCTTGGCACTGTTGATTTAGTGAAAAGTTTTTCGCGCCAAGACATAATAGATTATGTGAAAGAATATTATTGTGGTGCTAACATTGTTTTTGCCGTTGCTGGTAATATAAGCCACGCAAAAGTTTTGGCCTTCGCTAAAAAGAAACTATCTAAAATAAAAAAAGGAAAAGCTTCAAAAAGCAAAGCGGCCAAGTATGTTGGTGGTGAAAAGAGAGTTAAGAAAAAACTGGAACAAACTCACATCACTATGGGCTTTGAAGGCGTTTCTTATGATAATGACGATATATTTCCATTGCAATTATTATCCTGCATCCTAGGTGGCGGAATGTCATCACGTTTATTTCAAGAAATACGTGAAAAACGTGGCTTAGCATATTCAATTAGCTCATTTTTTTCATGCTATAGCGATACAGGATTATTTACCATTTATTCAGCAACAAGCCCAGATAAAGTAAAACAACTTGTTACTGCAACTTGCGCTGAATTGAAAAAAATCACCCATGATATAACAGACGAAGAACTGGAAAGAGCTAAGGTTCAAGCACGTGCATCTCTACTTATGTCTCAGGAAAGTACAAGTTCTCGCGCTGATGATCTGGGTAGAAGACTTATATGCTTTGGACGATATATCACCAACAGAGAAGTTTTGAAAAATATTGAAGCCGTTGATAAAAAATCTATCTATAAAGTTGCGAAAAAAATTCTTGCTTCAAAAATAACAATCGCAGCTATCGGAGATATAAAACAGCTGGAATCTTATGAAAAGATTGAAAAGAAGTTGAAAAAGGCTTAATAAAATACTCCTCTAAATAAAAATGATAAAAATATTTTTAGATTAAGAAATCTAAAACTGAGGAAATTAATGACAAGAAATTTACTGGTTACCGGCGGCGCAGGCTTTATTGGCAGCACTTTCGTATCACAAGCTGTTGGAAGAGGTGACCAAGTTATCGTTCTGGATGCCCTCACCTACGCTGGTAATATCGAAAATCTTTCATGGATAAAAGGCAAAGGCAGTTTCACACTTATCCAAGGCAATATCTGTAATAAAGACCTAGTTTTAAAACTACTGCATGAAAATAAAATAGATGCATTAATCAATTTCGCTGCAGAGTCGCATGTTGATAATTCTATTTCCGCTTCTGATATTTTTATACAAACTAATATAAATGGCACCCACTCTCTTCTTGAAGCGGCAAGAGTATATTTTAATTCTCTCTCATATGAAGAGAAAAATAAATTCCGCTATGTGCAAATTTCCACTGACGAAGTTTATGGTGATTTAGAATTAGACGAAGAAAAAAAATTCAGCGAAAAAATGCCCTACAAGCCAAGCTCGCCATATTCTGCCAGCAAAGCTGCGGCAGATCATCTTGTACAAGCATGGCATACAACATACGGCCTTCCTACAATAATAACAAATTGCAGCAATAATTATGGTCCACGCCAATTTCCAGAAAAACTTATTCCACGCATGATTAGCTGCGCATTAACAGATAAAGATTTACCTATTTATGGCGATGGCAAAAATGTGCGCGATTGGATTCACGTTGAAGATCACTGTTCTGGCATAATGTTAGCTTTAGAAAAAGGCATTGCAGGAGAAAAATATTGCTTTGGTGGCAATGCTGAAAAATCCAATATTGACCTAGTTAATTTGCTATGTGAAACTCTTGATAAAATTGAACCAAAAAGAAACGGGCAATCTTATAAGGCACAAATATCTTTTGTGAAAGATCGTGCCGGTCATGACAGACGCTACGCAATAGACGACAGCAAAGCTGAGAATGAACTTGGCTTTAAGCGCAAATATAATTTTGGTGATGGCTTAAAAGACACGGTTAGTTGGTATTTAAAAAAGCATGAGTTTAGAATTGAAAATCTAAAATCAGAAGATGATGTTCGAGTAGGAAAAGTACTCATATCATCGTTTTAAAAAATTAGACTTATAAACAGGAGGTTTTATGAAAGGTATAATTCTAGCAGGAGGCTCAGGCACTAGACTTGCACCAATCACAAGAGCGATAAGTAAACAGGTTATACCTCTTTATGATAAACCAATGATTTATTATCCGCTTTCAACTCTTCTTCATGCCAACATCCGAGATATTCTAATAATTAGCACACCACGCGACTTGCCGATAATAAGAATGTTGCTTGGTGATGGTAGTGATATTGGTGTTTCAATACGATATGCCGAGCAAGCAAAGCCAGAAGGCATAGCACAAGCTTTTATAATAGCTGAGAAATTTATAGGTAATTCACCAGTATGTTTAGTTTTAGGTGATAATATTTTTTATGGCCGCGGTTTACCAGAAAAATTACAAGAAGCTGCAACATTGAAAGATGGATCTTGTGTTTTCGGTTATCACGTCCGTGATCCTGAACGTTATGGAGTTGTTGAATTTGATGCCAATCGAAGAGTTATAAGCATTGAGGAAAAACCAAAAAATCCAAAATCAAACTGGGCCGTGACTGGTTTATATTTTTATGATAACAATGTTATAGACATTGCAAAATCACTAAAACCTTCTGCACGTGGTGAACTTGAAATCACTGATGTCAGCAATGCTTATCTAAATGCCGGAAAATTAAAAGTGGAATTTTTAGGACGTGGTATGGCTTGGCTTGACACAGGCACACCAGATTCACTGTTACAGGCTTCAAACTTTATTCAAGTTATAGAAGAACGTCAGGGATTAAAAATTGGCTGTATCGAGGAAATTGCCTTCCGCAATGGTTATATAAATTCTGAGCAATTACAAAAAATTGCTGTAGGATATGGTAAAAACAGCTATGGAAAATATCTTTCCGATGTCGCCAAGGAAGGAAGCGTGATGTGGCATGAATCTTTTGCAATGGCCGACTAATCGCCTTCAAGACACAAGGAGTAAAACTTGCTTGAAAAAATAATAATTTTTGGCAGCAGACGCGGCCAGGTTGCAGCGGCTCTAGCTGATATTTTGCATGATGATGCCGTAATATTCTCTCGTTCAGATGCTGATTTAGATTTTTCAGATTATGGCAGTGTGGTGTCAAAACTTTCCGGCTATAAGCCAAAATTTATAGTCAATGCCGCAGCCTATACAGACGTCAACAAAGCCGAATCTGAAGAAGCAGACGCTTATCTGGCAAATGCCACCTTCCCTGCCTCGCTTGCAATTTATTGCAAAGAGCGCGATATACCTCTTGTGCATTATTCAAGCGATTATGTTCTATCAGGTGAAGGCAACCATCCTCATAAAGAAACGGAAGAAGCAACACCTCTGAACGCTTATGGCCGTACAAAACTTGCCGGCGAGCATGAGATTGAAAAAATCGGCGGTAAATATTTAATATTCCGAACATCATGGGTTTATAATCATTATAGCCGCAATTTTTTCACTACAATGCTAAACCTGGCAAAAGATCGGGAAGAACTTTCTGTGGTCGCTGACCAGATTGGCGCACCAACATATGCGCCTCATCTTAGCCATGCCATTATCCAAATTATGGAAAAATCTTTGAAAATGGAAAAATTTCCTTCCGGTTTATATCACCTTTGCAATAGCGGTGAAACCAGCTGGCATGATTATGCTGAGGAGATTTTTGCACTGGCACGCAAAAAAGGCGTTGAACTTAAAGTTAAAAATGTTATCCCAATATCGACTGATAAATTTCCAAGCCCAGCAAAAAGGCCTCTCAATTCCAGGCTTGATTGCAGCAAAGTGAAAGAAATATTTGGCGTTGAAATGCCTGATTGGAAAGTTGGTTTAGAGGAATGTTTGGAGCAAAAAATTGAAAGTAACTAAAACACATTTAGAAGGACTGCTTGTTGTTGAACTTGATTTTCATGGCGATGAGCGTGGTTTTTTTGTTGAACGTTTTCACGAAGATAAATTCAAAGAACTTGGCCTGCCAACAGATTTCCCGCAAGATAATCACTCGCGTTCGGCTCCTAATGTTTTGCGCGGTCTGCACGGACAGTCCGATCCTGCTCCCGGCCAAGGCAAACTTGTGGGTGTCATACGCGGAAAAATATGGGATGTTGCTGTCGATATCCGTCCTGATTCAAAAACTCTCGGACAATATTTCGGCATAGAATTGACAGACACTAATGGCAAATTACTTTGGGTTCCACCAGGATTTGCGCATGGCTTTTGCATAACTTCTGACGGATTGACTGACGTTATGTATAAAACCACTAAAACCTTTAATCCAAAAGGCGAAGTTGGCGTACGTTGGGACGATCCTGATTTTGCCATCGAATGGCCAGTCAAAAATCCAATAGTTTCAGAAAAAGACCAGAAACTTGGCAGTTTCAAAGATTATTTAAAGAATCCGCCAAGGTGGGTCTGATAATAGTATAGTAACTTGGAATTTTAGAAAACCGATTACTACCTTTAGTTACACACAAAAAAGCAACCACACTTGATTAGGCTTTCAAAATGGTTAAAAGCTGACACTATTTTCTTGATTATCCCTAAGACTTGCACTAACAATCCCTGTCAAACAGCTATTGTAGAATTTATGGCAGATAAAGATCTTTTTAGAGAGACAGATAATTACACAGTAAGCGTTGTGATGCCTTGCTATCACACCGGCCCTGTTCTGCTAAAAGCAATAAAATCTGTATTATCACAAAAACACCTGAGAGAGCTTATTCTTGTCGATAACGGCAATTCCAATTATATGCGCGGCAAAATTGATGAAATTGCCACACAAAATCGTAAACTTCATGTGCTGTCAGGCCAGGGAAATATAGGTTTTTCTCGCGCCTGTAATTTGGGTGAGCATGAAACTAAAGGCGATTATGTCCTTCTTCTCAACCCCGATTGCGTTCTGCCTGACAATGCTTTTGCGCCTGTTGTACAAGCTCTACAAAAAAACCCTAAAGCCTGGGTGGCTGGGTGTAAACTGGTCAACCCCAATGGTACAGAGCAAATTGGCAATCGCCGCAATTTGATGAATTTTCGTAATATGGTTTCTGAGTGGCTCAATTTATATCGCTATGTTTTTCTGCCACGTATTGAACTTTTTGAAACTTTGCATCCAAAAGGCAGCAGTTATGTACCTGCCATTTCTGGTGCATTCATGATGATGGAACGCAGTAAATATAAAGATATTGGTGGCTTGGATAAGGGATATTTCTTGCATATCGAAGATATGGATTTCTGCTTCCGCGTTAATAGCCTTGGTGGCCGCGTAATATTTGTAAGCGATTTGCAGGTCGTGCATTACGGTAGTACGAGCGAAGTTTCCAAACACAAGCTGGATAAACACAAAGCACGCGGACTAGCGCGTTATTTTAATAAAAATTATAAAAGCAGTTATCTGCCGGGAGCCATATATCTGGTTTATGCTATAATTTATTTAAGGCTGATATTCCAAAGTGCTTTTTATTCATTTGATCTATTGAAAAAGAAATTTTCAGCTTCTGTAAAAGAAGAATTGAAAAAAGAACGCTACCTGAAGTTTCTGGAAAGTTATAAAGCTTTTGAAATGCCACAGGAAGACACGACAAGAGATCCTAAATTTTATCTTTCAAATCGTTCCCCAATCTTGATTTCTGATATTGAAAGCCAAATTGGTGTTTGTGTTTTGCGTAGATTACTCGCCGCCAACACAAATGTCATAGCTCTCTATAAAACAAAGGCCATTGATGTTTATCATAAAAAATTGGTCTGGATAAAAGCTGATATCGATAGCGGGCGTGGCAAAATTGATTTATTGTCTGAGCAAAAACCTCGCACTTTAATCTGGACTTCCAGTATCTTGTTGTTGCCGGCTTACCTAGAAAACGTCGCTTTTTCTGATATAAAACGCATAATATGTTTCGGTTCAGTTTCAATCTTCAGCCAGGATATGCATCCGGATATCGAAAAAATGATTTCCGCCGAACAAGATATTTCAAGAGCCTGCAGCCGCAAAGGGATAGAATGTACAATCTTGCGTGTACCAATGGTTTATGGCATCAGCCGCAAAAGCTTTATTTCCTCTATGTATGGCTTCGCCAAAAAAACTGGATGGTTGCCTGGCCTTCGTAATAATTTAAAAATCTGTCAGCCTGTGCATGCTGATGATTTGGCCATTATATCTATATTAATCCTTAATATGGAATCAACCTACAACAGAAATTACAACTTAATTGGCGGCAATAGCGACATTGATTTCCGCGACATGCAAAGCCAGATATTTGAAATTTGCGATAAAAAAGATAAAATCATTAACACTGCTTTGCTGGTTAAAATGTTTAATTTATTTTTGCGTGCTAATAAAGTTAACGAGCGCTACGATGATATAATAAGATATAGCCTAAACAGCGAGGTTCTTGATAGCTGCGCTAATGCAAAAAATGATTTTGGCTATACACCACGCGCATTTACCTTTACAAAAAAAGAAGATTTGATGTTGTAGAATATAGTGTAAGTGTGAGTTGTTAGTGTGAGTGAAAAAAATTAAGGGATAAAAAGGTAAATAAGAGATTTTAGAATTTTTTCTCTTAATTCCCTTAGTTTACTTATTTCCTTCACTCACACTAACAACTCACACTCGCACTACTCTAGAGGAGAAAAAAATGACCATTCTAGTCACAGGCGCAGCCGGTTTTATAGGCTCTTATGTTAGTAAATTTCTGCTTGAGCGCGGTGATAAGGTTATCGGCGTTGATAATTTGAATGATTATTACGAAGTATCTCTAAAACAATCACGCCTGGAAATGCTAAAGAATTACGCAAATTTTTCTTTTTATAAAAATGATATTTCTGACAAACAAGCAATGGATAAAATCGTTGCTGAAAATCCTGGCATAAATCGCGTTATACACCTTGCTGCACAAGCAGGGGTGCGCTATTCGCTAGAAAATCCATTTGCTTATGTGCAGAGCAATCTTGTCGGCCATATGGTAATTCTTGAAATGTGCCGTAACATCAAAAATTTTAAACATCTAGTTTATGCCAGCTCAAGCTCGGTTTATGGCGGAAATACTAAGCTACCTTTTGCCGTAGAAGACAGAGTAGACACTCCCCTCTCCCTCTACGCTGCCACCAAAAAATCTGACGAATTATTGGCACACAGCTACAGCCATTTATATAAATTTCCAACAACAGGTTTAAGGTTTTTTACAGTTTATGGTCCATCAAGCAGACCCGATATGGCAACTTTTTTATTTACCAAAGCTATAATTGAAGGAAAGGAAATTGATGTGTTTAACAACGGTGATATGCTTCGCGATTTCACTTATATAGACGACATAGTCAGCGGCACAGTTGCAGCATTAGATAACCCACCTTCAAATACACCACCATATAAGGTTTATAATTTGGGAAATAACAAACCTGAAAAGCTAATGTATTTTATTAATACTCTAGAAAAACTTATTGATAAAAAAGCTAAAATTAATTTCAAACCAATGCACCCTGGTGATGTAATGTCCACTGCTGCCGATATTACGGATTCAACAAAAGATCTCGGCTTCAAACCAACAACTTCTATCGAAGAAGGGTTGGCCAAATTTGTTGAGTGGTATAGGGGATATTATAAAATATAATAATCCTTCTTAAAAATTTTTATATATTCTTAAAGTCATGAATAATATATAAGAAATACATAAGAATTTTGGAGTTTGTTATGGCAAGTGTAAAAAAAATCAGAGTTAGCATTGTTGGAGCCAGCGGCTATACAGGCGCGGAGCTTATAAGAATTTTGCATAACCATCCTAAAGCAGAAATTGTTAGTCTTATTGCCGAAAAAAATGCCGGTCAACCAATTGCTGATATTTACACACATCTTAGACCTTTTAAACTTCCTGATCTGATAAAAATCGAAGAAGCCAATTGGAAAAATGTTGATGTTGTATTTTGTTGCTTGCCGCACGCGACTTCACAAGAAGTAATAAAAAACCTTCCTAAGCATTTGAAAATTATAGATCTTTCTGCAGATTTCAGACTGACAGACGCTGCTGTATATAAAGAATGGTATGGCCATGCCCACCAGGCACCAAAATTGCAAAAAGAAGCAGTTTATGGTCTTTGTGAGCTGTTCAGAAATGATATTAAAAAAGCTAGATTAATTGCAAATCCTGGCTGCTACCCAACAACAGCTATAGTTCCTCTCTTCCCACTTTTGGAAGCTGGTTTAATAGAAAGCAGTGACATAATAATCGATTCAAAATCAGGCACCAGTGGTGCCGGCAGATCAGCAAAGCAGGATATTTTATTCTGTGAAGTAAATGATGGATTTAAGGCTTATGGCGTTTGTAAACACAGACATATGCCGGAAATTGAGCAAGAACTTTCTATAGCTGCCGGGAAAAATATTAAGGTACATTTCAGCCCACAGCTTGTGGCAATGAACAGAGGCATACTTTCTACGATTTACGTAAAGCCTAAAAAAGGCAAAAAAATCGCTGATTTAAGAAAAATCCTCGAGAAAAAATATAAAAATGAAGCATTTGTGCATGTTTTGCCAAATGGTCAACTCCCTTCAACACGGGATGTATATACAACAAATCAATGCATAATCGGCCTAACAGAAGGCAGGACACCGGATAGAATTGTAATCGTTTCAGTTATTGATAACCTTGTAAAAGGCGCTTCTGGCCAAGCTGTACAGAATATGAATATAATTTTTGGTATTGATGAAACTACCGGGCTGGATTTCTGCCCAGTATTTCCATAAAAAGGAGCCCTATGACACGCATATTTCCTGCATATAAAGGTATCTCGCCAAAAATTGCCCCTGATGCTTTTGTCGCACCTAGTGCAGACATTATAGGCGATGTTGAAATTGGCAGTAAATGTGGAATCTGGTTTAATTGCGTTTTACGGGGCGATGTTGCACATATTAGAATTGGCGACAGAACAAATATTCAGGATGGCACAGTAATCCACGTAACACGCGGTGGTCACCCAACGCTAATCGGCAGCGGTGTTACAATCGGCCACAAAGCTTTACTACACGCATGCAAACTAGAGGATTCTTGCTTCGTAGGTATGGGCGCTATAATTATGGATGATGTGATTGTAGAATCCAGCGCCATGGTTGCCGCCGGAGCGCTAATTACTCCAGGAAAGATCGTTAAAAAAGGCCAGATCTGGGCTGGTAATCCAGGAAAATATTTCCGTGATCTAACCGAAAAAGAAGCTGCCTTCATCGCCATTTCCGAAAATAATTACGTCAAACATGTAGAAGAATATCTGGCTGGATGATAATTCTTATTATAATTCTTGAATTTATCTTTATCCTACCTATCATAACCATAGTTTAACTATTATAAAATTATGGAAGTTATGAAGATAAAAAAAGCATTAAAAATGTTATCAGCTTTATCTCAGGAAACCAGGCTTGCTATCTTTAAATTGCTAGTGCAGGAGGGTCCTGAAGGGATATCCGCTGGCGCAATTTCTGAAATTTTGCAAGTTCCCCCAACAACCCTCTCCTTTCATTTGGCTCAACTTAGCGATTCAGGATTACTTAAATCTCACAAAAATGGTCGGGTTGTTATGTATGCAGCCAAGCATAAATCCTTCAAAAACCTCCATCGCTTTATCACCGAAAATTCCTATAAAAAGCGCCAAAAAGAGCTAAAAACAGAGGAAAATTAACCTATTATTAAATATTATCCTATAATCTGTATATATGGCAAAAAATGACAATATATTGAGATTATTGATAAAAAATAGTACCAACCAGCGCGGGGTAAGTCTGGCTGAACTTGCTATTAGTGTAAGCATTATCGGTATAATGCTGGCAGGAGTTTTAGGCGGAATGAACGTTATAAAAGCTTCAAACCTACGTCGTGTTGTCACAGAATTCACAACCTATAAACAAGCTGTAGATAATTTCGTAACTCAATATGGTTATTTACCAGGCGATATACCAACAGCATATAGTTTTTGGGGTGCAACTTGTGGCGCCAACACTTCCGGTGCGGCAGGATCCTGCAATGGTAGTGGAGATGGCACAATTGCAGCAATACAAAGCGGTGTTACACTGCCTTATGAAGATCTATTGGCCTGGAAACATCTAGCGCTTGCGGGTTTAATCGGTGGCAGCTTCACTGGAACAAATATTGATGGCTCTACACGCTATAAGCTTGATGTCAACGCCCCGGCGTCCGCAGCTATTACAGACAGTATATATAGCTTCGCCTTTCAAGGAGGTGCTAGCGTGATTTATAGTACCACAGGCCATGCCTTTCACTTCGGCACAATCACAACAGGCAACCCTACATCTGCCGCTATGTTATCAAAAGATGCTTACGCTATAGACAAAAAAATTGATGACGGCTTGGCCTCTTACGGCAACTTATACACTATAAGGGCAGGCTCTGGATGCGTCGATGCTGTTTCTTCAGCTGCTTCAGCAAACTACGATTTCAGCAGCACAGTAAAAGGATGCCACTTATTATATTGGTATAAGAAATCCTAATCAGGTGCTTTTATCTGAGGAAAAATACCAAAGTCTTTTTTATCAATTTTTTTAGTCGATAAAATTTTCACAACTTTTAAATTTCCATCAAATTCAACTTCTGTCTGGTATATTTTACCCTTTGTAAGCTCCAAAGGAGTTCCAAGGAATTCCCACAAACCGAAAGTCACCAAATCCATAACTCCATGCAAAACAGCACGGCCAGGGCTAGGCTTATTAGCCATATCATATTGATAGGTTTGAACTATATTGCCATTTGGCAAATTACGCATATCAACAGGAGTGCCCATTTCAAAATTAACAGTAGATTCACCAGCGCCTTTCCTAACAGCTTCCATATTAGGAGCCTCACGGCCATTTATAGCCATCGCAACAGCACAACCATTCAGAGAAATAAGCAATAAAACTGCAATAATTTTTTTCATAATAGATTCCATAAATTTAAATAACTCCCGAATAATACAGAAAGATTATTACAGAAATATTACTGTTTTGAAAAAAGTGAAAATAAATCTAGCGTCCAACCGACACATACTTAAGTCCCGATTTACTTACATCTTCCTGATCAAAAAGATTACGCAAGTCAACAATCAAGTCGCCTTTTATGAGATCTTTGACTTTTTGTAGATCAATTTTTTTGAACTCGTCCCATTCAGTCAAAATAACTACAGCATCGGCATCTTTTATCGCTTTGTAGCTATCTTTGCACCATTTTATATCACCTTCTGGCAATTCTTTTTTTGCTTCTTCCATACCTTGCGGGTCATAAACAGAAACAACAGCACCCTGAGACAACAACTCAGGAATTATAACAAGGCTTGGACTATAACGCATATCATCAGTGTTTGCCTTAAATGTAAGGCCTAATATAGCAATATTTTTTCCTTCAACATTGCCACCACAGGCCGCAACAATTTTATGTACCATCCTCTGTCTGCGTTCATCATTAGAAGAAATAACCGATTCAACTATACGTGTTGGAAACCCAGCATCTGAGGCAATATATGTAAGTGCCAAAGTATCTTTCGGAAAGCAAGAACCACCATAACCAGGTCCGGGTTGCATATACTTGCCGCCAATACGCTTATCCATGCCCATACCTTTTAGTACAAGATCAATATCTGCACCTACACCCTCACAAATATCGGCTACTTCATTAGCAAAGGCAATTTTTGTCGCCAGGAAAGCGTTAGAAGCATATTTAATCAATTCAGCAGTAGCTATATTGGTGAACAAAATAGGTACACCCTCACCTACTAAATTTCTATAAAGCATCTGCATAGTATTTTGCGTGTAAGCAGATTCGGCACCAATTATGATTCTATCCGGGTGCATAAAATCGTCTATCGCAGCTCCTTCTCTAAGGAATTCAGGGTTAGATGCAACTTCACATCCCTGCACAGAAGATTTCTTTGCAAGGATTTCAGCAACTTTCTTTCCCGTTCCAACCGGAACAGTTGATTTAGTTACAACTACAGTTTTATAAGAAAGATTTTCCGCAATTTCTTCTACAGCCGCAAATATATATTTAAGATCAGCACGGCCAGTTCTTTCATCCGTTGGAGTACCAACTGCTAACAAAATAACATCCGCTTTTTCAAACAAAGCATTTTTTAAAGAAGTAGTAAAACTAATATTTTTTGCAGCATAGTTACGCCGTACTATTTCTTCAAGCCCTGGCTCATATATTGGAATTATACCTTTGATAAGCTTACTTATTTTATCTTCGCTTTTATCAACACAAACAACATCATGCCCCATATCGGCAAAACATGCTCCGGAAACTAAACCAACATAACCTGTACCTATTACGACTATTCTCATTATTGTATTTATCCGTTTTCTATTAACGCTACTTATACTTTTTTATCATATCAACAACCCGCTCACGCATATCGCGTTCTTCCATGGCATAAGCGATATTTGCATCAAGCCAACCAACACGATTACCACAATCAAATCTTTTTCCTTCAAATTTAAATCCATAAAACGGCGATGATGGCAGCATTTTTGCCATTGCGTCCGTAAGCTGAATTTCGCCATCTTTCGCAGCCTGACCTTTTTCGAGATAACTAAATATTTCAGGCTGTAAAATATATCTACCGGTCAAAGAAAGGTTAGACGGAGCCTTCTCCGGAGCCGGTTTTTCTACCATTCCTTTGGCCTTTATAAGACGACCATTTTCACTTTCCGGATCGAGTATACCATATTTACTTGTTTGCTCCTTAGGAACTTCCGCAACAGCGATAACATTTCCGCCACCAACTTCATTATAAGCCGTAACCATCTGGGCAAGAAGGCCTTTTTTTGGATTTAAAACCATCTCATCTGCCAGCAATACGGCAAAAGGCTCATCATGAATTAAATGTCTCGCACACCAAACCGCGTGGCCAAGACCTCTAGGCTCGCGCTGAGGCACAAAAGCTATCTGACCGGAGGATGGAGTCCAGTCCCGTACCTGCGCCAAAACATCTTTTTTATCGCCTTCTGATAACACAGCCTGCAACTCAAAGGCATGGTCAAAATGATTGTTTATCGCACTCTTATTACGCCCTGTGATAAATATAAATTCTTCGATACCCGCTTCAACCGCCTCTTCAAAAGCATACTGAATCAATGGCTTAGCTACAACTGGCAGCATTTCTTTCGGTATTGCTTTTGTAGCAGGTAGAAACCTAGTTCCTAATCCACCCACAGGAAAAACGGCTTTTTTTATTGGTTTTGCCATATAAGACCCCCGATTAAATCGCGTATCAGCATATTGACGCATTCGCATATTGGCAAGGGAAAACCAATCATCGTTGGAAGTTGTTCCTTGTCGATATGCTATTTATAGCGTACTTATTTTTCCTGTTGACATCTAAATTAAAACCCTTATTTTCACGCCTCCTGTTTTGTTTCATTTATTAGATTAGAAAAAATGGCTAAAAAGAACACTATATTGGTTAAATTGACGAGCACTGGGTTTAATGCCAAAGGCAAACCTACAGGCACTTATTTTGTTAAAAAAAGAAATCCTAAGAAGGTTACAGAGAAGCTATCCTTTAGGAAGTTTGATCCTGCAGCGTTTGCTGATGCTGATGGTAAAACTGCCGATGGCGGAACTTATGATGTTAAAGCTGGTGGCGCTGTTAAAGCCTCGAAAAAAGGTATGCACGTTCTTTTCGTTGAAAAGAAAATGCCAAATCCTAAGGCTTCCTAGTCTTAAAGTATAATAGAATTTTACGAATTAACCGAAAGGTTGATTACCTCCTTTTGCCCCTGCGCCTCTGGCGCGGGGGTTTTTGTTTCCAGAACTATTCCTCTATTGACTATCGCCCCTTATGAGGACTATATAAACAAAAAAAACAGAGAAATAAAATGAGTCAATCCTATATAGTAATCGCCCTAGCTGCTGCCACTCTCCTTGTTTTAATAATTGGTGTTATTTTCATGGCCAAAGGCGGTAAAATTAACAAGGAATATAGCAATAAACTGATGGTCGCTCGCGTTGTTTTACAAGCCACAGCCATTGGTTTACTTGCTGTTTTAATGTTTTGTACCAAACATGGCAATTGAAGTTGCGGATAACTAAAAAACCCATTGCACAATAAAAACAAATCATTATACCTGCAAATATTAAAGCCACCCAAAAAAGGATCAAATTATGAAGAATGTTATATTAGCTTGCTTGGCAGCTATACTTTTGTCAGCCTGCACCGTACACGCTGAACCTTGGAGATTTAAAGTTCCTGATTTTCTTGTAATTGATGGAGATCATCATGAAGGTGGCGGAAAAGGCGGAAAATTCTGCCCTCCTGGACAGGCTAAAAAAGGCAATTGCTAGATAGCTTTTAAAAAATGACGAAACAGGGAGATTTTCTCCCTGTTTTTTTTGATATTTTACTATCAATACAAGAAAAAAGTATTATTTATTCAACTTTTAGGTTATAATAACGATACCATAAAGGGGTGTTATTATGCTAATTGGTATTCCTAAAGAAATAAAAGTAAATGAATATAGGGTAAGCATTTCTCCCAGGGGCGTAAGGGAATTATGCCACCACGGTCATCAGGTTTTGGTACAAAAACAGGCAGGACACGCCATAGGATTTGATGATAGGCACTATCAAGAGGCAGGAGCATTAGTTCTAGAAACAGCCCAAGAAATATACGATCAAGCTGAAATGATAGTAAAAGTTAAGGAACCGCAGCTTGAGGAATGTCATTTGCTACGCGAAGGCCAAATATTATTTGCTTATTTACATTTAGCAGCAATTCCGAGAGTAGCAGAAGCATTAATAGAAAGCGGATGCATCGCAATAGCTTACGAAACCGTCACTTCTGATGATGGTGGACTGCCTTTACTTGCACCTATGAGCGAAGTTGCTGGACGCGTGGCGGTACAAGTTGGAGCTTATTGCCTTGAACGTGAAAATGGTGGACGCGGAACATTGCTTGGCGGCGTTCCTGGCGTTGAACCTGGAAAAGTTACGATTATAGGTGGCGGCGTTGTGGGAACTAACGCAGCTATAATTGCTTCCGGCATGGGTGCTGATGTTACTATAATCGACCGCTCAGTGAAAAAAATTCGTGATCTTGAATCTCGTTTTGGTTCTAGAAAAATTAAGGGTATATACGGTTCCGTTGATGCTATAGATGAGTATGTTGTTAATTCTGATCTAGTAATTGGTGCCGTTTTGGTACCTGGCGCTTCTTCACCAAAAGTTATAACCGCCGATATGGTTAAACGTATGCTTAGAGGCTCGGTTTTAGTTGATGTTGCTATCGATCAGGGCGGCTGCTCTGAAACCAGCAAACCAACAACGCATGATAATCCAACTTTCACAGTTGATGAAGTCGTACATTATTGCGTTACCAACATGCCTAGTGCAGTAGCCAGAACCGCTACAAAAGCTCTCGAAAATGCCACCTTACCATACATACTTCAACTTGCTAATAATGGTTATAGAGCTGCATTTAAAGAAGATTTAAATTTCCGCAATGGGCTTAATCTTTGCCGCGGACGTGTAACTCACGAAGCCGTCGCTACAGCACTAAGCCATTCATACGTTCCACCAAGCACGTTTATAAATACCGGGAATTAGTTATTTACTAGCGTGCGCGAAAATGTCATGCTCTGCCCAACCAGCCAGGTCAAGTTCCGCACGCGCGCCAAGGAAATCAAAGCATTTTTGCGCCAATTCCATACGCCCTTCCCTAACAAGCATAACATCAAGCTTTTCTTTCAATTCATGCAAGTATAACACGTCAGAAGCTGCATATTGAATTTGCTCTTTTGTTAAGGCTTCCGCACCCCAGTCAGATGATTGCTGTTGTTTGGAAATTTTTCTATCCAACAATTCCTGGCATAAATCTTTCAGACCATGCGCATCGGTGTAGGTCCTAACTAGCTTAGAAGCAATTTTTGTGCAATATACAGGAGCTGTCAAAACACCAAGATATTGCTTCATAACTGCCACGTCAAAGCGGGCAAAGTGAAAAATCTTTATAATGTTTTTATCCTGCATAAGTTTTTTTAAGTTAGGCGCGTCGTACGTTTTTCTATCAAGTTGCACAACGTGGGCATCGCCATCTCCCCCCGAAAGTTGTACCACACAAAGCTTATCCCGTAGATTGTTAAGTCCCATAGTTTCCGTATCAATCGCAACGGAGCCTTTGAATTTAACTTTATCAGGAAGGTCGCCTTTGTGGAAATGAACTGTCATGTGCAAAACTTCATTTGAGTTGAACTT
>CAZOKN010000003.1:46132-81938 GCA_964580525.1 uncultured Rickettsiaceae bacterium
CTTTATAGATATATCTTTTGAGTTTTTTAGTCTACTCATAAAAAACAAAAAAACCCGCCACTACTTGTAGCAGGATATTTTTTATTTTTTTCAAAAGCTGTTCTGGTCTACCTGACTTTTGCTTTATGGTTTTTTTATTGATTGTCCCTCGCGTTCAGAGTTTCAACTTTAATAATCTAACCATAATTTCAAATATATCAGGCAAAAGTTAATAATGGGTTAACATAGACTCTTGACGAAAAAATATTTTAAAAATAAAATTTGCCAAGCATAATACCATCATTGAGAGTAAAAACTTTAAAAACAATGCTTATTCTATGAAAAATAAAATAAAAAAATTATTTATTTTAATCATGCTAGGAGCAGCCGCTGCGTGGCTCATTCACACTGTTTTGGTGTTTTATGGCTATGTTTCACTATGGGGCGAACTAAGAATAACAACAAGAGCTCTAGCCTCCCAACTCATAATTTTCATTGGGAAAAACGTACCTACATTAATTGCGGTTTTGATTGGTAAAAGCAAGTGGGATTAATGTATTTCCCGCCAGTTATCACCAACGCCAACATCAACAGTAATCGGAACAGATAGGTTAATAACGTTTTCCATTGCCTGCTTCATCAAACTTGCAACTTTTTCTACCTCATTTTCCGGCGCTTCCACAACTAGTTCATCATGTACTTGCAGTAATAAGCGTGCTTTTAGTCCATTTTCTCTAATTTTTTTATCCAGAACAATCATAGCTTTTTTTATTATATCAGCCGCTGAGCCTTGCAAAGGAGCATTGATAGCCGCACGTTCAGAAAACTGACGTATGCCCTGATTTCTATCATTAATGCCAGTTATATAGCATTTTCGACCCCAAATAGTATTCACATAGCCATGCTGTCTTGCAAATTCAACTGTTTTTGTCATATAGGCTTCAATGCCTGGATATTGCTTGAAATATTGCGTTATATATTCAGAAGCCTCTTTACGTTCAATACCAAGCCTTTGTGCCAATCCAAATGCACTAATTCCGTATATAATTCCGAAATTTATAGTTTTAGCCCGCCTTCTAAGCTCACTGCTAACATTTACTATATCAACACCAAACATTTGGCTGGCCGTTGCCGCGTGAATATCAAGGTTATTTTTAAACGCGTGCTTTAACGTGTCAATATCAGCGATATGAGCAAGCAAACGCAGCTCAATCTGCGAATAATCCGCCGAAAGAAGCTTACAGCCTTTCTCGGCAATAAACGCCTCACGGATTTTATTACCCTCTTCGCTTCTAATCGGGATATTCTGAATGTTAGGATTATGAGAACTCAACCTACCGGTATTGGTCGCCGCCATTGCAAAGGTAGTGTGGATGCGGCCATCACTTTTGATCTGCAATGGCAAGGTATCTGTATAGGTACTCTTTATTTTCGAAAAATGGCGCCATTCTAGAATTTTGGAGCATATACTGTGTCCAGAATCAGCTAAATCCTGCAAAACCTGTACATCCGTAGAATAAGCCCCAGTTTTTTTAGATTTTTTACCGCCTTGTATCCCCATTTTGTCGAATAAAACTTCGCCCAACTGCTTTGGCGAGCCAATATTAAATTCACAAGTTGCTTCAGCAAAAATCTCCTTCTCAAGCTCTTGTATTTTTACAGAAAAATAATCAGAAAGCTCTTTTAGTCTTGTTGGTGAAATTTTAATTCCACGTAATTCCATATCAGCCAAAACTCCTAATAGCGGCTTTTCCATTCGCTCATAAGACGTAACTTGCTTTTCAGTAAATAATCTCTGATTTAAAAGCTGATATATATGAGATATGGCTATAGCCTTTGTGCAACTGAAATGCTTCGCTTTTTCCGGCGGAAGGGTTGATATGTCATCTTCGCTAAATAAATTATCAACACCTTCAGAATAATGGCGTAAAATTAGCTTATCCAACTCATGACTATGCAGTCCAGCATCTAAGGAATAAGACATCAGCATAATATCTTCAAGCGGCGATATTTCAACGCCAGAAGCTCTGGCAGACTTCACCAGCTCTTTCAAATCATGCCCGATTTTTAATATTGAAGAATCCTGCAATATACTTTTAAGAGCAAAAATAAAGCTATTTAGGGTTAATCCTTTTTCATCTTCTTTTGTTTCAGCATCGCCAAAAAGGTTCGTTTGCTTTGGTGAAGATTCACTATTTAAAGCTACATAACAAGCTTCATTAGCTTTTAATGACATGGAAATACCAAATAACTTACCTTTTTTATCTAATTCAACAGAAAAAGATATTGCAGATATTTCTTTTTGAATTTCAATATATTGTGATAGTTTTTTTATATCTTCAATTAATATAAAATTATTATTTGTGCTAGCGGGTTTTGCCACATGCACTGTCTCCAGCAAATCGCTATGCCCATCGCCAATTAACTTACCTATACGACCAATCAACGATTTAAAATTCTGCTGATTAAGAAAATTCAACAATTTATCCTTATCAACATGCTTAACTAATAAATCATCAAATGAATATTCCACCGGCGCTGTTTCGCACAGACGTACCAAATCGCGCGAAAGGAAAGCCTTATCGCTGTTATCTTTCAACGATTGGCGCCTTTTATCCTGCTTTATTTCGTCAAGTCTAACCATAACTTCATCGAGACTGCCGAACTGATTTATCAGCTCTGCCGCAGTTTTAGGCCCAATCCCAGGAACACCAGGAATATTATCTGATGAATCGCCCATCAATGACAAAATATCAATAACCTTATCCGGCTTAACACCAAATTTTTCAACAACTTCTGCAACACCAATAAACTTTGATTTAAGAGGATCATACATCTGCACGCCATCCCCCACAAGCTGCATCAAATCCTTATCCGACGAAACTATCAAAACCTTATTCCCATGCTCACGCGCTATTTTTGCATAGGTAGCTATCAAATCATCTGCCTCAAAACCCTCTTTTTCGATTATTGCAATATTGAGCGCCTGCACAGCTTCACGCAATATAGGAAATTGCGGAATTAAATCATCTGGCGCAGGTGGACGATTAGCTTTATATTCAGAATATAATTCATTTCTAAATGTGTTTTTTCCAGCATCAAACACCACAGCAATATAATCAGTTGGGTGATCGCTAAGCATTTTTACCAACATGTTAGTAAAAGCAAAAACTGCACCTGTGGGAGTGCCGTCTGCACGCGTCATCCTAGTTTTAGCCATGGCATGATACGCCCTAAAAACAAAGCCATAACCATCGATTAATAATAGATTTTTTTCCTGCGGCAATTCATCTTTTTTCATAGCAACTGAATTCATATATTTCCCAAAAATGCACTTGATTGGGCATAGTAAAGGAAGAAATTGTAACTGTTAAGCAATTACTGTAAATGTTTATTAACTAATATATAAAATACTTTTCAAAAACATAAATTTTAGTGAAGCAGGTTTAAAAATGCCACAGCTCTTCAAAAAATTATCAGAACCCAATGAAGACACAGTAAGGCTGCGGCGGGAATTTTTGCAATTTCATGCAGAGTTTAAAATTCCACCACGCAATATTCCCGAAATAAAACACAGCAACAGTTCTGAATTATTGAGCGGAATATTCAAGCACACAAACGGTATAGTGTTCGGCGAAGAACATTTTGATAATGTCGCCGCCGGCTTCATAACAGATCATATGGAATATCTACACAGTCTTGGCGTACGAAAATTCTTTTTCGAAGGATTGTTTTATGGAATGGAAAAGGGCGTAGATGGTTTGCGTGACGAAAAAGATAGCACTCATAATGAATATTCTAGGCTTATTTCAGCTGCAAAAAATCTTGGCATTGAGATAATAGGTATCGATAGCCGTGGTTGTAAAAGGGGTGATGGAGCAACTCGCGATATTTTCATGAATGCTTACGCACAAAAAATTATCAACCATCATGCAGAAAACGAAAAGTGGATTGCCCTGGTCGGCATGATGCATATAAATAGCTGTACATTTATTGATTCAGAAACTTTCATACGTCATAAAATACACGGCATTAGCGAAATGACTGGCGCTATTGGAATGGTGATTGACCCCATAAATGATGCAACAGAATCATATATAAAATATCAAAGTCAATTCAAGGCCGCACCGGCGAAATATATAAATGCCGATATAGTTTATGCTACACCACATCATAAAATATCTTCAGAGAAATATAACAAATCAAATATCAAAAATCCCATTGAAAAACTGAATATTACACTCAATTCTTTAGATTATAAATTAACTTATTATGATATAGATAATCACGCCAGATTTGACACTCAAACAAAACAATATATAAAGGGCATAATCTTTGCGTTTAAGAATGAAAATGTTTCAGCACAAGAGCTGGAGTCATTAAAATTCAAAATTAAAAAAGATTGTGGGAATTCCTTTAATATATTGCTTGATAGTGAAAATAGCGAAATTATTTTCTTCTGCGATGCAAAAAACATAACTTTAGCTGCCGAAGAAATAAAAAAATCTATGATAGAAATATTTGATAATGTCTAAAAATACCAAAGATCTCGCAATATATATCCACTGGCCATTTTGTAAGTCAAAATGTCCTTATTGCGATTTTAATTCGCACGTGACAAATAGTATAGATTACAGCGAGTGGCAAAATTCATATCTCAAGGAAATGAGTTATTTCAGAGATTTTATTGACGGCAAAAACATATCCAGCATTTTCTTTGGTGGCGGCACTCCAACCCTTATGCCTCCACGCATCGCTGAAAAAATAATCGAACGTCTTTATAGCATAGCATCCCTTGATAAAAATATTGAAATTACACTAGAAGGTAACCCAACTTCGGTTGAAAATAAAAAATTAGCTGATTTTAAAAATGCCGGCGTAAATCGTGTATCTCTGGGTGTACAGGCTTTTAATGATAAAGATCTAAAATTTTTAGGACGCGAGCATAGCAAAAATGAGGCGTTGGAGGCCATTGAAATTGCCGCCAAAAATTTCAATAACTATTCTTTTGACCTTATATATGCAAGACCTGAGCAAACCATAAAAGAATGGGAAGAAGAACTAAAACAAGCCATAAAATATACTCGCAACCACTTGTCGCTTTACCAGCTAACTATCGAAAAAGGTACTAGTTTTTACAGCGAATATAATAAAGGAAAATTCACCCTTCCCTCTGACGAAGTTGCGGCTACATTATATGAAATGACTTACGAAAAAATGGAGCAATTTGGCTTTAACGCTTACGAAGTTTCTAATTTCGCTAAACCTGAATTTGAATCAAAGCATAATTTAACTTACTGGTATTATAATGATTATCTTGGAATTGGGCCAGGCGCACACAGTCGTATAACTGAAAACGGCAAGAAACAGGCTCTCACTATGGTGCATCGCCCAGAAAGCTGGCTAAAACAGATAAAAGAACAAAGCAATGGCATCCAACAAAAATCAACCCTAAACGAACAGGAGATTTTTGAAGAAATGATGATGATGGGATTACGACTTAAAGATGGCATGAACAGAAAACGTATAGAAGATGTTTCTGGCTTTATCATAGAAGAAAAATTGCAAAACCTTGAAAAAATGCAAAATTTAAATCTGATAGAAATTGATAAAGATACTATAAAAGCCACACAAAAAGGCAGGATGCTACTAAATTCTGTTCTGGCAGAAATGCTGGGATAAAAAATTATAGATAAAATTCTTTAATTTTACTCCCAAACCACATAATATGCAGCCAGCAACAAATAAAAAGAGACCATCCGCTTATGTCAATCGACCCATTGGAACTGTCAAAAAAATTAATTGCCTGCCCAAGCGTAACCCCGCTTGATGAAGGTGTTTTGGGAGTATTGGAAAAAGCATTGACTGCAATGGGCTTTAAATGCACAAGGTTGAAATTTGATGAACCTGGCTATGATTCGGTAGAAAATCTTTATGCTCGTTTGGGTACAAACTCACCTAATTTTTGTTTTGCCGGACACACGGATGTTGTCCCGCCTGGAAATATCGAAATGTGGACTTCACACCCTTTCAAACCAGAAGTGCGTGATGACATACTTTATGGCCGCGGAACATCTGACATGAAATGTGCAATCGCCTGCTTTGCTGCCGCAGTCGATAAATTTATCAAAAATAATACATTAAATGGCTCCATAAGCTTTTTAATCACTAATGACGAAGAAGGGATTGCTATAAATGGCACAAAGAAAGCCTTGCAACAACTTGAAAAACAAAAAGAAAAAATAGATGCTTGCATAGTTGGCGAACCAACAAATGTGGAAAATCTTGGCGATACGGTAAAAATTGGCCGTCGCGGCTCTATAACATTCAAGCTTGCCGTTTGGGGCAAACAGGGCCATGTGGCATATCCACATTTAGCCGATAACCCAATCAGCCGAATGACAAAAATATTACATGCCCTCGATTCTCATGAACTTGATAAAGGTACAGAATTTTTCCAACCTTCTAATCTTGAAATAGTGAGCGTTGACGTTGGGAATCCTGCTGATAACGTTATTCCAGCAATGGCAACTGCAGTATTTAATATCAGGTTTAATGACTCTCATAAATCCGCAACTTTGGTGAAATGGATAGAAGGTATATGTGAATCAATCTGCGAAACCGGCGATGCAAAATATAAGCTTGAGCATAGAGTATCGGGAGAATCCTTTATAACCAAGCCAGGCAAGCTCAGTGAACTGGTTAGCGAGGCTATAAAAGAAGTTACAGGCATAAAACCGGAACTTAGCACTAGCGGCGGCACTTCTGACGCACGTTTCATAAAGGATTATTGTCCGGTAGTAGAATTCGGTGTGCTCAACAAAACTGCCCATAAAGTAGATGAAAACACTTCCATAAGCGACATATATAAACTAACTGACGTTTATTATAAGGTTTTAGAAAAATTTTTTAGTTTTATATAACTTTTTCAGTAATTTACGATTGCGTATAAGTAGTTTCTTTATTACAATAAAAGTTTAACAAACAGATATAGAAGCACATCAACCCATGCCTCATGAAGAGCCTTTTACAGATATTGACCAGGATGCTCAACAGTTTGAGGTTGCTGATCCTTCTGCTCATATAAACCAAAGCGCCTATGTTGATATTGGTGAGCCTGATCCTGCTCCCAAAAAAAGCTCTGGTAAAAAGAAGCTTATAGGATTTGTTTTCATATTACTTGCTGGCGGTTTGGGCGCTGCTAGCTTTATTTTTGGCGGTGGTAACGGCATAATTACGGCTGATTCCAATATTATAAAATCAGAAAATAGCGGTAGCATAGTTTTTGTCACTGGCGAAATTTCCGCTAAAGAAAATATTGACCCAATGTTCCAGGTCTCAAGCAACGGAACGTCAATAAAGCGTATGGTAGAAATATACCAATGGGCTGAAGAAGATGGAAAGCTCGTTCAAAAATGGTCAGAAAAAATAATTGCCTTAACTGGCGATGAAGCTAAAAGTAAAAATCTCGAAAATCCTAAGGATATACCTATAGTTTCAGAAAAATTTGGTGACGAAGAAATTAAAATTGGCGCCTTTACGCTTGACCCATCAATTGCCGAAAAGGCATCGATGCCTTCTGATGTTCCTTTAAGTAAAGATACTTTCGCCAAACTAGACAGCGAAGGGCAACAAGCCTTTAAACTTTATCAGGACAAATATTATTTTTTTGGGGCCGATCCTGAAAAACCGCAAGTAGGAGATTTTAGAATTAGTTTCAGCAAAAATGATGGCGGAACTTTTTCTATTTTAGCTAAACAACAAGGCAGCCAGTTAGTTGCGGGAACGTCGAGTGATGGCATTCCAATTGCCAAAGTTATGCCTGGAAAACACACGATTGATGAAATATCAGTGGGTGTAGATGCAGGTGGAAGCTCGATTATAACATGGATTATGCGCGGTGGTGCCGGCTTTTTATTCCTTATCTCTTTCGTAATGATGCTTGGCAAATCCGGACCAAAAGCCCCTAAACCAGCTAAAGAAAAAAAAACAGATAAGCTTCGCAAAGAAAATACTCAAGAATTACTAGCTAGTCTAAGCCAGTTTGCTAAAGAAAGCTCTGCAGCAAAAGAATCTGCTCAAGCCGAGCAACATTTGCAGCAAACAGCTGTGGAAAATTCTGAAATTTCAGAAATTGATGATGAAACTTCTCATGTTGAGGAGGATTTTTATCCTGAGCCAGAGCCTACACATAAACCAGCTCCCGCTCCTGAAAAGCCAATTCATAAAGATCTGGTTCCTTTGGAATTTGAAACAAACACTAGCCAAGAAGAATTGCTGTCTGATTTGAGTGATTTTAAGTTACCTGAATTGCCAGATTTGCCTGAATTCCATGCCCATACTGAATCTACAACTTCTTTTGAAGCTAAACCTGAATTTGGATCTATAGAAGAGCCTATGCCATTTTCGACAGATGATGTAGAAATTCCGGACGGAGTTGAGATTATAGGCGGAGATATTGATGATATAGCACCTAAAAAAACTTCACCTGAGATCCCTCTTCCACCTTTTGCTTTTGATGAGGCGGCTCCAAAATCCATTACGCCTTCAAAACCTGAAGTTATAGGTGATCTCCCAAGCCTGGCAGACGATGAAATGAATATACCAGAAAATGTTGAAATTATTGAAGATGCAGAAACTTCTGAAAAGCCAATCTCAGTTAGGGATTTATTAGGATCAGGCAATGGCCTTGACTTTGATACAGCACCAAATAAAGAAACAGCCGAATTGAAAACTCATATCCCTACCTTCGTCGATAACCCTATTGATGAAATTTCAGATAGAGGTCTTGATTTCACTGTTGATGATATTCCTCTTGAGCCCGAAGCACCTACGGTTAATGACATTCCTCTACCACCGTCGCCTGAAGATGAAGAATATTTTGAGATTGAAGAAGATCAACCTGAAGAGCCTTCTGACGATGAAGATGATGATGGTTTAGACGAAATTTTATTAGATGATGATGATTTTGAAATTGAGGATGATGAGCCTGAAGATGATGAAGAAATAGAAGAAGATGAAGAGGACGACGATGATGATTTTGTACCACTACCGCCACCACCGCCTATTTTAAACAGAAAACCAAAGGTGGAAGCCTCTAACGCGCCTGTTTTCACACCAGAACCAGCGCCTATGCCACCAGTACAAAAAGTTGCCCCTACTACAGGTGGTTTGTCATTTGAATTGCCAAACATTCCTGATGATTTCGACCCAACGAAAGAAATGGATACGCCATTGCCTGAAGAAAACCATTCAGATGAAGATTTTGAAGATTTCTCTCATACAGATGATGACAACTTCTCGCCTTTTGATATAAAGGACGAGAATAAATAAAGGCGATATCTTTAAGGAATAGCATGACAAAAGAATCTATTTTAAAAGAATTTGAGGCGGCTGGCGCCATCTTAAAAGGCCACTTTGTACTTTCTTCCGGCCTACACAGCGATACATATTTACAATGTGCCAGAGTTTTGATGGAACCTGCCCGTGCTGAAAAACTCTGCAGACTTCTGGCTGATATGGTTAACGAAAAAATCGGCAATGATAAAATTGATCTGGTTGTTTCACCTGCTATGGGCGGGGTTGTGGTTGGCTATGAAATAGCCAGACAGCTAAATAAAACCTCTCTTTTTTGCGAACGTGTTGATGGTAAATTTGCACTTAGAAGAGGCTTCAACATAGAAAAAGGCAGCCGTGTTCTAGTGGTAGAAGATGTGGTTACAACTGGCAAATCATCACTCGAAACTTTCGACTGCATTAAAGAATTTGGTGGCGTTGTTGTGGCTGAAGCTTCTCTTATTGATCGAAGCAATGGCACAGCAAATCTTGGTGTTCCACTAGTTTCATTGATGACGCTTGATGTAAAAACATACACAGCAGAGTCCTTACCACCACACTTGCAAAACATTCCGGCAGTCAAACCCGGCAGCCGCTTCTTGAAAGCTATATAATAAAAAACCCCGGAAAAACCGGGGTTTTTATTTAGTATATAGTGTTATTCTAGTTCTTTTGGAGTTTTAGCAAGTTCTAAAAAATCTTTTTTTGGCGAAGGAGTTGGCAACGGCCTTCCAGAACGAACAGGAGACTTTCCAACCATATCAGCAAACTTACCTTTTGGCACTGGAGTGTCTTGCATCCTATTAGGCAACTTTGGCGCAGGCTTTGTAGATGTACGCGACTGGATATTAGGAACTGGAATTTTTCTAGTAGGTTGAGATAAGTGCCTTGTTAATTCTTCCACAGTGTCAGTTCTTTTCAGCTTAGGACGTTCATCTGCCAAAATGCTATCTATTTCTTTCATAGTGTCATTCTTGTCTTCAGTAAGACCTTGCTGCAATTGCTCCAAACCATTATCAAGAGCATCCAGATCTATTTTGCTAGGGGAGGATGGTAGGCTAAAAGGTATAGAAAAAGCAGGAACTCTATTATTAGTATCTCTTCTAATAGCCTTAATACTATCTGTCGCAAAAAGTTCAATTTTTCGCTCAGGAGTTTTTGGCGCAGCAGCACCTTCTTTCACTGGCACAGATGGTAAAGGACCTTTTGGCACCGGTGGAAGCGGAGTTTTTGGCATTACCCATCCTTCTTTAACCTCAGGAATTGGACTTCCCGGTACTTGCACAGGCTTTGGTAGATTTTTGTTCGAATTACCTACCGCTAACATATTTGACTTTTCCTCTTGTTCAGATGAAAAAGTGGTAGATTTAAGTTCCGGAGCAGATATTAGCTGCTTACTTTTATCGGTAAAATTCGTCGGAGAAGATATTTCTACTTCGTCTTTCTTACCTGCTAGTTTTTTAGTAATAGCAGATAATCTAACTTTTGAGCTTTCTCTTCTAGATCTTCTTTTTGCTTCATTTGAAGAAATTATAGAAGAGGAAAGTTCTTCTTCTGAACCTGAAGCTTTATATTTTACAGGTGTATTAGGCTGAGATGGAGCATGAGTTGCAAGAAGTTCTCCCTTTATTTTTTCAGGAATTTCTAAATTATCTAAATCTAATGTTGGCATGCTCTCTGAAGAGTCCGATGAATTGGATTTTTTTCTCTCCTCTTCTTCCTTAGCTTCTTCTATTTCTATTGCTTTTTCTATAAGCACTTTCTTTTCTTCTGATTCTATTAGAATACCAGCATATCTTCCTAAGTAAGCATATTCTTTTTTTACTACAAATTTTCCATCTTGATCTTGTGTAAAAGCATGATCCTTTACTTGATTCCACATAGGAATAAAATTTTCTTGACGATCAATACACAAAGAAAACTGGCCTTCCGATACGCTTTTCAAATTTCCAAGCTTTGCACCAATAGTTATCGCCAAGAAAAAATTAGCGTCTTTTATATTAGCACCAGTGAAAACCGCACCTTCTAAATAAGCTCCTGAAAAATTAACATTTTTTAAATAAGCTCCTGAAAAATTAACACCGCCTAAACTACACCCTTTCAAATCAAGATTTTCTAAATCTCTTGTTGATAAATCAACATGATCCAAACACGCTCCCTGTAAATTTATACTTTTAAGTGGAGTTTCTTCCCATTTAGATTTTGTTAAGTCAGCATCTATAAAATCTGAATCTGTTAACCTCAAACCTGAGAGATTCACACCTATCATTTCAGCATTATTAAAATTAACCTTCGTAAGATTATTATTCTGCACAACACTAAAATCAACACCAGAAAGCTTTGATTCATTAAATACTGCTGCCTCAAGCTGTGCATTTGTGAATATAGCACCAATAAAAATAGATCCTGATAACTCAACACCTCTCAAATCACAACCAGTAAAATCAACACCGCTAAAATCCAAACCGCTAAGATCTTTTCCTTTTAAATCCCAACCTTTAAAATCATATTCTTTTAGATTTATTCCAGGAGCCCTGAAATCAAAAGTATTTGGGTCAACAGGTATATTGCTAAGAGTTGCAACTTTTCTTTGCGGCTGATTTTTTTGAAGAAGCGCTCTAACTTTCTTTAAATCAACTGGCTCTTTAGCACTATTAGCTCTTCTTGAAATACTTCTAACTTTTGTTATTCTTTGTATATCTTCTTTTGTTCCGCTATCTCTTAATTCATCTAATTTGTTAATATCAACCAGACAGCTTTTAAATTTGCATGCAGTCGTATTTACATCAGAAAAATTAACACCTATCAAATCACACTCATTAAATTTTACTCTTGTCATTTCTGCATTGGTAAATTTAGTCTTTTCAGAGAATAAAGTTTTTGAAAAAGTGGCCTCAAATAAATTAGCTTCAGTAAAATTAACATCTACAACATTAGCCCCTTCTCCAAAAGTCGCGCCTTGTAAACCAGTAGCTCTTAAATCAGGACGTCTTGGATCACGAATTCTTGAAAAATCAGCCTTTGCGAGATTAGTATTGTTAAAATTAACCTTTTCCATTCTGGCTCCAGAAAAATTCCATCCTGACAAATTAAGATTTGATAAATCAAGATTTCTTAATTCCGCTCCAGAAAGATCAAGTTTCAGATGAGACAAATCCAATACAGGGGTAGAAAATCCTTCAACTTTTGGTAATGCTTTGTTCTTAAAATCTATAAGTGTAGTCAAAAGCTTTATCAGCTTCTCTGTCTTATTTTCTTTTCCTTTAACTTCTTCTGCAAAAAGCTTTTGCATCCCCTCTAATATGGAGACATCACGTTCTTTGAACTTTTCTATTTTATTAATAACTTCGCGTTTATCGTTTCTTAAGATGTTGCCATACTTATCCTTTGTAGGTAATACCAATTCTCTATCTTTTCTCCTGGCTCTTTCTGTTTCTCCAGTTATTTTTTCAGCTTCCCTAACAATATCCTTAAGTTTGCTCTCAAACGACATAATCAATTCCTTCCTTTTTATATTTTCGGAAGGAATGTACCATAAAAACAACCAAGCTGCAGTAAGATAACAATCTTAAATACAAAATGTTTAGGATTATCAATAGTATATAGATTAAAGATTTTTGACTTGCAGTTGCAAATGTTTAATCTTTAATAGAAAATTATACATTTGATATAGACTAAAAGTTGATCTTTTATTTAAAATTTTAATGATATTGAGCGATCAAACATTCTTCGGTGCAGCTTCTTTTCTAGCGGCAATTTCGCGGTCTTCTTCAGCACCTTTTGCGTTTTGCATTAGATCTTTCAAATCAGCACGTTGCCTATATAAAACAGGTAATTCTTTTATATCGATTGCACGGTTCATATCAAGCAACGCACCACGTAAGTCATTTTTTGCTATTTTGGTTTTTGCCCGCTGTGATAAGGTAAAATAATCAGGTGGATAAACTTTTAACGATATATTCAAGTCTTCCATCGCGCCTTCTAAATCACCCAGTTCACGCTTTGCTATGCCACGATATTGCAAAGTAAAATAATCTTCAGGTGAAAAATTCTCTGCAGAATTCAAATCACTTAGAGCTCCCCGATAATCACCCATGTCAACCTTTGTAGCGCCTCGCACCTTCAAGATATAAGCATCTTCCGGCCTCAATAAATCAGCCTTATCCAAATCAGACAATGCACCTGCATAATCGCCTAAACGGCGCTTAGTTGCCCCACGTACACGCAAAGTATCCGGATCATTAGGTTTTATTCTATCCGCACTATCAAAATCTCTAAGAGCACCAAGGTAATCTTCACCAATGCGCAACAAATCACCCCGCTTTTGCAGGGCATCCAAATCATTTGGGTTGGACATCAGCTTCTTATTTGCTTTCTCCAACCTTATCTGTTGATCGGCGGATAGTATTGTCATTTCATCTTTTATATCAATGAGTTATAATAATTATCTATATAAAAGATTAAGTATTTATTAACTAAACCTCAATGACAATATTTTCTAACATTTTCGCCACCGGTTTGTATGTTTTTCGATGATGCGGCGTAACGCCAAATTCGAGTAAAGCTTTTTGATGGTCTTTCGTGCCATATCCTGAGTTTTTTTCCCAGCCATATTGGGGATATTGCCTGGCCAAATCAAACATAATATTGTCGCGTGTAACTTTAGCAATTATAGACGCCGCCGCAATCGATAGACTTTTGCTATCACCCTTAATAACATAGTGCGCCGGACAGCTAAGTTTGGGGATTTTATTTCCGTCTACAAGAGCAACATCAGCTGCAAAAGGCAGTGCCGCAAACGCGCGTTGCATAGCAAGCATTGAAGCCTGCAATATATTAATCGTATCAATTTCTTCAACAGTTGCGATGCCTACGCCGATTTTAGCGAATTCCTGCAACTGTATAAAAATTTCCTCTCGGCGTTTATGGGAAAGTTTTTTAGAATCGTTTATACCAATAGGAAAATTATCACGATTCAGCACAACAGCAGCAGCAACCACAGGACCACACCAAGGCCCCCTTCCCGCTTCGTCAATTCCAGCAACAACTCCGCCGAATGAATCTTCAATTGAAAAATCAGGCATAAATAAAATTCCTATTTAGTATTAGAATTTTAATCTAAACTTACCAAACTTCTTGCAAAAGATTTTGCATCAAATGAGCGTAAATCATCAATACTCTCTCCCACACCAATTGCATGTATAGGCAAACCAAACTGTTTGGCAAGATTCACGACAACACCACCCTTGGCCGTGCCATCAAGTTTTGTGACAATTATTCCGGTTAAATTAACCATATCTTTGAAAACTTTAACCTGACTATTTGCATTTTGTCCAGTAGTAGCATCAAGAACTATGATAGTATCATGTGGAGCATTTTCATCGATTTTTTGAATTACTTTGACGATTTTTGTGAGTTCTTCCATAAGATTTTTTTTATTCTGCAAACGCCCAGCAGTATCAATTATCAACACATCTGTATTTTCTGCCTGCGCTTTTGTGAAAGCTTCATAAGCAACGCTAGCAGGATCTGCCCCTTCTGCACCTTTAACTAGTGGACATCCGGCTCTCTTCGCCCAAACTTCCAATTGCTCCACAGCTGCCGCACGGAAAGTATCGCATGCAGCAATCATTATGCTCCGACCTTCGCCCTTAAAAATATTTGCCAATTTACCTATAGTGGTTGTTTTGCCAGTACCATTAACCCCGCACATTAAAATAACATGAGGTTTTTTCGTTTCGGAAATTTTTATAGGAATCGTAACTTCTTTCAGAATATTTTCTACAATATCTGCCAAATCCTGCTTTATTTCATCCAAACTAATTTCTTTATCAAACTTATTTTTTGATAAATGAGAAATTATTGCTGCGGATGTTTCAACACCAAGATCTGAAGAAATAAGTAAATCTTCGAGATTTTCTAAAGTTTCATTATCGAGTTTTTTTCGAACAAAGATATCTTTCAAGCCATCATTTAGTTTTGATGAGCTTTTGTTCAGACCAGATTTAAGCTTGGAAATCCAGCTAGAAGAAGCATTTTTTGATTCTTCTGCCTGCTGTCCCTTGTTAACCTGATCTTTTTTATCAGATTTTGATTTATCTTTTATAAAATTGAACATTTAGAACCTTTATTTTCCCTTGCCGGCTTATTATAGCAATATATAAGGGGAAAACGCAAGTTGTGAGTAAATTCTTCACTACTTATTCATAATGGTCGCAACCAACTTCTCTGCCACTTCTTTTTTGCTCATTTTAGGCCATGGCTCTATGCCGATTTTACTTATGAGAGTTATCTGGTTATCATCCTTGCCAAAAACTCCCTGCCCTACATCATTAGCCAAAATCCAATCGCAACCTTTGCTATGGAGCTTTTTAACCGAATTTTCGACAAGATTTTCCGTCTCCGCCGCAAAGCCTATAACAAGCTTAGGACGTTTTTTATGGCGGCTTATTGTTGCCAGAATATCAGGATTTTTTACCAATGTTATCTGTTGTATATCTTCGCCATCTTCTTTTTTTAATTTATGCGGTGATATTTTTTCCGCACGCCAGTCTGAAACAGCTGCCGCAAAAATAGCAACGTTAACAGGTAATGATTTTTCGCAAGCCTCCAACATTTCAACAGCTGATTCCACATGTATAACTTTAACACCTACAATTTCAGGCAAATTTACATGGCCTGAAATCAGCGTAACCTCAAAACCTTTTTTTGCCAGAGCCGCCGCAATAGCATGCCCCTGTTTGCCGGAGGAATAATTGGATATATAGCGGACAGGATCTAACCTTTCTCTGGTTGGACCGCTTGTGACAATGGCTTTAAGCTTAGGCATTTTTTCTCTTTTTATATATCATTATTCCCTACACTCACCAAGAGTCGAATATGAATTTCTGTTCATAAAGCTAGTCTTTGGTGGAATTTTTTGCGTAACTGGTTTTGGCTTTTTAGTCTCAGCAATATTATGAATAACTTCTTTTTTTGCTGGCACAGCAGGAATTTTTGGTGCATAAAAATCCCTTTGCCTTCTTTGATTTTTCGGATTATTGGAGAATTTAGGCACTGGTTTTTCAGGGTTTTCTGTTTTTGGCTGTACAAATTTTGCATTAAATTCCGCAAGACTCATTGTTGTATTTTTAGACTTTTTCTTTTTCTGAAAAGCCGGAGTTTCATCAGAAGTTTGTGTCACAAGCTTAGGATTAGGATTTTGTTTTTGTTCAACAACAGGTTCTTTCCTTGGAACGGACTTTAAAGTAGTTGGCTGTTTTGGCACTGCCTTATAAACAACAGGTTCAACAGTTTTTTTAGGCTCTAATGCGACAGTCGCTTTTTCTGGTACTTTCACAGGCATTTCTTTTGTAGAAATTTCTTTTATTTTACAAACAAGAGCTTTCTCACCTACTTCAATATTTGAACCGGAAATATCAAATGATATGTTTATATTTTTAGGGAATTGTTGAAACAAAAATTCCTTATTGTAACTAAATCTCTCCGCAACTTGTATATCTTGCAGTGGAATAGTGAAATTTTTAATACCACACTCTTTTTGCATCTCGCGTGCAAGATGCGATAACGCTCCTAAATAATGACTAAGATTATATTCCAATGGAAAACTACTTTTTCCCTTAGTTTGAAAAAGAAAATTTTGATGTTCTTCTCTAATTCTACGTTCATATTCTTCCTGTTTTAGATTTACCTTAGTAAAAACAGGCTCAACAGTTTTTTCATTGCTCATAATTTTTATCTCTTAAGTAATAATAGTTCAAATTGTGGGTTAACCCAACACCGTAGTAAAATCCAAAAATTAAATTGTTCTTTAATAAAACAGATTGTTTAAATCATCTTTTGAATTGTGTTAAAAATCTCTTTAACTTCCGCCATTCTGCCCTCGCCTTCTTCACCGCAAGCAAGCTTACCGGAGGCTGGGCCAACAAATACAACACCATCATTTTTCAATTGCTTTACATTACGCTGGACTGCTTTATTTTTCCACATCATCAAATTCATAGCCGGCGCAACAAGAACATCTTTATTAGTTGCCAGTAAAACCGTACTGGCCAAATCATCCGCCAGACCATTAGCCATTTTGCCGATAATATCCGCACTCGCCGGAGCAACAACAACCAAATCAGCTTCTCGTGATAGGCGTATATGCCCCATCTCAGTTTCATCTTTCAAAGAAAATATATTTTCATAAACTGGGCTTTCGCTCAGAGCCGCAACAGAAAGAGGCGTAACAAACATTTTACCGCCTTCGGTTAAAATACAATTAACCCCATAATTATTATCCCTAAGCAACCTTATAAGTTCTAGGGATTTGTAGGCAGCAATGCTGCCGGTTATAATGAGGAGTATATTTTTGTTTTTTTTCATAAATAAGCCTATCTGTATTTTGGCTCATTAGTGTTTTGGTTCATTTACCAAGACACAATAGCCTATTGATATATATATTATTTTGTTTATCTTAACAACTGTAATACGATGCTTTATAGTAATATACTGTAGGTCATAACGCTCAAAATTTATACTCAATGTCATTTATAAAAATGTGCCGTTTTAACTACAACAAATGAGTAACGCCTAATATATTTATGAAAATGCGCCAATACATAATCATATTCCTTTTTACCATTAGCCTTCTAGCTTTTGAAACAAAGAATAACAAAGCTTGTGCAGAAGAGAATAAACTTCCTAATGGAATAGCGTATATAACCAATAAAGAAGGCAGAAAAATTAAATTTGATATTGAAATAGCCAAGACAGAAGATGAAAAAGCAAATGGACTTATGTTCCGAAAAAAAATGGCCAAAAATAGCGGCATGTTATTTTTATTCGATGAACCGGAAATTATAAAAATGTGGATGAAAAACACCTACATCGCCCTTGATATGCTGTTTATTGACGACAAAGGACATGTTGTAAAGATAGCACACAACACAACCCCAATGTCGACAAAAGTAATATCATCAGAAGTTAGAATTGTTGCCGTGCTGGAAATAAATGCTATGCTTTCAGACCAGCTTTCAATAAAAGAAGGTGATTTGTTTGTTTATCAATAAGTTAGATAAAAACGGACTTACTTAGAATGCTTATATTACGTCGTTTAATAATGTCATGTATTATATTAATAGCCATTTGGGCATATGGCCTAACTGCGTTTATTGGTGGCATTCCAAGAGAAGTTACTAATCCAGATAAAGAAACGGACGGAATAATCATATTAACCGGCGGCATAAACCGCTTAGATACTGCAATAAAATTACTTAACAACAATAAAGCTCAGAAATTATTGGTTTCTGGCGTTGGCAAAGATGCAAACCTTGCAAGCCTATTGATATTATCTGGAAATTTACCTGATGATATCAGCAATCTTTTAGGAAGGATAGACTTAGGCTATGAAGCTGCCAGCACAAAAGGAAACGCTGAAGAAGCCGCTAAATGGGTTAAAGAAAACAACTATAAAAGCATTAGGCTTGTAACTTCAAACTACCACCTTAAGAGAAGCGTGATAGAATTTGAAAAAGTTATGCCGGATGTTGAATTAGTTGAACATCCAGTGATTTCCAGTAGTTTAGAGCTTGATAAATGGTGGCAACATGGTGGAACAAAAAAATTGCTGGTTTCAGAATATAATAAATATCTGGTAGCCAAAATCTGTTCCCTACTTTGGATATAACAAATTCACCCTAATCTCCCATAATTTTTAATTCTGGAATTAATTATAATGCTTTTTATTCGCTCTTTATTATTTAACATCTTCCTTCCAGTATGGACTATTATTGTTTCAGTATTATTTTTTCCTATGGCATTATGCGTTTCACCAAAAACCATCACCATGATAGTTGGTCGTGTCTGGTCAATCGGAATGTTGTTTGGCCTCAGAGTTTTGTGCGGCATAAAACATGAAATAAGAGGCAAAGAAAACTTACCAAAAGGCTCATTTATAATTGCATCAAAACATCAATCTGCTTGGGAAACAATAGTTTTTCTAAGCATTATTGATTACCCCATATACATATTAAAACAGGAATTATTGAAACTACCATTTTATGGAACTTATTTAAGAAATATGGAAATGATAGCAGTTGACCGTAGCGGTGGTTCATCCGCTTTGAAAAAAATGCTAGCAGATGTAAAAAACAGATTATCGCAAAATCGTCCCGTAATTATATTTCCCGAAGGAACACGCGTTGCAGTTGGCACAACTGTTAAGTATCATCCCGGTATAGCTCTTATATATCAAGAAAAAGATATGGATTTCCCAATAATTCCTGTAGCACTAAACTCAGGACTTTTCTGGGCTAGAAACGCCTTTATAAAAAGACCTGGTATCATAACTATGGAATATCTTCCAGCCATTGAAAAAGGTCTGGATAGAAAGGATTTTATAAATAAACTTCAGTATATTATCGACACCAAATCCGATGAGCTTTGTAATTTAGCAAAATAGAGATTATGTATCATAAATATAAAAAATCCTATTCTTAATTCTACAATTCTTAAGTACCTGTTAATAATCTCTTAACTATTTAATGCTATTCTGCCTGCTGTGAATAACAGCTAAGGTAAGATTATGTCTGATATTTTAAAACAAATATTTCACGGCAATTGGCAAAGCAAAGAAAATCCTCTTATCGAAGAGGTACGCAAAGATAACCTTGAAATAGTGAGGGAACTCGTGGCAACTGAAACTTATGTAGATATAACTTCTTCCACAGGTGTAACTCCGCTTCTATACGCTATTCAAAACGGTAATCTTGGTATAGTAGAAGTTCTTTTGGAAAAAGGCGCAGATGTTAATAAAGCATCTTTGACTGGTGCTAGCCCTCTACTATTTGCTGCTCAAAAAGGACGTTTTGCCATAGTTGAAACCCTAATCGCTTATGGTGCAAATGTTGACGAACAACATCCAGAAACTGGCACAACACCTCTAATTGTTGCAACACAAAACGGTTTTAAAGACATCGTTGCATTGCTACTCGAAAAAGGCGCTAATGTTAACAAAGCCAACTATATTGGCGTAACACCTATTTTATTAGCTGTAAAAAACGGTTTTAATGACATAGTAATATTTTTAGTGGAAAAAGGCGCACAGGCCGAATTTTCAACAGAAAGTGGAATAAACGCTTTGAAAGTTGCAAAAGAAAAACATAACTACCGCATGGTTAGCCTTTTGCACAAATGGAAATTCATGGATAGTGGCAAAAAGGGGAAACGTCGTAAGAAAAAATCTTTTATACCTATGGGAACTTTGACCTATATGGAAGGTATATAAAGCAGCCTATTTTTCTGCCTTCTGCATAACATATTTTAGCTTCTTTATCGCCATTTCACCCATTTCTTTTCTTGATATTCCTTTTGATGGAACGACAACACAAGCCTCAATTTGCGTAGAAGGGTCGATGGCACTAACCTTAACAGAAGTGCCAACCTGGACATATTCAATTATATAATTATTTTTTACGTCAAGTTTTGCCATATGTTCGTAGTTTCAATTGAACAAAAATTAAAAATAAATTCAAACAACTACAAATAACAAAATCCTAGGAGAAAGCTACAGTTCCGCTATCCTGAATTTGCACAATCCTCCAGGCATCTTTATCACCAAAGAATGTGCGCAAAAGCTTATTGTTCAAACCATGACCAGACTTAAAGCCCCTGATGTGCCCTTTTATATGACCACCAGCTAGGTAAACATCACCGATGCAATCCAAAATTTTATGTCTTACAAATTCATCGGAATAACGTAGTCCTTCCTTGTTAAGAACGCCTTCCTTACCAACAACTATTGCATTTTCAAGAGAACCACCTTTAGCAAGCCCCTTCTCTCTCATCATATCAACTTCATGTTCAAAACCAAAAGTTCTCGCACGGCATAGGTCGCTTTTAAAAGATACATCTCCAGAGTCGAAAGAACCTTGTTGTTTTGCGATAACTTCATCACCGAAATCTATTTCAAGACCAACTGAAAAATTATTAGACGGAGTTATAGAAATATAACCACTTGTTTCAGAATCATCTTCGTATACTTTGATTTCTTTTAATACCTCAATAACTTTTCTAGTGCTTTTCAATTCTCTAACACCCGCACATTCAAGCAAGAAAACGAAAGGTTCAGAACTACCATCCATGATAGGAATTTCAGGACCATTTAATTCTATAACGCAATTATCAACACCACAGCCCCACAAAGCTGCCATAAGATGCTCTATAGTCGCTACGCGAACTCCATCCTGGTTACAAAGAGTAGTGCCCAGCAAAGTATTAGAAACGTTGCTGTATATCGCAGGAACTTCGTTATTTTTATCTTTTATATCAACACGACGGAAAACTATTCCACTGTCTTCCGATGCCGGAAGCAAGGTTAATTCAATATTCAAACCGGTGTGCAAACCAACACCAACACAACTAACTTTATTTGCAACAGTTTTTTGATAGCTAAACATTTTTTATACTCATATTACCTATAACGCACAATATCGTGCATTGTGAACATAACAAAATGCCCATACCACTACAAATAACTATTTATTACTAATTATTACGAAATTAATTACCCATGGAAATTATTGTATAAAAAATCGCCATAACGGCCTTTTTTCCTAGGATAATGACGGCAGAACTAACCAAAATGCCAAATAACCCAGTGACTATACCGACAATAACAGTCAAACCATCCCTGCTCAAAAGGCCAAAAGACATCAATAAAATTGCTAAACCTGGAATAAAGTGCGTCATAGGAAAAGGGGTTACTGTTGATACAGCGCAAAAAAGACTTACGAATCCTACAAGTTTCTCACCATTTTGCGATGATATAATAAGGAATCTTGGCTGCATTAATTTTTCGACTTTTCTTAAATAAGGAGCGCCTTTTTCTATCATACGAGCCAAAGTTACGCGCTTTATGGTTATCCTACCAATCCATTTTGGCAACCATGGCGAATCAGCACCATATATCATCTGCACAGAAAATATGATAAGTGGTATTCCTGGAACAGATGATAGTCCTGGCGGAATAACCGGGATGCACAGAGGCATTGCAAAAAGCAACATAAGAAGGCCAAAGCCACGCTCATGCAAAGCAGTCTTTATCTCAAAAAGCGATATACGATCAGCAGAATGATCTTGTACAACCTTTTCAAGTACCTCCGAAGCTGCTCTTTTCTGTGTTTTCATGAAAGCTTTTAATACTAATCTAAAATATTAAAAATATATTATCTTAGCTTTTTTTCTTGGTTGAATCAGATACGACCTTAGTTTCTTCTTCACCTTCACCTTTAAGACCCTCTTTTAAGTTCCTGATTCCTTTACCAAAATCACCCATAACGCTTGGAAGCTTTCCGCCACCAAAAACTACAAAAACCACCATTAAAACCAACAATAAATGCCAGATGCTCATTCCCATTTTATCCCCCGGATTATTATATACTCATCAAAAACCTGCCCAATATAGCCAAGCTTTTTGATTTAGGCAACGGGCAACTAATAATTAGCTGAAAAATTAATCATTTATAGAATTATTAATTACATATGCTCATACAGATAATTGAACCCTACAAAGCAAGTATTTTATATCGAAATTATCTGTATATATTGAATATGAGTAGCTAAATTATTCTCAGCATTTTCATGCTTTGGCTTTTTATTCACAATATGCAAAGCCATTGTGATGGCGATGTATAAAAGAATAGCAAGTATACAAAGATTAATTATTCTTTTCATAATCCAAACAAATTATTAAACCAAAGCCACAACCTGCTGAACCATTTCCTCAGCTACCGCAAAATCACAAGCCAAAGGTTTTTTCAACAATTTCAGGCTTTTTTCAACACGCGTTCTGGAAGCAGAAGTGAAATCACTCAAACCTTCAGCAACACCTGTCATTTCATCCATTTTGCCATTACAATGCAGGACAACATCACAACCAGCTGCAAGCGAGCCGCGAGCACGCTCAGCATAGCTACCCTGCAATGCTTCCATTGAAAGATCATCAGATATCAAAACACCATCAAAATTCATATCATTACGAATTACCCCAATAACTTTTGTCGACAAAGTAGCAGGTAATTTTTCATCAATGGCAGTGTATAATATATGAGCAGTCATCGCCCATGGCATGTCAGAGAGATTTTTAAATACTTTAAAATCAGTCTCTGCTAATTCTTGCCTACCAAGCTTAACTATCGGCAATTCTTTGTGTGAATCAGCTTTTGCACGACCATGGCCAGGAATATGCTTAATAATTGGTAGCACACCACTATCTATCAAACCTTCCGACATTTTTCTGGCTAATATAGAAACCGTTTTAACATCGTCACCAAAACTTCTATCGCCAACAATATCATGCGCACCCTCAATCAATAAATCGCAAACCGGGGCACAATCAACATTAATTCCTAAATCATAAAGCTCTCTGCCAATCAATCTTGCATTCAGATATATCAATTCCTCAGCTTTTGCCATGTCAGATTCTGCAACTTTGCTGAGCAAACCTATAGGTGGAGATTTTCGCCAATGCGGCGGCTTCAATCGCGCAACACGCCCACCTTCTTGGTCTATCAACACAGGACATTCCCATCCCACACATTTTTTTAAATCATTCACAAGTTTTTTTACCTGCATAGGATTATCTATATTTCTTGCGAATAATATAAATCCCAGAGGTGAAACTTCTGAAAAAAACTTTCTCTCATCAGAGCTAATTTCATGCCCTAACAATCCAAAAATAACTGGTTTACTTTTTTGCAACAAAACAGCCCTGCCCTTGTGAAGTTAACTCATTACATATTTTTCTAGCATCAGATTCTTTATCAAAACTGCCAACCTGTAAACGATAAAACGTACCTTTACCGTCAACACTTGCTTTTGCAATATGAATTTTCATATTACCCAATAAAGAAGCATATTTATTTTTTATTTTAATCCAATTAGTATTTGCATCACCTTCCGAGCGGAAAGAACCAAGCTGCATTCTATAGCCTGCCTTTTTATCAGAAGAAGTATCTTCTTTCGCTTCCGCTTCTTTAGCTGCTTTTGTAGGTGCAACCACTTTAATATCTTTCACAGTTATGTTAGCTGGCTTAGCTGCTGATTTTTGTTCAACAACTTTAATAGCTGGCTTTGTAACTTGTACATCTGTGTTTTTTGCTACTTCTAGAGTAGAAATATTTTTATGCGCAACATCGTCAGTCGCTTTTTCCTGTGCAGTCTTTATATCTTCAATTTTTTGCGGAGTATCATCTTCATTGTCATGTGCAACAGACGCAACCGCATTTTCCTTTTCCGGCTGGCTGGCTGAAGTAGCTACAGTCTTATTTTCTACTTTAGCCATTTCTACAATACCGGTATTTTCTGAAACTTTTTTCATAGCCTCCAAAGGAATTGCGCCATCATCCTGAGGGTCCTGCGAATTATCTCTAGGCTGTACAACAGGCGTGAGTTTTTTAATTTCTTCAGGCTTAATAGGCTCTTCAGGCTGAGGTAACAAACGTACAACTTTTGGCAATTCTTCGCCTGAATCTTTTTCAATAGCTTCATAAACTTCTTTATCACGATTGGCGATATACATCCCACCCGGATCTTCAGGTTTTTCTCTAACAGGATCTGTTATTGCTTTCACTAAAGGAATTTTAGCATCACCACGGCTGATGATTATTTTGTCTGTAACTAGTGCATAAATACCAAAGCCAAGAATGGAAGATATAATTATGCCTGCAAAAATTTTAAGCAGTCTCGGCGAATGCTCACGAGTTTCCGCTTCTTCTTCATTTTTCTCTTCTTCAATCTCTTCCATAAACTCATTAAGGAGTTTTTGGCTAAGATTTTCACGATTAAATTGCAATTGCATAATAATTATACCTTAATAATTATTTATTTTTCTCTACATCTCACCAACAGCTTCAATATTAAATATCTGCAAGCCCGAAGCAATAACTTTTGTCATAGCATCAAGCATCGCAAGACGTGCCGCAGTCAATTCTGCATCTTCTTTTATTATAAAACGCAATATAGCATTATCCTTGCCTTTATTCCATAGAGCATGGAACTCAGCTGCCAATTCTTGCAAATAAAAAGCTATTCTATGTGGTTCATTGGCAATTGCCGCCGTTTCTACAATACGTGGCCATGCTGCCATAACTTTTATCAAAGCCAATTCTTCTTCCGAAGTAATACGCTTGAGAATATCAATATTATTTTTTTTCAAAATGGTGATAGCTTCCGGCGCATCTTCTACCGCGTTACGATAAACCGATTTTGCGCGTGCATGTGCATATTGCACATAAAACACTGGATTATCTTTTGATTGCTCTTTCACTAATTTCAAATCAAAGTCTAACACAGCATCATTTTTGCGCGTCATCATTATAAAGCGAATAACATCTTTTCCCACTTCATTTATAACGTCACGCACTGTGGTAAAAGTCCCTGCCCTTTTCGACATTTTCATCGGCTTGCCGTCTTCAAGGAAATTAACCAATTGGGATATTTTTATATCAAGCTCGGCTTTATTATCACTAAGCGCTCCGATTGCCGCCTTCATCCTTTTTATATAGCCACTGTGATCAGCACCCAAAACAAGCACCATCCTATTAAAACCACGCTGTATCTTATCCAAATGATAGGCAATATCAGGTGCGAAATATGTATAAGTGCCATTGGATTTCATCAACGCCCTATCAACATCATCTCCATATGCTGTAGAACGGAAAAGTGTTTGCTCCCTTGGCTCCCAATCGTCAGGTTTTTTGCCCTTAGGCGGCTCAAGCACACCACGATATAACAAGCCTTTTTCATCAAGTAACTTTAACGTACTTTCAATTTTACCACTCTCCTGGATGCTACGCTCAGATGTAAAAACATCATGCACAATGCCCAGATCAGCAAGGTCATTTTTTATAACGGCCAGCATTGAATCAACAGAAAACTGACGCACCTTAGACAGCCATTCTTTTTCATCTAGATGCAAAAATGAATTACCAAATTCATTGGCAAGAGACTCCCCCACAACCTTCAAATATTCTCCAGGATATAGCCCGGCTGGAATATCTCCTATATTTTCTCCAAGCGCCTCGCGATAGCGCAAAAAAGCAGAACGCGCGAGTACATCAATTTGCGCTCCAGCATCATTTATATAATATTCTTTGGTAACGTTAAAACCAGCTTTAATTAGCAAAAGAGCCAAAGCATCGCCATAAACAGCGCCGCGTGCATGACCTATATGCATAGGTCCTGTAGGATTGGCTGAAACATACTCAATATTTACTTTTTCATTCTTGCCAATTTGGGAACTACCGTATCCCAAACCTTCATTCAAAATTTCCTGAACAACCTGATACCAAATATCATTATTTAGTTTTAGATTGATAAATCCGGGCCCAGCCACCTCAACATTCGACACAACTGGCAAAGTCTTGATTCTTTCTGAGATAATCGCCGCAAGTTCACGAGGATTAGCTTTTGCAGGTTTAGCAAGAACCATAGCAGCATTAGTAGCCACATCACCATGTGAAGCATCCCGCGGTGGTTCCATTGTTATCGCTTCAAATGACAAGCCTTGTGGCAACTTTCCTTCTGCCACCAACTCACCTAGCAAAACGTCAATTTCTTTCTTCAAAAGATTGAATATATTCACTTATTTTTCATCCATAAATTGCAGCGCGGCATCACCTCACGCATTCCACGCGGATAATATATATTTTTTTTAGGAAAACAAAAGAATTTAAAACATTAACGTAATTGTAAAGAAAGTTTAATATTGCTATGTTACAGTAAAACATAGTAGTTGGATAAACTAACAAATTTAAAATGGTTTTTATCTTGTCTAATATTGCATCAGATTATTCAGAAAATTACTGGCAGAATACTGTCAGGGTTGGCCATTCGGCTACCGCCTCTGAAGATGTGGTTACCAAAACCCAAGATGAAAGCGGCATATATGCTGGTGTTGGAACTTGGGTAGAGAGAGTAACAGGAAAGAAACGAGCTTTTTCTGAAGTGGTAGAAAATCAAACTGATGAATATAAAGAAGTTACAAATAAAAAGCCAAGACTTGAGAAAAATATAGCATCTACTTACGTAGCAGATGAAAAGGAATTGGATTCTGAAAAAGCTCATAAAGAAATAGAGATTAAAGCTGGTCAAAAAAGAACCGAAGACTTCGTGAAACGAAACGAAGAAGTTGAAATTAAAAGAACCCAAGCCGCAAAAGATCAAGAATCTATACGCCAAATATTAATTCGTGAAGAATTAAAACGCTCAAAAGAGCAAAACAGCGTTGGTACAAAGGAAGCTAAGTTTAGCTTTGTTGAAATGGTCAGAAACCAAGAACGTACCGGCATGATTCCTGGCGTTAGAATAAAAGACTAAGCCTCTAAAACATAAAAATAAAAAGCCGCGAAAAATTCGCGGCTTTTTTTATTTATCATATATTCAAACTGACTTCATAAATAATAAAAAGAGCGCCAGAATTTTAAACCCTGGCGCTCTTTTAATTCGATTAAAAACCAATCTACTTTTTAGGCTTCTTATCTTTTTTAGTCACAACCCTAGGGCCTTTTTCAATCTTAACTTTAGAAGCAGCGATTTCAGCAGCTTCAGCAAGTCTTGCAGCTCCGCCATCAGCTTCGTGTTTTTCTTCGATACGAGCAGCCTTACCAGTCAAAGCACGCATGTAGTAAAGTTTAGCACGGCTTACAACACCCTTACGTACAATCTCAACACCATCCACACGTGGAGAGTAAAGTGGGAATACACGTTCAACACCCTCACCATGGCTGATCTTACGAACAGTGAATGATGAATTGATGCCTCTTCTTTTTATAGCAATACAAAGCCCTTCGAAAGACTGGATACGTTCAGATTTACCGTCAATTTCAACAATACGTACACCAACGCGCACAGTATCACCAACACGGAAATCAGGAACCCTTTTATTCGCAGCTATTCTCTGTATTTGCTGTTCTTCAAATTTTTGTAGCAAATTAGTCATTTTGAAAACCTCTTAATATACTTTTGCCACAAATCAATGCGGCGTTTCTCAGTAATTTCCCTGGCTTGTTCCAATCGCCAGTTATTTATCTCGGCATGGTGGCCGGAAAGCAAAACTTCAGGGACATTACGCCCTTTCCATTCGACCGGTCTTGTATATAACGGATATTCTAAAAGTCCAGCATAATCTGCATTTTCGCCAAAACTTTCTTCACTCAAGGTTGATTTATTACCTAAAACACCAGGCAATAGTCGTATACACGTATCCGCCAACACCAAAGCTGCAACTTCGCCGCCTGACAAAATATAGTCGCCAATACTTATCTCTTCCAGGCCATATTCCTCAATGACCCGCTCATCAATACCCTCATAACGGCCACAAATAACTCCTATTTCTTTGGTATTTGCCAATTCATAGGCCTTTTCTTGCGTCAGAGGCTTACCACGCGGCGACATGTAAACCAGCTTCATTCCTTCTGTTTTATTAGCCTCTATAGCAGCTCCTAGCACATCTGGACGCATAACCATACCAGCACCACCACCGCATGGAGTATCATCCACCGTCGAGTGCTTATCCTGGGCATATTGCCTTATATCAACGCATTTAAAACCCCAAACACCCTTTTCCAGAGCTTTGCTAGCAATGGATGCCCCTAGCGGCCCAGGAAACATTTCGGGAAATAGAGTGAATAGAGTTATTTTCCAGTTATATGACATACATCTATCTAGTTTAATAAATTAGCGCCCACGATCAACTCGTAATCCCGTATCACCACGATTAAACATATTAATTTCATCATTAGATTGAGCATCATTTATCAATTCTTTCAAAGGATAATATGAAGATATGAGTAAAAAGAACAAAGAAAAAAGATTATTTTTTGAATCATTATATAGCCCACCAGAAACCACAGCACAACACAATGTCAAAATAGCAGCTTTAGGTGCATGCTTTTGATAATTAGTGGATATTTCGTTTTTTACACTTTCAACAAATCCCATTAATCTTCCTCATTATCATTATTCTGCACATATTCCATTTCTGGCGGGATAATGGTCATATATCTTTCTTCTACATTAATAATTGGGAATATCTCTCGGTTAAAAGGGAATAATTCAGTTTCTCCTTTACCCATATCAATTTCGAGTAAATCGCCACCACCATAATTTTGTACATCCAGAACAACACCAAACTTTTTGCCATCCTGCAAAACTTGCATGCCTTTCAAATCTTCGTAATAAAACTCATTTTCCTCTTCTTTAGGGAATTTACTACGATCAGCATAAAGCTCCCGTCCACGCAGCTTTTCTGCTTCATTACGATCAGTTATATTATTAACTTTAGCGATAATAATTTCTTTATTTATTGAGAGTAGCTCAATTTCAAATTTTTCTTTGCCATTCTTGCTGTAAAGCGGGCAATAATCCATTAAAGATCCTGGAATATCTGTAAATGAATGTATTTTCACAGCACCTCTTATGCCATGCGCAGAGGTTATTTTACCAACACAAATGAGCTTTATTTTATCATTCTCAGAAGACATAACACCTCTAGTAAATAAAAAAAGCAGCACAAATAAATGCGCTGCTTTTTTAAAAATTCAGATAACTACTAATAACTAAGCAGCAGCCTGTTCAGCAGCGGCCTTAGCAGCAGCTTCAGCAGCCGCAGCAGCTTGTTTCTGCTTCAATTTCTCTTGAGAAGCTTTATTTCTTTTCTCGATAAATGCTTTTCTTTGCTTGTTAAGCTCTAGCAAACCCTTGCTTACAAGGAAAGACTCAACGCGTTCAGAAGGAACAGCACCTTGGCCTAACCAATATTTAGCACGCTCAGCTTCAATAATCAGCCTATCAGCGCTTTCTTTACCAGCCAAAGGATTGTAAGTACCGATTTTTTCTATGAACTTACCATCGCGAGGAGATGTTGAATCTGCAACAACGATTCTGTAATAAGGTCTTTTCTTCGTACCGCCTCTAGCCAAACGTATTTTAACTGCCATTATGCCATCTTCCTTAATATTTCCAAAAACAAACCCACCATTTTCAACTTTCATGTGGGCATAGAGGGCGAGTTATATATTGCATTTTTTATGAGAAGTCAAAATGTTTTTTTGTATAAATAGCATATTGGCAAAGGAACGGCTAATATGGCATTTTATCAATTATTCTTACTCTGATGCAGCTTTTTCCCTAAAATCAACAATATCCTTCCAGATATCACGCAAAACTTCTTTTATGCCGTCACCAGTAACCCCTGATATTGTATAGATTTTTTTGCCGCTAGCCTTCTTCAATTCTTTCTTTTTTTGCTTTATTTCTTCTTCAGTCAAAGCATCGCATTTGTTAAGCGCAAGAATTTCATTCTTTTCAGCCAAAAGCTGGCTATAGGCACCAAGTTCGCCACGTATCACCTTATATGCTTCAGCAACATTTTCCTGGGTACCATCAACAAGGTGTAAAATCACCCCACAACGCTCCACATGGCGCAAAAACTGTATCCCCAGACCAACACCCTCATGCGCCCCTTCTATAAGGCCGGGAATGTCCGCCATAACAAACTCTTTATTATCAACATAAACCACACCAAGCATAGGTTTTAGCGTTGTAAAAGGATAATTAGCAATTTTCGGACGAGCACGCGAAACAGCGCTCAAAAATGTTGATTTACCGGCATTTGGTAAGCCAACTAGTCCGGCATCAGACATAAGTTTAAGCTTCAACCACACCCACATTTCTTCGCAAGGCGTACCTTTTGTTGTGTGCCTTGGCGCACGGTTGATCGAAGATTTAAAATTAGTATTACCCAATCCGCCATCTCCACCCCTAACAAGCACAAATTGCTGCCCTACTTCAGTCATGTCAGCTAGCAATAAATCGCTACCATCCGCGATCACCTGCGTTCCAATAGGAACTTCTATTATTAAATCTTCCGCATCAGCACCGCTGCGGTTTTTACCTTTGCCGTTCTCTCCGCGTTTTGCCTTAAAATGCTGTGTATAACGAAAATCTATTAGTGTGTTAAGGCCTGGAATACATCTGATTATAACACTTCCCCCTCGCCCGCCATCGCCACCATCTGGACCGCCTTTTGGCACGTTCGCCTCACGCCTGAAGCTGAGACAGCCGTCGCCGCCAGCACCGCTTCTTGTATATATTTTAGCTTCATCGAGGAACTGCATAACACTCCGTATGGAATAAAGGATAAAGAAATTCCTTTAATTCTTTACCAAAAACAAAAACACGCTCAAACAGATTAACTGAAAAGAGCGTGTTTTTAAAATTCAAAACGCTGTTTAAAACTAAGCAGCAGCCGCAACAACAGAAACGAATTGTCTGTGTCCAGAAATATGGAACTCAACTTTTCCTTCAGTAGTTGCAAATATAGTATGGTCTTTTCCCATACCAACATTTTTACCAGGGTGATATGTTGTACCACGCTGACGAATTATAATATTTCCAGGAACAACTGCTTGTCCACCAGCTTTTTTAACACCTAGTCTACGACCAGCCGAATCACGACCGTTTCTCGAACTACCACCCGCTTTCTTGTGAGCCATGTTTTATACCTTATTTACTAGTTGATTTCTTAGGAGAAGCTTTTTTCGCAGGAGCCTTTTTCTCAGCACTTGCAGCCTTTTTAGCTGGCTTAGCTTCTTCTTTTGCTTCTACAGCTTCAGTTTTTTTAGCTGGTTTAGCAACTTTCTTTATTTCGCCTTTACCGCTAACGTCAAGAATACGCACAACAGTAACCTGCTGACGGTGACCATTCTTTCTACGGTAATTTTGACGACGTTTTTTCTTGAAAATGATAACTTTATCATCTTTCTTTTGCTCAAGGATTTCAGCACTTACAACAGCACCTTCCACAGTTGGGCTACCAAGCCTCAAACTGCCTTCAGAACCAAGCACCAAAACGCTATCAAACTTAACATTGCTGCCAACTTCGCCATCGATCTTTTCGATCTTCAGAACGTCATTTTCAGAAACTTTATACTGCTTACCACCTGTTTGTATTACTGCGTACATCTTATCAAATCTCTATATATTCTGCCAAAAATGGAGGTCTGGAATATAACGGCTTAGATGTCTTTGTCAACATGTTATTTAGCGAAACATTAAAATAGTAGGCGGGGAGCACAAAAGCAAAAGGAGGCAAAAGGCTAAAAGCAAAGGGTTTTGGGAACATGTTCCTGAAATTTTCGCACTTATTGCGCTGTTCTGGCAATTATTTCTTATAATATTTCTTCAGCAATTTATTAACATTTGGCGAAACCATTTCACCAACATCGCCACCAAGACGCACCACTTCCTTCACAAAGCGTGAAGCGATGAAGTGAGTTGATTCTGAGGTTGGTAGAAAAACAGTCTGAATTTCAGGATTCATTTTTGTGTTCATACCTGACATTTGAAATTCATATTCAAAATCAGACACTGCCCGTAAACCCCTGATAATTATAGAAGCTTTATGTTCTTTAGCGAAGTTTACAAGTAGTCCTTCAAAGCCGATAACTTCAATAGCGACATTTTTTCCGACCAACGCAGCAACATCCGCCTGCACCATTTTGCAGCGCTCTTTAAGAGAAAATATCGGAGTTTTAGCAGTATCCGCTGCCACAGCTATAATAAGCTTATCAACAATTTTCACCGCACGTTTGATTATATCAACATGCCCCAATGTTATGGGATCGAACGTTCCGGGATAAACTCCAACCAACTGCTTTTTCATAATTTAGCCAATTCCTAATTTCGCCCAAGGGTAAACTAGAATTTATGAATGAAGAAGTCAAGTTTGCGCTAAACCTCAAGCACTTTATTTGCTTTTTCAGCCAGATATCTCGCAGCTTGTCCACCAAGATGTTCTCCAGCAACAGCAGCAACTGTCCCCAGCGTCGTTTGAACAATTCCCTGGCCGGAAATTGCTGATGCAAAGCCTGCAACAGAAGAAGCCAAGCTAAACATAGACTCAGCAAAACTACTTTCGTTTCCGATAATTTCTTTATTAACAAAAGAAACCGCGCGTGGAAGGTTTGTAACGGCCATATATGTCAATGCTGTGTGCGGTGAAGCAGCCGCTATCATTGCAGCTATAGCGCCTTCGCAAATAAATCTTGATTGTTCAGATGAATAATCAGTAATTTGCTCTATAGCTTCAACAGCAACACCTTTTGCAAAGCCTGAGGTCCATGGTTTTGTAAATTTTTTCGCTTCATTTAAAAGCATTTCCTCAAAGGTCGGACCATATTTTTTCTCCATTGCAATAATATCTAATTGTCCTGGCTTTGTCGGAAATATTTCATAACACTTCCATTTATTTGTTTCTTCATTTGCCATGCAATCCATAAATGGCTCACAAACTTCAGTAGGATATGCCATGATACTCTTATCGCAGCCACTAGTACCCATTTTTAACATAACTTCTTTATAAAATGGATTTTCATGTGGGTGTATTGAACCAAATGTGTCAGTGCCAAAACCAATTGCATGGCCTAATTCATGAATAGCCTGATATTTAACATAGTTTTGCGCCCCAACACCACCATTTTCCAAAAGGGCCTCTTTGTAATTACTTGGAAAACAGGTTATAGAAAAAAATATTCCGTTGCTATCGTAACGTCTTGGTGCAAAGGCAGATCTTCCAAGTTCTACATAAGTTCCACAGGTAGAAATAACAATACCTCTGCCGTCTATAAGATCATCAACTTTTGTAAAAACTACACCACCCCCCGCAGCTTCCTGCCATTGCGCAAGAGCCTGTTCAGCAAAATGCTGTAAATAGTCTGGCGGAGTTTGTAACAAAGTACTATTTTCTTTAGAAACAGAATATTGCAAATTACCGCCCATAGCAAAAATATCACCTTTTTCTAAGCGCTTAACTGCAGAATCAGGATTAAATGTATAGGGTATAGTAGCTATGCCGTTCGCATCTTTTGGCCATTTCGACCCTTGAGTTACCACACCAGAAAGATAATCCCAAAGTTTCTTTTTTGTTTCAGCTTCGTTCATATTTCTACCTTATTTCTGAATGCTCCAAACCCTCAACCATATCACAATAACATTACAAATATATTACAACACAAAAAAACCCGCAAAGTTGCGGGTTTTTCTTTAGTTTTTATAGGGTGTTATTCTATTCTTCTTCCTCAGATTCTTCTTCGGTAGCGCTTATACGTGCAACGGAAACAACTTTTTCAGCATCAGCAGTGCGGAAAATTGTAACACCCTGAGTATTGCGTCCCGCAATGCGCACATCGCTAACCGGGCAGCGTATCAATTGACCACGATCTGTCACCAATATCAATTGATCACTATCATCGATCTTATAGCTAGCAACAACCTGGCCGTTACGTTCAGAAGTTATAATGTTTATAATGCCTGAACCACCACGGTTAGTAACGCGATATTCATAAGCAGAAGTACGTTTACCATAACCATTTTCAGTTATAGTTATAATAAACTGCTCATCCTTCGCCCATAAAGCTATAGTGTTTTGATCAAGCTCACTTTGAATTTCTTTGAAGACTTCAGATATCGCACGCTCTTTTTCCTGACGAAGAACATCTGTTTCTGCAATTTCTTTTTCAGCAATCAACACATTCAATCTTGAACGCAAATTAGCTGGAATTTTCAGATATTTATCGCGCATTTCGTTATCATTAAGTTCAGTGCAATTTAGAACTGCCATTGAGATAACTTCATTGCCGGCATCAAGCTTAATACCGCGTACGCCCACAGACGCGCGGCTCTTGAATTCACGCACAGCAGTTGCCGGGAAGCGTATGCACTTTCCTTGCTTTGTTGAAAGCAAAACGTGCTGCTTATCTTCACAAGTTCTCACACTTATCAGCCTATCGCCCTCATCAAGCTTCATGGCAATTTTACCATTAGCGTTAATGCGTTTGAAATCAGACAAATCGTTCCTACGCACAGTACCTTTATTAGTGGCAAATATAATGCTCATACGATCCCAATCGTCTTCATTCTCAGGCATTGGCATCACTACATTCACAGTCTCATCTTTCTCAAGAGGGAATATATTTATAAGCGCTCTGCCCTTTGTATTTGGGCCGCCTAAAGGCAATTTATAAACTTTTAATTTATAAACTTTTCCAGTTGTTGTGAAAAACAACATTGGCGTATGTGTATTAGTAACAAATATTTTTACAGTAGCATCATCATCGTGCATAGCAACACCTGCCCTGCCCTTACCACCACGTTTTTGTGCGCGATAAGTTGAAAGAGGCACACGCTTGATATAGCCACCCATCGTCATGGTTACCACCATGTCTTCGCTAGGGATCAAATTTTCAATATCAGCTTCAAATTCGCTTTCTTCAAAGCTGGTTTTACGCGGAGTAGCAAATTCTTCTTTTATAGCAGCAAGCTCTTGTTTTATAATATTTAAAATACGTTCACGGGAACGTAAAATATCCAAATAATCCTTAATGTCTTCAGCTAAAGCTGATAATTCGGCAGTTATTTTTTCCTGCTCCAAACCGGTCAAACGCGCTAA
>CAZOKN010000004.1:0-77531 GCA_964580525.1 uncultured Rickettsiaceae bacterium
TGCTATTCTTTTAGTGTTTCTGCTTGTTATGGTGCTTAAGAGGGATTAATTTACAGAAATTTGTCCTTGATTGTGTCAGGTAGTCTTGTCGGTTTAAAGGCTTTATTCACACAAGCGATTTTAACTTTCACATCAACAAGTTTGTTATCACTGCAATATATCTGCTGATGCATCATGATGCTAGCGCCGGAGATTTTATCCACATGTGTTTTTATTTCTAATAAATCATCCAATTTTGCTGGTTTAAGCAAGTCCATTTCTGCATGGCGAACAACAAAAATTATGTCTTCTTTTTCTGCTAGCGTTGATTGATTAATTCCAATATTGCGCAATGTTTCCGTTCTTGCGCGCTCGGCAAATTTTAGATAATTAGCATAATAAACTACGCCACCACTATCTGTGTCTTCATAATATACCCTGAAATTTGTTTTGTATGTCTTAGTCATTTTCCAATAGCTCAAATTGTGGTTGTGGAGCAGTTACTGGCATATTTAATCCTAGATGCTCAAAAGCACTTTGCGTTAGCATTCTACCGCGTGGTGTGCGTTGTATAAAGCCGAGCTGAATAAGATATGGTTCAATTGTTTCTTCGATAGCATCACGCTGTTCGGACAATCCAGCAGAAATTGTTTCAACGCCAACTGGACCGCCATTATATTTTTCAGCAATAAAACGCAAATAGCGTCTATCTGCACTATCTAGTCCTGCCATATCAACTTCAAGACGTCGCAGAGAATTATCAGCAATCTTTGCGTCGATTTTGTTGTTATTAGCAACAGCGGCAAAATCTCTTACACGCTTTAACAAACGTAGAGCAATTCTCGGGGTTCCGCGTGAGCGGCGAGCAATTTCGTTAGCACCATCAGAAGTTAGGTTGGCATCTAATATTTTTGCGCCACGCTCAATAACTTGACGCAGTTCGTCATGAGTATAAAAATTCAAGCGTGTAGGAATTCCGAAGCGGTCACGTAGCGGGTTTGAAATTAGGCCAAGTCTGGTCGTTGCGCCAACCATAGTGAATTTAGGTAGGTCAATACGCACAGTTCTTGCAGCAGGACCTTCGCCAATGATTAAATCCAGGCTGAAATCTTCCATCGCAGGATATAAAACTTCCTCAACAGTTGGATTTAGACGGTGAATTTCATCGATAAATAAAACATCATTTTCCTGCAAGTTTGTAAGGATTGCTGCGAGGTCACCAGCTTTTGATAATAATGGGCCTGAAGTAGCTTTGAAATTTACGCCCAATTCGCGTGAAATTATTTGCGCAATTGTGGTTTTGCCAAGTCCTGGAGGGCCATAAAGTAAAACGTGGTCTAATGCTTCTTTTCTTGTTTTTGCAGCTTCTATAAATACGCGTAAATTGGCTTTGGCTTGTTCCTGGCCTATAAAATCATCAAAAAATGAAGGGCGTAGAGAATTTTCAGCGCCATCCTCTATTTTTTTATCAGCGTGTATTAGCCTGTCGTTTACATCTTCCATCTATTTTCTACCCAATTCCTTCAAGCCTTCGCGAATTAGCGAATCAAGTGGCATGTTATCATTTTTTGCGGCTATTTTTGTAATTACATTATAAGCATCTGTACGGCCATAACCAAGATTCACCAATGCTGAAACGGCATCTGAAATATTATTTACCGGGATATTCAAAGATGTACCAGACGTAATATCAGTTTGGATATTGGTAGAAATGAAACTAAATTTATCTTTCAATTCTGAAACGATACGCGCGGCTAGTTTTGGTCCAACACCAGAAGCAGATTTAAAGGCGCTGGCATCTTGGGCTGCTAACGCTGAGGCGAGTTGTGCCGGGCTCATTATAGACAAAATCGCCAAAGCCATTTTTGCACCAACGCCGCTGACTTTGTTGAGTGTAAGGAAAGCCTTTTTTTCTTCATTAGTAGCAAAACCATAAAGATGGATGTGGTCTTCGCGTACGTGAGTTTCGATCACAATACTTGCTTCGCCACCTTTGGCGGGTAATACGCGTAATGTGTTGTTGGAACAAAATACTGTGTAACCAACACCGGCAACATCAATTATGAACATATCTTCACCAATTGTGTCGATTATTCCTCTGAGTTTTCCTATCATTTTACGCCTTCCAAAATTTTATGCATATGCGAATGATGCACATGGCAAATTGCAATTGCCAAAGCATCGGCTGCGTCTTCGCTTTTAATTTCAGCCTTTGGTAGAAATTGTTTTACCATCATAAGCACCTGTGCTTTTTCAGCACGACCAACGCCCACTATAGTTTTTTTTACCAATGTTGCAGCATATTCATAAGGTTTAAGGCCAGCAAGTGAAACTGTCAACATTGCTGCGCCGCGCGCATGACCTAATTTTAGAGAGGACATAGGATTCTTATTTACGAAAGTTTCTTCTATAGCGCATTGATCAGGTTTATATATTTCAATAATTTTTCTTAAGCTTTCGCTAATTGATAAAAGCCTTGTGGATATTGGATCATGGCTATCAGAATTGGCGCTACCACAAGCGACAAAACTTATGCGGTTGCCATTCGAGTTTATAATGCCCCAGCCGGTTTTTTGTAAACCCGGGTCAATGCCTAGTATGATAGACATTCCTTACCAACCTTTTCAATTACTGGCAATTTATCAAGGTAGTTATCGTGCCATATTTCTTTATGTGTTTCAGGTGCAACATTGCTGCCTGATAAAATAACCAATGCACGCTTTTTGCTGCTTTGTTCAGAAAGCCATTTATAAGCGGCAGCAACTGCAATAGCAGATGTTGGTTCGCAAATTATTTTGAGTAAATGTGATGTCCATTGCGTCCAGTATAAAATTTCTTTTTCTTCGATTTCGTAAAAACCATTTACCTTGCTGATATATTGCAATGTACGTTCGGAAACAGACAAAGCACGTGCACCATCTGCAATTGTTTGTGGGGAATTTTCAAATTTGAAAATTTGACCAGTTCTATAAGATATTGCGGCATCATTAGCATTCTTAGGTTCACCAGCAAAAACAAGTGGCGGTTTTTGTTGTGTCTGGCAAGCAAGATAAGTTCCTGATAATAAACCGCCACCTCCGCATGGTGCAAAAACTGCATCAGGATTAACACCATCTTGCAAAGCTTCTAAGCATGCCGTGCCTTGGCCTGTGATAACGTCATCGTTATCATATGGATGGATCATATTAGCTCCATTCTTTGCCTTTTCACCCATCAATCTTTCAGCTTCTTGTCTTGTGGGAGTGAGGATGACTTCTGCGCCATAACTACGTGTTGCTTGTTGTTTTATTTTAGATGTAAATGATGGTAGGAACACGGTTGTTTTAATACCAAGTTTACTTCCGGCGAGAGCTACTGCCTGTGCATGGTTACCGGAGCTGAAAGCTGCTATTTCTTTTGCAAGCTGGCCGTTTTCTTTTAAATGCAATACTGTATTCAAAGCACCTCTGGCTTTGAAGGCACCAATTTTCTGAAAGCCTTCAACTTTGAAAATAATTTCATGACCGAGCAAATTGTTAAGTAAACTAGACTCCATTAAAGGTGTTCTGTTTAAGTGGCCAAAAATTCTATTCTGTGCTTCAAATATTTTTTCTGGAGATAAGAATTCTATAGTCATACTTCAACCTCAAAAATTGCATCAACTTCTACAGCTGAATTGGTTTCCGGAAGTGTTATACCAAGTTCTTTGAGTCTTGTGGATATTGTAGCCATAATTTTCCCTAATGTGAGGGTGATACTAGGCTAACTTATCCGCTATGTCATCAGGAATAATAAAGCCGCCTGTGACGTATTGGACGTCATCATCGTCTTCAAGTAGGTCGACGAGTTTTACAATTTTCTCAGCTTTTTCAAGATCAAGCTCCATAGGGTCTTTTGATTTCCAACCAAGACGAGCTGATTCAGGATCACCATATTTTGTCACCATTGCATTTCGTACAGAGATAAAATCATTAGTGGAGCAGTGAATTTCATGCATTATATCATTTGATTCAACATTGCTGGCGCCAGCTTCAACTGCGGCCTCAAACATAGCATCATCGCTGGCAGTTTCAGATTTATATTCGATGATGCCTATACGATCGAACATGAAATTTACGCTACCTGATTCGCCAAGATTGCCGCCGACTTTAATGAAATATGAACGCACGTTGGAGGCAGTACGATTTTTATTGTTTGTCAGCGTATCGACAATTATGGCAACGCCACCTGGGCCATAGCCTTCATAACGCATTTCTTCGTAATTCTCGCCTTGTAATTCTCCTGCGCCTTTTTTTATAGCGCTATCAATGCTGGCTTTGGAAACACCTTGTTTTCTAGCGCTGACCAAGGCATCTTTGAGGCGTGGATTAAAATCCGGATTTGGTTGCCCCATACGTGCAGCAACTTCTATTTCACGAATTAGTTTGGTAAAAATTTTTGCTTTCTTAGCGTCTTTGGCACCTTTGCGGTGTTTTATATTTGCAAAATGGGAATGTCCGGCCATTGTATTAATCTCGTTCTATTGTTTTGCTATGAAGCTTATAGGGCTGCAAAGTTTAAGTGTAAAGTGTAGGAAAATTAAAAATCCACTAAAACTGCAAAATCTGTTCTTCAGTTATAATATAGTCAAGCCTTTGGTCGTGAGCATCGAGAGGTAGAGGCTCAGTTTTTTGGCGCTCATATGCTATCCCTACAGTTATAAATTTATGGTTATATTTTTTAAAGTTCCTGATTGTTCGGTCAAAAAATCCACCGCCATAACCAAGTCTGTAGCCATTTTCATCAAAGGCTAACATAGGAACTAAAATTATAGTGGGATTTACTTGCTTTGCGGCAGCTTTTGGTTCTTGTACCTTTGTTATTTTATTTGGTACCAATTCTTCACCCTGTTGCCACTCGCGGAAAATTAGAGGCATATTACTGCCTGTAACTACGGGTAGGGAAGTAGTGATTTTTTTCTTTTTTAGCTGGTCAAAAAGATAAATAGGGCTCATTTCATCGTTAATGGGATAATAGCCACTTATTATATCTGTTTTTGTAAGGGTTATATTTTCGAAAAAAATATTAGAAATTTTCTCTGATGCAGCCTTAGCCTCGTTTTCACTGATTAGTGAGCGTATGTCTTTAAACTGCTCTCTTAAAAACTCCTTCTCCTGAGAAGCGCCTTGCAAGATATTACCTATAAAATTATTGAAAAAACAGGATGGAACCACCGGGCCGTCGAGCAAGCTAGTCCGCCTAGAGACCAGTTCGTACAAGTGGGCACCATATAGCTGAACCAGGGTTCAGCTAGAGACGGCTCCCAATAAAATCAGTATCGCCCCTGGGGAAATGTGTCTAACAAACCAAGCAGCACTCCATCCATGGGCGGCATACTACCTTTTTTCGAGGCTGTTTGCAAGTGTTTCTATTTGTTCTGCAATAGGTTGTATCAGCTCAAGAAGGGCCTTATTTACCCTCTCTTCTATCTCTTCTTCGGAGATAGATGGAGTTTGCGGTTGTGTTACCTGAAGCTGGTGTTGATGGTGGCTATCTAAAGAGTTTTTTGACTCTTTAAGTGACCTGATTTCTTCTTCCATCATCAATGCAGAAATTGCCATAACTAAAGAATCGCTGGCAGATAAGAAATTTTTAGAAACACCTTCAACACGGTTGTTCAACTGGATAGCAAGCTCTCGTATCTTGTCTTCTTGGCCGGCTTCGCAAACAATGTTATAACTTTTATTCTTTATGAGAAATTCTACTGTAGGCATATTAGCTATTATTCTTTATTAGGGTTGCAAGGTTGGCTATGTAGTCGTCCAGGTCTGTTATTATCTGGGTTTTTACATTCTGTTCATTCTCATAGCGGCTGTTTCTGTCGCTTATAACCTTTTCCAGTTTTTTTAAGGAATTGGAGAGATGTTGTTTGGCTTTCTCAAGTTGTTCGTTAGAGCGGGTAGTAGTTGTAGGATTTTGCATGGATTAACTCTTTAATGTTTGAAGTTAACTATAATAAATAATATATTTATACTATAACTATATTATCTTAATTTCTAAATCAAATCTTTAGTTGAAAAAGTGGATATTTTTTAAAATGGCAGGCATAACATACTATTTATCACCTATAGGTATATTTAAAATTAAATCAAGCAATCTTGGGGTGACGAACGTACATTTTTCTGGGGATAGAATTTCCGGAGAGGAAGAAATTTTTTGTCATCATGTTGAGATGGCTAAGCAACAAATGGAAGAATTTTTTAATGGCAAAAGAACTACGTTTACTGTGCCATTAGACCTTTCGGGAAGTAATTTTCAGTTAGCAATATGGCAGGAAATTAAAAAAATTATGCCCGGTAAAACAGATAGTTATAAAAATCTTGCCGATTATGCCGGAAGTCCAAGGGCTGCAAGGGCGGTTGGCATGGCGTGTAATAAAAATCCTGTACCCATAATAATCCCCTGTCACCGCGTTGTAGGCTCAGATGGAGCTATGCGTGGTTTTGCTTTTGGATTGGACAAAAAAGAATGGTTGTTGCAATTCGAAAATAGTATATATAAACAACCTGTGTAATCTCCATTTATTATATTTTTTAGGAAATACCAATGAAAGTTCTGGTTCTTGGAGCTGGTGTTATAGGCGTTACTACCGCGTATTACCTTAACAAAAAAGGCTACGATGTTACTGTTGTAGACAGAAATTCGCAGAGCGCTGCCGAGTGCAGTTTTGCTAATGGTGGGCAGCTTAGCTATGCACACGTTGAGCCGTGGGCGAGTCCTTCTGTGCTGACAAAAATACCTAAATGGCTAATAAAAGAAAATTCGCCTTTGGTTTTTAGACTCAGACTTGATCCTGCAATGTGGGCTTGGGCGTTGAAATTTTTATCGTGCTGCAATGAAACGCAAGCGTTGGAGAGTGCGGGCAATATGATGAGGCTTTCGCTTTTCAGCAAAGAAAGCTTTAAGGAATTGATGGAAGATACAAAAATATCATTTCATCATTTAAATCGTGGAATATTACATACATTCAGATGCAGAAAAACTTTTGATGCCAATATAGAGCAAGCTGATTTTCAGAAAAAACTTGGTTGCAGGTTTGAAATATTGGATAGCAGAGAAAAATGTGAAGCTTTGGAACCTGCAATAAAAAGCAGTCCTGAGGGAATTATTGGTGGTATATATTTTCCTGATGATGAAAGTGGTGACGTTAATGAATTTACTGTTAACCTTACGAAAGTTTTGCAAAGTCGAGGAGTTAAGTTTGAATATAATACTAATATTCAGGATTTTAATTTTGAGGGCTATAAAATTAAAGGTGTGATTACTGATAAAGGTGTGTTGCAAGCTGATAAATATGTTGTTTCAACGGGTGCTTATAGTTCTGTGTTGTTGAAGAAAATAGGCATTAATGTACCTATTTATCCTATGAAGGGATATAGTATATCTATAAAAATCAAAGATGAATCTAAGGCACCAAAGGTTGGTATTACTGATCAGGGTAATAAAATAGTGTTCAGCAGATTAGGAGATATTATAAGAGTTGCCGGAACGGCTGAATTTGCCGGGTATGATGATTCTGTTAAAACTAACAGGATTAAAACGTTGAAGGCAATGGTTAGAGAAAATTTCCCTGAATGCGGTGATATAGATAATGCTGGTGAATGGGCGTGCTTGCGTCCTTCTACTCCAGATGGTTCGCCGATTATAGGAGAAACAAAATATAATAATTTATTCCTGAATACTGGTCACGGTACTTTGGGGTGGACTCTTTCTTGTGGTAGCGCTAAGGCGATAGCCAATATTGTGCACGGGGAAGAGCCTGATGTTAACTTAAAAGGATTAAATTTGGAAAGATATTATGACATTTAAAACTCACTTTATTGAATTGCCTGAAGGAAAAGAAAAAACTCGCAAAATTTCTTATACAGAATGGGGTGATTCAGGAAATAATAATGTTTTATTCTGTGTGCATGGTTTGTCGCGCAATGCTCGTGATTTTGATTATATAGCTGAAGCATTATCAAGTAATTACAGAGTTGTTTGTATGGATGTTGCTGGTCGTGGAGAAAGCGATTGGTTGGAGAATAAATCTAAATATAACTATCAGACTTATATTTCTGATGTTTATGCATTGCTTGATAGTTTGCAGATAGATAGAGTTGATTGGTTGGGAACATCTATGGGCGGTATCATTGGTATGATAATCGCAAGTAAAAGGCCTGAGATTATTAATAGACTTATTCTAAATGATGTTGGTGCTTTTATTCCTGGCGTGGCGCTTGATAGGATTATGGGATATGTAGGAGTTGTTCCGCTCTTCAGTAGCCGTAATGAAGCTTCGCAAACATTGAGACACAGAATGGCAACTTTTGGTGTAAAAGATGATTCGCACTGGCAGCATATTTTCAAGCATAGTATTAAAAAGCGTAAGGACGGCAAATATAGCTTTGTTTACGATCCTAAGATTGCGCAAAAGCCTGGCTTGTTGAGCAGAGTTTTCTTTAATTTGAAAAATCCTAACAATTTGTTCAAGATGCCTAACATAGATTTATGGTCAGTGTGGGAAAAAATACAAGCGCCTGTGTTTGTTATTAGAGGTGAATTTTCAGATATTTTGACTAAAGATATTTTAATAAAAATGAAAGAGAGCAAGCCAGAGCTTGAGTATGCTGAAATTTCAGCTGTCGGCCATGCTCCAACTTTGATGGATAGTAAGCAGATAGAAACAGTAAGAAACTGGCTTGTTAAGGATGCTGCGTAGTCTGTTAAAGTTTAAAATCTCTCTTAATTAAAAATACTGATTTTTCTAAAAACTCTATCTTCGGATAGAGTTTTTTTGCATTGATTTGCAATTATGAATGCGATAATATCGCTCTGTACTACACTAAAGGTTGCATTCTTGTAGTGTTTATCCAGCCAAATCATGATGCTTGTTATGGGGAAAAATTATCGATGGAAATGATTCTTGCCGGAATTGGAAAAGATGAAGCCAGACAAAACGGTGCTATTGATATTGAAGTTTCTTCGGATAGAATTGCAAAAGATAGAGTTAAATCTTTAGTTAGATAAATATAGGTTTGAAATGAAAAATCAAAACGTTATCGAAGAAAATACAAAACGCGTAAGATTGAAAGATCTGCTTAATGAGGGTATTCAGAAATCAGATATAAAAGAGGAAGACGTTATTGAAGATAAGCCTATTATTTCTGGAATTAAGACGCCTGATATAGAAGAAATAAAAGAGCATGTTGCTAATCAGGATAATGAATTTGATAGTTCTGAAACATTAGAATTATCTGAGCTTGCTCCACCAGAGGAAAAGAATATTGATGATTTTATCCATCATAATATTCCGGTTATGCAGAGTCAGCATAAAGAAGAAATAGAGCCTTTGATTGAAGAATTTATTGTAGAAAATAAGAAGCCTGAACCTGTTTATCAGATTTCGGGTAGCTTAAGTGTATCAGGAAAAACCGGCAAGATAACAGTTGAAAAAATCGATGACGAAATGATGCAGAAAGTTATCGAGAAAAAAGATCCTATCAAACCCAAGCTGCAAATAGATGATTTTGTTTTGCCTAAAAATGTTGGCTTTCAAAGGCCTCAAGATATTTTAAGAGAGTGGGTTAGTTTTGCTAATTTAGAAATTGGTACATTGGCGGCTATAAGCAAGGAGCTTAAGGATGTTTCGGGTTCCATGGAAAGAGGAACGCAAGGCATAAATGATAAATTTAAAAATCTAGCCGACAGCGCTATTTTGCAGAGTTCTATCGCTTCACAAATGGCTGAAACCTTAAAATATCTTGATGTGGGCGGAGAAAAAATAACAGTAACTGATGCTATGAAGGTTATAAACAAAGCAATAGATGATTCTACTGATAAAATTTTGTTTGTGTCTAAAAAAGCTATGTCGATGGTTTATGCTTTAGAAGAAGCGCAAAATAATTTGGCAACTATTGAATCTTTCATTGGTCGCATACACAAAATTACCAAGCAGACAAATTTACTTTCTCTGAATGCCACTATAGAAGCAGCAAGGGCAGGGGAGGCAGGTAAAGGTTTTGAAGTTGTCGCAGATGAGGTGCGAGTTCTTTCAAAAGAAATATCAGAACTTTCTGACGAAATGAGCAGCAGGATAGGAAAGGTGGTTGTGGGTGTTGGTAACAGCTATTCTACTTTGAGTGAGGTTTCTACTGTTGATATGTCAGAAAATATTCTGGTTAAAGAAAAAATTTCACTGATTATGGAAAGTATAATGTCGCAGAGCCAAGAAATGGCTAGGGTAATGCATGAAAATGCTGAGTCGTCAAAAGAATCTTCAAAAGCTATTTCTGGACTGAAATTAGAAATGCAGTTTTCTGACAAGGCGGCTCAATATCTGGATAATACCTTAAATGTGATCGGAGTTATAAAAGATCATTTGGAAAAAAATAACACGGCAGCTCGGAAGAGTTTAGGAGTTGAAGTGCCAAAATCAGATATTGAAAAAGCAATAATCAACCAGATAGTCAGTAAGCTTAGTCTTGGCCAATTTAAACAGGATTTTATAAATTCTCTTGTTGAAAATGGTTATATTAAAGATGGTACGGAATTTGGTTTAGATGTTGTCGCTGCTGAAAAATAAAGTGACGTAGAATTTTTTAGGGGAGCTAATTATGAATTATACTAAAAATTTGGAATCTGGTATTTGCAGAGTCAGTATGAAAGGTAAGTTTACCTTTAGTGATCATCAATCGTACAAAGAGCTATTTGATGTATTTAGTGATGCCAAGATTGAAAAATTGGAAATAAATATTTCTGAGGTAGATTTTATTGATTCAGCTGCTCTTGGTCTACTTTTGTTGACAAGGGACGAGGCGGAAAAATATAGTAAAAAATTAGTTTTGGTCTCGCCACAAGGGCAGGTTAAAAAAATGTTTGATATATCAAGATTCTACGAGCTTTTTGAGATCAAAGGTTAGTTCTTGTTTGCACATTCTATGACTGTAACGTCGTAAACGGCATGTTCGAGAGCTGATATTGAAGGGCTGGAAGAGAACATCCAACCATGGAATATTTCTTTGCGCTCTTCTCCAGGAACTTGTTCCCATATTCTAAGCAGAGCTTTGTTTTCAGGATCTTCATCAGATGGTGCCTTCCAGCATGCGAGTAGTGATATTTCCAGATTACCGAATTTTACGATTTCATTTTTTTTCACATCTATTGTGGAAACTTTTGTAGTTATTTTGTTCAATCCTTGCAATGTTACTGAGTTTTTATAGCTGTCTTCAGGTTTTTCTTCTACATAAGGTGTAGCTGCAGGTGTAGTATTTGTGGTTTTCTCATCAGCAGGAGGTGGGGTTATAGTCTGATCCGCATCATCCGCTTCTGGTTCGTCAGATTCCTGCGCAAAGCTTATGTTTGCAAAAACTAATGTAGAAAGTGTAATTAACAGAATTAATCTGGCTAGAAGCTTCATATCTATAGATCATCAGCTTTTTTTTCCGAAGATGCGCCGTCTTTATCTTTGCCAACGCTGCCGAAAGCGAATTTGCCAATCAGTTCTTCAATGCTTATGGAATCTTGTGTGAATTTAACTTGTCCGCCGTTACCTAGAAAACTTTCATCTGCACCCGGCTCAATTGCAACATATTTTCCGCCCATCAAGCCATCGCCAACAATTGCAGCAGAGCTATCAGTTGGCAATTTTATATCATTCCTAACAGATAGTTCAAGAATTGCCATATAGCTTTTTGGATCAAGAGACTGAGCTGAAACAGTTCCAACTTTTATGCCGCCTACACGTACATCACTGCCTACAGCAAGGCTGCCGATTTGACGGAATTTTGCAGTAACTTTATAACCATCAGGAGATGTATTGATATTTCCGCTTCTATAAGAAATTAGTAGGAAAACCGCTGCTACAAGCAAAACTACGGCACCCATTAAAGTTTCAACAACGTTGCGGCCCATAAAAACTCCTGATTAATTCAAAAAGAAATATAACAGCTATTGTTGTAACTTCAAGCGTTTGGATTCCAGGCTTCATAATCTCCAGTAGCTTTACTGCGTACACCACCACCTTTCTTGTGTCCAGGCGGGAAGTAGGCAGAAGAAGTTCCGGTTAGGTTTGGGGTTGGAGATTTTTGCCACTTATAACGGTCGTCAGGAACATTATCCGTAGTATAATGTAGCCAGCCATGCCATTGTGGCGGAACCGTCGAAGGTTCCGCTTTACCATTATAAATAACCCAACGTTTTATTTTGCCGCAGCAACTGGATTTTTTATCCTGATAATAACGATTACCAAACTCGTCGCTACCAACGAGTTTTCCCCGAAATGCCGTAAAAATTCTTGTGCCTATATTAGCCATCTATTTTCCTTAAACTTGGAAACTCAACAATTTAGCATTTATTACACTAGGAAGTTTGCTGATTTTTTCAAGTAAATCTTCAGCAGGAATTTGATCAACCTCAACCAAAGCTATCGCTCCTGTGGCTTTATCGCCACGGCCAAGATGGAAATTCGCGATATTAACTTTTGAATCGCCAAGCAATTTGCCGAGATTGCCAATCAAACCAGGCTTATCTTCATTGTTGATGTAAAGCATGTTGCTACCAAGACTGGCTTCTAGTTTAACGTTTCCAACTTCAACGATTCTTGGCTTACTGCCACCAAACAAAGTTCCGGCAACATATTGTACGCCTTTTTCAGTTGTAACAGTGATTTTAATAAGGTTGTGGTAATCACCAGCGCGTTCGTTTTTAACTTCACTAACCTGAATACCTCTATCCTTTGCAACAACAGGAGCATTAACCATGTTAACAGATTCGATGATTGGTTTTAGCAAGCCAGTTAAAATTACAGAAGTTACAGGTTTGATGTTCAAAGCTGCAACAGAACCTTCATATTCGATTTTTACAGATTTAATGCCGCTCTCAAGTAATTGACCTGAAAAACTGCCAAGCTGTTCACCAAGTTGAATATAAGGCTTTAATTTAGCCGCATCTTCAGATGAAACTGAAGGAATGTTTATAGCGTTGATAACTGTGCCATTATTGAGGTAAGCAGACATTTGTTCTGCAACTTGAATAGCAACATTTTCCTGAGCTTCAGAAGTTGATGCGCCAAGGTGAGGCGTACAAATAACTTCTTCCATACCAAACAGGATATTATTTTTTGCAGGCTCTTCTTCGAACACGTCAAGAGCAGCACCGGCAACATGACCGGATTCAATAGCTTTTTTCAAATCAGCTTCAACGATCAAGCCACCGCGTGCACAGTTTATTATGCGTACGCCTTTTTTAGTTTTCTTTAAAGACTCTGCATCAATTATGCCACGCGTAGCATCATTTAGCGGAGTGTGTAGAGAAATAAAATCAGAACGTTTGAAAAGTTCATCCAATTCAACTTTTTCTACATTGATATCTTTTGCGCGCTCACTGCTCAAATATGGGTCGAACGCAATAACTTTCATTTTTAAACCTTGTGCTCTATCGGCAACGATGGCGCCAATATTTCCGCAGCCAATTAAACCAAGAGTTTTGTTAGCAACTTCAACACCCATGAATCTTGTTTTTTCCCATTTGCTAGCATGCGTAGAAGCACTTGCAGCCGGAATTTGGCGGGCAAGTGACATAAGCATTGCAATTGAATGTTCAGCAGTTGTGATTGAGTTTCCAAATGGTGTGTTCATCACAACAACGCCGTTAGAAGTAGAAGCCTTTTGGTCAACGTTATCAACACCAATGCCGGCACGACCAATAACTTTAAGATTTTTAGCAGATTTGATAATTTTTTCCGTAACAGTTGTAGCTGAACGTACTGCTAGACCATCATATTCGCCGATGATTTTGCACAGATCATCTTCTGAAAGACCAGTTTTTACATCAACTTCGATTTTATTTTCTTTGAAAATTTCAGTAGCCTGTGGGCTCATTTTATCTGATATAAGTACTTTTGGCATTTTATGTATCCTTTATTTTTTAATAACATCTCGCATTCGGCGAATTATATAGAATTCTAGAACCTAAGAAATTAGAGCTATGAAAATTTCAAAGTTATAATTTTCTTGGTTCTTACATTTAAGGTATTAAGCAGCTTTTGCTTTGTCTTTAACCTGAACATAAGCCCAGTCAAGCCATGGAAGAAGAGCTTCCAGGTCGCTAGATTCAACAGTTGCGCCGCCCCAGATACGAATTCCGGCAGGAGCATCACGATAAGAACCAATGTCATAAGCAACATTTTCTTTTTCAAGCAAAGCAACCAGATCTTTCGCAATTGCAGCCTGTTCTTCAGCGCCAAGTGCTGTGTAGCTAGGGTCAACAATTTTCAGGCATATAGAGGTATTTGAAATTGTTTCCTCTTTTTCAGCCAAGAAACCAATCCAAGGGCTTTTGCTAACCCAGTTTTTAATTACATTCAAATTGCTATCAGAACGCTTAATCAAAGCTGGTAGGCCGCCAATTGATTCAGCCCACTTCAGGCCGTCGATAGCATCTTCAACGCAAAGCATTGAAGGTGTGTTTATTGTTTCACCGACAAATATTCCTTCAATCAATTTTCCACCTTTTACCAAATTGAAAATTTTTGGTATTGGACGATCAGGTGTGTAGCTTTCAAGCCTTTGTACAGCGCGTGGAGATAAAACGATCATACCATGCGCGGCTTCACCACCCATAACTTTTTGCCATGACCAGGTTACAACATCGAGTTTTTTCCAAGGCATTTCCATAGCAAATACAGCGCTGGTAGCGTCGCAGAAAGTCAAGCCTTTACGATCATCTTTTATCCAGTTTGCATTAGGAACTTTTACGCCAGAAGTTGTGCCGTTCCATGTGAAAACTACGTCACGGTCAGTATCAACCCTTGAAAAATCAACGATTTGACCATATCCGGCTTTATATACATTAACATCTTTCAGCTTTAATTGCTTCTGAACGTCAGTGACCCATTCGCCACCAAAGCTTTCCCAAGCCAGCATATCCACACCGCGCTCGCCTAACATGCTCCACATTGCCATTTCAATGGCACCTGTGTCAGAAGCTGGTACGATACCGATTCTATAATCAGCAGGTATGCCTAGTATTGCCTTTGAGCGGTCAATAGCTTCCTTAAGTTTATTTTTTCCGATTTTTGCCCTGTGGGAGCGGCCTAAGGCAGCGTCTGCAAGAGCATTTAAGTTCCAGCCCGGACGCTTCGCGCAAGGGCCTGATGAAAAACAATTGTTTTTCGGCTTTGTAGTTGGTTTCATAGAGTATTTTCCTGTTCTAAATTCTACTTAAACCAGATGTAATCTGAATTTTGAAGTGCCCCTTTTAGAGAATAAAATCCTATTTGGCAAGAGGAAGGTTGTATGTTTGAGGCAATTATTTGTTCCAGGAATGTTATTTATTCCACAAAAACATCATTCTACACTGAGGCGAAGTGGAGGAGAGATTATACGTGACCGGATTGTCGCCGGAAACGTATGAGTCGGCATAGTGCCCCATGCTTGTGCAATTGTAAGCTGGAGCAGCAGAATAACCTAAATCGGCCAAAATCATTCCTTTACTTGGACTACCATCATCAAATTTTTTATCTAATGCTGCGGCTTGCTGTGGATTTAAAATGGAAAGGGCTTGGATGGTAGTGACAGTGCTATCTACGGCACCAAAACCAAATACATTAACGTTTATTTTGCCATAAACAGCATTTGTGCCATAAAACCAATAATTACTAACACCAAACGTAAAAGCATGAAAACCGGCAGAGGACGAAAAAGCCGAGAGGCCCGTATTCACGCCGGGAATTTCATTTGTTGGTATTGAAACTCCTGTATAGCCGCCATTTAGTAAACCAGCTCTCACAAGGTGTCCCCATAAATAGCCACCTTCAGTTAGTCCGGTTATTTTACCATCGCCGTCACCACTATTTGCGCCTGTCCAATAGGAATTAGCTCTGTTAAAATCTCCCGGCACAGCATTATATTCAAGATAAAAAGTATTAACGGCAGCTTTATACTGATCGGCTTCTGTAGAGATGCGACGGATTTTTGCTTGTTTCACTAGGGATTGTCCAGCGACAATTCCTGACACAATTAACCCTATTATTACCAAGACAATAGATAGCTCAACTAGTGTGAAGCCTTTTGCTTTTGGGTTGACATTATTACTAGCCACCACACAAACTGATTCCTGATTCCTGATTCCTGCCATCTATGCGCCATTTTTTACTGAATTTGATTATAACATATAGCGTTAGCTAGTCAAATATCTAGCAATTAATAGATTTGCAGATTTTTCTATCAAAGAGGGAGCGGCTTTTAGATTTCCTAAGCGCAATTATTTCAGATTTTGTACCATTTCTTCTAGTGTACTACATATTAATTCTATATTTTCCGGCGTCGACATCCTATGGTCACCATCTGGAACTAAACTTACACACATATTGTCAGTTGTCAGGTTTTCGCCTATTTTTATTGATAAATCACTTGGCACATCATCATCCATAAGGCCATGTATAAGTCGTACAGGGCATTTGATATCAATCTTTTTATCAAGAAGCAGATTTTTGCGACCATCTTCGATAAGTTTCATAGAGATGGGATAAGGCGTTGCATTATATTCTGATGCTAAATTAAATACGCCTTTTTCTTTTAACTCTTTCTGCTCTTCAGGTTTTAATTTTTCCCATATCAGATTTTCTGTGAAGTCAGGTGCAGAAGCTATACCTATCAACCCTACAATTCTATTTGGTCGTGCAAGTGTTGCCAAAAGCATTAACCATCCTCCAAGACTTGAACCTATCAAAATTTGAGGGCCTTTTGATAATTCATCCAAAACTGTTACAATGTTATCTTTCCACTGACTTATTGTTCCATCGATAAATTTTCCACTGGATTGGCCATGACCAAAATAGTCAAATCGTATGAAGCTGTAGCCTTTTTGCTGACAAAATTTTTCTAATTCTGTTGCTTTTGTTCCCGTCATGTCGGACATAAATCCACCAAGAAAAATAACTCCGAGTTGATTTTTCTTGCCTTCGCTTTTGTGATAGGCAATAAAGTCATTAGGACCTATTTTTAAAATTGATGGGGTGTCCGGCATAAAATTAAAACCTTTGAAGTTATGTAAATGGAAAAGTCTAATATTAAAAATCAAAAAAAGAAACCTGTAATTTTACAAGTATTACCAGAGCTGCGTTCTGGAGGCGTCGAGAGGGGAACTATCGAGACAGTCAGATATCTTTCGCAAAATGGTTTTGGTGCCATAGTGGCGTCATCGGGCGGGCATCTGGTAAGCCAGATAGAATCAGCAGGTGGAAGCCATATAATACTTCCACTTAAAAGTAAAAATCCTTTTACCATCTACACTAATATATTCAGGGTTTCCAAAGTAATAAAACAGTACGAAATCGATATTGTGCATGCTAGATCACGTGCTCCTGCATGGAGTTGTTATTTTGCCTGCAGAAGAACTAAATGCCATTTCTTGACAACATTCCACGGCACTTATTCTTTCAAGGGCAGCATAAAGAAATTTTATAATTCTGTTATGGTGCGTGGCGAAAAGGTTATCGCTATTTCTGAATTTATTAAAGATCATATACTGAAAAACTATAAGGTAAGCAGGCGCGATATTACTGTTATTCCACGTGGTGTTGACCTTGATCATTTTGATTTAGAAAAATTACCAAAAAGAAGAATTATCCAAATGGCCGAGAAATTGGGCATAGAAATGGATAGGCCTATTATATTGTTACCGGGAAGATTCACTGGCTGGAAAGGTCATGAATTTTTACTAGAAGCTTTGGCGTTGATACCAAAAGATAAGTATCGCTGCCTATTCGTTGGTGATATGGAAAGACATAAATCTTATGTTGCGAAACTAAACAAAAAAATCAAAGAAATGCGACTACTTGATAATGTACGCATGATAAAAAGTACGCAAGATATGCCGTGTTTATATAGCCTTGTCGATATAGTGGTTTCTGCATCTGTTAGGCCGGAGGCTTTTGGCCGCATTACTATAGAGGCGCAGGCTATGGAAAGGCTTGTTGTTGCTACCAATCATGGTGGTTCTGTTGAGACGATTGTAGATGGTCAAACTGGTTGGTTGGTTGAGCCTGGAGATGTAAAGGGACTTGCTGAAATTCTAACTAAGTTACTGAAAATAAATGATAAACAAAGAAAAACTATTACTAATAAGGCAAAAAAACATGTACAGGAAAATTTCTCTCTTGGTGGCATGACTCAAAAAACTTTTGAGGTTTATCAGAGCATTCTTGGTATGAAGTCTGAGACTAAAGAAATGAAAAAAGAGGCTAAAGTAGAAAAAGAAAAACCCTCTGAGATAAAAGTAAAAATAAAGAAAGCCAAGAAGGTAATCGCGAAATAAGTTTAAGTTAAATTGCGGCTATTGTCGTAAATATAAGATCTAACACACTATAGACGATAGCATATGAAGAAAATTCCGGTTTCAGTATTTATAATTACCAAGAATGAAAGAGATAGAATTGCCAAGCCAATAAACAGTGTTATTGATTGGGTTGAGGAAGTTATTGTAGTAGATAGTGGAAGCGATGATGGCACACAAGAATTAGCAAAGAATCTAGGTGCACGTGTTGTTTTTAATGAATGGCATGGTTATGGCCCTCAGAAAATTTTTGGTGAAACACTTTGCAAAAATAAATGGCTTTTAAATATCGATGCTGATGAAGAAATTACACCTGAATTGGCTGAAGAAATAAGAAGTATTTTTTATAATAAGTCACCGGAATTTCATGCTTATAGAATGAAAATACAGATTATGAGCAGGTTCGCTGAGCGTCCGTTTAAATGTGCTCCTTATCATAACCAGATTAGATTATATCAGATTGATCATGCGGGCTTCAAAAGTAGTACTGTGCATGACTCTGTTGTGGCAAAAGAAGGCATTGAATGCAAAATAGCGCAGTTGAAAAATATTGTTCTGCATAGGAGTTTCAGATCCTATGAGCATGCGATTGCAAAGATAAATCGCTATTCTGGAATGCAGGCCGAAGATATGGTGCTTAGAGGCAAGAAACCTTGTGGTTTCAGAATTGTTTTTGAACCTTTTATTGGATTTTGGAAGGGTTATTTTGTTAGAAGATACTGTTTTATGGGTGTTGATGGTTTTATAGAAGCTTTTATTTATGCATTTGCAAGGACTCTAAGATTGATGAAAGCCAGGGAATTACTGAAAGAAGAAGAGTTCAAACGTATAAAAAATAACTAATTATTAGACGAAATTATATGCACATAATTAAAGAAAAAGATGGCGATATATTAAGAGTGTCTCTTGAAGGTAGTATGAACTACATAGATAAAGATAAATTTAAAGATGTGGCATTTGCGTTTTCGAAAAATGGAATTAAAAAGATAGAATTAAATGTAGAAAAACTGGATTACATGGATTCTAATTCTCTTGGTATGTTTATGGTTATGCATGAGGATTCCCTAGTAAATGATGGCAAAATAGTCATAAAAAATTTAAATGGTAAAGTTGACAGGCTATTTAGGCTATCTAAATTACAAAATATGTTCAATATAGAGTAGTTATTTCAAACTCTTGTTGACAGTTCATCTATAGCCGTTAAGTTGGTTTTCCCTTATATATTAATAGTTTTAGGTGTTATGTCTGGTAGTGTTTTAGAGAAAGAAAAATTAGAAATTACTTTGCCTGATGGAAGTAAGAGGTCCTACAATCATGGGGTTAAAGGATTTGAAATCGCTGAAAGCATAGGTGCTGGCTTAGCGAAAGCGGCTTTGGCTATTAAAGTTAATGGCGAATTGCGCGACCTTTCACGCGAGATTGAAGCTGATTCAAAAATTGCCATAATCACAGCCAAAGATGCAGAAGGTCTTGAAATAATCAGACACGACACGGCGCATATAATGGCAGAAGCTGTTCAAGAGCTTTATCCTGATACACAAGTCACAATTGGTCCTTCTATTGAAAATGGCTTTTATTATGATTTTGCCAGAAAAACTCCATTCTCTACTGAAGATTTAGAAAAAATCGAAAAGAAAATGAAAGAGATAGTTGCACGTGATGAGAAAATTGTGCGTGTTGTTATGCAGCGTGATGAGGCTGTAAAGTTCTTTGAGAAAAAAGGTGAAAAATATAAAGTTGAGCTGATAAGCGCTATACCATCTGGGGAAGATATTACTTTCTATCAGCAGGGCGAATTTATTGATTTATGCCGTGGACCTCATGCTCCATCAACTGGTAAACCAAAAGCGTTTAAACTAATGAAGGTTGCCGGTGCTTATTGGCGTGGTGATTCGCGTAATGAAATGCTACAGCGTATTTATGGTACGGCCTGGGCTAATGAGAAAGATTTGCAGCAGCATTTATTCCGTCTGGAAGAAGCGGAAAAACGCGATCATAGAAAACTCGGCAAAGAGATGGAATTGTTTCACGTGCAGGAAGAAGCTGTTGGTCAGGTTTTTTGGCATGCTAAGGGCTGGACTTTATATCGTACTTTGGAAAATTATATTCGCCGTAAAATCGAAAATGCTGGCTATATTGAGGTGAAAACTCCAATATTGGTTGATAGATCTTTGTGGGAAAAATCGGGTCACTGGGAAAAGTTCCGTGAAAATATGTTTACCAGCGAATCTGACGAAGAGAGAGTGTTGGCGATAAAGCCAATGAATTGTCCATGCCACGTACAGATTTTTAATCAGGGTTTAAAGAGTTATCGTGATTTGCCGTTGCGTATGGCAGAATTTGGTTCTTGCCACAGGAATGAATCTTCCGGCTCGCTACATGGTATAATGCGAGTGCGTGCCATGGTTCAGGACGATGCGCATATTTTCTGCACAGAAGACCAAATATTTTCTGAAACAGCTTCATTTTGTGCATTGTTGAAAGAGGTTTATAGCGAGCTTGGTTTTAATGAAGTTGCCGTTAAAATTGCTACCCGTCCTGAAGTTAGGGCAGGGAATGATGCAACATGGGATAAAGCTGAGCAATCATTGCAGGATGCTGTTACAACTGCTGGCTTGGAATATACAATTGCACCGGGCGAAGGTGCATTTTATGGACCAAAACTGGAATTCCATTTAACTGATAGTTTGGGACGAAATTGGCAATGTGGAACCTTGCAGCTAGATTATATATTACCTGAGAGGCTTGATGCTAATTATATCGGCGTTGATGGTTCAAAGCACAGGCCGGTTATGTTACACCGCGCGATACTTGGATCAATGGAAAGATTTATTGGTATATTGATAGAGCAATATGCAGGTAAATTCCCTCTATGGCTTGCGCCTATACAGGTTGTTGTGGCAACGGTAACAAATGAGGCTGATTCTTATGCGGAAGAAGTAAAAAGCCTTCTGAAAAAAGCTGGCGTTAGAGCTGAAAGTGATACAAGTAGTGAGAAAATCAGCTACAAAATAAGGGAGTATTCATTGAATAAAATCCCGGTTATTCTGGCTGTTGGTAAAAAAGAGGTGGAAAATAGAACAGTTTCTGTTAGAAGACTAGGTTCTCAGGATCAAGAATTACTTGATTTAGAAGTTCTACTGAATAAAATAGCTAAAGAGGCTACGCCTCCAGCTTAAGTTTTTTAATTTTTTGTTTAAACTAATACGGAAGGGTATTTACATAGCACAGAAATTTTCGGAATCGAGCAAACTTCCAAAAGCTAATGAAAAAATCGATGCAAGGGAAGTTCGTTTAATAGATGATGAGGGCAACATGGTTGGTGTTGTTCCTATCAGGGAAGCGTTAATGATGGCAAAAAGCAAGGGGCTTGACTTGGTTGAGGTTTCCCCAGGCGCGGAGCCTCCTGTATGTAAAATACTTGATTTTGGTAAGTATAAGTTCCAATTGCAGAAAAAATCGCATGAGAACAAAAAGAAACAAAAAGTTGTTCAAATCAAAGAAATAAAATTACGTCCAAATATCGATGAACATGATTATCAGGTGAAGCTGCGTAGCGTGTTTAAATTTATTGCAGAAGGCGATAAAGTTAAAGTTACTCTGAAATTCCGTGGTCGTGAATTTGCTCATAATGAGATAGGTATGGAAGTGGTTCAGCGTATGAAGGCTGATTCTACTGAAGTTGCTAAACCAGAACTTGAGCCGAGAATGGATGGTAAACAGATTATTATGGTTTTGACGCCTAAATAATAAAGTGTTATCCTAAAAACTTAAGATAACTCGCCAAGTAGGCTGGCTCATATATGTATGTATATCTTCCCATAGCAGAAATATCTGTTAATATTTTTCTCATACTCTCCCTTGGTGGCGTAACCGGGCTTCTGGCTGGCATGTTTGGTGTTGGTGGCGGGTTTCTTATGACACCATTCCTTATATTTATTGGGATTCCTCCTGCCGTTGCTGTTTCCAGCTCGGCCAATCAAATTATTGCTGCATCTTTTTCTGGTTTCCTTGCTCATTTGAGAAGGCAGAATGTTGATATAAAAATGGGAACAGTGATTATCATAGGAGGTTTTATTGGCTCCTCTCTTGGTGTTTTGCTATTTGCTTTTCTGAAAAGAATTGGTCAGATAGATTTTGCTATATCGATTATTTATGTACTTTTTTTGGGAACGATAGGAACATTAATGGCTGTCGAAAGTATTAAAGTTATTTTGGCAAAACGCAATGGAACTATAATAAAGCCTAAAGATAAGAAAAGTTGGTGGTTGGAATTGCCACTTCCTCTCGTGATGGATTTTCCACGTTCTGAAATTAGAATGAGTATTATATTACCAATGGCCGTTGGGATTGTTAGTAGCATACTAGTTTCGCTTATGGGAATTGGTGGTGGTTTTATAATGATTCCAGCTATGATTTATATACTTGGTATGCCAACTTCTGTGGTTATTGGCACTTCTTTATTTCAGATAGTTTTTATAACGGCCAATGTAACAATTCTTCAGGCCATAAGCACGCATACTGTTGATGTTGTTCTAGCTCTGCTTATGCTGGCAAGTTCTGTAGTTGGAGCTCAATTTGGTACCAGATTGGGATTGAAATTTCCTTCGGAGCAATTACGTGCCATGCTGGCAATTATGGTTTTAGCGGTAGTATTAAAGCTGGCTATAAATCTGGTTGTTACACCTGAAAATCCTTTTTCAATAATAACGCTAGAGCAATGATTTATAGAAAAATATTATTAATATTATTTTTGATTCTTTTCTGGGCTGACCAGGCCAATGCTACACCTGTGATCGCAGATTTGTCATTGCGTCAGATAGAAATTGACTCAGGCTTTACTGGAACTGAAATATTATTATTTGGCGCGCGCAATGATGCAGGGGATATCGTGGTTGTTATCAGAGGGCCAGAGCTTTCATATATTGTGAGAAAAAAAGAAAGACTTGCGGGAATTTGGCTAAATAGGAAGCAGGCCAGATTTGATAATATTAATGGTTTTTATGCTGTTGCTTCAAGTAGGCCTCTGGACGACATTAGAAATGATTATCTAATTAATTCGCTGCAAATAGGCGCTGATAATATAAAGCTCCTTCCGAGAAAATCTATCGAGCAAATAGATGATTTCAGAAAAGCTTTTTTGGATAGACAGGCGAAAACAAATTTATATTCACTTAAAGTAGAAAAAGTATCTTTTATTGGCGATACTTTGTTTAGAACTATAATAAAATTTCCTGATAACATACCAAGAGGTGTTTATACGGCAGAAGTATATTTATTTAGTGATAATCAGCTTGCGGGGATACAATCTACCCCTATTATAGTAAGCAAGAAGGGGTTTGATGCTGTAGTGTTTGATTTTGCGCATAAATATCCTGCTCTTTACGGTTTTATATCTGTAGCTCTTGCACTAATTGCAGGATGGGGGGCAGGTTTGATATTTAGGAAAGTATAGGAGTGTCCTTGGTGAGTAAGCAGATACCTGAGAAAAAAGTTAATTATTTAGTTTGCGTAAATAGTGAACATTATTCTGAAGTTGCGTTGCATTTTGCTAGTAAGGTTGCGCAGCAGAATAATGGTTCTGTGGTTTTATTGCATGTTATTGAGCCTGCTGACTATCAAAGCATTGGAGCAATTGCTGATAAAATACGTAAAGAAAAGATAGCTGAGGCCGAAGATTTGCTAGCAGAACTTGCTGGTAAGGTAAATCAATGGGTTGGTCTTACTCCAGTTTTTATAGTGCGTGAAGGTCTTATAGAAAGTGAAATTATTTCCCTTGTGAAAGAGGATAAGAGCATAAATATGCTTGTTGTTGGGGCGGCTTATGAAACATCAAGTAAAGGGAAAATATTACAGCCTTTGGTTTCTGCAATTGGTCATAAAATTTTGATTCCTATGCTCATCGTTCCAGGCAATCTGACTGACGAAGAAATTGAACGTCTGGCCTGAAATCTATTGAAATCTGTGTCTTTTTCTCCATTTTCATTGACAATTTGGTTAGTTTACTTTATAAAACCAACCAAATTAGTAGGATAATATTTTCAAGGATTTACAATGTTTATTCAGACTGAAACAACTCCCAATCCGTCTACCTTAAAATTCATACCTGGTGAAACGGTTATGGCTTCTGGAACAGTTAATTTTACTAGCAAGGCAGAAGCAGTAACTTCGCCTTTGGCAAACGCTCTTTTTGCGATAACTGATGTAAAAGCTGTATTTTTAGGCAATGATTTTATTACGGTTACAAAATCTGATGATAAAGGTTGGGATGTCTTAAAAACAGAAGTGCTTACAACTATCATGGAACATTTTATTTCTGGGCAGCCTATAATTGGCGAAGGTGCAGCGGTTAAAAAAGCTGATACATCAAATGATGATGACGATGAAATTGTGAAGCAAATAAAAGAATTAATTGATACAAGAGTTCGTCCTTCTGTAGCACAAGATGGTGGTGATATAATTTTCCGTGGTTTTGCTAATGGTGTAGTTTTACTTGAAATGCATGGCTCTTGCTCAGGATGTCCAAGCTCTACTGTGACATTGAAAAACGGTATTGAAACTATGCTAAAACACTATATACCAGAAGTCGAGGCGGTCGAAGCCGTCGATTAACTTTTATTTATATAGGTAATTTATGAAAATCGTTTCTATTTTTGTTGCAGGAACTTTGTTTTTAGCTACTTCAGCATTTGCTACTGAAAACGTTAACAATATTTTTGATGCTCAGCCGCAAGTGGAAGAGGCTGCTAATGACTCAGTTATTCCTTCTGATGATGTTGTAAAGAGCAAGCCTTCTACAGTTAAAAAGAGTGCTGCAAAATCTAAAGCAAAGAAGACAGTAAAAAAATCTAGTGCTAAAGTAAAACATAAAGTTAAAGCTAAAACAGTAAAACACGTAGCTAAGAAAAAGCCAGCGTAATTTTACCTGTTAGTTTTCATTGCGTCGCTTGCGAGATATAGTGAGCCGCAAAATATAATACGGGCAGGCGTTTGAGATCTTTTTTTAAGAAAATTTAAAGCTTCTTCGATAGACTCAAATGCCTCCGCTTCAATTCCATTTTCGTTAGCAGCTTTTGCTATTTCTTCAGGATTTTGTGCAGATAGTTCGGTCTCTACCAAAACTCCGCACACAAAATCAGCTTTTCCTATAAAATGTTTGGTAAATTCTTTCGCGCTACGACCACGTGTGAAGCCGCATATAAGGTAATTTGGTTTGTCTTTCCAATCTTCTATAATGCAGGATACAATATGTGCGCCTGCATTATTATGTGCACCATCTAGCCATATTTCCCAACCTTCTGGTAAGTGGCTGAGTAATTTTCCTTTTGTGATTTGCTGCATACGAGCAGGCCATTTTACATCCTGCAAACCATCGGATATATGTTCATCAGATATTTTAAAATTCTTCAATATTTTAGCTGCAGTTATTGCCGTTCCGGCATTTACTATCTGATGGTCGCCCAGCAATCCAGGCTGTGGTAGTGTAATTTCGCAGGAAGAATTTTTATATATCATGCCGGCTTTTGTTTTTTCAGTGACCCAGTCATAGCCGAAGGATAGTAGTTCACAATTTAGTTCATCTGCTTTTTCTTCGAGTAATAAATTTACCTCATCAAATTGCAAGCTTGATATGCAAGGTACATCGCGTTTTAGTATACCAATTTTTTCACGCGCAATTGTTTGCACAGTTGGACCAAGATATTCCATGTGATCTAGCGATATAGGAGTTATGATTGTGCACAGAGGTTTGTCAAAAATATTAGTAGCATCAAGGCGGCCACCCATTCCTGTTTCAAGCAATACTATATCAGCTTTTACACGTGAAAAAGCTAGAAAAGCCATAGCTGTTGTGCCTTCGAAAAAAGTAATAGTCATATCTTCAGTGGCCAATCTACATTCATCAGCAATCTCGGCTAGATAATCATCGCTTATTTCATTGCCTGCTAAAACTATACGTTCATTAAAATTGAGCAAATGTGGCGATGTATAAACATGAACTTTATATCCGGCAGCTTCTAGAAATGCTCTAAGGAAAGCAACAGTAGAACCTTTGCCGTTTGTTCCGGCAACATGCACAATAGGTGGCAGCATGTGTTCAGGATGCTTTAATCTTTTTAGAATTTCTTCTATTCTTTCCAGGCCAAAATTTATGGGCTTGCTGGCCAGATTTTTTGGCCAATGTGGCATGAAAACCATTTGCTTTCCTAAGTGTAAGTTAAGCTCTAACTATTCATAAATTTCTTTAGAGTATCTATAACCCTTTTATTATCTTTCTCAAGACCAATGGTTATTCTCAAATATTCCTCTAGGCCATAATTGGCAACAGGGCGGACGATTATGCCATTTTCCATCAGATATTCAAAGGCATTGGCAGCATTTTTTTCACCATTTGGAAATTTGGCCATGATAAAATTTCCGACGCTAGGAGCAGGGTTAAGACCAATTGCCGTTAGTTGCTCGGTCATAAATTTTAGCTGATTGGCATTTAATATGCGGGCTTTTTCGGTAAATTCTTTATCTTTTACCGCCGCAACAGCAGCATTCATAGCTGGGGTTGAAACGTTGAAAGGTCCGCGCACTCTATTTAAAATATCGATAACTTCTAAAGGACAATATGCCCAGCCAATACGCAAAGACGCAAGGCCATATATTTTAGAAAATGTTCTGGTCATGACGGTATTATTGCCCATATCAACCAGATCTTCACCCTTAGTATAATCTTTTTCTGCAACATACTCAGCATAAGCGCCATCTATCACCAGAAGAACATTTTCTGGAAGACCTTTGCGCAGCCTTATCATTTCATCGCGAGATATATAGCTGCCTGTTGGATTATTAGGATTAGCTACAAAAACTATTCTTGTGCGCCCAGTTACTGCTTTTAAAATTGCATCAACATCAGTGCGTAGATTTTTTTCAGGCACAGAAACAGGTTTGGCTCCCACAGCCATTGCATAAATTTTATACATTAGAAAGCCATGCTCGGTGTATAAAACTTCGTCGCCTGGTTCTGTATAAGCAGTGCATAAAAATGAAATTAGTTCATCAGACCCTGCGCCGCAGATTATTTGTTCAGGATTTAAATTATAAACTTCGCCAATTGCTTCACGTAATAAAGCCGAGCTTCCTTCTGGGTAGCGGTATAATGTTGAGGCTGATTCTTTGAATGCAGCAATAGCTTTTGGGCTTGGTCCAAGTGGTGTTTCGTTGGAAGAAAGTTTTAATACTTCCACAGCCTTACCTGTTTTCGATAATCCGCCTTTATAAGGAGAAATATCTAAAATGCTTTGCCTTGTTTTTAACGTCATAAAAATATCCTATAATTTTATCGGGGTTGCATAAGCACCCATAAACCTGATTACTGAATCTTTATCCAAATGTTTTTTGATAGATTCAATAGCAGATTCACCTGCATGCAGGAATTTATTTATTTCAACCAAATAATCTTTGCCATTATGGACAGCTATAAAGTTTATCTTCAAGCCTTCATTGGCAAAAAACTTTTCTATATTTTCTTTTGGAGAAGTTGTGTGGATAGAGATAATTGATATATCATCATTTGTCGCTTCCGGCATAACGTTAGCAATGGCAAGAGCAGAGGGAACCTTTGATTTTTCTGTTTCAACAAATGGAATACGTGCGAATATGTAAACGTCATTTTTTTCTTTACCTGGGCGTACCCACCATGGTTTATCGGAATTATCTTGCAAAGGCAGAACGCCGACAGAAGCATTTCCTGCTGTTACGTCTTTTATGACCTTATCTGCACTTTCCTGCTGGGTAATTTTCAAGAAGCTGCCAAAATATTCACGCGCAAGCCAAAAACAGGATTTATCCTGTCCAGAGGAGTAACTGGATACGGACATCTCCTGCTCTGTCGCAAGAGATGTTGATATGATCATCCTCCACATTGTGGCTATAGCTTCGGCTGGAAAAGTATCCTTTGCTTCTTTTACAAGATTACGCAGCATAGTTGCCTCACGCCCCGCTCTTATAAAGCTTTGTGTTGCGCTAGTTTGCTTCTTGTAATGTCCAACTTCTTTTACAATTTCCATGCGTTTTTTTAAAAGACCGACAATTTCTATATCAATATCGTCGATTTTTTTTCTGAAACTGCTAAGATCTTCTTTCTTATTAGTCATAAATTTTTTATTTTCTCGGAAAATATTGACAAAAAACTTTAATGTGACAAAGTCTCGCGAGTTTTTTAAAATAATTTAATACTTATGTCAAAGAAAGTTAAATCGGCTTTTGGGCCAAAATATAAAGAAGTTGAAGTTGGTGATATTGTTGTCCTGGCGAAGGAAGAGCCATTGCTGCTGGATTGCGGCCAGGAAATTTCATCATTTCCGATAGCATATCAGACGCATGGTAAGCTTAATGCTGAAAAATCCAATGCGATTTTGGTTTGCCATGGCCTAACAGGTGACCAATATATTGCAAGCCAACATCCCGTAACCGGCAAGCCTGGCTGGTGGGAAATGATTGTTGGTCCAGGAAAAATCCTGGATACTGATAAATATTTTATCATCTGCTCAAATGTTTTGGGTGGCTGCATGGGCTCTTTTGGGCCTAAAAGCATAAATGAGAAAACTGGTAAGCCGTATAATCTCGATTTTCCTGTACTTACCATTGGCGATATGGTGCGGGCGCAAAAATTGTTGGTGCAGCATTTTGGCATTAAACAATTATTTAGTGTTATAGGTGGATCCATGGGTGGCATGTTAGCGCTGGAATGGGCGGTGAGTTTTCCAAGAATGGTTTTTTCTTCTGTTGTTATTGCATCTGCAGCAAGGCACACGGCACAAAATATTGCATTCCATGAAATAGGCAGACAGACAATCATGGCGGATACCGAGTGGTGTGATGGTAATTATATCAATGAAACCCGTTATCCTTCTAAAGGCCTTTCAGTTGCAAGGATGACTGCGCATATAACCTATCTTTCTGAATCCGGTTTGCAGCGTAAATTTGATCGTGGTTTGCAGGATAGAGAAGCAATAACTTATGGTTTTGATGCAGATTTCCAGATAGAGAGCTATTTGCGTCATCAAGGCATTACATTTGTAGAGAGATTTGACCCAAATTCTTATTTATATATCACGCGGGCGATGGATTATTTTGATCTTGTTGATGCGCATGGTGGAGTTTTGGCTAGGGCTTTTGATAAGGTTAGTACTAAATTTTGTGTAATATCATTTTCTAGCGATTGGTTATTTCCGACTTCAGAAGCAAAACATATTGTTCATGCCCTTAGTGCTTCGGCATCGAAGGTTAGTTTTGTTGAGGTTACTACCGATAAAGGCCATGATGCATTTTTGATGGATGAACCGGAATTTTTTGTGACCTTGGATGGATTCTTAAAAGGTGCTGCGGAAGATAGGGGATTGTAATGGATAAATTAATTCTTCGCAGAGATTTGCAATATATAGCCCATGCCATAAAAGATGGTAGCAGGGTTTTAGAGCTTGGCTGTGGTGATGGAGAATTATTGCATTACCTACATAATGAAAAAAAAGTTGATGCGCGTGGGATTGAAATTTCACAAAGTGGCGTTAGTAATTGTGTAAAAAATGGCCTGTCAGTTATACAAGGCGATGCTGATGTTGATTTAAAATTTTATCCTGAAAAATGTTTTGATTATGCAGTCTCCAGCCAAATGATACAGGCCACTGCTAATCCAAAAGAAGTTTTACAGGAGATGATGAGAATAGCTAATTGTGCTATTATATCTTTACCGAATTTTGGCTATTGGTTTAACCGTTTATATCTTGTTTTAAAAGGTCGTATGCCGGTTTCAGACACTCTCAGCTATCAATGGTATGAGACGCCAAATATTCACTTTAGCACAATGAAAGATTTTGAAATTCTGTGCAAAGAATTGGGTTATAAAATAAGAAAGCAGTTTTATCTTCTGCCGTCAGGAGAAGAGCTGGGATTTTTTAGATCTTTGTTTTCTAACTTATTTTGTGAGAAATGTGTTTTTGTACTGACACATGGGGATAAATAATTTTTATGGAGCCAAGCTTAACTTTTGTTTTTCTTAAGGCTTTCCTTATAGGGCTGTCTGTTGCTGCTCCGGTTGGGCCTATGGGTCTTTTATGCATAAGGCGTACTTTGCAAAGCGGCTGGTTATCTGGCTATCTTTCGGGTCTGGCAGTGGCATTTGGCGATGCTTTTTATGCATCAGTTGCGGTTTTTAGTGTGGCAGCTATCGCCCAATTTCTAACAGAATGGCAATCATTATTGCGTATAGTTGGGGGGTTGGTTTTATTGTTGATTGGATGGAAAACTTTTATTTCTAGGCCAGAAAGCATTGGTGGGGTTAAAGCCAAAAGACTGACTCCGGCAACTTTTGTTTCAACCTTCATGCTTACGCTGACTAACCCTGCAACTGTCATATATTTTACCGCTATATTCGCATCTATGGGAATTGTTGCAACCAAAGGTTTTGGTGAAGCATTAGCAGCAGTTATTGGTATATTTCTTGGTTCTATGACATGGTATGTTGTTTTATCAGGTGGTGTTAATCTTGCGCGCTCGCGTGTTACAACAAAAAGCATGGTATGGATAAATCGAATTTCTGGTACTATGCTTGCAACATTTGGAATATTAGCAATTATTACGCTTAAATCATGAAAGTTGTAAGGATTCCTGCTCTTTCCGATAATTATATATGGCTGTTACATAATGAGGCAAATGGTCGGACTGCAGTGGTAGACCCTGCTGTTGCCGAACCTGTTTTGGCAGAGCTTAAGAAGCAAAATTGGTCCCTTGATTTTATAATCAATACTCATCATCACGATGATCATGTTGGCGGTAACATAGAAATTAAGAGAATTACTGGGGCTAAAGTTATAGGCTATAAAGGTGACGCACATAGAATTCCCGGCATAGATATTGAAGTTGAAGATAATGAGCAAATTGAAATATGTGGCGAGGTCGCGAAAGTTATTTTTGTACCTGGTCACACGCTTGGTCATATTGTTTATTATTTTGCGGAATCTGGTTTGTTATTTTGTGGTGATACGATTTTTGCCATGGGTTGTGGAAGGCTATTTGAAGGTAGTTTTGAGCAAATGTTTTCCAGTCTACAAAAACTAGCGAAATTGCCAATTCAAACCCAGATTTACTGCGCTCACGAATATACAGAAAATAACGGTAATTTTGCTCTTAATGTCGACCATAAAAATATGTATTTACAAGAAAGAATGGCTGAGGTGAGGTCTTTAAGAAAAAATAATATCCCAACAGTGCCGTTTACCTTGGATATAGAGCTTAAAACTAATCCTATGCTTAGAGCAAAAACGATTGAGGAATTTACGGAAATTAGGAAGCTTAGGAATGTTTTTTAGATTTTCGATTGCTAAACAAAGTTCCTAAACTGCTTACAACAACACCACCAATGATTAAAAAAGAAGCCAGGATAATTTCCCAAGTTAGCGGTGAAAATCCAAAGACTATCAGCCAGGTCATAGATAAGAATGAGCCTAGAAAAGCAAGGGCAGTTAGTGTGCGCATGTCGCCATGCTTCACGCCAAAATTCCAAGCATAATAAGCAAGGCACAGTGGTGCTATTCCTATTATTATAATTTTTGTAATCTGGATGGATGAAAGTGGAACTGTTTGTTCAATAGTAAAATGCAATATAATTGAAAAAACTCCGGCAATGCTGCAGAAGCTACCAATCATATTGGCCGGTATATGGTATTTTTTGCTTAATACAGAATAAACAGACCACATTATTGCTGCAATCAGTCCGAAAGAATAACTTTCTATGTTGGCTAAATCAAAGCCAGAAAATCCGCTGTGCATAGCGATAAAAACTATGCCGGAAAAACCCATTAAACAGCTTATTATATGGTGCAATTTCAAGTGCTCTTTGAGAATTATAGAATTTAGCATTATAGCAAGAATGGGCCATGTTGATCCCATTAGAAAAACTTCAGCTGGCGGACCCATTTTTACACCTGAAATGAAAAATGAATTAAAGCCGAATATCCCAGAAACTCCAATAAGCAGATATTTTTTGTTTTTGAATAGCGACAGAGGATTATGGCCTTGTGCAAGCTGTATAAAAATAGACAGGATTGATGATGTTATAAATGCAATAGAAAGTATTTCAAATGGCGGTATATCGCCGGCAGATAAAGCTAATACAGTGAAACTTGACCATAACAATGGTGCTATGAAACCTATAGCGGTAGCTTTTGATTGGCTGATATTGGTTAATGACATAAATGGCCAAATTTAATTTGCATAACTACCTAAGCTTTTTCTTATATGCTGTAAAGCTTAAAGGCGTGGCTTTACTTGCACTATACATTTGAATGAATTATATAATACTACAAAACCAATAGAGATTTTAACAGTGGTATCCTTCGTATTAGTATGGATTATAGTATGGTGGCTTATTCTATTTATGATTTTGCCATTTGGTGTGCAGCCTGATGAAAATGCTGTAGGCGGTAACATGAAAGCTGCACCGAAAAACCCACATCTCCGCATTAAGTTTTTTGTTACAACATTAATTTCATGTCTAGTGACTTACATAGGATTTTATCTTGTGGGACATGGTTATTTTGATTTTTTAAACTTACAGAATGCTATACAGTAGCTCTTACCACTATCTTCTTGCCTCTAATCCCCTAAGGTGATAAATGCTATAAAGTTATAACAAAATAGGTTCTATTCCATGCGTTTATCCAGATATTTTCTGCCATTGCTAAAAGAAAATCCAGTTGAGGCTACAATAGTTTCGCATCGTTTTATGCTGCGTGCAGGTATGGTGCGGCAAGTAGGTGCGGGTATATATAATTGGTTGCCATTGGGATTAAAGGTTCTAAAGAAAATAGAAAACGTCGTCCGCGAAGAAATGGATAAAGCGGGTGCAGTTGAGATTCTTATGCCAACATTACAGCCTGCTGAATTGTGGCAAGAATCTGGCCGTTATGATGATTATGGCAAAGAAATGCTTAGAATTGTAGATAGGCATGACCGTAACATGCTATACGGTCCAACTGCCGAAGAAGTGGTAACTGATATTTTTCGTCAGAATGTTAAAAGCTATAAAGATCTTCCACTTAACCTTTACAACATTCAATGGAAATTTCGTGATGAAATAAGACCGCGTTTTGGTGTTATGAGAGGTCGTGAGTTTTTAATGAAAGATGCTTATAGCTTTGATCTTGATTATGATGGAGCAAAAAAGTCTTACGATATTATGTATGAAGCATATTTAAATACGTTTAAACGTATGGGTCTTACGGCTATTCCTGTGCGGGCTGATAATGGTGCTATAGGTGGTGATTTGAGTCATGAATTCCAGATCTTAGCCGAAACTGGTGAAAGCCAGGTCTATTATGATGTTGAATTTGAAAAACTGATGCAGGAAGAAAAAGTAAATACTGAAAAATTACGCTCATTATATGCCGTGGCTGATGAAAAACACGACCCTGCTAAATGTCCTGTAAAGCCTGAAAATTTGAGGACAAAACGCGGTATTGAAGTTGGTCATATATTTCACTTCGGCAATAAGTATACTAAGAGTATGAATGTTAGTGTGCTTGGAAATGAAGGTAAACAAATTTGCCCTGAAATGGGCTCTTATGGTATTGGTGTTTCAAGATTAGTTGGTGCGATTATTGAATCTAGCCATGATGAAAACGGTATAATTTGGCCAGATTCCGTCGCGCCTTTTAGAGTTGGCTTAATTAATATTAAATCTGGCGATGCGGAATGTGATGCTGCTTGTGAAAAAATATACAAAACACTGCAAAACAATGGCATAGAAGTTTTGTATGATGATACAAAAGAAAGTACAGGCAAAAAATTTGCTGGTATGGATTTAATAGGTCTGCCTTGGCAGCTTTCTGTTGGTCCTAGGTCGATTAAAGAAGGCACTATTGAAATAAAAAATCGTAAGACTGGTGAAAAAGAAGCGTTGTCAGAAGAGGCGGCGTTGGCTAAGATAATTACGACCAGATAACTTTTTGTTTTTTTTAGGTATAAAATGTTTTCTCCATTTGAAAGGATGATAGGTTTCCGCTACTTGCGTTCGCGCAGGAAAGAAGGTTTTATATCTGTTATAGCTGGATTTTCGTTTGTGGGTATTGCCCTTGGCGTCGCGACTTTAATAGTTGTAATGTCCGTTATGAATGGTTTTCGTTCTGAAATAACTAAGAAAATATTGGGATTAAACGGCCATATTGCAGTATCAAGCTATGAAAGAAAAATCCATGGTTTTGATGATTTTTTGAGTGCTGTTAAAAGTGTTGATGGAGTTATTTCTGCAACTCCGGTTATAGATGGTCAGGCGATGGCCACGACAAAATATGCTAATGGCGGAGTTGCTGTTAAGGGAATTAGACTTTCTGATCTTAGCCAAAGACCTCTCGTGGCATCTAACATAAAAGATGGCTTCTTAAATGATTTACAAGGCAAAGATTCTATCATGATAGGTAGTAGGATGGCTACTAATCTTGGCGTTGGTGTTGGCGATGAAATGACTTTGATTTCGCCAAAGGGTCGTTCAACTGCTTTGGGTACAATGCCGAGATTAAAAACTTATAATGTTGTAGCTGTATTTGAATCTGGAATGTACGAGTATGACAGTAGTGTTGCTTTTGTTCCACTTGAGTCAGCACAGGTATTTTTTGATTATCCTGAATCTGTTTCATCAATTGAAGTTTTTACAAAAAACCCTCATAATTCAGATGCAATATCGAAAGATATAAGCGCAGTTTTGGGAGGTGCATACGTTGTTCAGGATTGGCAGAGAATGAATGCTAGTCTTTTCAATGCTTTAAAAGTTGAACGTACGGTAATGTTCTTAATTCTCACGCTTATAGTATTTATTGCAGCGTTTAATATTATTTCCAGCTTGATAATGTTGGTAAATGATAAGGGGCATGATATCGCAATTTTGCGTACTATGGGTGCAACGCGTGGTATGATATTACGCATATTCTTCATATGCGGAGCTTCCATTGGTGTAGTCGGAACTTTCCTTGGCTTTATTCTCGGGGTGGGTTTTTCACTAAATATAGATACCATTAAAAAGGGAGTCGAAGCTCTTACTGGTAGTACATTGTTTGATCCTGTAATTTATTTCCTATCAGAATTACCATCTGAGGTGGAAGTGTCAGATGTTATATGGTCGGTTGCTATGGGTTTGATTTTCTCATTCCTGGCAACAATATACCCGGCTTGGAAAGCTTCAAAACAAGATCCGGCGGAGGCTTTGCGTTATGAGTAATAATGTTATTTTATCGCTAAGTGATGTGCATAGATTCTTCTATCAGGGAGAAGCTAGGCTGAATGTTTTAAAGGGTGCAAATCTTGAAATAAAAGCTGGAGAAGTTGTTGGTCTTGTTGGTCCGAGTGGTTGTGGAAAAAGCACTTTATTGCAATTGGCAGGACTTTTAGATTCGCCAAACAGCGGTAAAATTATGATCAACAATATTGATTGTACAAATATAAATGATAATGAGCGTACAAAGATACGCCGGAATGAAATTGGTTTTATATATCAATTTCACCATTTATTACCTGAATTTACCGCGCTGGAAAATGTTATTATACCGCAGATGATATCTGGGAAATCTGTTGCGGCTTCTACTACTGATGGTGAAGAAATACTAAAATATCTTGGTCTTGCAAATCGATTTACTCATAAACCATCAGAGCTCTCTGGTGGTGAGCAGCAGAGGGTTGCTATTGCTAGAGCATTAGTAAACAAACCTTCTGTCTTGTTGGCTGATGAGCCTACTGGCAATCTCGATCCCGAAACGGCAGATAATGTATTTAAATTATTGCTTGAAACAGCTAAGGCAATTGGTGTTGCGATGTTTATCGTAACACATAATCTTGAGCTTGCTAATCGTATGGATAAAGTGGTTACTATCAGAGACGGTGTTGTGGTAAGTAATTAATTTTATACATTATCCAAAACTCAAGTTAATTATTATAACTCCGTCCTTGAACTTAGACTTCCACATATATATGCTCTCAAAAATTACAATCTCTAATCAAAAATAGTAATCATGTTTGATAAAAAACCAGGTAAAGTTTTCCCTTTAAATATTGGCCCAATTCATTTTATTGGTATAGGTGGTATTGGTATGAGCGGCATTGCCGAAATACTACATAATTTAGGCTATAAAGTGCAAGGTTCTGACGCCTCAAATAATGCTAATGTGAAGCGCTTAGAATCTTTCGGTATTAAAGTTAGCATCGGTCATAAAGGTGAAAATGTTGAAGGTGCGAGTGTTGTTGTAAAATCGTCGGCGGTGAAAAACGAAAATCCTGAAATAGTATATGCGCGCAAAAATTCTATCCCAGTAATAAAACGTGCGGAAATGCTAGCTGAGATAATGCATTTGAAAAATTCTGTTGCCATTGCTGGTACTCATGGAAAAACCACTACGACAACTATGGTTACATCGATGTTTGAAGCGGCAGGGCTTGATCCTACTGTTATAAATGGTGGAATAATAAATGCTTACGGCACGAATGCTCGTCTTGGTAGTGGTGATTGGTTGATTGCTGAAGCTGATGAGTCTGATGGAACATTTTTAAAACTTCCTGCTCAAATCGGCATCATAACCAATATAGATCCTGAGCATATGGAGCATTATGGTTCGTTTGATAATTTGCGGGATGCTTTTAAAACTTTTATAGAAAACCTACCATTTTATGGCTTTGGTGTTTTATGCAAAGACCATCCAGAAGTAAGTGCCTTGGCGGGACGTGTTACAGATAGAAAAATCATAACTTATGCTTTGGATTGTGAAGCTGACATAAAAGCTAGCAATATTAGATTCTCTCCTGAAGGGGGCAGTATATACGATGTTAAAATTTCTAAACGTATAACTGGCGGTGAAGAAAGAATAATAAAAGATGTGCATTTACCAATGCCTGGGCGTCATAATGTTTCAAATTCTCTGGCGGCTATTTCTGTGGCTGTGGAGCTTGGTTTTGAAGACAAAGCAATATTGAAAGGTTTCCGCGATTTTGCTGGTGTTAAGCGTCGTTTCACAAAAACAGGAGAAACTAATGGTATTACAATTATAGATGATTATGGCCACCACCCAAAGGAAATTATTGCAACTCTTAACACTGCGAAAGATGTTATTCATGGTAGTGGTAAAAAAATAATTGCCGTGGTGCAACCTCATAGATATACGCGTGTTCGTGATCTGTTTGGTGAATTTTGTAGCTGCTTTGGTGTCGCCGATAAGGTTGTGGTTGCAAATATTTACGAAGCTGGTGAATCGCCTATAGAAGGAATAAGCAGGGACAGCCTGGTTGAAGGCATCAAAAAACAAGGACATAAAAATGTTATCCCTCTTCCTTCACCTGAAGAGTTACCAAAAATAATAAATGAAATTGCAAATCCTGGCGATATTGTTGTTTGTCTTGGTGCAGGAAATATAACTGCCTGGGCAAATTCATTACCCGAGGATATGAAAAAATTAGGTGTGGTGAAATGATTGGAAGAAGTATTTGCGCCTTTTTAACTCTATTCTTGCTGATAATACAGCCATGCTTATCTTTTGCAGGAGATGACGATAGAAGAATAATTTCTGTTATGGGCGAAGCAGAGTCGCAAATTGTTCCTGATCAGGCGATTGTTTCTATGGCAATTGAAATAAAAGATAAAAACCTGAATATTGCACAAAAAAAGAATGATGAAATAGCATCTCAATTAATAAAATTTGCTACTGGTAAACTTGGTATAGATAGTAAGTTAGTGCAAACAAGTAGCATAAATATTATGCCTGTTTATAATGAAAGTAATTGCCAGAACAATAATTGCCCTACGCCTACTTTAAACCATTTTCTGACGAGTAAGGGTATTAGTATCGTTTTAAAAGACACTAAAGTTCTTCAGGATTTGATAGAGAAATCATTGGCAATTGGTGTTACCAGAATTGAAAATGTTGAATTTACTTCTTCTGACTTAAAAAATATTGAGCAGCAGGTGCAAGTTGTAGCTGCTAAGAATGCTAAACAAAAAGCGGCTGAAATTGCGAAGGCTTTGGGTGTTGAAATCGGAAAGCCACAAAGAGTTACAGTTAATTACTCCTCTCCTATATTTGCTACTCGTAGTATGAAAATGGCTTCGTCAATGACAAATGTTTTATCTGTGGCAGCACCGGAGACCATAGCAGTTGGGCAAATTACCGTAAAAGGTAGCGTAAGTGTAGATTTTGAGATTGAAAAATAACAAATGGTTAGCAATAAAAACATAATCGATTTATTACCAAAAGTCCGCGGCAGTTACCGTGAAAATTCAGACCTGTCGAAAATAAACTGGTTCAATGTTGGTGGAATGGCTCAAGTTATGTTCCGTCCAGCAGATGCTGAAGATTTATCATCTTTTCTTAAAAATAAGCCAGAAGGAATTATTGTGACAGTTCTTGGTGTCGGCTCTAATTTGCTAGTGCGCGATGGTGGCATCGATGGCGTTGTTATAAGGCTTGGCAAAGGTTTTACCGATATTTCTGTACGTAACAACGAGCTGACAGCTGGGGCAGGGGCACTAAGCTTTAACGTTTCTATGTTTGCGGCGCAAAATAGTTTGACCGGATTGGAATTTTTGAGTGGTATACCGGGAACTATAGGCGGTGCTTTATACATGAATGCTGGAGCCTATGGCAGCGATGTTTCGGCTATTTTGAAGAGTGCTGAGGCAATTGATGAGTCGGGGACTCTACATATTTTAACTCAGCAGGATATTGGCTATATATATCGTGGCAATACTTTACCGGAAGGAATGATTTTCACGAAAGGAACTTTCATTGGTAAACCAGGCGACAGAGCAGAGATAGAAAATCTTTTAACTAAAATAAGTTCTCAGCGTGAAGACACTCAGCCTATAAAAAGTAGAACGAGCGGTAGTACTTTCAAGAATCCTGAAGGTAAAAAAGCTTGGGAATTGATAGATGCAGCTGGGTGCCGTGGTATGAAGGTTGGTGGTGCGCAGGTTTCAGAAAAACATTGTAATTTTTTTATAAATACTGGGGGTGCGACTTCTGATGATATAGAAAAACTTGGCGAAATAGTTAGAAAAAGAGTAAAAGAGAAGACAGGTGTTAGCCTTGAATGGGAAGTTAAGATAATAGGAAAAAGAAATGACCAAAAAAAATAAGCATGTAGCATTGGTAATGGGTGGGATGTCGGCAGAGAGGGAAGTGTCCCTTATGTCTGGTAAAGGAATTGAGAAAGCTCTGAGAGAGAACGGATATCAGGTTACTGTTATTGATCTGCAGCGTGATATAGCTGAAAAATTATCTGCCGCAAAACCTGATGTTGTTTTCAATGCATTACATGGTACTTATGGCGAAGACGGCTGTCTTCAAGGTTTGTTGGAAATACTTGGTATACCTTATACACATTCCGGTATTTTGGCTTCGGCCTTGGCTATGGATAAGCCAACTGCGAAAAATGTTTTGCAGGATCGTGGTATTTTATGTCCGCCAGGAGCAGTTGTTAGTACCGTTGACATTGCTAACGGTAATATCCCTTTCCCAAAACCTTACGTAATTAAACCAATTTCAGAAGGCTCTAGTGTTGGTGTTTACATAATTAAAGAAGGTGTAAACGGCCCTAACATGGCTGAAATTAAAAAATATCACAGTATGTTAGTGGAAAAATATATTCCTGGTCGCGAGCTTAGTGTTGCAGTAACTGATGAAAAGCCTTTAGGTGTTGTTGAAATACGTCCTAAAAACGGCTTTTATGATTATACGAATAAATATAGTGATGGCAAAACTGAGCATTTAATGCCTGCGCCTGTAAATGACTCGGTTTATAAAGAAGCTATGGATATTGCTTTCAAAGCTCATAAAATGTTAGGCTGTCGTGGAGTTAGTCGTTCTGATTTTAGATTGGATGAAGCGGATGGTAACAAATTATATTTACTTGAAATAAATACCCATCCTGGCATGACGCCGCTTTCTTTAGTGCCTGAAATTGCTTCCCATGTTGGAATTAGCTTCAACGAGCTGATAAAATATCTGGTTGAGAATGCGCGATGCGACAACAAGTAAAATCACGCAGAAAAATAAGCGGTACAAAAAAACAATATAAAAAATCTCCGCTTGAATTGAAGTGGCAGGTTCTGCTGAGGGTCGTTAAATTTGCTATCAGGCCTTATCCTTTTGCGTTTATTTCTATAGCCATTGTGTTTTTATGGTTTCAGCAGTCTAAATATTACACTATCACAGTAAATAGTATAGATCATTCGCAAAACCGTGCTGCGCGGAGTATGGGTCTTATTTTGAAAGATATACTACTTGAAGGACAGCAGCATACCTCTAAGGAAGAAATTCTTACTGCCATTACTGGTAGTCCCAAGGAAAAATCTTCATTGCGCATTGGCGATCCGATGGGAGATATTGATTTGTGGGGTATAAAAGAGAAGCTAGAGACCCTTACCTGGGTTAAGCATGCCTCGATTGAACGCCAATATCCTTCAACACTGTCCATAAGTATATCTGAACGCAAACCAGTTGCACTTTGGCAAAATGCCGGAAAAATTACTCTACTTGATGAAGATGGAAAAGTTATAAACGAAAAAAATCTTGATGATTTTGCTAATTTGGTAATCCTAGTGGGAAAGGATGTTCCTTATTATTCATCATCTCTGTTGCAGATGCTTAAATCACATCCCGAGATAGATCCTTTGGTATCTTCAGCAATACGTGTCAGTGATAGGCGCTGGGATTTGCGTTTGCGTAATGGTATTGAAATAAAACTGCCAGAAGAAAATCCTGATAGGGCACTTGAATATTTGGCGGAAGTTAATAAAGAAAGTAAAATACTTACCAGCAGTGCCAAGAGCATTGATTTAAGACTGGAAGAAAAAATGTTTGTTAAGTAGCTGTAAAAACTTACTGATATAATCTAGCAAGATAAGCCATTTTACTATTTAACTATTATCCATTTTACTATATAAAACAGCCATGGCAAAAATAGGAAATAGTTTCATTACTGCACTTGATATTGGCGCAACGAAAGTGGTGTGCTTTATTGCTAAGCTTACGCCACAGAAAAAAATCAGCATTGTTGGAATTGGTCATCAGGTTTCGCAAGGAATAAAATCCGGGGTCATTACCGATATAAAACTTGCTGAGCAATCCATACGTCTTGCAGTAGGCGCAGCTGAGGCTATGGCAGGTGTTACTATTGATAAAACATTTGTTAATATTTCTGAAAACAAACAAAAATCAAATTATGTTAAAGCTGAGCTTAATATAAACGGCCATGAAATTACAAAAAAAGATATTCATCGCCTTACTTCGCAAGGGTGCGAGCAGTTTAAAAATGAGGATAGAGAAGTTATCCATTGTATAGCTGTTGATTACTCTCTCGATGGTGCAACAGGAATTATAGAGCCAATCGGTATGTATGGACACGATATTACTGCTGATTTGCATATTATTACTGCTTCATCACCGACAATTTTAAATTTGACCAATTGTGTTGCTCAATCACATTTGAATATTGAGGGATATATTTCATCGGCGTACGCATCGGGTCTTGCTTGTCTTTCTGAGGATGAAAAAGATCTTGGCACAGTCGTTGTTGACTTAGGTGGTAGCAGTACTTCAGTTGCTATATTTAAAGGTGGACGCTTGCGTTATGTTGATAATATCGCAGTTGGTTCAATGAACATCACAAAAGATATTGCTATAGGTCTATCTACTAGTATAGAAAGTGCAGAACGCTTGAAAGCATTACATGGAAACGTACTTTCTACTGCCAAAGATAATCAGGAAATAATTGACGTGCCTAATATTGGCGAAGAAGACGATGATGCAGATGAAAATCACATCACTAAGGTTAATCTAATAAATATAATTCGTCCGCGCGTAGAAGAAATTCTTGAATTGGTAGCATCGAAAATATTAAACTCAGGTTATGGGAAAACCATTGCACACGTTGTTTTAACAGGCGGTGGTAGCCATCTTGGCGGAATTAGTGAGTTGACGGGTCAGATATTGAAAAAACAAGTACGCATTGGTATACCAAAATATATTGATGGTATGGCAGAAAGCACTAAAGGTCCTGCATTCTCAACCTGTGCTGGCATGCTATTGCTTGCCGCCCATCATAAAGAAATGGAATATAGCAACTTCGAGCATAAGACCTTATTTTCCAATAGTTTTATCGGAAAAATGGCTGGTTGGTTTAAAGAGAATTTTTAACTTATTTTTATTCCGCCAGATGCTAATCTTTCAAAAACATCAGTTTTAATTTCAGTAAGTCTGTTTTGACTATTTGCCTCACAGCGTACAACTAGGGCTGCCTGAGTATTAGAAGCTCTAACCAGCCACCAACCACCATCCAAGCGTACACGCACACCGTCGATATCATTAACCTCCAGTCCATCTTTTTTGGCTGAAATTTTTATTGCTTCCACTACTGTGAATTTTTTAGCATCGTCAACATCAACACGAATTTCTGGAGTATTGAAAACATGTGGTAAGGCATCTAATTTTTTAGACAAAGGTTCTTTTGATTTTGATACGATATTTATAATCTGGATTGCAGCATATAAACCATCATCAAAGCCATTATTATCTTTGAAAAAAACGTGTCCGCTCATTTCTCCAGCTAGTATTGCTCTTGTTTCAAACATTTTGGTTTTTATCAACGAATGCCCAGTTTTCCACATCAAAGGTTTGCCACCATTTCTAGCAATTTCATCGAATAGTGTTTGGCTGGCTTTGACATCAGCAATAATAGTCTCGCCTTTATGTTTTTGCAGAATGTCTTCGGCAAAAAACGACATTAATTGATCGCCCCAGATAATTCTGCCTTGATTATCAACAACTCCAATGCGATCGCCATCTCCATCGAAAGCTATACCTAAATCACAATGTTCTTTTTCCACCATTTCAATTAATTGTTCCATATTTTCTGCTACTGATGGATCTGGGTGGTGCGATGGAAAATTGCCATCAATTTTTTCATTTAGTAAAAAATGTTTGCCAGGTAGATTTTCCGTTAGTTCCTTCATGACATTGCCTGTGGCGCCATTGCCAGCATCCCATGCAATTTTTAGCTCACGCCCACCTGCAAATGCTTTTAATAAATGCTTCATATAAGCATCTTTCACATCTTCAAAAGATACTGAGCCTTTGCCGTCTAAAAAATCTCCACGTTCAGCAATAGAGCCTAATTCTTGAATATCATCACCGTAAACTGGTAATTTTTCTAACATCATTTTAAAGCCGTTATGTGATGGTGGATTATGCGATCCAGTAATCATTATGCCGCCGCTGGCTCCAAGATGTTTCACCGAAAAATACAGCATAGGTGTTGGGCAAAGGCCAATGCGGATAACATCCATGCCAGATTCCATGAGGCCACGCACAATTTTTTCTTCTAATTTTGGAGAGCTAAAACGTCCGTCAAAACCTATGCAGATTTTTTTTCCAGTATTTTTCCCCAGCACAAATGCTGCCAATGACCGTCCTAGATAATAAGCATCTTCTTCGCTGAGTGTTTCTCCAACAATGCCGCGAATGTCATAAGCTCTTAAAATATAAGGATTAAATTTATAATTTTTAGAATCATCTTTTACGTTTTTCATTTTTTAACCAATCATCCTTATTTTACTCGTAAGACTATATTCTTTTCTATTTTAATCCAGCTTTACCAGGCAACCTTGAAAAAATAGGATCTGTAAGGCGTGGTGGTAAAATACTTGCCAGCCAAACAATAAAGTATAAAGGTAAAGGAAAAGCAATGCGTGCAGGATTCTTTTGTAATTTTTTTACTATCAATTTAGCAGCCTTACGCGCATCCATTAAAAATGGCATATAAAAGCTGTTAACATCTGTCATTGGCGTTTTGATATAGCCGGGTGTTACAACAGTAACTCCGACCCCATCTCTTCTTAAAGCTCCTCTAGTAGCTTCTCCATAAAGCTTAACTGCAGCTTTGCTGGCCGAATATGCAGGAGAGCTTGGCAAACCACGATAACCAGCTAAAGAGCTTATTATAACTATTTGTCCTTTGCATCTTTTGCGCATTTCTAGCATGGCAGGATAAACCGTGTTGATAACACCATAAATATTAGTGTCACAAATATTTTTTATTTGTTCATAACTTTCGACACCACCGGCAGTTCCTGCTGATATTCCGGCATTGGCAATTACAACATCAAGCCTATATCTATCGGCCATTTCACCTATCCAATCAAACATTGTTTGTTTGTCAGTGACATCACAAATTTTTATATAGACTTCTGCACCTTTATCCTCACAAACTCTTTTAATAGCGTCTAATCGGGATTCATTTCTGCCAGAAAGAAAAAGCCTGATACCCTTGTCAGCGTAAGCTTCTGCAAGAGCAAAACCAATTCCACTATTTGCACCAGTTATTAATATGTTATTAGGATTTTTCAAGTTACTTACCCTATTTCAAAAACTTTGTTTTTGTATTTTTTCTATCCCCCTTAATTAAAAGATTAGACAGCGTTGTCAAAGAATATTATAAAAACCTTTATAATTTTAAAGTAATGAGAAAATGCCAGATCAAAATCTTAAGCGCCGTGGTTTTATGTTTGTGCTGTCATCACCTTCAGGTGCTGGAAAAACAACACTTTCTCGCTTATTGTTACAAAATGATAATAATTTAGTTATGTCTGTGTCATATACCACCAGACAGCAGCGGCCGCAAGAGGCGCATGGTATTGACTATTATTTCGTCTCAGAAAAAGAATTTGAAAAAAAAATAGATGAAAAATATTTTTATGAATATGCCGAAGTATTCGGTAATTATTATGGTACGCCACGTAAAAAGGTAGAAGATTCTTTAGATTTAGGAAAAGATATTATTTTTGATATCGATTGGCAGGGAACAAGACGTTTAACTTCTAAAGCCCGAGATGATATTGTCAGTGTTTTTATTCTACCACCTTCAATGAAAGAACTTGGTAGAAGGCTTACTTCCAGAGGACAAGATAGTGAAGAAGTTATAAAAAAACGTATGGCACGGGCAAGTGACGAAATAAGCCATTGGGATGAATACGACTATGTTATCGTAAATGAAAACATAGATGCTAGCCTGCAGAATATTTTATATATCATCAAATCTGAACGCTTAAAAAGAATGCGCCAGCAGGGACTTTCTGATTTTATAGGAAAACTACTGAAGCAGAAGTAGTTTTAATTTGCATCTGCGTTCCAGATAATAAAATTTCTAATATTCATCTGGAACTGGTTCACCCTCAGGAGAGACTTCTTCCTGCTTATTTTCGTTCATGTAACTGTTCTCTGGGATTGGAGGAATATCCTGCTCTTGTATCTCTGTACTAGGAGCTTGTGGTTTCGGTTCCGGTTTTCTCTTATCGGTATCGAAAGTTCTTATTATATTATCCCATACAGAATCAGTATTTTCCTTTGTTTTTTCGATACTTTCTTCGTTATCTACTGAATTTTTCTCATAATCATTTATTGCTCTTCCATCAGCAATATCAGATTCGTTAGTAGGAATTGAAGTGTCGTTTGTGACATTGGCCATAACAGGCTGCATAAAATCATGCCATATAGCTGCCGGAATACTTCCTCCCGCAACTTTTTTCATAGGTTTGTTGTCATCATTACCAACCCATATGCCTGCTACATAATTACTTGTGAATCCAATAAACCAAGCATCTCTATAATTCTGGCTGGTTCCTGTTTTTCCGGCGGCTGGAAAACCTATCTGCGCTCGTTTTCCTGTTCCATAATCCACAACGCTTAAAAGTAACTTGTTCATGTTGGATACAACTTCAGGGCTTAAGATTCTATGATTTTCAGATTGGTGACGTAAGTATATAACGTTACCATCTCCATTGGTAATTTCTGTAATGCCGTGTACCCATAACGCATTTCCGTAATTTGCTAAATGCGCATAGGCACCAGTCATGTCCAAAAGGGTTACATCAGAGGTTCCCAGTGCTGAGCTAAGGTCTCTATTAATTTCGGTGGATATGCCAAGTCTGTACGCTACATCTATTACTTTTCTGATTCCAACGCTTTGTGACAACTTTACAGATATTGTATTTATTGATTTAGCAAAGGCATCCATAAGTGACACTTCGCCTATGTATTTGTCATCATAATTTTCTGGGGACCAATTTCTTAGTTTTATTGGTTCATCAATAAGTTTGTCGTTGGGTTCGAAGCCATTTTCAAATGCCGCTAGATAGACAAATAGTTTGAAAGAGGATCCTGGTTGACGTAAGGCTTGCGTGGCTCTGTTGAATTGACTATCACCAAATGACCTTCCGCCTATCATAGAAAGTATATCACCTTGTGGCGACATAACCACCATAGCTCCCTGGCTAATTCCCTTTTCTGCGCCAGATTCAGCTAAATGTGCCTCAAAAGATTTTTCTGCAAGCTTCTGCATGTTTGAATCAAGAGTGGTATGCACAACAACTTCCATTTCCTGATTTCCTACATAATCTGGAAGTTGTTCTTTAATCCACTGAACGAAATAAGGGCTCTCTGTTTTTATGACTCTCGTTCTAACTGAAAGATTCAAATCTTTCATATTAAAAACCATTTCAGACGGCGTTATTACGCCATTTTCTACCATGCTAGCTAAAACAGTATCAGTTCTTTGTTTTGTTAAATCTAGATTATTACTAGCTGGAGAATATTTTGAAGGAGCCTTTATTAGGCCTGCTAACATTGCAGATTCATATAATCCGATATCAGTTACACGCTTACCAAAATAAGATCTCGAAGCGGCATCGACGCCATAATTGCCATTGCCTAGGTAGATGCGGTTGAGGTACATGGCAATTATTTGCTGTTTGGTATAATGTTTCTCTATATACAGTGCCAACATTACTTCTTGAATTTTACGTCTTATAGTTCTGTCCGGGCTCAAGAAAACAACTTTTGCTAATTGTTGTGTTATAGTACTGCCACCCTGTACGACGCCGCCGGCCACAGAATTTCTAACGGCTGCGCGGAGAATGCCAACCAAATCAATACCAAAATGTTTAAAGAATCTTCTATCCTCTATAGAGGTAACGGCGTTAATAAGGTTTTTTGGTAATTTCTCATAAGGAACATATTCACTATGTAAACTGCCGAAGTTGGCTATAAGATTGTTATCCCTATCTAATATTCTAATTGCAGGAGTTTTTATATTCTCATCAAGCTTCTTCACATCAGGCAAGTCATAAGCATAGTAAGAAAGTAATATAGAGAACGCTATAATTCCCCACATGGCAAGAATGATTGATGTTTTTATCAACCATATTGAAAATGAAGTTTTTTCAGCTAAAGACTTCCTCATTCGACTAAAAGAACGCCCTCTTTTACGAATATTTGCTTTTTTTGCTTTTGTTCTCTTGCGCGGCATAATATTTTTTCTTATGTTGCAATTTTTAAATTTTAACTAGAACTCAATCTTATAACTTTTTTTATATGGATAATACAGAATTTATTGAAATAGCAGAAGACACTTTACAAAAAATATTCGAAGCCATCGAAGAAGCTGATCAAGAATATTTGTTGGAAATGGATTTTATGGACGGAATGTTGGATATAGAACTGCCTGATGGTAGGAAATATATAATCAACAGACATAACTCCAGTCAGCAGATATGGGTTTCTTCGCCAATCAGCGGTGCTAGCCATTTTTCTTACGAAGAAGACGAAGAAATATGGAAGGATTCGGCTGATAACGACATAAACGAGTTCCTGACTCAGGAATTAAAGCAGGTCGCAGGGTTGAATATTAAGAAGTATCTTGAAGTTTAGGTTAGAGCCATCTCTTCTTCAAAGATAGGTTTTCTTACCCTTTCTTTTGGCATAATGATGAAAATCGTTGTGCCTGAGCCTTGCTTGCTTTCAAGTCGGAACTGACCACCGTGTAATTCTGTAAACATCTTAGAAAGCGGAAGGCCCAGGCCTGTTCCTTCGTGTGCCATATCTTTATTTACCTGTTCGAATAGCGACAGCGCTTTTGGTATATCGTCTTGCGCTATTCCTATGCCTGTATCTGTGACTTGAATAACGAAGCAACCATCGCTATTTAGATATGCTGAAATTGCAATACTTCCAGCCTCCGGCGTGAATTTTACGGAATTTGATAAAAGATTTAGTATAATTTGTTGGATTTTCTTTTTATCAGCGTAAATACTGTTAATGTTCCTTTTTGTATTATTGACTAGTTTTATATTTTTAATTTTTGCCTTTTGTTCTACAATTCGTAATGATTGATTAATAAGGCTATATATATTCACAATATCTTCTTTAAGCTTTAGTTTTCCAACTTCGCCTTTTGAGAAATCTAGTATATCCGTTATAAGCTCTAAAAGGTGATGTCCGCACATGCTTATGTCTGCAATTCTTTCGGCTTGGGCTGAATTAAATTTGCCGAAATAACCGCCGGATAGCATATCAGAAAAACCTATAATAGCATTTAGTGGAGTACGTAATTCATGACTCATTTTTGCGAGAAAGTCTGATTTTGTCTGGCTGGCTATAATAGCTTTTTTCTCAGAATCTTTTGATTGCTGAACTTGTTTGTCTAGAAGTCTTACTAGGAAGCCAATAGTTAATATAAAAAGCGAAAAAACAATACCGAATATAATGTAATTGTTTTTCTTTGTTTGCCATTGATTTCCAAAGGAATTGCCTTGCTTCATGATGGCTATAGAGAGAGGAATATTTTTTAATTTATCAAAAGCAAAAATGGCAAATTCATCATTAACATATCGTTCAACGATACTGATATTTTTATCATCAGTAGAATGAGTGACATCATGTTCACTTGTGGCTGCATTAAACATTTCTTTTTTATTTCCTGAAACATCACCAAGAAGCAAGGTATTGTCAGAAGTGTATATGTAAGTGTCTAAATCTTGGTTTCCATCTACTGATTTAAGCAGGCTTTCTAGATAATTTCCGTCAATTACAGCAACAGCAATGCCGCCAAATCCACCTTCTACGGTGTCTATTCTTCTGCTTATGAAAATATCATTACTACCAGTAATTAGCGATTTGCTTATAATTGAACCAGCATTTTCATTATTTTTTTGAGCATAAAAATGATTTCCTATGTTAAAAAGCTCGCCTTCTTTAACTCCTATATCATGCTCGTCTTTACTGTACAGAACATCAACAATTCTACTTTCGTCAACTATCATCATGGCTTCAATATGCGGTGTTGAATTAACCCATATCGCCATATTATGCATCATATCTTCTTTTAAAGATTTTCCGAAAAGAATGTTGAAGTATTGCCGTTCTGCAGCTCTTTGCAATGTCTGATCCACAGTTATAAAGCCCAGCTCAACATTGGAAGAAATAACATATGTTATTCTTTTTAAATCTGATTTTGTTTGTTCAATGCTTAGTTTTTTATCGCTATTTATTTGAGCAAATATTAAATAACAAACCAGGGCGAGGGTTGCCACGCTAAGGTTCATCAATAGCTTTCTATTTGAAATATTATTAGTGTATTTTTTTATCATATAGACTGATTATCTTGCCAGTTAGTATAGTTATGCATTATTACATACAATCTGATTATTAATCATTAATTAATAAAAATTATTCACATAAAAATTTATTGATACATACACTATTATGGTTGCACATATCAACACTATCGCTTTTGAAGGAATAACTGCACAGGATATAGATGTGCAAGTCCATATTACAACAGGACTACCAGCTTTTAATATAGTTGGCTTACCTGATAAAGCCATAGGAGAATCTAAAGAGCGTATAAGATCAGCGATGACATCACTTGGTTTGTCTTTGCCCCCTTCACGTATAACTGTAAATTTATCACCAGCAGATGTTTTGAAGGAAGGTAGTCACTATGATTTGGCTATTGCTCTTGGATTAATGGTGGAAATGAATCTTTTGAGTGCTGAGGAAATTGCAGGATATGTTGTATTGGGTGAACTTTCTCTTGATGGGACTATAACTCCTGTTGCTGGTGTTTTACCAACAGCTATTCACGCATCATCAAAAAATAAGGGAATAGTTTGCCCTGTTGCTAATAAAGGAGAGGCAGTTTGGGCGGGTGATATAAGTATTTTGGCTCCGAAAAATCTCCTTGAGATAATCAATCATTTTAAGGGTAGCCAAATCCTTCAGCAGCCATCACTTGATTTAATTTATGATTCAGATTCTGAAACTATTTATCCAGATTTGAAAGATATAAAAGGTCAGGAAACAGCGAAGCGTGCTCTTGAAATTGCTGCTTCAGGCAATCACAATATATTAATGGTTGGTCCTCCAGGATCTGGAAAGTCGATGTTAGCATCGCGTCTTCCTGGTATTATTCCTGAATTAGATAATCGTGAAATGCTTGATGTTAGTATGATATCGAGTATTTCAAATAATTTGCCGGATGGTAAACTTAAAAAACAAAGACCATTCCGAGAACCTCATCATTCATGTTCTATGGCGGCGATGGTAGGGGGTGGTAAAAGGCCTTTGCCAGGTGAAATAACCCTTTCTCATAATGGCGTCTTGTTTCTTGATGAATTGCCAGAGTTTCCGCGTCAGGTTCTAGATTCTCTGAGGCAGCCATTGGAAACCGGTAAAGTTACCGTTTCACGGGCACAAGCACATGTTACATACCCAGCAAATTTTCAGCTTGTGGCTGCTATGAACCCTTGTCGTTGCGGATATTTGGGAGATCAATCTAGGTGCTGCAATAAAGCGCCAAAATGTGGGATAGACTATCAATCAAGAATATCTGGCCCGTTATTTGATCGTATCGACATACATATTGATGTTCCGCCAGTGACGCCGGCTGATTTAACTAAGGAGCCTTCAAAAGAAGGTTCTAAAGAGGTTGCAGAAAGGGTTAAAAAAGCTAGGGAAATTCAATTAAAACGTTATGCAAATAGTAACATACGTACTAATTCAGAAGCGGATGGCCAATTATTGCAGGAAACGGCCATGCCAGATGACGATGCTAAAGCTATGTTGAACATGGCTTATGAAAAAATGGGACTCTCAATGCGTGGATATAATCGTATTTTGAGGGTTTCTCGAACTATAGCGGATATGGAGGCTAGTCAGAGTATTAAGAAACACCATGTGGCTGAGGCGTTGAATTATAGGCAAATTTTCCTAAAATCGTGAAAAAGCTGTATATTGCCCTGGTTTTGTAATAAAATCTTAATATAGTAGTGGTACAATGTATCCTCGTATGTTAACAAACTGTTATATAAAAATTTACAGGTTTTGAAGTTATGTCTAAAGATGATAATTCTCCAGTTCAGGTTTCTAAACAGAATGTTTTGGATGAAGCTTGGAAGGTGGGAGCTCCTCTGAGAAAAAATTGGGGAATTGGTGGACAGGAGCGTTCTCGGGAGCAAACAGCAATTGAGGATAGCAAAAAAGTAATACATAGTTTCTGTACTCAGCTTAATTCTCTTGATAAACAGGCCTTGGATGAGGTTTTTGTCGTGTATCGAGTGTTATCTGCTAACGAACAAGAGTCTAAAGAAACTACTCTATCTGATGATCGTCTGAGCAAATTAAATCTTGTTACATCCGTTCCTGAAGATGAAGCAAATATAAGACTTGATAAAATACGGGATGGTAGAGCGCAGTTTTTAGAAGCTTGTAAAAATCTTCCTGCCGAAGAAAGGGAAGCATTGATCTTGTTCTTTTCGCAGATTTCTTCTCAAAAACCTGAGAAAGCTCTGAATTTAATGAATTCTATAGGAATTAAGATAGAAGAAAATGATGTGAAATTGGCAAGTGAGTTGGGAGCAAAAATAGATCAAGATAAGGATAAATCTAAAAAAGAGTTTTTTTAAAAGTCTTTAACAGGTTTTGCGTCTTATTCTGATGATGTGAAGAATGACCTTCTTGCAGTGTTCGATGTTCTTTCTGAGAAAGATGATAAAGGAATACCTTTGTCAGAAAAAATTATAATTGCAAAGGCTAAGAATCTTTCAATATTTGCAAATGTTCCGGAAAATCTTATAGCTTCTAGTTTAAAAGAAATAGCTAATGAAAAAGCTAATCTTGTTAGTTCATGTGAAGATTTGACAAAAGAAAAAAGATCATCCCTGATACAATTTGTTGCTAAGACTTTTGATACAGATAATGAGAATGCTTTAAAAGTCATATATAGCCTTGGCATAAAAGCTCATGATAAAGACAAGGAAATTGTAAAGAATCTGAACGATGCTGAAGCTAAATATGAAGCAGAGAAAAACAAAAAGAATAACTCTGGCAATGAAGAAGAAAGAAAGTTTGGATCAAAAAAGCAAAGAGCTATTGAACAAGAAAAAGAAAAGAAATTTAATGATGCGGCAACTGGCCAAGCAGTATCTGAAATAGCCGGAGTTCTTGTTGGAACTGCAACAGGTATTGCTGCTGATTTCTTTAAATGGATGGGTGAAGATTGGGCGATGTTTGCGAAATTTTTTGCTTCATTAGATAAGGCTATTGGAAAGATCTTTAAGACTATAGATCAGGGTCTTACTAAAGTTCAGAAAGAAAATGCTAACCCTGCTCAGCTCGAATTATTAAATTCACAGGATAAAGCAAAAGGAAAGGCTTCTCCAGCTCCTGAAAAGAAAGGGGACTCAAAATCGGCAAATACTCCAGAAAGAAAGGGTAAAGCGGATCTTGAGGCGGCTAACCCAGATGATTACAGTGATGTTTCTGGAAAGCAGGTAATACCTAGCCAAATGCATAGTGGAAGTGCCGGAAAAGCAGGTCCAGATCGTGGTGGAATAGGACGATAGGAAAAGAAAAAATAGGAGGAATTATTTTCCGCCTATTTTTTTATTTTCAATATAGAAATATTGCGTACTCTACTACTAAGTTGCCACAAAGACACACTCCAAGAATAAAATCAATATATTCAGAAAAAATCCTTGAGGTTAACCATTTGTTAATGGCTGTGCTGCTACTTTCGTAAGCACAGAACTTATTCCTATAATACAGCTATTTGTTTTATTGAGTGTATAAAAAACTTTTACTGTAGGAGATATACCATTGAAAATGATTTTTAAGAAATGTATTTTTATAGTCGGTCTTTGCTTACCTCACCTGGCTGATGCGCAGGTGATAAGTGTAGAAAATAAACTTTATGTTGCAGAAGGAACTTATAATCCTGGCAGGATTTATGTTGTGAATCCGCCAAAGATTACGGATAGCGAAAATTTTGAAGAAAATCTTAATTATTTAATATACTATCCGGTTGGTGCGGCAGAATATTATAAGCCTTATATGGAGATGTATAAGCAAGCACTGGAAAAATATAAAACTGTTGTGGCATTCACTCAGAAGTCTAAGAGCAAGTCAAGCAGGCCTTATTATCCTATTTACTTCGATGGCGAATAGTAAATTTTCTCCCATAATAAAAAAATATTAAAGAAGATCAAGATTAGTCTTTGAATTATAGGGAATTTGTATTATATTGCACCGCGGTATAAATTAATCCATATTAGTTAGGTTTCTGGTTTCCGATGAAGAGGTTTGTATTTTCTTCAGTCAATGTTATGTTTTTTGTGGCGCTATTTCTTTCAGGATGCGTTAGGGAACATTACATGTCGGGTTCTGGCGGCACTGTTGACCAATATAATTCAGGCGAAATGGCAAAAGACTGGAGATCTCAGTTGAAAAGCGGTGGTGCTCCGAGTTATGACTATCCTCAGGATAATGATAGCGAATACTACGTTCCGAAAAAACCTGTGCCTGGTAGAGTTGTTCAGCCTGCGCCGGCTCCAACTCCTGCTCCTGTAGTTCCTCAATACACATATCCGAAGGGCTATAAAGAAGATTTAGACTCTGGTTATGATGGTTATGTATATCCTAAATATGATCCGGATGCGGATAATGAAGGATATGGCGGAACTATAAGTAAGCAAAGAAAAGTTGATAAGTACGGTTATCCTATTTACTTGGATTAGTCATGATAAACAGGACTTTGCTTTGTATTTTATTATTATGTTGTCTGGCTGCTTGCCGCAATTCTCCTGTTCAAAAAGATATTCCAGCTAATTATACTGATAGCTCTAAAGCTGCAGCAGATGATGAATTTCACGAGGCAAATTATAAAAAAGCTGCCGAACTATATGCAAAGTTTGCTGATAAAAACAGTAGTTCTGAAACGCTTTTTAATTATGCAGAATCTTTGAGAATTTCAGGCAATATAGCAAAAGCGAAAGATTATTATGATATGGCGATTGCGAAAGAATCTGGAATGCTTGCTGCAATTGAAGGAAAAAGTCTTTGCTATATACAGGAAGGCAAGTTTAAAGAAGCCCAAAATTTATTGGAAGAGGTTGTATCCAGAGATGCCTCAAGATGGCGGTCGATCAATGCTCTGGGTGTTGTTTATGCAATGAATGGCAATCTTAATAAAGCCCTGGAATATTATAATATTGCGTTGGATGTAAGTAAAAATAATCCTGCAGTTTTGAATAATATGGCTCTTTCTTTAACATTTAGTGGTGATAAAGAGCGTGGCAAAAAGCTTTTGGAAAAAACTCTTAGCAATCTTGATTTAGCAAAAGATAAAAAACAGAAAATTGAATATAATCTCGCGCTTATATATGGAATATCGGGAGATATGGACAAGGCTAAATCGATATTGGCCAAATATTTGCCTGAGGCAGAAGTTTATAATAATCTTGGTGTTTATGCCAAGATGGCTAAAAATGATGATTTAGCAAAAGAATATCTTAGCAAAGCCCTTTCGAGCAGTCCTGTGTATTATGATAAAGCAGGAAAAAATCTTGAGACCATTGCAAGATAAAAAGCGTGGCTAGCTCTAGGCGGCGGGTGCGCCTACACCCCAGCCCATACCCTGACCATGTCCTCCGACTGTCGGAGTTGGAGTAGGTGAGAAAAATCCCATTGATTTACGAGGAACTGGCTCACCGCCAGTTAAGCCTGGTATGGCTGTTCCCTCAACTGCTGTAAAAGGTGTGCTGCTTGAGCTGTTAGCATTTGTTGATCCGCTTGAGCCGGAAGAAGCTGTTGCTGTGCCATCTGATCCAGAAGAAACATTTCCTCCAGAACCTGCTAAAGCGCCATCTTTTCCATGACTGCTCAGAGTGTTTTTAAACATATCTTCTTTTGATTCAAACATATCAAAGAAGCCTTTAAGAAAGCTGTTTTCGCGCAAAGCTCCATCAAAGTATTTTAACAGGAAGCCTTTTACATTCTCAAGGCTAAAGCCTTGAGCCCATTTTTTTTCTGATAAAAACCCTGCAGCTGCGTTTAATCCTCCGCCGAACAGAGACTGCATCGCTCCGCTGAATGCGCCGGGGCCATGGGCGCCGCCATTACCAAATGCCGCACCAGAAGCGATCGCTGTATTTAAACCCTGTTCAGGACCTGCCATAACCAAGCTTCTATTATTTACAAATCTACACAGTAATTATAGCACAATAAACTTAAAATGGGAAGAGGTTAGCAATGGCTTGGAATCAGTCCTTATTAAGGTTTTTTGGCAAGTTTATTATAACCTCTGTACCATTGCCAAGGCTGCTAACTATGGTTAAATTACCCCCATGTTCTTCAACCAACATTTTGGCTACCCACAGGCCGAGTCCGGTTCCCTCTGAGCTCCTCGACAAAGCATTCTTCACGTAACCAAATTTTTCAAGAATTTTAGGAATGTCCTTTTTGGCAATTCCGACACCCTGATCTTTTATCGAGAGCTCAATGTTTTTTTCTGTATCTCTCAACGAAATCAAAATTTCTGAGTTAGGGTAAGAAAATTTAATAGCATTCGACAGTATATTTATGACGATCTGTTTTATACGCATTTCATCAGCAAATATGAAAGGAATATCTGATTTTGCATTTATTTTTATAGCTATGTTTTTATGCTCAGATTTTTCAGCTAATATTTTGATACTTTCTGTGATTATATTCTTCAAATTGATATTTGTTTTATCTAGCTCCAATTTACCAACATCTGATCTTGATAAATCAAGTAAATCACTTACCACAACAAGCAGGCTTTTACCTGCATCGTAAATATCTTTTGAATATTCAAGATATTTAGGATTATTAACTGGTCCAAAAATTTCAGTTTTTATCATTTCAGAATAGCCAATTATTGCATTGAGTGGAGTGCGTAGCTCGTGACTCATATTGGCTAAAAAGTCTGATTTTGCTCTGTTGGCAGATTCTGCTTCTCTTTGAGACTCTAATAATTTTTTATCTATGCGTTTTATACGTTTTATATAACTTTGAAGATAAATTAGTTTTTTAGCTAAATTTGTAGTTTCATAAGTTGGAGTTCTTGGAGCTTTTTTTACTGTCTGTCCGCGCATTATTTTATCTGCGGTATCGGATAGTTTTACTATAGGTAGTATTATGTGTTGTCTAAATAAAAATAGTAAAACCAAGAAAAAGCAGCTCATACCAGCAAGCTCAATTATTCTTGGCAAAAGGATCGAGTAAAATTCATTCGTTGTAAAAGATTTGTTAAATCCTGTTAAAATTATATAAGGGTAATTATCCATTTTATTGTAGTGAGTATAAGATACATTTTCAATTTCTATAGGGGATATAAGTTCTCCATTTTTTTTGCTAGAAAAGAATGTTTTTTTACTGAATATGTTTTTAAAGAACTGGCTTTCTGGATCAATTTTGTTATCGATTGACTGCATAACTAGACTATAGTCAGTATCAAGTATAACATAACTAACGTGGCTGGAAGAGATAGCCTGCATTATTTTTTCAGATAGAAGCTCTATATTAAAGCCAACTACGATTGCTCCAATATAATTATCTGATTTATCTAAAATTCCTGTACCAGCAGGTATAACCCATTTGCCGCTGGGATTTCCAATGCCTGGTTTAGAGAGCTGTAAAATCCAGGGAGAAACTCTACATTTCCAAGTATAGCTTCTGTAAGACATATCTGGGGGATTTTTTACTATCCCATGTTGGCTATTAATAACTTGTCTATTATTCTTATCAACCCAATCGAATAGTGACCAAGAAAATAAGTTTGTGGCTCTGTACTGCTCACCGGAAGTTTTCTTGAATGTTGTATATATAAAATTTAGATCGGAAGGGTCTTTTTCAGCAATTTGTTTTCCCATGTACACTGATATTCTATTGGTATAATCAAATATTTCTGACAAAATACTTTCTATTCTGTCTCCTTCTGTCTCAATAATGATGGAATTGTGATTCTTGTATGAGTTGTAGATATATATACCAATAACAATTGACAATAAGAACGTCGACAATATAATCACGCTCGCAAAGGATAAATAATCTTTATATAAAGAGTACTTTCTGTGTTTTTGGGGCATTTACGTCCTGGCACGATTGCTTTTTGCTATATACATTATACATTAGTTAATATATTAATTTCAAAAAAAATAAAGTTTATTATTAAATAGGAATTTTTGTTATGCCAGTAGAGACGATAGCTCTAAGCCGAGAAAATGATGAAAGACAGAATGTTTTATCTTATCAGAATAAAGCTTACACGGATGCTTTGGATGACATAGTTGCAAAAATTGAAAAGGCAAAGAAGGATGGCCAAAATTATATTGCTCAGGGGGTATATGAAAATTGGCTGGGAACTTTATCTGGTAAAGCAATAGATGTAGAATCACTAGCTAAATTTGCAGCGGAAAAATATTTTGCAGAACAAATTCAGACAATATCAGATAATATACCTGCCGGGCCAGCTCTGAATAATCAATTTTTCAATGAAATCTGGCTTTCTGATGAAAAATTAAATTTTGAACAAATTAAGCTTATTTTGGTTAATTATAGAGCATTGACGGATTTAACCCGTTTCTGTGTTGCAGTTGACTTTTTGGCTTCGCATGGTCAACTACAGAGTGAAACAAAAATTGCCGAAAACCTTAGCGAAGAAACTGGGGAAGGTAAGCCAGGTAGAGCTCATATAGAACTTCTTGATCAAGCGATAATAAGTATATTGGAGCGTGCAAAAGGTACAAAAATAGAAGGTGTAGAACTTAGCAATTTAAAGGAGGAACTGTTAAATGCTGCTGAGTCTTCTCTTATTTTAGAATCAACAATTTCTGCGAGAGATTTGGAGGAGAATCTGTATACTGGAAAGTTTATTGACGGTATAGGTATAATTAATTCTTTACTTCGGGGGAAGTATTCAGTTGAGGTTGTTGCTGGAATTGCGGCGGTTGCTGCTGCACACGAAGGTAAGGCTCCTGGTATGTTAACTAAATTATTTGAAGGTGCTGTAAAATATTTTAAAGGAGGAGAGCCGCGACAAGTTCAAATTTCGGCCTTTAAGCCTTATTTTAGCGAGCATTTGGGTAGTGCTCTTGTTGATAGAGTAGTAGATAAAGTAATAGATGATGAGGAAGAAGAAGTAAGTAATAATCTGATAGAAGAAAATCGTTCAGTCAGTGGTAAAACGAGTAAACAGTTAAGAGCTGAAGGACAAGTTGAGCAGGCGCACAGAAAAGATGCAAACGATAATGTGGTTGACAGTATATTAGAATCAAAAGGGTTTTTTGATAGGTTGAATAATTTTGTGACGGCTAAAAAAGGAATGCAATTATTTTTAGAAGGACACGGTGCTTTTTGGAATGGTTTGGCGACAGAGATTAATAAAAAAAATAAGGAAGTAGAATCTGAAAAGCCTAAACGTCTATCGTTAGATGGTTCTGAGCTACCAGGGCAGCAGTTAAGGCGAGCTAAGTCAATGATAGATTTTAGAAGAAGTAATAGTTGGCCTCAGTATGAGAAAACTTATGAGAAAACTTGGGAGGCAAGTGTTGAGCAGGCAAGAAATGCTGAAAAAGCGAGAGAGTCTGAACAAATGAAAAAATCATTTGCTGAAAAAGCCTTAGACAGCAAACAATCTGATAAAGTTATTAACTAAAAAGTTTAATTAGTAGTGTTTTTATAAATTATTCTTTGCCTAAATAACTTTATGTAGTAGTTTCCAGGTCATACCTTCTTTATGTAGGTGGTAAATTTGTATGTCAATTTTATATTAGTTCAATGCGTCCTAATTATAGCATTCTCATAGTTTCATTGTTTCTAACCATAGCGGTTTATTTTGGCTGGTATGAGTTTAATAAATCAACATTTGATAGCTTTGATTCATTAAAAATAGTCAGTACTGATGAAAAGAAATTTTATAACAGTTATGATGTTTTCTATAAGCTTGTAAAACAGGGTAAAAACAGTCTTGTTTTTGTGGCAAAAGATAATATAGAAATCAACATTTCCAGTCCTTTGGGCGATATTCAGAAAAACCTTTCTGCAGGTGAGGCATACTTCATAAATGTGGAAGAGAATCAGAGCATTTGGGTTGATAAGCCATATTCTATGGAAGTTTTTATTAACGACGAGGATAATACTTTTGTTGGTGTTTTTGAGGATTTGGTCAGCTAATACTAAATTTCTATAGTTTCTTCAAAAACTAAACTTATCTTGCACTTGTACCCAATTATTGTAAATTTAATAAAAATGGTTTAGGTTCTGCGTGGAGACGGCAGTTTTCGATTAATTTATACAACCCTGATAGTTGCTATTTAACATGCTGGATAAAATATTAGGTCGTAAGGCTAAGGGCGAGATCAGGCTTGAAGTTCCTGTACCTGATTTTATACCGTATGCCTGCCACTATGATCCTGGCACTATTCTCACAAAAAATGGCGAATTACTTCAAGTTATAAAGGTTACGGGCTTTTCCAAAGAGGTAAATTCTGCAAACGATCTTGAGCTACGCTCTATGGTTCGTAAGGCTATATTTGAAAACATTAAAAGCGATGATTTTGCGCTGTGGATTCACACAGTAAGGAGAAAGAAAAATCTTGATCCTGGAGGGGTTTTTTCATCAGGGTTTGCCGGCGGACTTAACAAATCTTGGCGTAGTAAAAATAAATTGGATGAGATGTATGTCAACGAGGTTTATGTAAGCGTTATACGTGATAGTGCTTCTGTTAAGCTTTCAAAAGGAGGCAATTTTCTGCGTTCTATGTTTTTTCTGACGCTGAAATCCCATCATGAGAAATTTCTTGAATCTACTCATAAAGAGCTATCTGCTGTTGTGGATGGGATGTTGGCTACTCTAAAGCCGTTTGGTGCGCAAAAGCTTACTGTTGTTGAACATGAAGGGGTGTTCTATTCAGAACAGCTACAATTCTTTGCGAAGTTACTTAATCTTGCCGAAGTTCCTGTTGAAGTTCCTGTTAGTGATATATCTGAATATCTGGCAACACATAGGGTTGCAATAGGCTTTAACACTATGGAGGTTAGGGGTGCGGCAGGTAAATATTTTGGTGCTGTGTTCACAATAAAAGAATATAGAGAGCTTTCCATTGATGTTTTGGATAGTGTGCTGCAATTGCCACAAGAGTTCATCATTACCCAAACGCTTGATTTTGTTAATAGTAAAAATGCAATAAAAGAATTTGAATATCAGCGCTATGTATTAGAAGTTAGCCGTGATGAAAAGCTAAAGGAAATACTTGGTCTTGATGATATGTTTGTTAATAGGGGCGGCATATCATTTGGCAATAGCCATATGACAATGTTTATGATAGCGGACGATGTTAGGAAGCTTGAGAATAATATAGCAGCTGCAGTTTCCAAATTGAATAAACTTGGCATAGCAGTAACACGCAGGGATTTGCGTATGGAAGAGTGTTTTTGGGCACAATTGCCTGGAAATTTCTCTTATTTGTCACGTAGAAAGCCTATAAATACCTCACGTATTGGTGGTTTTGCGTCGCTTTACAATTTTCCTGCGGGCAGAAGGTCGGGAAATTTATGGGGGCCTGCAGTTACGGTATTTTATACTACTATGGGAACGCCGTACTTTTTTAATTTTCACGAAGGTAATAATGGCCATACAACAATCATAGGGCCTTTTGGTTCTGGTAGGACTTTGCTTTTGAATTTCCTTGTAGCGGAGTCGAGAAAATTTAACGGCAAGCTATTTTTCTTCGATTATGAGGGTGCTTCAAAAATCTTTATCAAAGCTTTGGGTGGTTCTTATAACCAAGTTTCGAACGTTGCCGGTGAGAATAATGCTTGTTTTAATCCTTTGTTATTGCCAGATAGCCTTGAAAGCAGGTCTTTTCTGAAAAAATGGATGTTTATGTTGGCACAAAGTGGAGGTACTCAAGTTAGCGATGCTGAGAAAAGCCACTTAAGCAAGTTGGTGGATTATATTTATACTTTGCCGGAAGGACAAAGGCGAATATCAGCCATAGCCAAGTCTTTTGGGGCTATATCCCCAGGTTCATTGGGGGAGAGAATGGCGCTATGGTATGGACAAGGTAAATATGCCCATCTTTTTGATAATGATCGCAAGGAGATAGCTTTACTTGCAACTGGAGTGAATGGATTTGGTGTTGACCAGCTTGTTGATGATAAGTTTACCCGTGCTCCGGTTATTTCTTATCTTTTGCATAAAATAGAAATGTCATTGAGTGGGGTACCTACAATCATTGTACTTGATGAGTCTTGGAAGCTGCTGGATAATTCTATGTTTACGCCAGATATATCGGAATGGTTGGATAGATTGAAGAAAAAGAACGCAATAGTTATATTCGTTGCGGAGGATTTACCTAGCAGCAGAGATGATGGAATTACTGAAGTTATAAGCAAAAAGGTGGCAACTCAGATATTTACCCCTAATGTAGAAGCTGAGGATTCTAAGGCTGTTTATAAAGAAATTTGGGGCTTTTCTGACCAAGAATTTGATATTTTTACCAGAGCAAGATCAGATAAAAAGCACTTTATGATACGGCAAGGAGGCAATACCGTGGTTGCCAGCGTTGATTTAAACGGCTTACAGGAAGTGTATGTCTTGTCAGGCGGCGGGAAAACTGCTACAATGGTTGAGAAAGTAATAGCGGAGATAGGGGACAATCCTGCGGATTGGTTGCCTGTTTTTTACGAGAGGGTTAAGCAGAATGCCTAAAATTTCTTCAGTTTTTGTTTTTAAAGCTTTGGGCTTTTTGTGCTTAATGGCTTTGTTATCTGTTGTTCCTGTGCGTGAAGTAGTAGCTGGAGATTTTTTGTGTAATGGCAAAAAGGTTAGCACAAGCGATATTAAAACATGTGTTACTTTTGCTGAGTGTGCTGTTTGTGAGGCGACTGATACAACTTGGTCATCACCAAAAATTGGCATTGCATATAATCAAGTGACAGGTGGAGATAAGTACAAAGAAGTTGCAGATGGCGAGTGTGAATGGATGGGCGGTGCAGGACGTCCGTTTGCTGTGAGATTTTGTGCGCGTAAGGCACAGCCTGGTGAAAATGGTAATACTTCTACAGACAAAGTTATGCTGTGTGGTTACGAAGACTGGTTAGATGGCACTGATATTTCCGCTTTTTCAAGCCCTAATCATAAAGGATCTAAGAACATGGTTGTGCAGAATGATCTAGGGTGTGTAGATCTGCCAATTGCCAAAGGTCCACCACAGTTTAAAAATGATGCCTGGAAAATTTCTTATTTGCCTAATCCTGAAATAAAAATGGGTGTTCCTTCTACATTCGTGGATCCTGAGGTTGATCTTAATATTTGTGAGGATGCTAATGCGAATGTTGCTAGATGTGTTCCAGGACAAAATTCAGGCTACGCTAATGGTATAACTTTAAAAGAAACTTTGATATTTAAGCCTGCTGCGACTAATTCATTCGTGGTTTCAAAAACAGCTGGTGATGGTAGAGTTTTTGAAGCTAGAATTACAACGTCTAGGCCAGATAAAATATGTATTTATAAAACACAAGAGCCTGATGGCACAGTTGTTGAAACGCTACAAGGTTGTGTTTCAAGGCCTGGCTATATGCCAGCACCTACTGTTTCTGTAGGAAATTCGACTACAAATTTACCAAAAATCACTGCAGCTATGGCTGGTGAAACCAAAACTATAGAAATGTGGGTGAACCCAAATGATTATGACACTAATTCAGCAGCTGCGGTTCCGCATGAATGTGATTATTTGAACCAGATAGAATTCTGTGCATACAGACCTTGTTCTGTTACTAAATCTGATGGAACTTGCGCTACATGGAGCGATAAGATGTGTTTGAGTGGTTATGAAACAGCTCCTTTGGTTGTTGTTGGAACCGCTACTGATACAGCAATTCCTGTGGGGCAAAATCCTCCGGGAAATGTTAGTAAGACTGCAAATACGTCTTTTGTGAATAATAGTGCTTTTAATGAAGTTAATGCTAATGGTGCGCTTTATAGACCTAGTATGACTTTGAAGAAGACAGTTAGTGTTTATAATCCTCCTTTGTGCTATCAGAAAGATACTAAAACTGGGGATTGTTTGAATTATGAGAGCGATAGTACGGCACTTAATTTGATTGTTAGGGATTTTGGTGTTTGCTGTACTGATTCTACTTGTTCTGGCATACCTAAGCCTTATACGGATAGTAACGGCAAGTGTTTACAATATGTAAGAAACACACCTATTACAAACGGTGCGCATTATGATCCGTATAAAATTGATAGCACTATTAGCAGCACAACAAAACTTCCTCTTCAGACAGCCCGCCCTTTGAGCGGAGAAGAAATGGGTTTGTGTGTATCTATACCGCAAATTTGGATACAGGATAAGCCTGGTAATTATACTTATGTGGCACCTTCAGGTTGTTCAACTGCTACTGTTGAGCTTTGGGGTGGCGGTGGTGGTGGAAGAAATGGTAGTTCATCTAACGATGATTGGTCAGGTGGTGCTGGTGGTTATGTTAAAGCGAGCGTTCCGGTTACGGCAGGATCTTCCTATTCAGTTATTGTAGGAGTAGGTGGTGTACCATTTGGGGGAGGCGGTATTTCGAGCTTTGCGAGTCAATCTGAAGTGAAAGTTTTGGCCAATAGTGGTATGGCACAGATTGGTGGAAATAGCTTCTGTGCTAATGGTGCTACGTGTATTACACAGAAAAAAGGAAATGATGGGACTAATAACGATTGCGGTTTGATGGCTGGTGCTGGAGCATGGGATCCTGATCAGGGTGCTTATACACAATGGAAAGAACAGAATGTTACAGGTACGTTTTATACTTTCACGCATGCTGGTGGTGTATGGACAAAGTTATCTTCATCTTCCACGCGTACTGGGCCTAGTGGAGTTTGGCAGTGCGATGATTCTGACGACTATGATTCACACGACTTACACATAGCTGATTTAGGCAATGCCAAGAAGAATAACGTTGATTCTAACTTCTATTATCCTTCTATGGCTGGAGTTGGTGGTTGCTCGTCTGACAAGTGCAGTAGCAATAACTATAATGGAAATGTTGGTCCTGGCGGTCCTGGAAAAGCAAGAATAACCTGCAATTAGAACTTATCTTTTATTCGACCGCATTTTATCATTGATGTTGAGGCATAAATGCCTTTATACATGTCCTGTTTTGTTAATTAAGAACAAAGGCAGACATGAAACAAGGTATGGATAGAAGGTCATTTGTTGTTGGAATGACGGCTTTAGGAGCTGTTGCGGCGGCTAATTTTCCATCTCCGGCGATAGCTTCTGGTATTCATGAATTCAAAATTGTATCTTCGTGGCAGCAGGTTTTGCCTGGCCTTGGGAATGGGGCTATCAGGTTGGCGGAGAGAATAAACAAAATGTCCGGCGGACGTATTGTTGTTACTAATCATGACGATTCTTCTTTTGGTAAATCAAAAAATATTTTTGATGCTGTTTCTAAGGGTGATGTAGAAATGGGTTATTCAGCTCCACATTATTGGCTTGGTAAAAATAAAGCAGTTTCATTTTTCAGTGGAATTCCAGGTGGACTTGTTGCCCATGAACAAAATGGCTGGATATATTTTGGTGGCGGCAAGAAGCTTTGGGAAGATTTATACGCAGAGTATAATCTGGTACCTTTTACAGCTGGCAATACTGGTACGCAGATGGGTGGATGGTTTAATCGCGAAATAGAATCAGATAGTGATTTTCGTAATTTGAAAATCAGGATTTCCGGACTAGGTGGCGAAGTGATGAAAAGACTGGGAGCTAATGTTAAATCTATAGAGCCGAACGATTTATTTACCTCTTTACAGTCAGGAATTATAGATGCACTTGAATTTGTTGGGCCATGGAATGACATGTCTTTAGGATTGCACAGAGTAGCAAAATATTATTATGGTCCGGGCTTTCAGGATGGTAATCAAACAATTGAACTTATGGTAAATAAAAAGGCATTTGATGCCTTACCTGCTGATATAAAAGAGATTATATCAGTTGCTTGTTTAGCAGAAAATAATTTGATGTTGGCAGAATATCACGCTAATAATATCAAAGCATTCCAGACATTGAAATATAAGCATAATATTGATATGAGGAAGTATCCTGATCATGTTATGAAAAGGTTGTTAGAAGTTTCGGCTCAGGTTGTAGCGGAAATAGCAAAAGAAGGTGACTTGCAAAAACGTATATATGATTCATATCAAGCTTATAAAAAGTATTCGATTGATATGAGCTCTTATACGGAATTGGGCTTTATGCAGGCTCGTTTATAGGAATAAAGTTATGAAATTTTTGACTGATTTTTTACCATTAATAGTGTTTTTTACCCTTTATAAAATGCAAGGTATTATGCAGGCCACAACAGGTCTTGTTTTAACCAGCGTTGTGGTTGCAGTTATATATTATTTTGTACATAAAAAATTGCCCGTAGCCCTCCTTGTTTCGACTTTAGTGGTTGGTTTTTTTGGAGCACTTACTATTTTTAGTAAAAATGAGATTTTCATAAAAATCAAACCTACGATAATTAATCTGGTTTTTGCAGCGATACTTTTTGGTGGTGTGCTGAAAGGCAAGGGATTGCTTAAGCATATATTCGGACAGGCGTTTGTTATGGAAGAATCTGCTTGGATTACCTTGTCAAAGAGATGGGCGCTTTTGTTTCTGTCTTTGGCGTTGATTAATGAGTTGGTATGGCGGAATTTTAGCACGGATATTTGGGTTGATTTTAAGGTTTTCGGTTTATTTGGTATTACATTTATATTCTTGTTAACTCAGCTATCATTTATAAAAAATAACTCTATAGAAAAACAGGATTCTTATGAAAAATAGTTTTCTTAAAAAATTTCTAATATTGATTTTTTCGCTATTTGTTTTGGCATTTGTTTTGCTGTCCGGCTCGATAAATTCAATTGTAAAAAATAAAGTTATAGAATTCAGCAAAAACAGTATGAATTTTGAAACTGAAATCGGTTATATTTCAATTGATTTTTTTCCACCAGGACTGACTGTTAGAAGGCTTTCAGTAAAAAATGACAGTGCGGAAGATCCATTGAGGAGTTTTAAGGCTAAAAAAATCACTGTAGATATTGATAAAGATTCAATTTTTACAGACACTATAATTATAAATCATATTTTGATAGATTCGCCTGAAATTACCTATGACACTGGAGAGCTTGGTCTCACAGATTTAGGTAAGCAGACAGTGGGTACTGTTCTCGATTGGGGAATGGGATTATTTGGCAAATCTAGCGATAAAGAGGAAAAAAAGGCTAAAAAAGCTGCAAGTAAGAAATCAAAAGATAACTCAAAGCCTGCTAAAAAATTCATAATAACGAGAATTGATATCAAGGGGGCTAATTTTGTTCCTGAGGGTGAAGTTTTATGGATAAAAAAGGGCGAAAAAATAGCAATTCCTGACATTAATCTAACTAATATAAATGAAAATTCTGGCGAAAATATCACGAGGCACGTAAAATCAATTATAAAACAGACTGTTACGGCTGAATTGTTGAAAGTAAGGCTGCAAAGAAACAAGTAACTATTAATAACTTATTTTATAAGATTTTCGTGGTTTTTAAGGCTTATTTCTTCACTAATTAACTAATTATTAAGCATGATGGCTTATAATTGGACAAATGGTGATTTGTAAAGAGGGCCTTGCCGCATGGCGGAAATTAATAAAAATAACAGCATTCTGACTAGCGAAGATATTAGTAAGCTGATGCAAAGTCCGGTAGATAAACGCCTGGAAATCACCAAGAAAGTTGCGGCGTATTATACCTCAGGTGGTTTTGATAAAAGTCAGATGGTTGTTGCTGAGCAGGTTTTCAGAACTATTCTGAAAGATACTGAGGTTGAAGTTAGGAAAGCTTTATCAGAAGCGATCAAAAATTCCGATACTATACCAAGAGATGTTGTTATTGAATTAGCTAAGGATGTTAACGCAGTTTCTATTCCTTTGCTTGAATTTTCTCATGCGCTTACAGACCCTGATCTCGTTGATATAATTAACTCCAGCGAAGATATGGCTAAGCATGAGGGCATTTCTAGACGTGAAAATGTCTCAGAAAAAGTGTCAGATAGCTTGATTAGCACTGGTAATGAAAAAGTTGTTTCGTCGCTATTGCGCAATAAAACAGCGCAGGTTTCAGAAAAGGGATATACAAAAATCATTAATGATTTCTCTGAAGCTGAAAATATAGTTAATTCGGTTGTTGAAAGAGATAAGTTGCCTGTTACGGTTGTTGAAAGATTGGCAAAAACGGTATCTGACGAAATATATAAAAAGCTTTCGGAATTACATAAAGATTCAGTTGCAAATATTGATGAAGTTGTCCGTACTAGCCGCGAAACGGCAACGATGAAAGTTATGGGAATGAAGTCATCAGAGCAGGAATATCGCTCTTTCTGCGATTTGATGAAAAAATTGCATATAGCAGATGAATTGCAGCCGATTTCAGCATTGTGCGTGGGAAATCTTAATCTATTTGAAATATGTATGGCACGGGCAACAAAAGTACCTGTTCTGAATGTGCGTACGCTGATTGAAGATCAGAGTAATAAAGGTTTTAATGCCTTATATGAAAGGGCGCATTTGCCTGAGAATCTTCACCAAGCAACAGAAGTGCTTCTGGATGTTTTGCGTGAACTGAAAGATGATCTGGAAGATTCAGGCATTAAACTATCAGGAAAAACAGCTAACCGCATGATAGAACATCTTATGATGAAAGCTGAAGAAAAAGGCCATATAGAGAATTTTGACTATATCATAACCCTCATTAAACATAATGCCGCCATGGCACAGCAGAACAAGGGTGGTTCTTCTGTCGTTAATGGTTAAGCCTTTTCTCTGGCAACAGCCCGCCAGCCAATATCTCTTCTGCAGAAGCCATCATTCCACTCGATATTATCAACAGCACTATAAGCATTTCTTTGTGCTTCGGTGACGTTTTTGCCAAGAGCTGTGACTCCAAGCACGCGGCCGCCATGGGCGGTTATAACGCCATTATTATCCTTCTTTGTTCCAGCGTGAAAAACTATTACATTTTGTAGTTTTTCTGCTGCATCTATATTTTTAATTACACTACCTGTTTTATAAGCTTCAGGATAGCCATTAGCTGCCATAACAACGCATAAAGCAGCATCTGGCTTGAACTTCACATTGAGGCCTTTTAATTTGCCATTTGCCGTTGCTATTAGCAATTCAACAATATCAGAATCCAGTCTTGCCATGAGGGATTGAGTTTCCGGGTCGCCAAAACGTACGTTATATTCAATTAGTTTTGGCCCGTTTTTGGTTATCATTAATCCGGCAAAAAGCACGCCTTTAAAAGGATTTCCATCTTTTTTCATGCCTGCCATGCTAGGCAGAATTATTGTTTCCATTATTTCTTTTTCGAGAGGGATGGTCATAATTGGGGCAGGGGAGTATGTTCCCATACCGCCAGTGTTTAGACCAGTATCGCCATCTCCTACTGTTTTATGATCTTGCGCGGAGCCGAAATAGATTGCATCATTACCATCCACCAGTGCGAAAACGCTAATTTCCTCACCCACTAAGAATTCTTCTATAACCAGAGAATTACCCGCAGCACCGAATTTTTGTTTTACTAAAATATCGTCGATGGCAATAAATGCTTCTTCTTTTGTGTGGGCGATAATAACGCCTTTTCCGGCAGCTAGGCCATCAGCTTTTATAACAATAGGTGTTCCGGTTTTTTCGATATATTTTTTGGCGAGTGTGGCATCTGTGAAAGCTTCATAAGCGGCAGTTGGAATGTTATATCTGTCGCATAGTTTTTTTGTGAATTCTTTTGAGCCTTCGAGTTGTGCGGCTAGTTTGCTGGGGCCGACAACGGGGATTTTATGTTTTTCTAAAGTATCAGCAAGGCCATCTACCAGTGGAGTTTCTGGACCTATCATAACCAGATCGATGTTTTTTTCGCGACAGAAATGCACAACTTTATCATGGTCAGTGACTGCAATTGATATGTTTTCGGCGAGTTTGTCAGTGCCGCCATTACCAGGCATAGCATAGATTTTTTTGCAAAGAGGAGATTTGCTGATTGCCCAAATTAGAGCATGTTCCCTGCCGCCAGATCCTATAACAAGCAAATTCATTGATAACCTCTCTTGTTGTTTTATAGTATTTGGGCTAAAAATAGCGACCAACACACAAATAGCAACGAATAATTATGCCAGAAACAGAACAAAATATTGGAATGCCTGAATTTACCGTTAGTGAAATATCTAACGCAATCAAGGTGATGGTTGAAGAAACTTATTCGTTTGTAAGAATTCGTGGCGAAATTTCCGGCATGAAATTTGCCCCTTCCGGCCATTTATATTTGAATCTTAAAGATGATGCAGCTGTGCTTTCCGCTGTGTGCTGGAAAGGCGTGGTATCGCGCTTTCAGTTTAAGCCGGAAGATGGATTGGAAGTAATTTGCACTGGTCGCCTTACGACATATCCAGGCCAATCAAAATATCAACTGGTTATTGAATTTATGGAACATGCCGGGCTTGGTGCGCTTATGGCTATTCTTGAAAAAAGAAAACAAAAGCTAGCAGCGGAAGGATTGTTTGATGAGTCGAGAAAAAGGCCTCTGCCTTTTTTGCCTCAGACCATAGGTATTGTAACCTCGCCTACAGGTGCAGTTATTCGCGATATGCTACACAGGATTGAAGATAGGTTTCCTGTGCATGTTTTAGTATGGCCGGTTTTAGTGCAAGGTGATAAAGCTGCCGAGCAGATTGTTGCTGCTATTAGAGGCTTTAACGAGTTTGGAAGTGATGGTAAACCGCCAAGGCCTGATTTGCTTATTGTGGCAAGGGGAGGGGGCTCTATTGAAGATTTGTGGGCATTTAATGAAGAGATTGTTGTGCGGGCGGTTGCAGAGTCAGAAATTCCGCTAATTTCAGCAATTGGCCATGAAACAGATTTTACCTTGATTGATTATGCGGCTGATTTGCGAGCACCAACACCAACAGCTGCAGCTGAAATGGCGTTGCGTGTGCGTTCTGATTTATTGTTTGCTGTGGAGGATTTGGGTCGTAGGGCAAAGAGATATTTAGTTAGCATGGCAGAGGATAAAATGGCGCTGTTAAATAGTTTATTTCGTGCTATGCCAAAGCCTACCCAGATGTTTGATGATAAAATACAAAGGTTGGATAATCTGGTTTTGCGCATGGCCGCAACCTTTCCCAACATAATAAAAATGAAAGAGCAGAAGCTTGGTTTTATAGAAAAATTACTTGAGAGTTATCATTATAAAAGGGTTTTGGAACGTGGATTTGCAATAGCAAGGGACGTAAGTGGTAATGTTATTTCAATGGCGAAAGAGCTTGAGGCAGGCCAGATTTTAAATCTGGAATTCCATGATGGTAGTAAAAAAGTTTTTGTGGATGGTAGTAAGCCTGTGGTAGCGAAGAAAAAAATTGATGATAAAAAACAGGATAGTTTGTTTTAATTAAAATTTTACTTTAGGTGAGAGATAAAATGTTTTTTGGCTGTGATCCATCACGTGAGTATCCTGAATTATTGCAGGAAATGCCGTTTAAATATGTGGCATCTTGTGTTTTGATAGATAATGACGGAAAAATATTAATAGCCAAACGGCCCGAAAATAAAGACATGGCGGGGCTATGGGAATTTCCTGGTGGCAAGGTTAAAGCTGATGAAGTTCCTGAGATAGCTGTTGTGCGTGAAATAAAGGAAGAATTGGGTGTAAAAACTTCTCCGGGCTGTCTCACCCCGCTTACATTTATTTCACATCGATACGAAACTTTTCATCTTATAATGTATGTTTTTGTTTGTCGTAAGTGGGAAGGCTCAGTTTCTGGTGTCGAAGGGCAGGAGCTAAAGTGGATTAAGCCTATGGAATTGGTGAAATATGATATGCCCGCGGCAAATTTGTCTTTGGTTTCTGCTGTAAGGGATATGCTGTAGTATTATCGAAGCACTATAAGAGCTTGCTTTTTATAAAAATGTTACTATAAGTGGCGAAGTTAAATGTAACATTTTATAAGGAATTGGTTCAATGGCTGTTCAACGTACACTATCTATCATAAAACCTGATGCTACTACTCGTAACCTAACAGGTGCTATCAACGCGATTATTGAAAATGCTGGTCTTAGCATAGTTGCTCAAAAAAGACTTTACCTTAGCCGTCGTGAAGCAAGCATTTTTTACGCAGAACATAAAGAGCGTTCATTCTTCAATGAATTGGTTGAATTCATGGTTTCTGCCCCTGTTGTTGTACAAGTTTTGCAAGGTGAAAATGCGATAGATAAATATCGTAAGGTTATGGGTGCTACTAATCCTGCTAATGCAGAGCCTGGTACAATCCGTAAAGAACATGCTAAAAACGTTGGTGAAAATTCAGTACATGGTTCTGACAGCCCGGCTTCAGCAGAAAGAGAAATTGCATTCTTCTTCGCTGGCAGGGAAATTGTTGAATAATTTTGATTATTCATTCTGAGATTAATAAGGGGCCATATGGCCCCTTATTTTTTTCTAAGATATAGGTTTTTTATTCAACCAATCACGATAATTTACTGCAGGAGAGAAATAGTTGCCTTGCATATAATCTACTTTCATGTCGCGTAATACTTCTGCTATTTCGCCATTTTCAACAAATTCTGCAACTGTTTTTAGGCCAAAATTATTACTAAATTCCAACAATGTTTTAACGAAAAATTTGCTTTCCGGATTGGTAACTATATCCCTTACAAAAGAACCGTCGATTTTAATGATATCAACAGGGAAGCTTTTGAGCTGTGAAAAAGAAGTGTAGCCAGTGCCAAAATCATCAAGGGCAATCTGACAGCCCATAGCGTGCAATTTAGAAATAAATTTTAGAACTTTCGGAATATTGTGTTGTTCCGATGTTTCAGTTATCTCTACTACCAGACGTGATGCGATTTCCTGGTTACTTAATAAGTTGGTAGCCATATCCAGCCAAACTGAATCATACATTGAGGCGTTTGATAAATTCAATGAAAGCTTAACATTTGGGCTTTTATAAAGCTCATCAACAACCATTTTTAAAACCATGCTGTCGATAACGTCAATAAATCCCATTTTTTCTGCTATTGGAATGAACGGCCCGGCAGATGATGTGCTGCCATCAGAATTTACTATTCTAAGCAAGCTTTCATAATATTCTACATCTCCTGTGCTGCTGTTTACTATAGGCTGAAATGCAAGGCACAGCTTATCGCTGAGAAAAGCATTTTGCATGTAGCTGGCTAAAATCATCTGATTGCGTGATTCTACCTCGTGTTTTTGGATGTTTTTAAATTTTTCATAACGTTTGTGGGCTTCTTTTGCGTCATGTAGGGCTATATATGCTTTATTTACTGCGTCTTTTGCGGTTTTTGAAGTAAGTGGAAAATCAACACTGCCTATTGTGGCGGCAAGCTGTATTGGTTCTAGAGAATTTGTACTGCCATAATTCTGAATTAATTTATATATTTCAATGGCTTTTTCGCCAACATCATTATCTTTGCAATTGGTTAGTATGACATTTAGGTGGTTAATATCTACGCGCTGTATAACGCACTGATTATTGAGAAATTTATCTATTTCTTTGATAAGATTTTTGATGGTTTCTTCTGCAAATTCATCACCATGACCACTTATTATCATGGGTAAATTATCTATGGATATATAGAGCAAAGCACCCTCATGGCCATTGCAAATAGCCTCTTGTATCTCCTTTTCTATTGCAGGAAATATACTGGTATTATGAGGAAATATATCTTCCGCTTCTATCTTTGGCACTTAATTTCTCAAAGTAAATAAACATATGCGTTAAAAACACCACAGGTTGATTCTATGGAAAAAACATTAATAAATGGTTAAGAGTTGATTAAAGATGGCTAATTTTGGGCTTCAGCAGCATATTTTCTGGCCAAATCTGTTCCTAGCCCAAAAGTTTCCTTATTTCCTATATATCGATACACTTGGGTGTTTTCCAATACGCGTTGTACATAGTTTCTGGTTTCCGAAAAAGGAATCAATTCAATCCAGTCTATAATTTCTTCAGTTGAGTTCATTTTTCTAGGATCACCGAATTTATCCAGCCATTTTTTTATGTTGCCCGGACCAGCATTATAGGAAGCTATCGCCAAGATATAAGAGCCGCCGAAATTATCAATTAAAGTTTTGATGTAATGGCTGCCCAATTTGCTGTTGTAGCTTGGATTCAAAAGTCGGCTTTCGCTAAATTTTAAATTAAGATCTTTTGCCATTCTTTTTGCTGTGGCAGGAATTAACTGCATTAAGCCAATTGCATTAGCTGAGCTTCTTACAGTTGGATTAAAATTACTTTCCTGTCTTATTATCGCTAAAGTGAGAGGAAGCTCGGTTTCGTCGCTGTTGATTCCAGATATTTTTGGCCAGCCGGCTTTATTTAATATTACGTCTTTTTTGATAGCGGCTTTTGCAGCAATAACAGAAAGTTCTTTTTTGCCAAATCTATCGCCAATTTTTCCTATTAAAGCCATTTCGCCAGGCGTTTTTGCATTTTCAATTGCTGCTATGATAAATTTCTCAGCCAATCTTTCTTCGTTAGCATCAAGTAGCCAAATCGCAATTTTCACCAATTTATTATTTTTATATATTTCCATATCGTCTTGAGAAGAGTTTGGAGAGCCTAGAATTTTTGCATAGTTATTTGTCTTTGTCTTTTCCATGGCAAGCTGTCCATAGAATGTTGTTGGATGGCTTGCTGCAATAGAATACCAGTTTTTAGCTATATCATTATTTCTATTTTTTTCAGCAGCGCGTCCCGCCCAATAAGCTGCACGAGCTTTGCTGACAGGGAATTCAACACTGTTATAAGCGTTATAAAAATGGGTATACGCTACTTTTGTTTCGTTGCGGAATCGGAGTGCTATCCAGCCAGCAAGCCATTCGCTTTCTGCAAAATCAGGAGTTCCCATAGTATTGCCGCTGTTTTTTGCGATAAGATAAGCATTATTATACTGGCGATCTTCTAGCAGTTCGCGCACTACGCGATTTTTCAACTTCCACCATTTTTCCTGATAAGGCATTGTAATATTTATTTTCAGCATCAACTCAGCTTCGCGTTCATAATTTTCGCGTTGCTCATACCAACGAATATTTTCGTATAATAAGCCAGGATCGCGGCGCAATTGTTGTGGAATTTTTGCAATAGACATATTGGAATAATGCTTGCTCTGCATAAGCATTATTCTTGATGCGAATAGAGTTTTATAATCACTGTTTACCAAATAAAATAATCTTTTAGCTTCAGGAATTTTTTCTTCCCATAGTAAGCGGTCTATTCTTTTCACATGGTCTTCATCGCGCAATGCATTTACGTGTTTCTGTAAAAATTGTTCTTCTTCAACAGTTGTGAAATCGCCCTGTATCCAGCCTTGTCTTAGCAGTTCATTAACTTCTTCCTGAGGATAGCCAAGAGATTTTTTTGCTTCAGCTAGAAGGCGCATAGCCCGGCCTGTTATAGGTTTTTTTTGCTTGAAATACTCAACTATATCTTTGTCAGGAAGCGATTCATTAAGAGCATTCTCAGATCGATTTTTCAAAATCTTAAGATTTGGCCAAGTTGGGTGGGTTTGTATAAAACTTTGTATTTCGCTATAATTGCTATCAGAAGCAGTTTCCTGATATTGCATCCAAACAATTAGATCTATTAAATCTTTATTACCACTTTCAAAAGCTTTCATCCTAGCAGCAGAAAATGAGCCGTTATCAGCTAGAGTTATGATGTTTACAATATCCGTTTTTGTTAAGCGTGGAGCAGCAGTTTGGGCTTGCGCCATTTCAGGCACATTAAAAAGTAAATAAAAAATCAATGTTAGTATAAATATCTTTTTTTGCATCACTGGCAGATATAAGGTTAGATAAACAAGTTTGCAAATTATTTTAGAATCTATTATTAGGGGTGGCTAAAAAACAGTGGAGAATAAAATTATGAAAAGAGCTTTTGTATTCCCAGGTCAAGGATCTCAATTTGTTGGTATGGGCAAAGAAGCTTATGATTCATCGCCTGAGGCCAGAGCTGTATTTGAAGAGGTTAATGAAGCTCTAGGAGAAAATCTAACAAAACTAATTTTTGAAGGCCCTGCTGAAAATTTAACTCTTACACAAAATACCCAGCCAGCTCTTATGGCTGTTTCTGTTGCTTTAATGAAAATTATTGAAAAACAATCTGGTAAAAAAATACAAGATTTATGTAGCTATGTAGCTGGACATTCTTTGGGTGAATATAGCGCGCTATGCGCTGCAGGCGCAATATCAATCGCAGACACAGCAAGACTTTTGCGTATTCGTGGTAATGCCATGGCAGAGGCGGTTCCTGCTGGACAAGGTGGTATGGCAGCTCTAATTGGAGTTGATTTTGAAAAAGCACAAGAAGTTGCTAAGAGTGTTTCTGATGTTGGAAGTTGCCAAGCTGCTAATGATAATGGTGGTGGTCAGGTGGTAATTAGTGGTTCAATGGCTGCGATTGATAAAGCCGTAGCGACAGCTTCGCAGCTTGGAGTTAAAAGAGCTGTTAAATTGCCTGTAAGTGCACCTTTCCATTCTGAACTTATGGCTCCAGCGGCAAAAATCATGCAGGAGGCTTTAGCTAAAGTTGTTGTAAATAAACCTGTTGTGCCTCTAATTGCAAATGTTACGGCTGATGAGGTTACTGATCCGCAAAAAATAAGAGATTTGTTGGTGGAGCAAGTTACAGGCATGGTGCGTTGGAGAGAGTCTGTTATTCAGCTCAAAGCAAAAAATGTTTCTAAAATTGTTGAAATAGGTGCCGGTAAAGTTTTGGCTGGCTTGGTGAAGCGTATCGAAGGTGATATTGAAACAGTTTCTCTGCAAAATCCTACCGATATAGAAGCGTTTTTGGCGACGCTTTAATCGCTGATTGACAAAGGTAGGTTTTTCTTTAAAACCAGATTTCTTAAAAATTGAAAAGGATATTTTTATGTTTAACCTGAATGGAAAAGTTGCTTTGGTAACGGGTGCTTCTGGCGGTATTGGTGAAGCTATAGCAAAGAATTTGCACAAGCAAGGTGCTACATTGGTTCTTTCTGCAAGGCGTGAAGATGCTCTAAATAAGTTGGCTGAAGAATTGGGCAGCCGTGTTCATGTGTTGGTGTGTGATATCAGTAATAAAGAACAGGTTACAGGCCTTATGGATAAGGCGGAAGAAATAGCAGGGCAGGTTGATATATTAGTTTGCAATGCCGGTATTACTAAAGATAATCTTGTTCTGCGTATGAAAGACGAAGATTGGGATGATGTTTTAACCACAAATCTTGGTTCTGCTTTTATATTAAATAGAGCAGCTTTCAAAAAAATGATGAAGCGTAGATGGGGACGCATCGTAAACATTACTTCTGTTGTTGGCGTTACAGGTAATCCTGGACAGGCTAACTATGCGGCATCAAAAGCTGGCATGATAGGTATGAGTAAATCTATAGCATCTGAATGTGCAGCTCGTGGAATTACGGTGAATTGTATTGCTCCTGGCTTTATCAAAACAGCTATGACTGATGCGTTAAATGATGCGCAGAAGGAAAAAATCACCAGTACTATACCAAATGGTGGTTTTGGTCTGCCTGATGACATTGCTAATGCTGCGGTTTTCCTTGCTAGTGAGGAAGCGCGTTACATTACAGGCCAAACTATCCATGTAAATGGTGGTATGTTGATGGTTTAGGGGTGATCACAAAAAATTCTCTGACCTTGATTTATGTTTTATCCGCCCCGAGCCGATGTCAATTTCTGAAATGAGCAAACTGCCATTCAAGGTCGATGTTTTGGACTATCACCAGATTTCTGATGAGTTTAAAAGGATTATTGACCGGGATAAGGTGGCGTTGGAGTGTTAGAAAATAGGAAACATAAAGTTAGACACAGGAATTTTTCTTGTTTTTCTTATTTATTATCCAACCAGAACCACATACGGCAGCTTATCGTATTATCTGATATAATGTATGTTACAGTTGTCATGTCCCCAGTAAAAGTAT
>CAZOKN010000005.1:0-4176 GCA_964580525.1 uncultured Rickettsiaceae bacterium
CCGTCGCGGGAATGACAAATATAAAGACTGTGCAATTGTCAGTCCCGCGACGGCGGGAATCCATTGTTTGTAAAAAAACCTTAGAACATAATATCCGTTGTGGTTAGACAAGGCCTGTATTTACTTGCGACTTACAAATTGTAACTTGCGAGCTTCTTGATTGACTGAGGAATAAAAATACGTCTTTATACAAAATTTAATTTATATTCAACCTATTAAAATCATATTTGAATCTTAAGTTGTAAATTATATATATTAATTAATACTTAATTTATTAATAAATTGGTCCAAAAATATCCTACTATAAATTTAATTATAAAAATTTAATTCACTTAAAAATTGGAATGTTAATAAAACATTTAAAAATTGCAAAATAATGCTTGCACTTCGCGCTTGTGTTCCTGTATGTCACGCTCAACTTGATAAAAAAATAGGGAGTTTAAAATATGCCACTTATCTCAAAATCTCGATTTGATGCAAAGCTTGTTCAGGCTATTCGTGAAAATAATGGGGAGAGAGTAAAAAATTTAATTGCTTTATCAGTTGATGAGGTTGGGCAAATTCCTGATTTGTTAAATGAAAATTGTTTTGAGGTTGATGCTGATCCGCTGGCCAATGGCACAACGCCACTGATTCTTGCCACTATGTATGGGAGGTTTGAAATTGTGAAGTTGCTGAAGAGGTTTGGTGCGGAAGTGCATGCCTCAGCTGCTTATGACATGCATGTAACCCCATGGAGAATAGCAAAAAGAGAAATAGAATTTTTACAAAAACGCTTGCAGAATAGTGCACCTAACGATAAATCTTTAGATCGTGAAAACTTGTATGAAAATTTAGATTGTATTGCAGAATATTTTACCCTTCTAATTCATAAAGAATTACCGGCCAACCTCGCGCAAGGACTAAATCCCGAAGAAGATACAAAAAAGAAGCTTCAAGAAGAAGAATTTACTAAGCAGGATACTTTGGCTGAAATGGCGGCCAGAATTGTTGCGGTAAATATGAATCCGCGAAATATGGGTGCGCCAAATCCAACAGCACCAGCGCCGCAAGCCGAAGTGCCTGCAATCACTGGAAAAAAATTAACTCCTCATCCTCTTCAGCCAAAGGTGGTTCCTGTTGGGCAAGGGGGATTAAAGCAAACAGGGAAATTACAACCGGAACAAAAACCATCTGAAAGATTACTTACACGTGAACAAATGATGCGAGCCGCTCGCGAAAAAGCAGCTAAAGAACAATTTGAAGCACAAAGAAAAGCAGAACAAGGCAACAAAGCCAAACAAGATATAAACAGAGTTGTTATATCTGAGAGCTCAACTATAACCCTTGGGTCGCTTTCAAGGATCCCTTCTCATATTGGTGGAGAAAATTTAGCGGCACAGTCGCGGGCTTCCAGCTCTTCAAATTCTTCTGACGTTTCGGGTAGCGAAGAATTTACCGAATCAGATTTTAGTACAACAGAAACGTCTATTTCGCAGAGTTCAACATCGGTTAGCCATTCTACTTCTCAATCACAATCTTATCGGCCGCAGCCAATTCCTCCGCAAAAGAAAGCTCCTACGGCAGCAAATTCTGCAAAGAAAATACCACCAAAAGAAAGGCCGAAAAGTGTTGCTGGTCCTTTAAATCCAAGTGTTGTTGGGGCTAATACTCCGTTAATTAGACAGTCTTTCCTTCCAAAAGGATTGCTACAACGTCCAAAACAAACGGTAGAACAAAGTGCGAAAGATCCGCTTGTACCATCGCAGAGTACGCCAAATTTAAATATCGTTCCTAAAATTCGTTATTCTACAAAGCCAAATCCGTCAGCAAAGCAACCAACTTTGTCAGGCTTAAAAAAAGCTGTTAGTTTAGTAGATCAAAAAACATCAGATAACAAATGGCGCGTATCTTCTCCTGCCGCAATTGGTGCAAAAGCAAAGCCGCTTCCTGTCAGAAAAGCTGAAAATGCTATAACAATGAAACTGCCAGATGATGAATTGGATACAGTTAAAGCTGGCTTTAGAAAAACAAAAGAAGAGATGAAACCACAATCTTGGTTTTTAAAGGAACTGGTAAAAATAAACGATGAAGCACAAGGTTTAGCTGCTGAAAGACAATTCCACATGCTATGCAGTAATAATCAGGAAAAAGTTGTCGATGCTATGCGTGCTGTTTTTGAAGGTGGCAGCACTGTACTTCATTTGGCTATGGGACCAAGATTTAAAACAGAAATTAAAGAACTGGTTGCGTTGCAATATTTGGATAAGGCGAAGGACATATTTTTAAAACCAGATATCGATGGCCTAGTTCCATTGCAGATAGCAGTTCGAACAGGAGATAGAAAAATTCTTGAGATATTCACAAATCCAAGAATGGAAAATTTCGCTAAGCAGGCTGTTAATCATAAATCTGCTGCTGATCCTCTTGTAAGAGCAAGGGAAAGCAGCGTTCTTATGGATGTGGCGCGACATGCACCTGCAAAAGCTGATCATAAATATCTTGGCTTTTTACAAAAAGTTGTATCTGCCACAGCAGAAACAGTAAGGGCTGATGGTACAAAAATAAATTCTTCGCATATGGTCATGACAAACGGTTCAACTCCAGTGCATGAACTGGCAGGAAAATCAGGATATTCTGTTATTTTATCTTCTTTTGTGAAAGATGGTAGGCAGAACCCAGCTATAAATAGCTTAGACCATGAAGGCAATGCACCAATCCACAAAATATTCAAAACTGTAGAAACCTTGAAAGAAGAAGAGTGCCTGGAAAATCTTGATGCGCTATTAGAATCGGAAGTTTTAGATTTAAGTTCTCAGGATGCGAAGGGAAACACAGCATTGCACCTTGCCGCTGAAAAAGGCTTCGCAATAGTTGCCAAAAAACTTATGGATAAAGGTCTTAGTATTGCTGTACCAAATGCGGTTGGGGTTACTGCCGGACAAATATTAGAAAAAATAAAAGACCAGGAATTGGCTTATAAAGTTAAATTTGCACGTCAAGATAGAGATGATTTAGAAAAAGCCAATGAATCTGTTATAGGCCACGCAAAAAGTACTTTCTTTCTGATAGCAGCGCAACTTGATTACGACCATGACATGCGTGAGGATTTGGAAGAAAAGCTTAGTAGTGGCTATTCTTTAGGGGGAAAAAGTTATGACGTCCAGCTATGTGATCTGGTGGACAAAAATGGAAACACTTTGCTTCACTCAATGGTTAAAAAAGCTTCAGAAGAGAGAGTTCCTATCGCCTCAGAGAGATCGCCTGCGGTTGTTCAAAAAATAGGAAGTTTAATAGAATATTATGCTACAAATTGGTCGAGAGGTTTTTCCTGGGAAAATAGCGAATCAAAAACTCCTTTACAAACATTGTTGGAGTTCAAAGTCGAAAGTCTGAAAAGAGATCCTAAAGCAACTGAAAATATGTTGCCTTATATGTTAGTTGAGCTGGATTGTTTCAAGGAAAAACAAAACAAGCCTTTGTTTAGGGAGATGCTTTCCGGAGCTAACAAGGATAGAAAAAGAGCATTTATGGTTGACCTGGCAAAATCCGGAGAAGCCATCGCTGAATATTATGTTCCTTTGTTCCTGAAAACATTTAAGCCGGAAATTGTGCAGACGGAAGAAACTTCTCTGTTGCACACTATTGTATCAGAAAAATTAACAAAATCTTTAGATGCTGTGGCGGAAACTTGTCCAAAAGAAAAAGCATTCTCACTATTGTCATCTAAAGATTCCAGTGGATTAACTCCAATACATCATGCATTGCTTTCTTTTAAGCAAGATAGATATGGTAAGGAAGAAAAATTAAGAGCTTCTTATGAAGCGGCAGAACTTATCGATAAATTATCCTCTCTTGTTTCCAGGAAAGATTTTGCAGTAGCTTTAAATATTTCTGATGATAGCGGCCGTACACCATTGATGATAGCATTGGGAATGGATGAAATGTTAGTGCAGCAGTTGGTTGAGTATGGAGCTAATGTAACAGAAAGCTGCATTAAATCACTGGAAGGGTTTTCTGCTGGGGATGCTGCTGTCTTTAGAAAAGGAACAAATTTGCTAGAGGTTGTAGAGAAAGAAAAAGAAAACGGCAAAGCCCTTTTAGCTATCATGCAGGAGAAAATGGTTGCTGAAATAAAATCTTCTATGAAAGAGGCGGTTCAGGAAAGTAAAAAAGCACATCTTGGCCAACCTGATT
>CAZOKN010000005.1:4186-10952 GCA_964580525.1 uncultured Rickettsiaceae bacterium
ACCGCAAAAAAATAAAATGGCCATAACTATACTAGGAAAATATGGCATTGATGTCATTAATCGGAGATTTGATGACAGAACAACATTGTTGGAAAGTGTTTTTGCTGCTGATGCACAAGGGATGAATGTAAAAGCGTCAGGTGCAATGTTCTTGCACTTGGTAGAATTGGGTGCTGAGCCTAATGATTTATCGTATGTGGGATTTAGGTTAGGAGATGAAGCTGTTGATAAGTTCAAGCTTAGCCTTCGAAATATAATTCACTCTAAGGCAATATACAAAGTGGAAGCAAAGGAAAATGAAGAGAAGTTAAAAAATCTTACGAATAAATCTTCTAAAACTTTCCAAGAAATGAAGGACGAGCGATCCATTTGGGATATGGAAAGACAAGCTATAGAGGTTGAGGCGGCTAGGATAGCTAAGGAGAAAGAAGCTTCGAAACCTAAGCCTAAAGAAGATACAGCCTTACAAGAGAGAATGGAAGCTGCACAGTTAGTGATTGACAGTGCAAACCCATCAGCTCCGGAAAGCCTGGAGGGAAAAAGAGCATTCATACTAGAAAGAACGTTCCATAATGTATTAGTACGTCTTAATCCTCCTCAGACTGAAATGGAACGCTTTAAGGACGATTGGAAGGAATGTTCCGAAGATAAAATGTTAGAACTTTGTATAGTGAAAGAATATATCATAAGCCCATGGTTAAGAAAAAAAGAGCATGAAGAAGTTTTACAGAAATTAAAAAGCGAAGATATTGCTGAGATAGCAGCCAATATTTTAAAAGATAGGGAGTATATTAAATATGACCAAAATTCTAAAAAATTGGTATTTGCAGTTCCTACAGAAAGAGAAAAAATCACTTCTGCAAACGAAGATTTTATAAAGAAATTGAACAGTAACATAGCAGAATTTAAAATTTCTGGTAAGGCATCATCAGGAAATGATGAATTTTCAGTTAAAGGTTGGACTGAATCCATACTTACCGCGATTGTTCAAAATGATCATGCTTTTATTGGAGGTCAGGAAGTTGAAAAGAGTAAAAAGGACAAAGATATCCTATCTAAAATGTTAAGTGAAAAATTAATGGCTGCTTTCCAGGGAAGTTTTGGCCATATGAGGGAAGATAGGGAAGTAAAGGATGTTTTTACACAAGAAGTTGTACGAAGACTTCGGGATGCCTACATTAGAGCGGCTAATGAAAAAAATCAATTTTTGTTGTTAAAAGAAGGATTAACAGTAGATATTGTTGGAGATATGGTGACTAAAACTTTGAGGGATGCATATAAATCTGTGGCCCGACACATTCCATCGCCATCTAAGCCGAGTAAAAGGAAAGATACTATTGCAGAATTACCAGAGGTTAAGGTTATAAGTGATAAAATTAACGAATTAAAGAAATTAATAGATCAATATAAAAAGGTTAATAAAGAGCTTGAAAGCGCCACAGGTGCATCAAAAAACAGTAGCGAATCTTCAAAAGAAGATAGTATATCAAGGGATGCTAAGGTAACTCTGGCTCAAGAAGCTCTGGAAAATTTTAAACAAAACAAATTTGCTATAAGCAAAGAGCAAGAAGAGGCTTTTAAAGCTATTAGCGATCCTAAAAAAGACAAGAACTTTGATAAAGTCTGGAAAATATGTCTTCCTTTTGTAAAGGAATCGCAGCATTCGGAAGTTTTTGTAGCATTCACAGATATGTTGGAGGTAGTCTCTAGAGCAAAAGATAAACATAAAGATAAGCCCGTTGTAAGTGATGCTTTAAAGAAAAAGTCGCAATCTATAGTGAAAAACTTTTTATCTGATAAAGGAGATTATTATTCCCGCGATATAAGAACTGTAAATTCTATAACTTTCAGGCAAATAGAAAAAGAAATCAAAGATAAGAAAATTGGCAGATGGGTAACTGAGTTGAAAGAATTTTATCAAACAGCCTTAGATTTAAAACAGGGATATGAAATTTACCTGGGTAATTTTAGTGGTATGGATTTGACTAGATATGATTTTGCAGGTGCTGATCTGAAATTTGCTAATTTTTCTGGAGCGAATTTAGAAAAAGCTAAATTTGAGGGAGCTAAGTCATTAGATAAAGCTCAATTTTATGGTGCAAAGAATGTTCCTGCAGCGGTGCATGTTCTTAAGTCTAAAAAAGATAAGAAGGATATTCCGGGAGGTATGCCTTTTTCGCCTCCTAGCGAAAGCACTTCGCAATCTTCCACTTTTCAGCAGAGAGAGAGTAATCGGGATTCCAAAAAAGATAAAAGAAAATCCGTTCCTACTATTAGCTATTCAGAAGAAGTAAAACGTTCAGCCTCAGGCAGAAGTGGAAAAAATTAGTATAAAAAGCAAATAAATACATATGGATAGAGAGGAAATATGATGCAGGAAGATTTGATTTTTAAACAGGAAGCAATTGATGAAAGGAATGAAATATTATTTCAAAGCCCACCGGATGGTTATGGTTTTAATGATAGGTTAATCGCAATAGTTGACGCATTGCCGCAATGGGCTTTTCAGCAGGCTGGTAATAAGCAAAATCTTTTAAGCGATATTAGTAAGATAATGCAGGAGCTTTTTATTGTAAAAAAATACGATCAAACAAGAGAATATTTTAATAATGTTGTAAATAGTCTGGGCATAATAAAAGCTACAAAAAACGAAGAGGTTAGAAATGGTGCAATAACGAAAATATATAATGAAATAAATTCCATTTGGAAGACAACCAGTGCAGGGGATTTTTTAAAAAATATAGAAGACGCTGTTCAGGATGATTTTCTTCTCAGCCAGTTACCGGAAGAGGCTGTGATAGAATGCTTGAATATGGGTATAAAACAACAAGGTTTTCTTGTAGAGCATTTTGTTGATGAACGTTATAAGAGCGAAGTGCAAAAGAGCAAAAACCGTCAATCTATGCAAATGTTTCCTAGCAATCCGGAATATATTTCAAGGGTGGTTCAGCAAATGGTAACAACTGGGGTGAGCACGGAAAAAGATAAGGAATTAGTTCGCCGCAGTGAGTTGGAGCAAGCTTTAGACGATGTAGAAAATAAAATTGTTTCTCAGAATGAAATAATTCAACAGTTGGAAACTTCTATTAAAAACCAGTTAAAAGAACAGGAAACAAGACACCAAAGACTGGAAGAATTGCAACAGAAAAAAGCAAGTCCTGATTTCTTAGAGAAAAAGCAAAAAGTTGCGGATTATGAGAAGGGACTTAGCGATATTGCGGAGCAGCAAGAAAAAGCTGAGGAAGAAAAAAAATCTTTGCAAGAACAAGCGCAATCTACGGAAATAAAGAAACAAATTTTAGCATTAAACAAAAAGATCAATGAGTTATCTGAGCAGGCTCTTGAAAAAGAAGAAAAGGAACAAGAAAAAATAGATGATATAAAAAAGGAAATAAAGGGTTGTGATATTGATGTAGCTGCTATTTTGCAATCTAAAGAAGAAACGGAGAGAGCGATCGCGTCTAATCAACAGGCATTGGAAGATGCAAAGCGGGTTTTGCAATCTCTTGAAACTGAAAAAGAAACAATTAAAACCGGTCAAATTCCTAGTGAAATATCATCAGATAAATCTGAGGAGGAAGAGCAAAAAATAGAGCCATTACCTGCTTTTGCTATGCCTGAAGGTCTTTCTGCACAGGATGAAGAGTCGTATAAAGCGATTGCCGCTGTTTTTGTGGCAGGTTCAACGACACCTCAAAAGATGCGGGCGCGTGATGAAATAAAAAGATTATTTAATGTCAATGTTGCCGATAAAGAAGGTATTTATCTTATCGAGCGCGTTGTTGCTGCGCCAGGTTTAGAATTGGTGCTTTCTGAGTTGTTAAAAAAGAATATAGACCTTAATTTGCCAAATCATAGTGGTAGAAGCATATTAGAGCAGGCTCTTAACAATAAGACTAGCCATGGCTTTTCTTACCTTCAGCAGATTGCGGAAAAAGCTCCGGAAGAACTCAAAAACAGAAAAGATATGCTTGGAAACACTATAATACATCTTATAGCGAAAGAAAAAATGCCGACGGATTGGCAGGAAATTCTTTTGAGAAAAATGTTGGTAGATTTTGATTTTCCAAGAAAAAAGCAAAATAAAGCCGGAGAAATTGATATAGAATTAATTAGTCTTCCAATTTTAAATAAACTTGCAGAGGCAACTAAAGAAGTTGAAACGCTTTCTAGTTCTTCTTCTGGAGCAGATAAATCACCGGAATCTTCTAAAACGGACAATTCCGAAAAATTTTCAGCTCATAACAGTAACGATAGTTCAAAAGCTTCTCGGAGATTGAAAAAATCAACCGCAACTTCCAGAGAAGAATCGGAAGAGGATTCTAAGGAAGAAAAATCTTCTGTAAAATCAAATCCTCATAAAGAGCCTAAATCTCCTCCTGTGGCGCCGCCACCTCCTCCCGCAATGCCAAAAGCTAAATCTGAGCCTAAGAAGAAAAGTGAACGAAAAGAAACTTCAGAAGCGAAGAAAAACGATTTTCTTGCTGCTATTCACAAAGGAAAGAAATTAAAAGAAGTAGATAAAAAGAAATCAGTAGGTTACACGGCTGCAGAAAAAGAACCAACTGTTCATGTTACAGAGACGGAAGAGCAGCGTAAAGCTAGAGAAGACAAGGAAGCTGCAGACAAAAAGTTTACAGATATGGTTAACTCCAAACGTTCAGCTATTGCATCTAGTGGCGACGTGCATGAGGAGCTTAAAAAAAGATTACAAGCGCAAAAGGTCAGCAGTAGCGAAAGCGAAGAAAAGAGCTCTGTAAGTTGGTCAAGATCCAGAAAGTAGAAATTGATAAATAAAGGAAGCATAAAGATGCCAAGTGAAAAACAAAAAAAGCTTATTTCTTTAATTAAAAACGGTGATACAAAGGAGTTCAAAAAGATATTATCTGAGGAAAATAGCGGTATTTCCCTTGAATATATTTATAGAAATGGCTGGACACTGATACATTATGCGGCATACTACCAATGCTCAGAAATTTTGTCTTATTTGCTGGAAAAAAATAAATCTTTAATTAACAACAAAAAAGATGATGACGGCTATACAGCGCTTAATTTTGCTGTGGTTAACAATGATATTAAATGTACCGAAATATTATTGAAAAATGGTGCTGATCCAACAATAGATGACCAAGAGCGTGGAAGGCCACATCCTTTAATTCTTGCTATCAGAGTCGATGAGTTTAAAGGTGTCATTCCATGCTTAATAACAGAAAAAACTGTAAATCTTCCAGATAGTGATGGAAAAACAGCTTTATATTATGCTGTTGAAAAAAATGATGAAAAACTCGTTATAGAATTATTAGAAAAAGGCGCCATTGCTTCATTGGTAGATTCTGATCTTTCTAAGAATAAGAAAATAAGGGATATCTTGCAAAATGCTCAGAGTAAAGAGCAGATGGAAGCAATTAAAGGCACGGAAGTTACGCCGCCGTTAGCAATAATAAATCCGGTAGTATCTACTTCATCTCCGCCACCACCGCTTCCTATGACTAAAAACGACAATCCTCCTATTCCAAAATTTTCGCCTCAGCCAAAAAAACCGATTATACAGCCTTCAGTGGGTCCTAATCCGAAAGCGTCTTCTGCAGATATGCTGCCTTCTATTGAAATAAAAGAGGAAGAAAATAGAGTTTTTTTGTTCAGGCAGGCTGTGGAAGGGGGAAATCATCAGCGAGTAAAAGATTTTATATCTAAATATCCTAACATATTGAAAGAAGAAAGAAAATTTAGGAGTGGGCGGATTTCTCCTTTGTTTGTAGCAGCATCAAATGGTTATTTTGAAATTGTTGATACTCTTGTTGAACAACGTAAGACAGACACTTTAAAAAAGCAAAATAATCTGAGGAATGCTTTATATATCGCTTTACAAAACTGTCATTACGATGTTGTCTGTCTTCTGCACGATAAATATGGTGTGAAAATTGTTGCAGATATAATTGAATCGAAAATAAAGCCTTTTCTAAAGCCTGAAATATTTAAAAAAATAGAACCGGCACTAAAAGAATTCCAAGAGCAGGAAAAACAGATAGTTAATGAATTGTTCAATCTTTCTGCAAAACATTCTGGTGATTATAAAGGAAGAAAATCTGCTTTAAAATTAGGGGAGCAGCTGCAGCTTATTTTGCATGTTGGTGCGTTCTGCAAACTATTTGATGATTTAATCGAGGGGAAAGCTGATAGCCAAATAGCTGGCGTTCTTGAATTTAACGTTTCTGATTTTTTGGATCATGCGATTACCGATAATGGTCAGCGCCAGGCAAGTGCACGTAATAAATACCATGAAAGGATTTTTATTTCGCCAGTTATGGACAATATGTCGAATTACCGAGGAATAACTTCTTCAATAAACAGTGTAATAAGAGATTTATATCTTCCATTGGTGGCTTCTGAAAAACAAAATCGAGATCCATTGTTGCAGGAGATGCTTAAAATTCATAGCCAAGGACAAATGGCTAATTTGTTGGGATTTTTGGGTGAAAGGGGTGACGGCCTGAAACAAGCGCTTGATAACTATTACAAGGAAGCCCAAAATGATCTGGCAAAATCTGCAAAGTTTGTTAAGTCTCCGCCTAATCCTCGTTCAGGAAGAAAACTGCCAATTCCCATTTCAGTGAAAAAACAACCTGCACCAGTGATTGGTAATGTACCGGGAGAGCATTATGAACCTCTTCCTGGAAATTTAGAGGCTCCAACTTTAGCGCCTAATACAGAAATTCTAGCAAAAAAATCTTCTGTGTTTTCTGCTAAGGTAATAGAGCCTCCTGTG
>CAZOKN010000005.1:10962-17194 GCA_964580525.1 uncultured Rickettsiaceae bacterium
GTGGATTCCAAAATGCCTCAACCAATAGGAGCTAATATTCCAGCACAAGCGAAAGGGTATGTTAAATTCCCTATGGAAGGTAATAATCCTGTCCTGCCTGTTGAGCCAGGTTTTGTGCAACCTAGTTTTCCTGTAGTAGCAGAAAGTCACGTACAACCTGTTTTTTCTTTAGATCCAAAAATCATTACGCAACAGGGTTTTCCGCCTGGACAGCATCCTGCAAAAATTTCACCTCAAGTAATATATCCTGATATTAGCAAGCTGTTGCAAATTGGCAATCTGCTTAACCCTTCTGACCGTCCTGTTGGTAAAAAAATAGTGATTGTTAATCCTATTAATGAGGATTTGAAATCAGGTATTTTCTCTTTACACAAAGGTGGCTTAAATGGCGGCTTTCACACGGCATGTGGTAAAAAATGGGTGAAAGGACCCTATACTCAAGCCTTTGGAGAAAATAAAACAATACCGTTTGGTACTGCCAAAAAAGTTCCGGTTGCCGGGGAATTGCTTGAAAAAGGTATTAGTGAAGTGGTCTTGTCTGCTGGGCCTCAGGCTAGATCAGATAAGTATATTATTGAAAATGGAGTGTTTAACGATGCTCTTTATATTGAAGATCTGAAAAAATGTTTTTTGGCAGTGGCGAATGTTATAGAATATCCTGCAAATACACAGCTTTATTTTCCAGTTATGGGGGGCGGTATATTTAACCAAAGAGGTATTACAGATAAAATACCTGTTCTGCCACCGAAAAAAATGGCCGAGCTACAAAGAAATGCTTATGAACAGGCCTGGAATGAAAATCGTAATTTTGCGTTGATGCAGCCTGTTATAATGATTTTTCATAAAGATGAGGGGTATGTTCAATCTTTTCCTGAGGAGTTTAAGAAAGCAACGCTAAATCCTATTAAGCTTTCAAACCTAGATAACTATCAGGGACAGGTAGGACAAGCTTTGGAATTAACTCATAGTTACAAAAGCTACCAACCTCCAGAAGAAATCCCTGTAGAAATATCATCTTCTGAAGATAGCAGAGAGGAGATTCACCGTTATACAGAAATGGGGATGATGGGGAGGAATAGAACCCAAAATCCACAAAGTTGGTCAAGCAATGATAATATGAAAAACTTTGGTGGAATTCCTTCTGCTCCGTCATATACAAACCCACGTCCTGATGGTTATTCTAAGTGGGAAAATGCAGGAAAAACTTCTCCGCAAAATTTACATCCGAGGAATAGGTCTCAGGAGAGGGAATAGGTATTTATTTAAAGGCATGGAACTGATTTATTTGTGTGCTGAAAATAATGATTTTGGCAATGTATTTTGTTCGCAAATCATCAACTATCGCCCACCATTATAAATCAATGGGTTATCTGAAATTTGAAATTCAAATTTATTTATTATCAGATCATATTGATAATATTCCAAATTAAGCCTGATTAACAGGCTATTTTTTCTCTAGCTTTTCCTGTTGTAAGGTTGCGGCTGTGGCAGAATCTACTATAGCATGATAAACGTAATATTTCGAATTATTCTGTCCCTCACGCTCTCCGTCATTTTTCCTGTACGGACCAAAAATCCTGACGGCTTCATCAAATCCATCCTTGGTTTTAAACTGCAGGCGAACCTCTATTCCTTCTGTTTTATTGGTTAACTTTATTCCCGAACGTGCTTTTACAGGAATGACGCTTGTTGTTTGTGACATAAGTGCTCTTATATTGCTTTCAGATTTAGAGTTAGTTTTTAATCTGTCTAACTCCTTGCGTAATGATTTAGTTTCCTGCTCGGCTTTTTTCCGTCCCTCTTTTTCTTGTTGCAACATTTGTTGCCAGTTTTTCGGGGCTGTAGGATCTGAGGTGGCTTTCTTTTCAGGAATTCGCAATGATCGGCTTGTAGGTGGGTTTGCCTGAGATAGAGACGTTTTGCCTGTCAGATATTTCTTTGTGTCTTCATGAACGTCAGTTGCAGAATATTCTGCGCTCTTAAATTCAGCACCGCCTATGCGGTCCTTAGAACCTGCTTTTTCAAAATAAGCAATTGGTAATGGAAGGGTTTTCTCTGTATCTTGATTAGGATGTACGAAAATAGTATTATTTTCGTGTTTTCTGTGAACTTCAACCCTATATCCATTCTGTATCAAAGCTTCTGAACTTAAATAATGGCTTGCTCTGAGGTGTCTTTTCTTCCCATGTTTTTGTCTTAGTTGATCTCCTTTTTCTGTTAGATCGGATTCTTTATTTTTTTTAGAATATGCCAATTTTTCAGAACGGTGCCCTGCGGTTACGCCTGGTGTTTCAATTCTGTCAAGGAGCATGTTAGTTATATCGCTTTTTGGCAGTTTTACTGCAGCATCTTCGGTTGCAATTTTACTTCTGAATTCTTTAGAACCTATGTGCTTAAAAAGAATTCCGACAGCAACTTCACTTGTTTTTATAACACCGCGTCTTGTTAAATAGCCACCTTCAATTATGTTTCTGTATTTATGAGAAAGATCTTCGGCTATTTCCTGAAACATATTATCAAGATCAGCCATTTTTATAGTATCGCTCTTCTTTTTTGCAGCGTGCTGGTCGTGTTTGTCTTTAATTTTAAATGCGATATTTGCTATTAAACCTATACTAGCAGCGGCTATTGCCGTGTAAGGGTTTGAAGATAGTGCTTTTGTGAAAGTATCAGTTACGTCCTTAGCCTTTTCCCATGCGTCGTCGGCTAGGTCCATCACGCCTTTAGCTTTATCTGTTTTTTGTTTGTCTCCGGAAGCTATATCTGCGTTTCTTTCAAGCATGAGTAAAAGGTTTCGTTCAATTGCAAGCTTGAATAATTCCATGCCACTGGTTTCATTCAATTTTTTTAGTGCTTCCTGTTTTTCATTGCGGCTACTTGCTATTTGGCCTTTTAACTCTTTTAAGGTTGCGAATATGCTCTTTATATCGTCATGCATTTTTTCAAGGTTATCACCGAATTCATCCTGCATTTGCTTTACATCTGCAATGTCGCTTTTGATTGTGGTAAGCTGTCTCTTCAAAGACTTATGTTTTTTTTCAGCATTTTGTTGTACTGTTTTGGCTTCCTCAGTTTGTTCGGCCGTTGCCTTTGCAATTGCTTTTGTAAGTTCTTTTTTAGCTGCCTTTAAATCTTTTGTGGTCTTTTCCTGCGCCTGCAACTGAGTAAGATGATATTCTGTTAAACTGGCACTGAGTGACTGAACGATTTGCTTGATTTCTTCGGTGTTATTCAGTGTTTTTGTTGTTGTAGAGTCTATTTTTTCCAGTTTTTTCGCTTGTTTATCCAATTTCTTGCTAACGAAGTCTCTAAAAAAAGATACTTCTTCTCTATGTTCTTTTTCTGCTCTAGCTTTTTCTTCCCGGACTCTTTGTAATTCTTTTTCTAATTGATCTTTGTCTTTGTTTGCTCTGTCTATTGCATTTTTTATATCAGTGTCATACTTTTCTTTAGTGCTATTGGTTGTGGAATCTTTTGCTTTTTGCAACGAAGAAAGAAACTGATTTGCATATTTTTTTATCATTAATGAACTTGCGTCATTTTCCTTTTTCTTTTCTTCTAATATTGCTTCTTCCTCTTTTAAATGCTCAATTTCCTGCTTATCAGACTCTATCTTTTTTTCTATAACGTCTTTTTGTTCTAATATTTGTTTTTTTGCTCCCTCATCGTCTCCTTTTCTGGCGGTTTGTATTAAGGCATTAAGGCTTGGAGAAAAGGTAGGTTTTTCCTTTTTCGAATCTTCTTTTGCTTTTCTAACTTTATCAAGCTTTTCTTCCAGCGTTTCTTTTTCCTGCGCCCGATGCCTTTCATGCAGCAAGGTAGCCATAGCAGCACGGCCATATTCCTCCAGGAGTCCTTTAGCAAAAAAAATGCCGGATCCTAGCGGTTCATGTCGCTGACTCGTATTAATTCTTTTGCCAGAATAAGAATATTCGCATATCCCTATAGACCAAATGTTTTTTGCAATAGTTACAGCGTTAACCTCTACAGAATTTTCTGCGGCAGGGTTAGCTCCCTTTTCAAGTAGTATATTTGCTATTCTTATGCATCTCCCATCAAAATCTCCACAAGCAGCGTTGAAGCGTAAGGCGTCATCCAGGTCTATTTGTTCTATTTGTTCTTTGCTATCCAGCAAGCTCTTTACAAGCTCGGGAATTCCATGACGAATTGCAGAATTTAATAAGATTATAAACCCTATTTGAGGGGCCTCGTTTGCTATCTTTGCTACTTTGGCTTTATATCGCTCATCTTTGTTATTTATGTCTCTTTCGATTTCGACCAAGTCATTATAGTACTCAAAATCTTGGCTAATTCCAGAATAAATTTCGCTAGAATCTTTCATGTATTTCCAGAAAGCATTTGAATCATCACTTTGATGATCTTGATCTTTCGTTAATTTATGTTTTGCCTCTTTTTGTATCTCCTCCCATTTAATATTAAATTGTTCTGTTTGCTCATGTATTTTTGCTATATTGCTATTGACTAATGTTACAAAATCCTCGTATTCCTTTCCTTCAAGGTAGGATATCTCGCTTATTATTCTTAAATTTGGCTCATTCAAATCAACAAGGTCAGTTAATTTAACATCGTGTTCTTTCATAAAGTTTATCTTCCGAGTGATTAGTTGAGCCTATAGATTAAAAAAAATTTATTTTTTTATAATTAACTTGTCAATTTATTCGTTGATATTTTTAATCCCTTTTTATTGTGGTTATTTATTGCTAATAGACAAAATCTTAAAGTGAGTACATAACGCTTTCTTGATAATTGCTTACACAATCAATAATTTTTAAGTTGTTTTCTCATCGCAACTGAACTATCTATCCATGCATGCAAAACTTAAGGAATAGATATATTTTGTTTCTAACGCTTGTTGTGTTTGTAATAAGCACGATGACGCCGTTTTTTGCTGTCTATAGTCCTACCCCAAGTGAAGCCACTAAAACTATATCCGAATTATTTGGCGGAAAAATTCTTATATGTACCGGCAATGGATTTAAATGGGTAAAGATTGCAGAGTTAGAACAAGAAAAACAACATATACCATCAGACCATTATAAATGTCCTCTCTGCTATATAGCATCGCATGTGCCGAGCACTGTATTATCAGGGCAGGGTGTTCTGCTTACATCAGTTTATTCATTCAATTCGGCAACAATTCTTTATTCATTTTATAATTATACCCCATCTCCTCTAAGTATAAGCGCTGATATAAAAACCCGCGCCCCACCTTTTTTCTTTGTTAGCTAATAAAAATTCTCATTTAAAAATATTTAAATAAACAAAGGAAAACTTATGTCTAAATCATCGGGTATGAGCATTTGCTCATTCTTTATATTTTCTATGCTTGCAACAACTTCTCTTGCAGATAATCGCGCAGCTAGCGACCATGCGCCAATTGGAGTGATGGGTGACCATCTCCATGATGCTGGTAGCTGGATGATTGGTTATAAATATGAATATACCAGCTTTTCTGGCAATAAAGATGGTTCAAATAGTGTTACTCCTGCTAGCTTAATGTCGCGCTATGGTGAAGTGCCGCTTAATATGTCTATGGAAATGCACATGTTCGAAATTATGTATGGTGTAAATGAAAATCTTACACTCATGATAATGCCGCAATATATGCAAATGGATATGTTGCACGCATCAAGCCATGGTGGTGGGCATATGCACACACACGAAGTAGAAGGGTTTGGTGATACTGAGGTGACTGGTCTTTATTCTATCTATAATTCCAAAAACGGAAATATAGAAAATAAAGCACATCTAAATATTGGAGTTAGCCTTCCTACAGGGGATAGTGATGCTAAATTTCTTGATCATCATAACAATGAGTATAACCTTCCTTATAACATGCAATTTGGCAGTGGTACGTTTGACCCGATTCTCGGTGCAACTTACACAGGTAAATCGCTTGATTGGTCATGGGGAGCGCAGACAATAAACTATATACGTGTCGGCAAAAATAACGAAGGTTATCGTCAAGGTAACAAATATACGGCTACAAGCTGGATTGCGCGTGATATGACTGATTATGCAAGCCTATCATTTAGATTGGAAGGTGAAGCTTGGGATGATGTATCAGGTCGCGATAGAAAGCTTCCGCTTACTTCTATAGCTGGCGCAAATCCTGATGGCCAGGCTGGAGAGCGTGTAATGGCGAATGTTGGATTAAATATTCTGACAGGAGAACAGCTATTAAACCAAAGGCTATCCGTAGAGTTTGGTC
>CAZOKN010000005.1:17204-53035 GCA_964580525.1 uncultured Rickettsiaceae bacterium
GCTATATGAGCGTTTTGATGGTCCACAGCCGGAAACTGATTATAGATTAACAGCCGGTTGGCAATTGGCATTCTAAGTTTATCAGTGTGTGTTGTGGTGCAAACTACAACACACAATGACTTGGCGGTGGTGTTAAATAATTTTATTAGATGCTATTAACAAGTTTCTAAGCTCAGGTACACGCGTAGTTATTTCATTTTCATATTCAGTTATTTCTTCTCGTAATAATTCCTTTGCTTCATCAAGGTAAGATTCATAATTTTTCCACCTAAACACAGAATTTTTATACATAGGTTGTTTAACCTGCAATTTACTAGCGGTGAAGGCGGGTTTTTCATTTTTATAAAAATGGAGACATTGATCTTCCCAATCGAGATTACAGAATTTTATTAAATCACGACTTCTCTCATCCTGTTTATAGACCAATTCTTCGTAGTAATTGTTGTATATTTCATTTGGAAAAAATGACTGCCAGTATTTCATTATTGCGGAATAATATTTATAGTACTGAATTATAACTTCCAAACTATTTGGGAAGTTGGTAATCGCAAAGTTACTAGAAAACATTGATATAATGATATCTAAAGGATGGCGCTTGCAGTTTATTATTGTGGCATTGGGAAATATAAGTTTTATAAAACCAATATTAAAAGCGTTTTCAGGCATTTTATCAAAGATTTTTAACGCATCTTTTTTCTCAGATTTTATCATCTGTAGGTAATGATCAGAAAAATATTTTATTTCTGAATCTGTGTAATATTTTGCTACTTCAGGGAAATTTATAATCTTCAAACCGTCAGAAAGAGTTACTTCTTTTTGTGATATGAACTTATAAAGATTACAAATATTTGCAGTTTCTCCAATGCTGTTAATCTGAGAATGAGAAGTTAGGATGTGCTCAACAAGTGTTGTGCCAGAGCGTGGCATGCCAACTATGAAAGCAGGTAGTGTAGATTGGCTAGCTATTTCTCTCTTTTCGTCTAAGAATGATTTAGTGAATGTTTTTGGAAATCTTTCTAATGCGGATTTATAGCTTGAGATATCAAATGTAGAAGAGTCCATTTTTAGTTCATTGGCTATATTATAGCAAGATAAAGCAATATCATATTCCTTACGTGCATTATGTATGTTGCCTAGTGCGAAATTTAAATTGATTTTAGTTTTTTTGTCTATTGCTCCGTTTTCTAAAATGGAGCCTATTTGATTTACTAATTTTTGACTATTTTCTATATAATCTGATATTTCGCTAAGACCAAAGTAAGACTCACCCTGTCCCCAAGATTTTTCAATAGACTTAATGAAATATTCAATTGCTTCTTCAAATTTACCTTTCTCTTGAGAGATGCATCCTAAGTTATGATAAGGTCTCCAATCATTTGGATTTAATTTAATAGATTTTTGCAAATATGGTTCAGCCTCGTTTATTTTTCTTGTATGGCATAAAGCGATGCCAATATTTAAAAGTAAATCTGAACTTTGGTAGATTTCTGCTCCTTTTAGAAACCAATCGAGGGCTTTTTCATACTCACGCAAATTTATGAAAAGTTGTGCCATGTTATATATAGCTGTGTAATTTCCAGGATCTTGTTGTAAGAAAGCTTCAAAACATTGTTTTGCTATATCGTAATATTTAAGTTCTAAAAAAGCAAAAAAGACAACAAATTAAAAAAAAAATATTATACCTATATCATTTAAATAACTTAAATTTTCCTTTGCTATTTTATTTGAGTTGTAAAGCTGTGTTACTCTATTAGCATAGGTTAGAGCATTTTCTGTATTACCACCCTTATGTTCAAAGAATGCCATATAATAATTAAGTGCAACACACTTAGGAAAATTAACTAACGCCTCGATGCACAGGGCATTAGCAATGTCCATTCTATTTATTTCAGTAAACTCTTTTACTGCGGCTAGATAATCTTTGTGTGAATATAAAGTGTGTTGAACTTTCATAATGTACTAAAATCTTTTGACTAATTAATTACAATCGCAAGATTAGTTTTTATGTATTAGAACTCCATTAGACGTAGATTAAATTTTTTTCATAAATATATAATAGCTTGAACATGAGTCGTTTTTATGGTCACTTATCAAATAACTGTGAAAACAAATAAAAAAGCATCGTAATAATATGAAAATATTGCTTGTTGAAGACGAAGAGAAAGTAAGAAATTTTGTAACTCGTGGCTTAAAGGCTGAGGGTTTTTCTGTTGATGAAGCGGTTGATGGAAAAAGTGGCCTAGAATTTACGGCACATTATGGCTACGATTTAGTTATAATGGATATTATGCTGCCCAACATGAGTGGAACAGAATTACTAAAATTAATTCGTGGAAAAGGGCAGCAAGTACCTGTGCTAATGCTTACAGCGCGTGATTCTATATCTGAAAAAGTTGAGCATTTTAACGCCGGGGCTGATGATTATTTAACTAAGCCATTTGCGTTTGCAGAATTGCAGGTGAGGGTGAAATCACTATTGAAGCGTGGAAATTTATTTAGTGATAATTTAATAAGTATAGGTGATCTTGAAATAAATAGGCCATCGCGGCAGGTAAAGCGTGCAGGGAAAAAGATTGAATTGAGCACAAAAGAATATGGTCTTCTTGAATATTTGGCCATAAATTCTGGACGTGTTCTTTCGCGTACAATGATTATAGAGCATGTTTGGGATCAGAGCTTTGAAGGACTGACTAACATTGTCGATGTCTATATTAGACAATTACGTAGCAAAATAGATGATGACCACAATCATAAATTGATTAGAACAGTTAGGGGCATTGGTTATAGTTTAAATAGTGAACAGTAATGAATCTTCGCTCAATACACTTTCGCCTTATTAGCTGGTATACGTGCCTTGTGATAGTTGTGTGCATTGGTTTTGGTGCATACACCTATAAAGGGCTACAATCCCACCTTTATAGCTCTCTAACAAATGCGTTAACAAGACGAACCATTCTTTTGGGGAGGGGGATACTTTCTTTCTTGAACGAGCGTGGCGAAAAATTTACCATAAATGAAATTAAAACCATTTTTTCTACCGAAGAAAATAGTCGCTTTATGCGTATCAAATATGATAATGGAAATATTTTTTACATATCTGGATTACCAAAAAATGAGCTATTTAATCCTGCAGAAATACCAGATTTTAAAGGTGAAGTGACCTCGTCTTCCATGAGAAAATGGAAAATTGATAATGATGCCAGTCTTGTAATTCTTACTTCGCCTTTTGTTACTTCGAATGGGGTCAAATTTATTATTGAAGTTGGCGAAAATACCGAGAGCATTCAGGATACTCTTAACGCTTTATTGTTGGCTTTATTTGTGGGACTGCCATTTGTTATTTTTATAACTGCGGGAGGTGGATATTTATTGGTAAAAAATTCCCTGCAGCCTGTAGAAAAAATGAGAATTGCTGCAGAGGAAATTTCCCTTAAAAATCTACAGAATCGCCTACCTATTGTACAAACTGGAGATAATATAGAGCATCTATCTAATACGCTAAACAGAATGATTAGTAGAATGGAGCAGTCATACCAGCAGGCAAGTCGTTTTTCTGCGGATGCTTCGCATGAGCTTCGCACGCCACTTACTGTAATGAGGGGTGAGTTGGAATCAATAATTATGGATTCTCATATGCAAAAAAATATCCAGGATAGGATTGGCACGGTCTTAGAGGAAACCAATAGGCTTACCTCAATAACGGAAGGGTTGCTGGCTATTTCAAGGCTTGATGCTGGAGAAGCTCGAATGAATATAACTTCTTTTGATATTTCTGAGCTTGCCAAAGTAACTTTAGAGCAAATGCGTCTGTTAGCAGATGAAAAAAATATTACAGTATCATGCGAAGCATATTCAGAAGTTATTGTTGAGGCGGATCCCTCGCGCATAAAACAGGTTATAGTTAATCTTCTCGATAATGCTATAAAATATACTCCAATTGGCGGTAATATTTCTTTGAAAATTTTTGCTGATAATAAAAAGGCTATTATTGAAGTAGCAGATAATGGCATAGGAATTGCCAACACGGAAATATCTAAAATTTTTGAACGTTTTTATCGTGCGGACAAAGCCCGGTCACGCGAACTTGGTGGTACAGGTCTTGGCTTATCTATAGTTAAATCCATATGCGTGGCACATAATGGTGATATAAAAGTTAGAAGCGAAGAGGGAAAAGGTAGCTGTTTTAGTGTTGAATTGCAGGCGGCTTAACTTAAATAAACGCTCAATAATCAGAAATTTACTATTTCTTCCTATAAATTTTATAAATCGCTAAATTAACATCTTTTGCCCGCTATGCGGCAACCTCATAAAATTAAATAAACTCAACGAATTCAGAGTGTTTCTGGGATGAAAATATATTTTTCCCAAACAATGCTTGACGTATCCCATTATTTAAAGTAAATTTACCATATAAACCCATGTTATCCCATAAATTACCAAAAATGCCCAGCAGGTAGGTGGAAATTGGCGGTAAGGGAAAATATGGGCGGGTGCTGTTAAAAGTAATCTGGTTCCCTCTTAAGTCAGGTAGGCAAGGGGGACGCCGGTTTCGAAGCGCTAAATAATTTGAGAGGTTGAGGATTTTGAATGGCTTTGTTTTTATCTACATATGTAAATAAGGTGGATAAAAAAGGACGGGTTTCCGTTCCTGCCAATTTCCGTACTGCGCTCTCAAAGGAAGATTATAAAGGAATTATTGTTTACTCATCTTTCGTCAATGGTTGCATAGAAGCTTGTGGCATGGACAGAATTGAAAGATTGAGTGAGAGCATTGATAGTTTGGATCCTTATTCAGATCAAAGAGATGCTTTTGCTGCGACTATTCTTGGGGGTAGTATGCAGTTGCCATTTGATAGCGAAGGTCGCGTTATGTTGCCTGAGAATCTTATGGAAGAAGCAGGAATAAGTGAACAGGCTGTTTTTGTGGGAAAAGGGGCTACATTTGAAATATGGGAGCCTAAAGCATTTGAGGTTTACGCTGGTAAGGCTAAAGACCTTGCCAAAAGGGAGCGTGCAAGCCTGAGATTGGCTTCTCGTGACACTAGAGGGAGTGATAAGTGATGATATCATTTCCGCGTCATATACCTGTCTTATTAAATGAGATGACAGAGTATATGGCTCCGTGTGACGGTGAAGTTTATGTTGATGGTACTTTTGGTGCTGGTGGTTATAGTCGCGCATTGCTTGAAAAAGCAGACTGCAAAGTTTATGCGATTGACCGTGACCCCAGCGTCAAGGAGCTTGCAAAGGATTTGCAGAAAGAATTTCCAGGTAGGATTGAACTTTTGCTGGGTAGATTTAGTGAGATGGAAGAGCTTCTTAAGGAAGCAGGAATTTCTGGTGTTAATGGCGTTGTACTTGATATCGGTGTTTCATCCATGCAAATCGACACTGCTGAAAGAGGATTTTCTTTTATGAAAGACGGCCCTCTAGACATGAGAATGAGCGATAATGGGCCTGATGCTGCATATGTTGTTAATAATTCGTCTGAGCGGGAACTTGCAAATATAATTTATAAATTAGGTGGCGAACATAAATCGCGCAGAGTTGCAAGAGCCATAGTTGAGGCGAGAGCTATAGAACCGATAACTACCACCAAGAGATTGGCGGATATTGTACGTTCGGTTGTAAGAGCTTCTAAAGATCAATTGGATCCTGCTACGCGTACATTTCAGGCGCTTAGGATATGGGTGAACGACGAGCTTGGTGAGCTTAAAAAGGCTATTGAAGCGGCAGAAAGGATATTGCTTCCTGAAGGCAGGCTTGTCGTTATTACCTTCCATTCTTTAGAAGATTCTATAGTTAAAGAATTCTTTAACTTGAAAAGTGGAAAACATGCTGGTATATCGCGCCACGTACCGTTTTCCCCGGATGAGCAAGTTGAGGATAAAAATACTTTAAAATTGCTTACGAAAAAGCCGGTAATTCCGGGTGAAAATGAAGTTAACGAAAACGTTCGTTCCAGATCAGCAAAGCTAAGAGCCGCTATCAGAACTAACGTTTAAAAAGGAATAAAATGAGAAAACATGTAGTTTTTTTAGTATTGATTGTTTTGGCGCTTAACATAATTGGATTATTCCAGGTTAAGCATAAGGTGCAGAACTTGAGAAAAGATCTGTCCGAAATAAACAGACAATTACTGGAAACAAAAGAAGAAGTGAATGTACTAAATGCTGAGTGGGCTTATTTAAATCAGCCTGAGAGAATAAAGCGTCTTGCTGATGCATATCTTGGTATGCATTATGCCACTGTAGCACAGGTTAAAAATATGGATGATATGAAGTCTCAATATATGCTTGCTTCGCAAGATAGTAAAACTCCTTCTGTAACTCCAACATTAAAGCCTATATTGTCTAGCTTAAGGAGATACTAGATGTCATTCTCTCACAACGAGCCCGAAGTGGAGAGCGACGTTAAGGTTATCAAAATAGGCACTGCAACCCCAGAAGCTATAAAAATTAGTAAAGGCAGATTAGTTGTTGTTATAGCAATGTTTGCTTTGGCATTTTGTGTGTTATCTATCAGAGTTTTAGATTTATCAATTATAGGCGGTAATACTGATGTTTCTTCAAATGCTAGTGAGGAGGATTTGGGAGAGCAGGGTGAATACGTAAAAACTCGTGCTGATATAGTTGATAGAAATGGCATCTTGCTGGCAGTTAATCTTTCTACTGCATCTTTATACGCGAATCCTAAGGTTCTTTTGGATGTTAATGAAGCGGTAAAAAAGATTATAACAGTTTTTCCTGAAATGAAAGCTGATTCGCTAAAGGAAAAGTTGGCATCTGATAAAAATTTTGTGTGGATAAAAAGAAATTTAACACCTGATGATCAGTATAAAGTTAATGCTTTAGGTATACCCGGCCTTTATTTTAAAAGCGAAGATAGAAGGGTTTATCCTTATAAAAATCTTTTGTCACATGTTCTTGGTTTTGTAGGAATTGATGGTAATGGTCTTGCTGGAATTGAAAAAGGTTTTGATTCGTATCTTAAGGGTAAAAATTCATCTGAAGGAACTGATGAGCCACTAAGGCTTTCTGTGGATATACGTGCACAAAGCGTTGTGCATGAAGTTTTGGCAAATACTATTTCTGAATTTAAAGCGCAAGGTGGAACTGCGATAGTTATGGATGCCAACACTGGCGAAGTTATTTCTTTAGCCAGCTTTCCTGATTTTGATCCTAATGATCCTGGCGTATCATCTCCTGAATCAAAGTTTAATCGTGCAACTTCTGCTGTTTATGAAATGGGATCAACATTTAAAACATTCAATATGGCATTAGGTTTTGAGCTCGGTGCTATTGATATGAAAGGCAGTTATGATGTTTCTGAGCCTATACATATAGGAAGATTCTTTATTAAGGATTTTCACCCAAAAAAGGGTAGATTAACTATTCCTGAAATATTTATGTATTCGTCGAATATAGGTTCTGTAAAAATTGCTTTAGATGTTGGGGCCGAATCGCAGAGACAATTTTTACATCGACTTGGTTTACTAAGTGGTCTTGATATTGAATTACCTGAAGTTGCGGGGCCTTTATATCCTTCAAAATGGAGTAAAATAAGTTCTATGACCATATCGTATGGGCATGGAATTGCTGTAACTCCAATTCACGTTATAAGAGCAACAGCGGCATTAGTTAATGGTGGTATTCTTCATAAAGCGACTATTTTAAAACAAGGCGACCCTGCGCGTATAAAAGGAGATAGAGTTGTAAGTAAACTTACATCTGATAGGATAAGAAAATTATTACGGTTGGTAGTTGAGCATGGAACTGGTGATAAAGCTGACGCAGAGGGATATCTGGTTGGCGGAAAAACTGGAACGGCAGATAAACCTGATAATGGAAAATATAATACTAAATCTCTTATATCTTCCTTTATAGGTGCATTTCCTATGAACAAGCCAAAATATGTTGTGTTTGCGATGGTTGACCAGCCGGTTGGTAATAAAAAAACTGGTGGATTTGCGACAGGAGGAATGGTTGCTGCTCCTGCAGTTAAGGAAATTATTGAAAGGATATCCCCGATTTTGGGTGTTATGCCTGTAGATGCTAACGATGCTAAAATTAGAAAAGAGTTCTGGTATGATTATGAGCACAAGTCTGAAGAGGAAAACACTCCGACTGCAGAAGATTTTTAGTAAAATTCCTTCTGTAAAAATTGAAGAAAAATTCAAGGATCTTGAAATTACCGGCATTGCAATTGATTCAAGAAAAGTGGGAGAAGATTTTCTTTTTGGCGCTATGAAGGGTGCTAACGCAGATGGTGGACAGTTTATTGGTTCGGCAATTAAATCCGGCGCCAGAGTTATATTATGTGATATTGATTCTGATATCGCAGTTCCAGATTCGGTATGTTTGATTAAACATGAGAATCCACGCCGTGTATTTAGTCTTATTGCTGCAGAATTTTATGATAAACAGCCTGAAGTTATTGCTGCAGTTACAGGCACAAACGGAAAAACATCAACAGTACATTTTTGTCGTGAAATTTGGAAAAACCTTGGCAAAGAATCGGCTAGTATAGGCACTGTTGGTATTTATAACGACAAAGTCAAATTTGATAATTCTGGTGCATCACTTACCACGCCTGATCCTGTAAAGTTGCATGAATCTTTGGCAAAACTTGCTGATTCTGGCATCACACATCTTGCGATGGAAGCATCAAGCCATGGGCTTAGTCAATATCGCCTTGATGGTGTGAAGGTAAAAGTTGCGGCGTTTAGTAATTTAACGCGCGATCATTTGGATTATCACGGCACTTTTGAAAATTACCTACAAGCCAAACTAAGGCTTTTTGATGAAGTTATGGAGGATGGCGGCGTTGCAGTTTTAAATGCTGATGTACCTGAATATTCCAAAATTGCTGAGATATGTAAAAAGCGTCATCATAAAATCATCTCTTATGGATTATATGGTAAAGATAAGCAGCGAAATTATATAGATATTTTTAAGATAGTGCCCACATCTGATGGTCAACAGATATCTTTTGAAATATTAGGAAAGGTTTATAACATAAATACCCATTTAATAGGCGAATTTCAGGCTTATAATATTTTATGTGCATTGGCGATGGTTTTAGCTTCTGGTTGTAATGTCGATGAAGCGGTTGCTGCTATACCGCACATTACTTGTGTACCTGGTCGTATGGAAAAAGTTATGGTTCCATCTTTTCCTTCTTCTGTATTTGTTGATTATGCCCACACGCCAGATGCTCTTGAAAAAGCTATAAAAGTTTTGCGTCCGCACACGAAAGGTAAATTATGGGTGGTGTTTGGTTGTGGTGGTGACAGGGATAAAGGTAAGCGTCCTCTTATGGGTGAGGTAGCTTTTAAATTTGCGGATAATGTAATTGTAACAGATGACAATCCGCGTAGCGAAAAGCCTGAAACTATAAGAAAAGAAATATTAGCTGCATGTAAAAATGCTGAAGAAATTGGCGATAGGCATAAAGCAATTGAAAAAGCAATTTCGCTTCTACAAAAAGGCGATAGTTTATTGATAGCAGGTAAAGGGCACGAAAAAACCCAAACTGTAGGAAATGATACTTTTCCTTTTGATGATGTTGTTGTATCAAAAGAAGTGATGGAAAAAATAAGAGGAAAAAATGCCTGAAATTATATGGGATAGTAATGATGCGGAACAGGCAACTGGAGGCAGCAGTACAAAAAATTGGCAGGCAAGTGGCGTTTGTATCGATAGCCGAAAAATCCAAAAAGGTGATTTGTTTATTGCTATTATTGGTGAAAACCAGGATGGGCACAAATATGTAGCAAGTGCTTTGGAAAAAGGCGCTGCGGCTGCGATTGTAAATTTTGTTCCTGAAGATGTTGCGCAAGATGCTCCATTGCTTGTTGTTGAAGATACTACCGAAGCTCTATGGGATTTAGCTAAATTTAGCAGAGAGCGTATGAAGGCGAAGGTTATCGCAGTAACTGGTAGCGTTGGTAAAACTAGTACCAAGGAAATGTTGGCGGCTGCTTTAAGCGGGCAGGGCAGGGTTTATTACACTGAAGGAAATCTTAATAATCATTATGGTTTGCCGCTAAGTATGAGTCGCGTTGTAAAAGACACAAATTACTGCGTGTTTGAACTTGGTATGAATCATCCTGGAGAAATTTCGCCTTTGTCAGTTTTGGCGCAGCCTGATGTTGCTATTATCACAACTGTTGAAGCGGTGCATTTACAATATTTTGAATCTGTTGAGCAAATTGCAGATGCAAAAGCAGAAATTTTTGATGGTGTTAAAACAGGTGGTGCGGTTATTTTAAACAGAGATAATCCACATTTCGAAAAGCTAAAAGCTCTTGCTGCTAGCAAAGGAATTGAAAGAAAATTTTGTTTTGGTCGAGCACAAAAATCTGATTTTAAGTTATTGGAATATAAAGACTCTCTTGAAGGTGGAGAAGTTAAAGTAGTTTGTAAAGATAGAGAATTAACTTATAAAATTGGTATAGCGGGTGAGCACCAAGCTTTAAACTCATTGGCTGTTTTGGCTGCAATAGATTCTGTTGGTGGAGATATAAAAAAAGCGGCAAAACAATTTGAAAATTTTTCTGCAAAAGATGGTCGTGGCAAACGTTATCATTTAAACGGTATAACAATAATTGATGATTGTTATAATGCCAGCCCGGCTTCTGTTTCTGCAGCGCTGAAAGTTTTGGGTGGTGTAAAAAAACATTGTGGGGGGAGGGCGGTCGCTATTTTGGGCGATATGTTTGAGCTTGGCGATGATGCTTCCCAAATGCATGCAGCTTTGCAAAAAAAACTGGTGGATAACGACATAGATGTGTTATTTGCTGCTGGTACGATAATAAAGAGTTTATATGATTCCTGTGCTGAATCAATGCGTGGTGGTTTTGAATCAAGCTCGCAAGTTTTAGCCCCTGTTGCTTTTGCCAACCTTAAAGAAGGCGATATCGTTTTGATTAAGGGATCCAGGGGAATGAAAATGGAAAATGTGTTGAACCATATCTTACAAGAAGGTCAGAAAAAAAATGCTGTATAGCTTACTTGTTCCACTAATAGAAGATTATAAATTTCTAAATTTATTTCGCTATATAACTTTCAGAAGTATGGGTGCAGTTTTAACTGCTCTTTTGATTAGCTTTGTCATTGGGCCAAAAATTATTGCATGGCTAAAAAAGAAACAAAATGAAGGGCAGCCTATCAGAACTGATGGTCCGCAAAGTCATATGTCAAAAAAAGGCACGCCTACTATGGGCGGTCTGATGATTTTATTTTCAATGTTTGTTTCTACATTGCTGTGGGCAGATTTAAAAAATAGTTATGTATGGATAGTTCTGTTTGTTACTGCCGGTTTTGGCGTTTTGGGATTTGTTGATGATTATTTGAAAGTAACGAAAAAAAATACCAAAGGCGTTTCAGGAAAATTAAAAATATTAGCGCAGATAGCTATATCTTTTGTAGCGGCAGTTTGTATTCAGAAAGTTGCGGCGCAAGGTCAGGCGTCGCATTTATCAGTTCCGTTCTTAAAGGATCTTGTTATAGATCTTGGCTTGTTTTACATACCGTTTGTTATGGTTGTTATGATTGGTGCATCAAATGCAGTTAATTTAACTGACGGTTTGGATGGTCTTGCTATAGGTCCAATCATGATAGCAACTGCGTGTTTTGGTTTGATAAGTTACTTAGTTGGTAATTCACAATTTTCTAGCTATTTACAAATTATTGCAGTTCCAGGAACTGGCGAATTGGTAATTTTCTGTACGGCCTTGATAGGTGCCGGTTTAGGTTTTTTATGGTTTAATGCCCCACCGGCAAAAGTTTTTATGGGTGACACTGGTAGTCTTGCCTTGGGTGGTTCTCTTGGAGTAATAAGCGTTATAACCAAACATGAAATTGTACTTTCTATAATAGGTGGTTTGTTTGTTATGGAAGCAATTTCTGTGATAATCCAGGTTTATTATTTTAAATTTACTGGTGGAAAACGCTTTTTTGCTATGGCTCCTATACACCATCATTTTGAGAAGAAAGGGTGGTCGGAATCTACTGTTGTTATAAGATTTTGGATAATAGCTATTATCTTTGCTCTGATAGGTCTTTCAACGTTGAAATTAAGGTAAGATTTGTGATTGATGTTGCGTTTTTAAAAGGAAAAACCGTTGCTGTTTTTGGTTTAGGAAAAGCGGGATTATCGACAATAAATGCCTTACAAAAAGCTGGCGCAGAGGTTTTTGCTTTTGATGATGGCGATGCAGCAGTAAAATCTCTGGGAGAAAAAAAACTTCCGAATGTTACTGTAAAAAATCCCAATGATTATAACTGGAAAGAAGTATCTTTATTGGTTTTAAGCCCAGGCGTGCCATTCACTCATCCAAAACCACATTACGTTGTTGATTTAGCAAAAGCGGCTGGTTGTCCTATAGTTTGTGATATTGAGTTACTTTATAATGCACAAAAACAGGCCAAATTTATTGGTATAACTGGCACTAATGGCAAATCTACAACCACAGCTCTTACCGGACATATATTAAAAGAATGTGCAGTTAAATCGGCAGTGGGTGGGAACATAGGTGTTCCTGTGCTTGATCTTGATATGCTTGGTGGCGCTGGTTATTACGTTGTTGAAATGTCTTCTTATCAACTCGATTTAATAGATAAAACTCATTTTAATGTTTCCATACTTTTAAACGTTACCCCTGACCATATTGACAGACATGGTGATATGGAAGGCTATGTAAAAGCCAAGAGCCATATTTTTGAAAATCAGGGAGCTGGAGATACTGCAATTATTGGTCTTGAGGATGAATATTGCGAAGAAGTTTATGAAAAGCTTAGGAAGGCCGGAAAAATCAGCAATTTGATAGGAGTTTCTACTGATAAGAAACTTGAGAAAGGTGTAGCTGTTTTAAACGGGGTTATTTACGATAATTATTTTACCAAGTCAAAATTTGAGCTTGGATATTTAAAACGTCTGCCAGGGAAGCATAATGCGCAGAATATTGCGATGGCTTACTGCGCAGCACTTGCAGTTGGTATTTATGCAAAAAAAGTTGTTGAAGCTATAAAAACATTTGGGGGTTTACCTCATCGTATGCAGTATGTTGCAGAAATTGAAGGCGTAAGATTTGTTAATGATAGTAAGGCGACTAACGCAGAGGCAGCATCTAAAGCATTAGTTACATTCGATAATATATACTGGATTGCTGGTGGCATGGCAAAAGATGGTGGTATTGAATCTTTAGATGAATTTTTTCCAAAAATAAAACAAGCTTATTTAATAGGCAAAGCGCAGGATGAATTTGCGAAAACAATTGATGGTAAAATAGAATATAAAAAATGCGAAACATTAGATAAAGCATTTGCAGAAGCGCAGGCAGACGCACTAAAAAATAAAAACCAAAAGCCTGTTGTTTTGCTATCTCCTGCATGTGCATCTTTTGATCAATGGCCAAATTTTGAGGTGCGTGGCAATGCATTCTGCGAAATGGTGAAAAAGCTGGTAGATAGTAGATAAAATTTATGAAATTTGATCGCGAAAATAAAAATCTTATAACTACATGGTGGTGGACTATTGATAGGCTTGCGCTTGGTGCGATGCTGCTAATAATGTGTTTTGGCGCAATGATGGTGGCAACAGCTAGCCCTGCTATTGCTGAGCGTATTGGTTTTGATAGTTTTTATTTTGTGCGTAGGCAATTATTTTTTCTTACAGTTAGTTTATTTTTAATGTTTGGCATATCTTTGCTTTCGCCTATAGCGATAAGGCGTATGGCAACGATTGGCTTTTCAGTTGGTATTATTTTATTGATTGCTGTGCTATTATTTGGTGCTTCCACCAATGGTGCAAAAAGATGGATATCCGTGTTTGGGTTTTCCTTGCAACCATCTGAATTTATGAAACCTTTTTTCATTGTGGTGACGGCATGGATGTTGTCTGAAGGTAAAACTAGGCCAGGTTTTAAAGGTTTTCAGATCTCGCTAATACTATATGGATTGCTGGCCTCTCTGTTAATAATGCAGCCGGATTTTGGTATGTTTGTTGTGGTAACCGCAGTTTGGGCTGGGCAGTTGTTTATTGCTGGAATGTCTATGTTCTGGGTTTCGGGAATTGTTGTTGGTGGAATTTTTTCGTTAATTATAGCTTATTTATTTTTTCCACATGTTTCACACCGTATTGATAATTTTATCGGTAATGCTGATAAAGGTGCAAACTATCAAGTTAAAAAATCATTGGAAGCCTTTGATAGTGGAGGAATAATTGGTCGTGGTCCTGGCGAAGGTGTTGTGAAACAGCATTTACCCGACTGCCATACGGATTTTATATTTGCAGTAATAGGTGAAGAGTTGGGGGCAATTGCTTGTATATTCGTGGTTAGTATGTATGCTTTTGTGGTTTTGCGAGGGATGAGGCGAATGCTCGATGAAACGGAATTATTTTTTATTTACGCCGTCTCCGGATTGTTGATGCAGTTTGGTACTCAGTCAGTGATAAATATGGGAGTAGCACTTAATATTTTACCAACAAAGGGAATGACTCTACCGTTTATAAGCTATGGTGGTTCTTCTGTTATGGCTATATCAATTGCTATGGGTATGATGTTGGGCTTAACAAAAAAACGTTTTGGTTATATTGTAAGACCAGATAATTTAGTATTGTAGGATTGTATGACAGGTAAGTTAAATGTAGTGTTGGCCGCAGGTGGCACTGGTGGACATATCTTTCCGGCCGAATCTTTAGCAGTTGAGCTTATAAAATCCGGACATAAAGTAACGCTAATAACAGATAAACGCTATCAAAAGCGTGCTTATACTCCTGAGAAAATGGAAATCAGAACTATACAATCGGCTTCGACAAGTGGTGGTTTTGCAGCAAAAATTAATGCAATTATGGCAATAGCCATTGGTTTTGCTCAGGCACGAAAACATATAAAAATCCTTCAGGCGGATGTTGTGGTTGGTTTTGGTGGCTATCCATCTTTCCCTACAATGCTTGCAGCTGTGAGCCTCAGAAAAAAAACAATAATCCATGAGCAGAACGCTTTAATGGGAAAAGTTAATAGGATATTGGCACCGTTTACAAAACTAATTGCTACATCTTTTACCAATACGCAAGGTATTAGAAAATCTGATTTAGCTAAAGTTGTGCTTACAGGAAATCCTGTGCGACCTGCTATTAAAGCGATAAAAGATTTTCCTTATTCAGGAATTGACGATGACGGACATCTGCATATCCTTGTTGTTGGCGGTTCACAAGGAACAAGTTTTTTTAGTGATGTGGTCCCTCAGGCGATAATGCTTTTGCCTGAAAACATTAGGACAAAAATTAGGCTTGATCAACAATGTAGAAAAGAAGATTTAGCAAAGGTAAAAGGCATTTATGATAAAGGTGGCATCAATGCTGAGCTTGCTCCGTTTTTTGAAGATGTGCCGGCAAGGCTTGCGTCATCTCATATTGTAATAGCGCGGGCAGGGGCTTCCACTCTGGCTGAGCTTATGGTTGCTGGGCGACCATCAATATTAATTCCTTATATGTATGCAGCGGAAGATCATCAGATGGTAAATGCGCTTGCTCTTGAAAAATTTGGTGGGGCAATTGTTTTTTCACAAAAGATTTTAACTCCAGAAATGCTTAATAAATCAATTCTAAGGCTTGCTGAGAATCAGGATTTATTAAAGAAAATGGCGGTTAATGCTTTTGAGCTTGGAGTGCCGGACGCGGCTGAGAGGCTGGCAAAGCTGGTAGTAAAGTAATAATTCAAAAAATCCCTTCAGGTTTTTATACCTAAACTTATCAACTATATTTTCTTATAGTGGCATATCAAAATCGCCCATTGCCAGTGTTTGCTGGAATGTTTGACAAGAATGGATGAAGAAGATGAGTAGGTGGCGTATTTTTTTTGAAAAATTTTTGTGATGATGAATATCGTTCTACTAATTCTTTTGGTATTTTATTTTGAATAAATGGTAAAACTTCTTGAATGCTTGTAGCTTCTCTAAGTGGTGTTATCTCGCCGGATTTTAATAACTCTCCTAAGCCTCCTGAATCTGGATTATATATACGAACTGGAGGATTTGTAATTCCAAGTTCTTTTGAGAGAAAGTTTTCAATTTGTTTAAATTCTTTAGATTCTATTACTCCTGGAGCAGTTATAAAAAGGCCAAGAGTTTTTAGACAAGGTGCTACGTTTTCTGTTTCATTATGAGGGATAAGATTGGGATGACTAAGGAGATATTTTATTACAAGTTCTTTTATAAATTTGCTGCGTTCAAATCTTGGGAATTTTTTGTTAGAATCTTCCAATGATTCAAGAATGGGTGTGTGTTCAGGGTTTTGGCTATATTCATCTCTCTTTGAATAGCAATCAGTAAGAGTTCCTCTTATACCGGATATTTCAGCAAGCCAGGATACTCCTAGTTCGCCATTATATATAATAGATGATCTAAGTCCATTAATGAAAACAGTTGCAGGCCCATCTATATAAGGAGTATCAGGATTTATAATACGGCCAATTAAAACCTGTTTTGCATTTAAATCGGAATAGAGTCTTTGATTTTTTGTTAGAAGGGTTTTAGGTAGAGAATTTACAAACGACTTCATAAAACACCATAAATTATAATAAAATATAATTAAAATGTTATAGGAGTTTTATTAAAATAATTTTACATAGCCGAATTAATTTGGATTGTTCATAAAATCTTTTGGATATAGTGTATAATTTTGTTGCGCAAATATTCGTCATAACCACAGATGATGACGGTTTGGGTCGAGAATCTTAAGAGAAATATTTTTTAAACTAAGCCGACTTAGCAATTTTTGCTTGTAGAGATGAAGACACTTTAAACGTTGCTTCGGTCTTGTCCTTAACTTCTTGCAATGAAACATCTGGCGCATGGTCGATTAAAACCATTCCCTCAGGTGTTATATCAAACACGGCAAGTTCAGTTATAATTCTGTCTACAACAGCTTTGCCGGTTAAAGGCAATGAGCATTTTTTTAAGACTTTAGATTCGCCGGTTTTTGTAGTGTGTGCCATAAGCACAATAACTCTTTTTACTCCTGCAACCAGATCCATAGCTCCACCAGGACCTTTAACCATTTTGCCAGGAACCATCCAATTAGCTAAATCGCCATTTTCAGAAACTTCTAGCGCTCCCAATATTGAAAGATCAATATGCCCACCGCGAATCATTCCAAAAGAAGTTGCGCTATCAAAAAAGCTGCTGCCTTCAAGGGCTGTAACGGTTTGTTTTCCAGCATTTATCAAATCAGCGTCAATTTTATCTTCAGTAGGGAAGGGGCCAAGGCCTAGCAATCCATTTTCACTTTGCAAAGTTACTGTGATGTCAGATGGAATATAATTCGCAACCTTTGTTGGCATGCCGATGCCCAGGTTAACATAAAAACCATCTTCTAATTCTTTTGCTGCAATTTTGCACATTTCTTCAGGTGACCAAACCATAATAAACTCCCTACGCCGCTTCACTAGTTGTTCTTTGTTCTATTCTTTTTTCCAGCTTATCAGCTTTGAAAACTCTCTGCACGAAAACGCCTGGTGTATGCACTTCATCAGGATCGATATCGCCAATTTCAACAATTTCTTCAACTTCTGCAACTGTGATTTTTGCGGCAGTTGCCATCATTGGGTTGAAATTACGGGCAGTTTTGCGGTAAATTAAATTTCCAGCCTTATCAGCTTTCCATGCGCGCACAATGGCAAGGTCAGCAAATAAAGATTTTTCCATAACATATTCTTCGCCATTAAACTCGCGAACTTCTTTGCCATCAGCCAAAACTGTGCCAACACCTGTTTTAGTGAAAAAAGCAGGTATGCCTGCACCGCCTGCACGAATGCGCTCGGCTAGTGTGCCTTGTGGATTTAATTCTAATTCAAGATCGCCGTCTAAAAATTGTTTTTCGAAAATTTTATTTTCGCCAACATAAGAAGAAATCATTTTTTTAATCTGACGGGTTTTTAGCATGATTCCTAAACCGAAATCATCCACACCGCAATTATTACTGATTATGGTTAGACCATTAACGCCTGAATCCCTTATTGTGAAAATACAATTTTCAGGAATACCGCAAAGACCAAAACCACCGGCCATGATCGTCATATTATTTTTCAAAATGCCGTCTAGGGCATGAGTTGCTGATTTATATATTTTTTTGCTCAAAACAATCTCCATAATAAACGAAAGAGTATCATTCCTTATAAATAGCAAGGCCTATAAATGCAAATATAAAGTGAATTCGAAAAAGTTATTAACACGAGATGCGGGGTTGTATGTGTTGTATCTTTTGCACTTGACGCAACTTTCAATTGAAATATATTGCTTGGTGTGGCATTTTAATTGTTGGTAAAGGTTTTGTTTTTAATCTTATTTTAATAAAATTTAAAAGCAAATCTGTCGTTACAATTTATGTAACGTTTCTTTTAGGTAGGAGGGTTTATGTCTGTATTGTCTGATGCGCAAATGTTGAAGAAAGTGCCTTTGCCAGAAGTTAGGCAGACTATAGCTGTGAAAGTTGCCGAATATCTAAATGATGGAGTTTTTGACGAAAGCGAGCTTGCTACGGCTTTCGAAATAGTTAGATTGCTAGCAAAAGATGCTGAAATTATAGTTAGAAAAACTGTGTCAGAGTGTTTGAAAAGCAATCCAAAGATGCCGCATGATATTGCACTTGGCCTTGCAAAAGATGAAGATGATGTTGCAATTCCTATTCTTGAATTTTGTTCTGTTTTAACAGAAGAAGATTTAATAGAAATTATTAAAAGCACTAAGCAACTCTCTAAACTTTCGGCTATCGCCAAGAGGAAAGATATTTCTGATAATGTTTCTTCTGCGTTGATTCACACTCGTGATAAGGAAGTTGTTATAACCCTTGTAGATAACAAAACTTCTCAGATAGCAGAGGAAGGGTATGATGTTGTATTGGGGGAATTTAAAAATAATGGCGGTATAATACAAGCCCTTGTACACAGAGGCAATCTGCCAGTTTCAATAGCCGAAAAAATGATAAATATGGTTTCTGGTCCATTGAAAGAAAAATTGCAGATGCAGTATAAACTTTCTGTTAAGCGTATTGATGAAATAATGTCTGTTGCCACAGAGAGGGCCACGCTTGGTATTTTAGATAATCCAATTGCAGATGAGAATATTGGTTCGCAGGAAATGGGGCGTCTCAATAAAGCTGAACAGCTTGCTAAACAATTACAAAAAGAAAATAGGCTAACACATTCAATAATAATAAGATCTATTTGTGAAGGAGACTTGGAATTTTTCGAGGCAAGTAGCGCTATTGTCTCTGGCATACCGCTAATAAATGCTAGAACATTAGTAAGGGATAAAAATCCTACAGCACTCGAATCTTTATGTAAGCGTGCGAAGTTGCCTTTGAGTTGTAACCAGGCAATTTACTTGGTAATAAAATTTATATTAGCGGAAGGTGGCAAAGAAAAGCATGGTAGTACCGTCTTCAAACAAAAATTGCTTGAGCATATAGCTGCTCGAGGTTACGAAAAAACAGTTCCTCTCATGCCTTACATCCTAGCACTTATTAGCAGCAGGTTGGATTTTGACGATGTGTTGAAGAATAATAGCTAGGCGTTACCAACGCTGGTGGAGTATTTCATCAAGTCGACACCAAGTGTTTTTGCTGACTCGGACCATTTCCTCCGGTTTTCCATGTTAAATATTAAATTTTCATTTGCAGGAACGTTTATCCAAGAATTTTGTCTTATCTCATTTTCAAGTTGTCCTGGTGACCATCCTGCACAGCCGAGCGCTATAATGCTTTTTCCTGGTCCTTTACCAGAAGCTATGTCTTTAAGTACATCGATGGTTGAAGTTATGGATATGTTGCCTTGCAGGTTTTTTGTGTCCTGACATGAATAGTCGGCAGTGTGAAGAATAAAACCTTTTGATGATTCAACTGGGCCACCGAAGTGAATAGGCGGTGAAATATCTGTTTTAGGATTTTCTATATCTAGCTGGCTAAATATATCTGTGCATGTAAGATCCCCAAGGACATGGTTTATCAATATTCCCATCGCGCCATTTTCGTCGTGACTGCAAATATAAATCACTGCTTTTTCAAAACATGAATCTTTTATAAGAGGAGTTGCTACTAGAAGCTGCCCTTGTAAATAGTTGTTTTGTAATGATTTTTCTATATTTCCCATAAAGCTGCCTAAGAACATTTTTATCTTATAGTATATATATTGTATGGGTAAGAAGGTTTTTAAAGTGTTGGCAATGTGATTTTTTTAGATAAAACCCCGCAATGTTATATTACGGGGTTTTACAAGTAATAAAATTACTTAATCAATTCAAAAGTAGCTTCAACTTCAACAGCAACACCAAAAGGTAGTGCTGCAACACCAACAGCAGCTCTTGCATGCTTACCGTTTTCACCGAAAACTTCAGCTATAAGATCTGAAGCGCCATTGGCAACAGCAGGATGCTCAGTAAAATCAGGTGTTGAATTAACAAACACACCAAGGCGCAGGCATCTTGCTTTGCTTAAGTCGCCATTGCAAGCTTCTTTTAATTGTGAAAGCACGTTTATAGCACAAACTCTGGCAACTTTTTTGCCTTGTTCAATTGAATAATTTTGACCAAGCTTACCAACTTGTCCTTCAACACTGCCGTTTACGAAAGGTATCTGGCCAGAGATTATAACCTGATTACCGCTGATTGTGTAAGGGATATAGTTTGCGGCAGGCTTTGAAGCCTTTGGTAAATCTATGTTAAGTTCTTCTAGTTTTTTAGCAACTGCTGACATGTTTTTCTCCTAATGATTTATAAAATGATTCAGCCCTCTTTTAGTCTAGAAAAGCTAAACAATCAAGGCTGTCAAAAATATATAAGAAAATTAATACTGATTTTTTGTTTTTAGGGGGTATTATGTATCAACTTATGTTTGAATTATGATAGCAGTTTATAAAGGAATTTTATGAAATTCAGATTAATTGCATTAGCTAGCTTTCTTATGGTTTGTTTTGCTGGCTCAGCCAAGGCTGTGACCTCTACACCATATGTAACTGATCAGGGAAAATTGGAGTTGATAGCCGGTGGTTATGGCGATGACGGGAAATTATATCTTGGCCTTCATTACGATCTAAAGCCGGGCTGGCATATCTATTGGCGCACTCCTGGTGATGTTGGTTTTCCTCCGACATTGGATTGGCAAGATTCTACGAATATTGCTAATACTCAGGTTTTGTGGCCAGCACCTGAAAGAACCAGGCTAAAAATATCAGATGATTTCACCTCAGAAAGTTATAGCTATGAAGGTAATGTTGTATTGCCTGTATTAGTTGATGTTAAGGATAAAAGTGCGCAAACCAACATTGTTGTTAGCGTTAATTATGCCATTTGCAACGATATCTGTATTCCTGAATCTACAAATATAGAACTTGCAGTTCCGGCTTCTTATTCTTCTGTTCAGGATATGGATTTTGTAAAATCTGCTTTGAAAAAAATTCCGGCTGAAAACGGAAATAATGGCATAAATATTGAAGAGATTAATTTGGGTAAGAATGATAAAGGTGAAGAATTTATCCAGGTTTTCGCCAAAGACAATATGGGTAAATTTACCAACCCCACACTTTTTGTTGAAGGTGGTGAGGGATTGTCATTTTATAATCCTGAAATAAATCAGAATGAAGCTGGTAATGCTCTGGAAGCTGTATTTAAAATAGGCTTTTTGTCTGACAATAAATCTCTTGATGGCCGCGAATTTAAAATCACACTGGTTAATGGTGATGTTGCTATTGAAAAAAAGATAAAAAGTTCAGATTTTGGGATGGCGCATGATGTTAGTGCAATGAAGGTAAAAACGATTCAAAATGGCGAAAGTCTTTTGCTGATCCTGCTATTTGGATTTTTAGGCGGTATGATATTAAATGTTATGCCATGTGTGTTGCCGGTGCTTTCAATAAAACTGTTGGGAATTATAAAAACCGGCGGAAAATCTAGAGGGTATATTGCCGGTAGTTTTTTAATCACTGCGCTTGGCATAATATTTTCATTCCTGGCATTGGCAATTCTGGTTTTAATTCTAAAAAATATTGGCATGAATGTAGGTTGGGGATTTCAGTTTCAAGAGCCTGTATTTATAATAGGTTTGGTAGTTGTGCTGACATTTTTTGCAGCAAATATGTGGGGCTTGTTTGAAGTAGGAATTCCCGAATTCATAGGTTCTATAAATATGCAAAAAAATGATAGGCATCATTTTTTTAGTGAATTCCTTACAGGTGTTTTTGCAACTATTCTAGCAACTCCATGCACAGCTCCTTTTTTGGGAACAGCGGTGGGATTTGCACTAACTAGAGGTTATATCGAAATAATCTCCACTTTCCTAGCAATGGGTTTTGGTATGGCTATGCCATATATTATGCTGGCTGTTTTTCCAGGACTAGTGAGTAAAATGCCAAAGCCGGGCATTTGGATGATTAAATTGAAAAAAATATTAGGCACAATGCTTGCTGCAACTGCAGTTTGGCTAATATGGGTTTTGTCAGATCAGCTTGGAAAAACGGCAGCGCTGGTTTTACTTGCTTTGATTATAGCTAAATTACTGAAGCTTTGGGCGGCTAATCATCTAAAATTTTTGGCTGAGAAAAAAATAAAACTGCTAATATTAGTATCCATTGTTGTTTTGGCGTTTGTTTTGCCATTGAAGGTTTCTAATATTGATAGCGCAAGTGTTATGGCGGCAGAAGGCAACCTGTGGGAGCCATTTGTTGAGGATGATATAAAATCACTTGTGGAGCATGGTAAGGTTGTTTTTGTTGATGTTACGGCAGATTGGTGTCTGACTTGCAAGGTCAATAAATTGTTGATTTTAGAAAGTGATGATGTGCAAAAACAATTCATGCAACTTGATGTGGTTGCCATGCTTGCTGACTGGACAAATAAAGATGGCGATATTGAAATGTATTTAAAGAAAAATAATCGCGCTGGTATACCTTTTTATGCAGTTTATGGTCCAGGGCTGCCTAACGGCAAAGTCTTGCCTGAATTATTGTCTAAGCAGATTGTTATTGATGCTGTAAAGCAAGCAGCTGGCAATAGTGATACTCAGGTAAATCAGTAGCTTGGCAGTGAAGCTACATGCAAAGAATTGCTTGATATATAATGAGAGAATTGGAGCGGGTGAAGGGAGTCGAACCCTCGACACCAACCTTGGCAAGGTTGTACTCTACCACTGAGCTACACCCGCTTCTAAGCCAAAAAAGGTAGCCGCATAATACGCAAAACAATTTCTTTTGCAAGAGTGTTTTTCAAATAAAGTGCGATTTTGTTAAAAATGATAATTCCATTGGATTCTTTATCTAAAAAATCGTCTAAATTTCAGATGGAAAGTATAAAAATATAAAAATTGAAGATGGTCTATTATTTTTTGATAGCCGGAACATACTAAATTTACTTAGTTATAGGTTAGGCAATCTATATCTATTCATTGTAGATAAAATTTTTTCTTGCACTATTAATAGTAATGTGGCATTGGTGATATTCGTGCTGGATTTATTTTATATTTTATCAAGCTAAGTTATGGAAAACTGTGGATAAAATAAGAAAATATTTTACAAAATAAAAATTACTTGTAAGAAATTTGACTCAGGGTGCATATTTTTGTTTCTTAATAGAAAAAAATGTTATATGGAGCCTCTTCGTTTTTTTAATTGTTAACCTTTTTTTGGGTGGGGTTGTCAGAAATGAAAAAGAAATTATCGAATATTTCTTCCCTAGTAAGTGAGTCACCAGACAATGCTTTCTTCGTTTTCCGTCCCAAGTCTATTGAGCGGTCTGTTAAATTCTTTAAGAAGAATTTCGCTGGCAATATACTTTACGCGGTGAAAACCAATCCTGAAGATCATGTGCTAGCTTCCCTTAAGGAGCTTGGCGTTTCTTCGTTTGATGTAGCCTCTATAGAGGAAATACGTAGAGTTAGAAAGCACCAAAAAAAGGCTAAACTATATTTTATGCATCCGGTTAAATCCCGTAACTCAATAAGAGAAGCTTATTTTGAGCATGGGGTGAGAAATTTCTCATTGGATAGCATTGACGAATTAGAAAAAATTTATGAAGAGACAGACAAAGCTCAAGACCTTAGCTTGTTTGTGCGTATGGCTATTCCTAACACTTATGCAGAGCTTAATCTTGCTGATAAATTCGGTGTTAATTTGCAGCAGGCTAAACCATTGCTGAAAAAAGTTAACAAATACGCCAGCAAAGTGGGCGTTTGTTTCCACGTAGGTTCGCAGTGCATGAATCCTGATGCTTATAGAATTGCTATGCGTATGGTGGCAAAAGTTATAAAAAGCTCCGGCGTGGTAGTGGATTATTTTAATGTGGGCGGTGGCTTTCCGTCTATATATCCTGGTATGATGCCTTCTCCGTTGGGCGAGTATTTTGATGCCATCAGAGAAGAATTTGAGATTATAAACAGTAAAGGCAATATGGAGCTTTTCTGCGAGCCGGGTAGGGCTATTGTTGCGGAAAGCACTTCAGTTGTTGTGCGTGTTGAGCTTCGTAAGGACGACGCTCTTTATATAAATGATGGCACTTATGGCAGTCTTTTTGATGCCGGAACGCCGAATTTCATTTTCCCGGTTAGGTTGGTGAAGGGAAGGGCGACAGATCCTTCTAACCTGATACCATATTGTTTTTATGGTCCAACATGCGATTCGCTTGACTTTATGAAAGGTCCGTTCTATTTGCCTGAGGGCGTGAGCGAAGGCGATTATATAGAAATTGGCCAAATAGGCGCATACGGCAGGACGCTGGCAACTCGTTTTAATGGCTTTGGCCATGAAGAGGGTGTTGTTTTTGTGGATGATGATCCGTTGATGACTCTTTATGATGATGATCTTATCTCTAATGAGCCATTGGAAATTATAGCCGCTTAGGGCCTTAACAATTAATTAGTGAGAAAAGAAATGACTGCAGTAAAAAAGCAAAAAGAATCGGCTGCTTCAAGCCAAAAAGATAAATTGTTGAGCAGGGAAGTGAAGCACATAGACATCACGTCTTTTGATGCACGCCCTATAATCGACAGCATGGATCACATGTCATTCACTGCGCGTGACCTTGCACGTGCAACTGAAATATATAACCGCATGTTGAAAGATAAAACATGCTCGGTAATATTGACTTTGGCAGGTTCTACTTCTGCGGCAGGCTGCATGAAGGTTTATGCGGACATGATTAAAAATAACATGGTGGATGCTATAGTTTCTACTGGTGCCAGCATTGTTGATATGGATTTCTTTGAAGCTATGGGTTTCAAGCATTATCAAGGCAGTCCTTTTGTTGATGACCGCCAGCTGAGAGATTTGTATATCGATCGTATTTACGACACTTACATTGATGAAGAAGATTTACAAGCTTGCGACAAAACTATTTTTGAAATAGCTCAAAGCCTTGAAAAGCGTCCTTATAGCTCACGTGAGTTTATTAAAGAGATGGGGCGTTGGTTGTCTGAAGGAAATGCTAAGAAAAAAGATTCATTGGTGCAGCTTGCTTATGAGCATGATGTTCCTATCTTCTGCCCGGCATTTACAGATTCTTCTGCCGGCTTTGGTTTGGTTTTGCATCAGGTTAAAAATCCTAAGAAGCACCTGACAATTGACTCTATAGCTGACTTCCGTGAACTTACGGACATCAAGATTAAAGCTGGTACTACTGGCTTGTTGATGATTGGTGGTGGCGTTCCTAAGAACTTCGTGCAGGACACTGTTGTGTGCGCTGAAATTCTTGGCGAAGAAGTTGAAATGCATAAATATGCTGTTCAGATTACTGTTGCTGATTCACGTGATGGCGCTTGCTCAAGCTCTACGCTTAAAGAAGCATGCTCTTGGGGCAAGGTTGATATTGCTTATGAGCAAATGGTTTATGCTGAAGCTACAAGCGTTGTACCTTTGTTGGCAAGCGATGCTTATCACAGAGGATACTGGAAAGAGCGTAAAAAGAGAAAGTACGCTACTTTGTTTGATAAAGAATAATTTTTATATATTGAAAAATAAAGATAATTGGGTAACGCCTTCTCTCCTTTGGGAATGGAAGGCAGTTTCCTGGTTGCTTTTGAACTTCATAGCTTGCGTGCCCTTTTTATAGTTTTCGATAAAACCAGGGAATAATGACAAAAATAGATGTCTCTTATATTCGTTCACTAGATGAAAAGTTGGTTTCAGTAATAAGGGACTTTCAGTTCCTCACACCTCTCAGCTGGCCTATGGCCGCGCAAAAGCAATTTCTTGAAAGTGTTGAAAGAAAAAAATTAGTTCTGCCGGAAGTGGTTTATACAAAAGGCAACTATGGTGAAAAAATATCTGTCCTTTCGGAATTTGTGGCTGCTTTAGAGCACGAAAACCACCCAGCAATTAGCTTTATACGTGAAAATGCCAGAAGCTATTTAGTGGCGTATAATATCTTGCAAAATGCCGGTACAAGTACAGTTACTGATTTATCGAAAGAATTATACGGCAGCACAGATGAAACGCTGGAATATTATAATCGGAATTATGTTCAAATAGCGCGTTATTTTCTACATGTTGCTGAAAAATATAATAAAGTTGAGCAGGATAAATTTGTAGCGACGCCATATAGCGCTGTTCAATTGCGTGATATATTGCAGGAAAAAATCAAAGATGTTATTCCTGGCTTGTCTGAGTCCGTTACGGTTTCGGTTGATGAAAATATCACAGCGCGCGCGTCGGCAGGGCCGGATTATGTAAAAGTGCGTGCTGACGCAATGTTTTCAGATGCAGATGTTGGTCAGCTTTTGCATCATGAAGTTGGTGTGCATACACTGACTTATATCAACGGCCGCAGGCAGCCGCTTCTAAAATCACTGGGCTATTCTTCACCACGCACAACAGCAACCCAAGAAGGTCTGGCGACTTTTTCTGAATATATAACTTATTCAATCGATCTGGCGCGTCTAAAAAGGATAGCGTTGCGCATTATTGCTGTGGATATGGCTTTGTCAGGCGCAAATCTTATAGATTTGTTCAGGTTTTTTTGCGACCATGGGCAAAATAGTGAAGAGAGTTATTATTCTGCGATGCGTATATTCCGTGGTGGTCATCCAAAGGGCGGCATTGTATTTATGAAGGATATAGTCTACTTGCGTGGCTTGTTTGAAGTTGAAGGTTTTTTGAAGAAGGCCATGCACAAGGGTGATTTGCGCGAAATGGCGATATTATTTTCTGGAAAACTTACAACGGATGATGTACATAGCCTTTCTCCGCTGGTTGAAGATGGAATATTAGCTGTGCCTGTGTGTTTGCCGGAATGGATGCGGAAGCATGGCGAGCTTGCAACACATCTTGCAATCAATGATTTGACGGAAAGGTTTAAAATACGAAAGAAGGAAGCAAAAAAATGAAGAAAAGCAGTTTTGCCATAATGCCGCAGCAGGAAGGATTTTTAGGTCTTGAGGAAGAGGATAGCGTTTCTTATGAAGATGCAAAAGCGGTAGTTATACCTTTCGGTCTTGAGGCATCTGTAAGCTATGGCGGGGGTACTGCGCAAGGCCCACAAGCAATGATAGCAGCGTCCCATGAGGTAGAATTGTTTGATGATCAGCTTTGGTGCGAGCCTTATAAACACATGAATGTTGTTACGCTGAAAGAGCCGAAGATAGATAAAAAGATAGATAAAGCGCTTGAGCAGTTAGAAAATACTGTGCGCACTGTTTTGGAAGACGGAAAGTTTCCAATGGTTTTTGGTGGCGAACATTCAATAACTGCAGGTGCTATACGCCCATTCGCGGAAAAATATAAAGACCTGGTTTTGCTGCATTTTGATGCGCATGCGGATTTGCGTGATGGTTATGAAGGTGAGCATTATTCTCACGCTGCGGCGCTTCGCCGTTGTTTAGATTATGAAAATATTGGTCTGGTTTCAATTGGCATCAGAAATATTTCTGCCAGTGAAATCCCGTTCCTCGAAGCTAATCGCAATCGTATACATATATATTGGGGTCGCGATAGAAAACGCTGGGATATCAAAGAGATAATATCGCATCTTCGTTTTAAACCTGTATATGTTACATTCGATGTGGATGGTTTTGACGCGAGCCTTATGCCTGCAACTGGCACACCTGAGCCTGGTGGGGTTTTCTGGGAAGATGTTATTGATATCCTAACTGAAGCAAGCAAGGTTTGCCGGTTTGTTGGCGCGGATGTTAACGAGCTTGCGCCTAAGGAAAATCTCCATTCATGTGATTTCTTGGCAGCTAAACTTGCTTACAAAATCATGTCGCTGGCATTTTTGTCTGATAGGCTGAAATAACTTTTAGTTGAAGTTTTTTGTCACTAAGCAGCTATAACTATTTGATTTATAGGAATGGCTCTTGACTTGTGCGATATCGATCGTTACAATAACCGTCCAAAATTGAAAAATTGTTATTTTTATTATTATTAGTTGATTTGTCTCTTAAAGGAGTGATGTATGAGCAGAGAAAATGTTGAAAAAGATAAAAAAACTGTAAATGTTCCTCCGGTAGGTCTTCCCTCTTGGATTAATCCACCTAAATCTCAACCTAAAACTTCCTGGGTTGTACAACCTAAAAAGCCTTCATCTGTGCCACATCCTCAGAGTTCGGCTAAATCAGAAAAACAACAAAGTGAAGAAATAACAGCAGGTTTTACTTGGGTTGAGGGAAAAAAGATAATTGATGGAAAAAAATATAAAAATTTCCTAAGAATTAATTTAGCATCTGAAGATGTGGCTAGGGAAGTTTTATCTGCTATTGGTATGCAAGAAGGGCAGATAGGGCTTGAAGGTAAATCATTGTTTATTCCAATGATTGTTAATGCTAGTAAGCAAAATCCTGATAAAAAGATTTGTGCTTTGGATTTTCCAAATAAGGATATTTTAGCTAAATTTAAAGATTTATTTGGATTAGAAGAAGTCTTGTCTGACAAAGATAAAAGCAATCGTTTGAAGTGTGGTTACACAGAAAATTTAGATGGAAGAAAGTTTGAATTAAAGCTTAATAAAGAAGAAAAGTCTCTAGTAGTGGAAATGCCTAAGGGGGAATATTGTAAAACCCTTAAGATTGAAGATGGTACGTTTACAGATAAAAATGGTAATCTTAAAAATGGTTTTAAATTTATTTTTGAAGACCAGATACAGCGGGATATTTTTTTGAAATTGTGGGCTAGAAAGCCAGATAGCAATATAGATGATGTTAAATTGTCTGATGTGGAAGAACGAACAAATATTTTTTATCTTGAAAAATCTAGCCTTAAATCTCGGGATGGTCGCGAATATGCAAAATTCAAACCTGGCCAAGCAGTATTATTTTCTAATACCTTAAACGAAAGCTCTATAGGAGGTTCTATTAACGGAAAAGCTAGTGTTTTGCATTTAAATCATTCAGTTATACTCGAGCCGGTGGAACTCAAAACCAAGGATTTGGCTGTTGAATTAAGAAAGCCACTACGTGAGAGTACACAACCTCGTTTACCAAAGACTCAAAGCGGATTTCTTAGATTGGTTGAGGGAGAGAAAAAGGAAGCTGCAAAACGTGAAGATATTGTTCCAGTATTGCCAGCTGTCTCAAAAGATCCTTCCCCTTATCCGGCTAATGTTATTCCAAAACCGAATATTGGTCCTCGTAAAGATAGAGCTGAAGACGATAAAGTATCCAGAAAACAAAATAAGCAAGGGACACCTAGCTCTGTTAAATTTGTTAGAACTGTAGGAGTTAGAACTGTAGGATTAGAAGGTGTGGATGGTAAAAAAAAGATAAAGGAATATAAACAAAAGATAAATGTTTCCATTAGTGGAAGTGAAGGCAGAGATGAGCTGGAGGGGAAACCAGCAAATCCAAGTGAAAGCGAAAGCAAAGGTGAATTAGAGAGTAGTAAGCTAGCAAGTCCAAGCTCGAGCGCGGAGAAATTGCCTTCATTCCCTTCATTGCCTCCAAAGAGTAGTACTGTGGTGAGGAGTCCGATAATTAAAGGTGGTAGCTTACGAGGGATATTGAAAAATAAGTCACAAGGCATTTTATCACAAACATCTAAGAAAAATGTTTTTGTTAGTTATGAAGCAGGCGCAATTCGTTTTAAATTTGAGAGTTCTATTGAGCGGGATGCGGCCATAGAGGCAGTAGAACAATCAGCTCGCGGTTTTAGAGAATTTTCTACGAAAAATTCTACCGAAGATACTATATGTTTACCATATAGCCCAGATAAACCTAGGATTGTATTGTTTCCCAACGAAGCAATGAAGCAGTGGTTTATAACTGAGTTTGGTCTTGAAAAACGAATTAATGATGGTGTTATTGATACAAAAAATAAAAATGAAAGAGAGATATCCTTTTGTGGTGGTGGAGATATAGAAACTTTGCAGTTTTCTTTTATTACGGATAAAGGCAGAAGTGTTAGAGGAAAATCAGAGGTGAATGATTTTCCCATTCCAGATGCAGGTAAGGAAGGCAGTGTTGCTGCTTTAGCAAGATTGCATAGACAAAAAGCCTCCGACAGTACAGAATTTAAGGCTGGAGTGTTAAGCCCAAGAGTTTCAGAATCTTATATTGAGATAGCTGAATCTTATTTGAACTCTGTAGCGCAAGTATTTATGCAAGGCAGAGTTGTGGGGTTAGTTAACAAATCTTCTTATGAGATAAAAGGTCCAATTGCAATTTCTGCAAGCGGTGGAGCAAATTATGGCAGATCTATGCATGGAACAAATGATTCTGTACGAGGAGAGCAAGTTATTTCTGTGAATTTCCAAACAACAGAGGACGCAAAAGCTTTTTCTGAATATTTAAAAAACTCTGGCGTTGCCAGTAATACTCAAAAAGATGATAATGGTAATCCTAAGGCAAAAGATGTTCAGAGTAGCAGAGGTTGTCACTCTATATTCCTTAATGAAACGGATTTTGAAAAATTAAGTATAGATTTTGCGAAATTACGTCGTAGTAGTGTTTTTTGTGATGGTAAATCTGAACTTAAATTCATACCAAGAGATTTAGAATTTGGATCGCAACAACACAAACAAAGGCAATAAAATCTTACAAAAAATAAAAGCCCCAGCCTGAAAAGATGGGGCTTTTTTATTTATTTGCGTTTATTTGTGAATTAAAGTAGATGTGTAAATAGAAAACTGATTTAATTTTTCTACCTTGGAGGGTCTTATTTTTATGAATAAAAATATTTTGGTTGCTGGCCTTTTTGCTTGTGCCTTGCCGGTTTGCTCTGCAATGGCTATTCCTATTCCAGCAGTTCAACCTGCTAACGTTCCTCCTGTGGTTCCGCCACCTTCTACAAGAGAAGTTGTGGGAGAAACTCGAGGTGAAAAATACACCAAAGCCTATGACGCTTGTTATGAAGAAGCTGAATCAAAAACCAACAGTGCGGGTGACGATGCGTGGTCTGATTTCTTTAATCAATGCATGAAGAATAAGGGGTTTACTCCTGATCCTACTGATGAAAGTGTTGATGGCGAAGAAGGTACTATCCAGTAATCTGCTATTTTATTTATTATGTGCTGCCATCTATTTAGAATTAGATGGTGGCACTATTTCCCCACCACCTCCTTATAATCTTCACAAGCCAGGAATTTCTTCCTAATGAAGTAGTCTAGGGATATTTTTCCTGCACCGTAAAACATTAGTACAGTTAACAAAATCATCCAGTAAATATGCTGGATATTTTGTTCATATGTTAGCTGGATGCTAAGCGACATAGCGAATAATATAGCAGATGCGAATCTTGTGCCGAAACCAAAGAATAACAATATAGGGCAGATAAATTCAAAAGTTGTACCTACAAATGCAGCGATGTGTGGAGGGATGCCGGGAATTGGATGTTCGCTTTCAAATAAATATAATGTTGTTGACCAATCACCTTCACCAACACCAAGAAAGCCATAAGGCAATTTTAAAATTGCTGATTTCCAGAAAACATCTGCCATCCAAAGCCTTAGGCCAAGATTAACCAGCGGGCTTAAAAATTCTGCTGCCTTTAATTTCCACTCGAACAATTTAAATATGAAGGAAATTTTCTTTAAACAATCTTTACTTTTGCAAGCTGAATTATCTGACATTTTTGTCCCGCGCTAGATTTGAATATGATGAGGTAAACTATCAAAAGAAATATTATTATGCAAGCTGCATAGTCTTTAATTGTTAGAGAAAGGTATTTCTGGTATAATAAAAAAATGAGGTGTGGCTTTGAAAAAAATATGTAGTTTTTTAATCCTGGTTATTATGTCTTTGCCTTTGCTTTCTTGCGATGAGAAGAAGAGTCGTACCGAAGAAAAGGAATATAACGTCCTTTTTCTTTATCCAGCGAGTGATAAGAGTGCTAAGCGGGTTTATATAGGCACTGTGAAGGGTTTGAGTAGCTGCAAGTATATTGCAGGACAATACTATTTTAAACGCAGATTTTTACTGAAAGAAAAATGGGCATATATATGCTGCTTGCGAACAGAAAAAAATGAATGTGCTGAAGAGCATAAATATGATGGTGAGGAAAGTCATTAGTTCTTGCCAGCAGAAATTTTTTCCAATGCCTCATGCATTTTTTTTCCAATATTTTCAATATTATAATTTTTTACTGTTTCAAGGCCATTAACGGCGAGATTTTTTGCCTCGGCAGGATTTTTTATAAGCTGTTCAATAGCCAAGCTTAAAGCCATGCTATCATTTTTTGCTATAATCAGCGCATCTTTATTGTTGGTAGCTATTTCTGAAGGTCCCTCTGCATCGCTGGTAATAATTGGTTTACCGAAAGCTAATGCTTCCAACAATATTATGCCAAATGGTTCGCTTAGAGATGTTAGGCAGAAAATATCAATATTATCAAATAATTCTTCCTTATTCTGAATCCATCCTTTGAACTCTATTATATCTTCAATCTCCAAATTTTTGGCCAATTCTTTCAATGCAGATTCTTCTTCTCCACTGCCACCAATAACAGCCTTTATTTTGATATTTCTATTCTTAAGATGAGCGATTGCATGTAAAAAAACATCAAAGCCTTTCTTTTTGATGAAACGCCCCATAGTTCCGATCGTTGGCGTGGAATTAAATTGTTTTATTTCAGGTTGTTGAGGCAGTAATCTAATCATATTTGGTATCTTGAAGATTGTTGCCTCTATTTGGCCAGCCTTTATAACAGTTTTTCGCAAATCTTCAGTGATTGCAAAAATGGCATCAGCGCCAATCAGGTGCTTTATGTTGTAATTATGTGTTACTCCCACTAGCGGGCATTTAGTAGTACGGCAGGGTGATTTAAGTAAGTTAAAAGCCCTATTTCCATGTGCTATGGCGGCATCAGGATTTAATTGTTTTAGTATTTTGCGCAAATAGCTTTTAGCAAAAATATCCCATGCGCCGAGATTTTTGACTTCAATTATATTCACATTAACTTTAACTAGGGCAGGGCGTATTTTAGCTTTTGGGTGGATTATAGCTGTAACTTTATCGCCTTGTAATTTTAGCGCTTCGCAATAATCAATAAAGGCCTGTTCAATTCCACCAAGACCACGGCCAAACATTGCGTTTATGATGTGCACCAAAGTTCTCCAAACTAATTTGGAGGTAACCTATAGCAAAATGGTAAAATGGTAAAATGCTAATTTTAATTTATGAAAAACTCGTGCTTAACCGCCCTGAAATCGGAAGGTTTAATAAGCTGGCATGATTCAACAGTTACAGAATGTAATTTGCCATCAAGCTCTCTTTCCCAGAAATTTAGGAATTTCATTAAAACGGGGAAATCTGGGTTTTTATCGTAATCCTGCCATAAATATGTTTGAAGCAAAGAAGGGTGATCCGGCATGTGATATAGGATTTTTGCCGTTGTAAGCCTAAAATCGTGTAACATTAACTCAAAATCGGTCATAAAAACAATTCTCCAGCTAAACTACTTGTCTGCCTGTGTTCCATTATACCACAAAAAAGGTTAAAAATGAATTAAAAAATGGTGGCTTAGTTACTTGATTTCCCTACACAAGCGTGTATGTTAGAATCCTTATAAAAATAAGGAAAGTCGTTATGATACCACGCTATTCACGTCCTGAAATGGTTGCAATATGGGAAGCTAAAAACAGATTTAAAATCTGGTTTGAGATTGAAGCACACGCTTGCGATGCGATGGTGAAGCTGGGAGTTGTTCCTAAAAAAGATGCAGAAAATATTTGGAAAAATGCTCCAAAGGAATGGAATGATAGCGACATTGCTAAAATTGACGAAATTGAACGTGTGACAAAGCATGACGTTATTGCTTTTCTAACTCATCTGGCAACTTATATAGGCGATAGTAGTCGTTTTGTGCATCAGGGAATGACTAGTTCTGACGTGCTTGATACATGTCTTTCCGTGCAGCTTAAACAGGCTTCGGATATATTAATCAAAGATATGGAAAATCTTTTAGCAGCTTTGAAAAAGCGTGCTTTTGAAACGAAAGACATGGTTTGTATGGGCAGAAGCCATGGTATACATGCTGAACCTGTTACCATAGGGCTTAAATTTGCACGTTTTTACGCTGAAATGAAAAGAAACCTTGAGCGCTTGAAAAATGCTCGTGATGAAGTGGCAACTTGTGCGATTTCCGGCGCTGTAGGAACTTATGCTAATATAGACCCTTCGGTGCAGGAATATGTAGCGAAGAAGCTTGGTCTTTCTTCGGAACCTGTTTCAACTCAAGTGATTCCGCGTGATCGCCATGCGATGTATTTTGCAACACTGGGTGTTATAGCTAGTTCAATTGAAAATATTGCTGTAGAAGTTCGTCATATGCAGCGTACGGAAGTTCTGGAAGCGGAGGAGTTTTTCTCTAAGGGACAGAAGGGTAGTTCTGCCATGCCACATAAGAGAAATCCTGTATTATCAGAAAATCTGACTGGTCTTGCACGAATTGTGCGTGGCTATGTGAATCCAGCTCTGGAGAATGTGGCATTGTGGCATGAGCGCGATATTTCACATTCATCTGTTGAGCGTATGATTGCCCCGGATGCTACAGTGACGTTGGATTTTGCCCTTGCAAGGCTTACGGGCTTGATTGAAAATCTGGTGATTTATCCTGAAAATATTGAAAAAAATCTTAACAAACTTGGTGGTTTGGTTTTCTCGCAGCGCGTGCTTTTGGCACTTACGCAAAAAGGTGTTAGCCGTGAGGATTCTTATAAGCTTGTGCAGCGCAATGCTATGAAGGTTTGGGAACAAGGAAAAGACTTCCTTGCTGAGCTTAAGAGCGATAAGGAAGTTACTGATAATCTGTCTAAAAAAGACTTAGAAGAATTGTTCGATATAACCTATCACACTAAGAATGTGGATTATATTTTCAGGCAGGTTTTTTAGAGATAAGAACCTTGGAACTTATGAATATTAGAAATTCTTAAGTTCCTATATTCTAAAGTTCTAAATTATTGTCTTTCTCCTTGACACCTAGGTCAAAAATAAATATACCCGAGGCTCCTAAAAAAAGTAAGGTTGGCTGGGTAGCTCAGAGGTAGAGCAGGAGGATCATAATCTCTTGGTCGGGGGTTCAAGTCCCTCCCCAGCTACCATTAATATTCTCGCCCCGGTGTTGCATCTGTTCGTAGAACTAATCTTCTGAAATTAGTATTTTCTGATTGTCGGTTTTGAACAATTTCGTCACGACTGTGAATAACATTTGATAATAATGGACTGTTATTAAGAACAAGCAAATCTCCACTTTGTAGAGCTATTTTGGTAGGGGTAATTGAATTAATTACATTAGTAAGGTTTTCGTAAGATTGTTTGGCATGTGGGCCATTTGGTCTTATGTTACCGAATTCTGAATATTGTATTCCTATATTTTTGCCATTTTCGCTTATGCGAAAAATAGGGAAAGGTGCTGAATGAACATC
>CAZOKN010000005.1:53045-69343 GCA_964580525.1 uncultured Rickettsiaceae bacterium
CCGTTATCAGTTATTGAGGTAAAGTTTGCTTCTGAGAGAATTTTTCTGTCATGTTCACTTAAACAATCCCATATATTTTTAGCGGAAATGAAATTTGTGCTTACACCTTCATTATTTTGAACGCATAGCAAAGCCGTGTATTCTGGAATTTCTTCAGGGGATGCGATGGATGAGTTATCTGTGTGCCACGGTATGGGTATTGCGGTGTCAAAATCATTTTTTGGTTTATAAGGTGCAGGGGTTAAAATTCTTGCACGTGTTTCAGTCTCGGACGCTATAAAAGCCAGTCCCAGAGGGCCACATAATAGGCCTGCAAAAACGGAAGATGCAGTTAGAATCTTTTGGTTAGTATAAAATTTTGCCGATAGTTTATCTTCTTTTGGTACTTCTACAGGTTCAAGATTTATTCCACTTATGTGAATTATTGGGGTTTCGCCATTTTTAAATTTTATAATATCATTCATAAATCCAATGCTATCTGGTTCAGTATGCACAGTGGATTCTTTTGCTTTACGAGCCAGATCAATGACGAGTCTGTCTGGTAATTGTTTTGTTTTAGACCTTTTACTTTTTCCTTCTTTTATTCTTTCTTCTTCTATTTCAATGTGATTTTTTATAAATTCTGGAAAATATTTTGCTAAAGATTCTGGTGCTTTAGTTTTTGTTACAATCGTGCTGCTGAACCTACGTAAAGCACTTTGCAAAGGAAGGTAATATTTTGTAATCATGATTTTTTCTTTTTGACTTTAATACTGATAAACAATGCTACTTCTGTCAAACAGTTCAAGTATCAAGGCAATTCTTATCCACATACCATTTCTTGCTTGTTTCCAGTATAAAGCACGAGGGTCGCGGTCAACTGTAACTTCAATTTCATTCCGGCGCGGGAATGGGTGGAGTATTGCCGTATGTTTTTTAAGCAGAGGTAAATGTTCTTTACGCAGACTGAAATCGTTATAATTAATTTTCTTTGATTCACCTATAGTATCGTGCTCGTCTTGCAGTCTTGTCGAGTATATAGCGTCGACCTTTGGCATTGTTTCTTTGAAATTATCTGTGATGTGATATTTAACTTTATTAGAATCTAGGAATTCCAGAATGTCATCGCGCATAGAAAAATTTTCCGGTGCGACGAAAAATAATTCTACACCTTTATATAAAGCCAGCAATCTGCATAGTGAACGTACTGTACGGCCACGTTTTAAATCTCCCACCATAGCGATTTTTTTATTTTCAATACCACCATGTTCAGCAAAAGCTCGTTGCAAGGTATACATATCAAGCAATGCTTGAGTAGGATGTTGGTCTTTGCCCGATCCTCCGTTTATAACTGGTACAGGGCGATTGGTGTAAGTGTTAAGTGTCCATGCTGCCCTTTCTGCAAAACCTTCGTCTAAATGTCTTATTATAATAAGGTCAACATAGCTCGAAAACGTACGAATCATATCCTCTGGCGATTCACCTTTAACTTCTGATGATGTTGAAGTATCCCTGATTTCAGAAGTTTTCATGCCGAGTATGTGACATGCATTTTGAAAAGACATGAATGTGCGGGTGGAAGGCTGGACAAATAAAAGCATTGCTCTTTTATCTGACATTATGGAGCCAAGAAAATCCATGCCATCTTTTGTTTTAGCGATATTGCGCACACGATTGGCAATCTCAAATAATTTTTCTAGCATTTCTTTTGTGAATTGCTGAGCGTAGATTACATCAAATAGTTTATTATCTTTTTCAAATAATGGTAGTTTGTCTTCTATCGATTGACTGTGAAAATCGTCCCAACCTTCATATCTCTGCATAAACACACTTATTTGATGTTTTTTATAATAGCGGTTGCAAGATAGCTTATCTATAGATAGCAGGGCAAGGATTTTTTGTATTTATTTTTAAATATTAATATATTGTTAATAAGTATTTGATATTATTAACAAATATTATGATTTTTTTAACTATTTTTACCAAAATTCGCTAAAAAAGACAAAAATAAGTGAAAACTGTAAAAAAAGTTTAAAGATGGTATGTTAATATGGTATTAGTTATGGGGAGTTACTTCTTTGATGATCTTCGGATTTTAGGTAGGCCATCTAAGAAGTAAGTCTTTGAATAATAAGGATAAATAGTTTTTTTGGAGGTTTTTTTATGGTTAATAATATTAGCGAAATGTTTATTGGTAAAGAATGTTGGAGATTTGCTCTGGCGTTGATTTTGGCTTCGATAGTTATATCGGTACCTGATATGTCTTTTGCAGCAGGGAATACCACTGCAATTTCTAACGTGGTTTGTAACATAGTTAATCAGTTGCAAGGTCCTGTTGCACGTGGTGTTGCTGCGTTTGGTATCATCTTCCTTGGTTTCTCACTATTTTTAGGTAAGATTTCTTGGGGTGTGGCATTGGCACTTGGTATCGGTTTGGGTGCAATCTTCGGTGCTCAGCAGATAGTTGGCTTAATAAGCGGCGACAGTCAGAATGCTTGTAATACCTAATTCTTTTTATAGTTTGTTTAAGAAGAGGGGTGCGAAAGTACCCCTTTTTTAGTTATGCTTTTTAATTTTGACAGCTGAATTCCAGTATTCTTTAATTAGCCATAAAATTTAGCTCCTTCTGCTTTACACTTTGCATTTACACCACTATTAATTAACCCGTTTCACAAAAACGTAGGTTTTAGATGACTGATGTAAAGACTTTAATAAATGGCTATCAACGTTTTTATAATAAGCATTTTGTAGAAGAGCCAGGGCGCTATAAAGAATTGGCTAATAAAGGGCAGGCGCCTAAAACTCTGGTTATAGCCTGTAGCGACTCGCGTGTTGATCCTTCGATTATAATGGATGTTGGCCCAGGCGATATATTCGTTATTCGTAATGTGGCTAATCTCGTGCCACCATATCAGCCAAAAGGTGATAGCTATCACGGTACTAGCGCTGCGCTAGAGTTTGCGGTTTGTAATTTAGGTGTAGAAAATATTATAGTTATGGGACATGGTTTTTGCGCAGGTGTGAACGCTTTGCTTAATAACCAGCCTGTGAAAAACGACAAATTCAGCTTTGTGCAGTCTTGGGTGGATATTTCCAAAGAAGCTAAAAATAGGGTAGAAGCAAATCACCCTGATGCTTCAGGCGAAGAAAAACTGCATTTTTGTGAAAAAGAAAATATCAAAGTTTCCATGGAAAATCTTCTCACATTTCCTTGGGTAAAGGAGCGCGTTGATAATGGTAGTTTAGAAATATGCGGCTGGTATTTTTCTATATTTAATGGCGTTCTAGAAAATTATGATAAAAAGTCGGATAGTTTCTTGCCGATAGTTTTTAAATAAATGTAACGATATGGAAAACAAGCGAATTGCAACATTGGATGGTTTTAGAGCAATCGCTATCCTAATGGTGGTATTGTATCATTATTTCTCTCGATGGACGTTACCATTAAATGAGACCAATCTTTATCCTTATGGTTCTGTACTTAGTGATTTTCCGTTATTCAAATTCGGACATCTGGGAGTACAGATGTTTTTCGTAATTTCCGGATTTGTTATTAGTATGACGTTAGAAAATTCTAAATCTATCGGCGATTTTGCTATTAAAAGATTTGCTCGCCTTTGGCCTGCTATGTTTTTGTGCAGTTTTATAACTTATTTAACTTTAGAATTTATACCAGTTAAGTTTTTTTCTGTCTCATTACAAAATCTTATACCAAGTCTTGTATTTACTGATCCAGAGCTGTTAAGAAAAATCACAAATATAAAAGATTTTGCCTGGATGGATGGTTCATATTGGTCGTTATTTGTTGAGGTTAGGTTTTATATTTGGGCATTATTACTTTTCTCGATAAACAAGCCAGGCTTTCTGAGTACTTTCCTTATTTTTATTAATGCAACTCTTATAATCAGAGGTTTGGATAATGTGCTCTTTGAATCTGCTAATAAGGATATTGTTAAATTAATGTTTTTCCCGAGGTTTTTGCCTTGGTTTGCTGGTGGAATTGGCTTTTATTATCTGTTTAAAGATAAAAATAATCGCCTTGCTCATTTTATGATAGCAGAAAGTTTAATACTTATAATATCTTCTGCTCATCATGAAAAAATTATGGAAATACCTTTTTATTTAGGGATATACGGAATTTTTTATATATTTATATATCGTCCAAACTGGCTGAGCTTCTTATCATGCAAGCCTTTGGCGGAGATTGGTGCAGCTAGTTATAGTCTATATCTATTGCACCAGAACATAGGTGTAACGTTGATTTCATACATTGCGGATTATGGCAATATTCACACCTTACCGCAAGCGATTGGTATTGGTTTTATGATGATAATTTTTATGATTATTCTATCACTACTGGTTTTTAAATTTTGGGAAGTGCCAGCAAAACGCTTTATATTACGCAAATGATTTGCGCTTTACTTTTTAAATCTGATGCGACGTCTTACAGATTATTTAATAAAAATTAGAAAACAGTAGAAAAGTCTAGTCTTCTGAAAATTGGTGATCCCGGCGGGAGTCGAACCCGCGACACCGTGATTAAAAGTCACGTGCTCTACCAGCTGAGCTACGGGATCACGTAGAAGCGGCGAGTCGGCAACATACGGGGCAAGTTCGGTTACGTCAATAATAAATGTAGTAATTTTTTATAATATTTATCTTTTTTGTTATTTTTTTGTGGATATCAGGTTAATGGTATGGCGGTATGCTAAGCTATGTAGGAGTTATATAGGAATAGCCATATCTCCTCATACTCCGCTTTACACTTAAATAAGCGCATATATGATACGTGGAGTTTTTAACAAAAGATGCTATAAAAAATGTCAAAAAAATCCGCTATTTTTATTCCCGCGCGTATGGCTTCAACCCGCTTGCCGAACAAGCCTTTAGCCGATATTTGTGGTAAACCAATGATAATACATGTTCTTGAAAGAAGCAGAAAAGCTAATGTTGAAGATGTTTATGTTGCTTGTGCTGAGCAGGAGATTGCCGATATGGTAAAAAAGCATGGTGGACATGCCATAATTACTGACCCAGCACACCCTTCTGGTACTGACCGCATATACGAAGCTTTGCAAAAAACTGGCAAAAATTATGATTATATCATCAATGTGCAGGGCGATTTACCTTTAATTGAGGCGTCTGTTATCAATAAAGCCATAGATTTGGTTAATAAGCCTGAGGTTAATATTGCTACCTTAGCTGCGGTTATTAAGGATAAGAGCGAAATAGCCAACCCAAATGTTGTGAAGGCTGTTATAGCATTTAATGAGGGTGGCAAAGCGGGCAGGGCGCTTTATTTTACAAGGGCGACGGCTCCTTATGGAGATGGTGAGCTTTATCATCATATTGGGCTTTATGCCTATAGGCGCGAAGCTTTGGAAAGCTTTGTAAAATTGCCACCAAGTCCACTAGAAAAGCGTGAGAAATTGGAGCAATTGCGGGCTCTGGAAAATAACATGCGTATTGAGGTAGGGATAGTTGATGCTGTGCCTCTTGGTGTTGATACGCCTGAGGATTTGGAGAAGGTTAAGGAAATCATGGGAAGATAATATATGACAAAATATGACGTTGTTGGTGTAGGTAATGCAATTGTGGACGTTCTGGCAAAGGTTGACGATAGTTTTTTGGCCAAGCATGGACTGCAAAAATCTGGAATGACTCTCGTAGACGAAAAACAATCTGATACACTTTATGGCGATATGCCGCCGGCTATTGAAAAATCAGGTGGTTCGGCTGCAAATACTGCCGCTGGAATTGCTTCTTTTGGCGGTAGGGCTGCATTTATAGGTAAGGTAAAAAATGATGCATTAGGTAAAATTTTTGGCCATGATTTACGTTCCATTGGTGTGCATTATGATACCAAATCTGCTGAGAGTGGCCCCAGCACTGCCAGATGCCTAATTTCTATAACGCCTGATGCTGAGCGCACAATGGCCACTTTTCTTGGCGCAACACGTGGCATTACACGCAGTGATATTGATGAAAGCATAATAATAGATTCTAAAGTTACATATCTTGAAGGATATTTGTGGGATGAGCCGCACGCAAAGGATGCTATGCGCTGCGCTGCCGAGTTTGCAACTAAGCATAAAAGGAAAGTGGCGCTTTCCCTTTCAGATGCCTTTTGTGTGGCGCGTCACCGTGATGATTTTATGGAATTGATCACTCATGGCGTTGATATTCTTTTTGCGAATGAAGCAGAAATAAAATGCCTTTTTGAAGATGATGATTTTGATTCTTGTATCGATAAAGTAAGAAGCAAAGTTGAAATTGCTGCTATCACACGTGGAGCGCTTGGCTCAGTTATTGTTGAAGGTTATCTTACTGAAAAAATCGCTGCTGGTAAAAACTTGAAAGTGATAGATACCACAGGTGCGGGTGATTTATATGCGAGTGGTTTTTTATTTGGTTATATTTCCGGATTTGATTTGAAAAAATGTGGGGAGATCGCAACGCTTGCAGCAAGCGTGATAATACAGCAGATTGGTGCTAGGCCTGAGGTTAGTTTGTCTGGATTGTTAAAAAAGGTGGCATAAAAATGTTAAAAAAATACCCAACCCTAACATTATATTTCCACCCAAAGATCATAGCTATTTTATTTCTTGGTTTGGCGAGCGGTTTGCCATTAGCTTTGGTGATGTCGACATTATCTGTTTGGCTAACTGAGGCGGGTGTAACCAGGACAGCTATAGGTTTGTTTGCCGCAGTGACAACGCCTTATGCATTGAAATTTATATGGTCGCCGCTGATAGACCAGATGCCATTGCCACTATTTACTAAATTTTTTGGTAGACGTCGCGGCTGGATGATATTCACTCAGCTTTGCTTGTTTGTTTCGATTATAGGTTTGGGTATGACCAATCCTTACGAAAATCCTTGGATGACAGCCTTATGGGCTTTGTTTGTTTCAATTGCATCTGCCAGCCAGGATATTGTTATTGATGCTTATCGTGTTGAATTGTTGGAAGAAAACCAGCAGGGCGCGGGCGCGGCGGTTATTGTTCTGGGCTATAGGATTGGTATGTTAATATCAGGCGCGGGCGCTTTACTGCTGGCGCATTATACTAACTGGCTAACAACTTATGTAGTGATGGCAATGTTTGTTGGCGTTGGTGTTGTTACGGTTTTGATTTCCGGTGAGCCCGAAAAAACATTCAAGCCGCTAAAAACGCATGGCAATGCTTTGCATAGGCTGGAAGAATGGTTGATTGAGGCTGTGCTGAACCCTCTTGGTGATTTTGTCTCAAGAAAAGGTTGGCTGGTGATTGCCTTATTTATTTTGCTTTATAAGTTTGGCGATGCTTTTGCTGGTGTTATGACCAATCCGTTTTTGATAGATATGGGTTTTAGCAAGCTTGAAATTGCTGAGATTGTTAAAACTTTCGGTTTTGTGGCGCTGATCGTTGGATCTTTCATAGGTGGTGGTATGATAAATCGGATTGGCTTGATAAAAAGCTTGTGGATTTGCGGAGTGTTACAGTGTCTTTCTAATCTAATGTTTATGGTTCAGGCGCATGTTGGGCATGATATTTTTGTGCTGGCGTGGTCTATTGGTCTTGAAAATCTTAGCGGCGGTATGGGCACAGCCGCGTTTGTGGCTTATTTATCCTCACTATGCAATGTGCGCTACACAGCGACGCAATATGCACTGTTTAGCTCTTTGGCTTCTGTGGGTAGAACTTGGCTTTCCACTTCGTCAGGCTGGTTTGTTGACCAGCTAGGCTGGTCAAATTTCTTTATTTTCTCGACTGTATTGGGAGTTCCCGGCCTGCTGATGCTGTTTCTTATGCAGAAGGTGGCGAGTGAAAGTGGAGAATCAAATAAAAAAGATAAACACTAGCCTAATTGTTATATATATTATATACTCAGCCGGTTACAATTTTTGAAAAAGCAGACAGATGGCAGAAAAAATATACTTATATGACAGCACTTTAAGGGATGGGGCGCAGACTGAAGGGGTTGATTTTACCTATTCAGACAAGCAGGATATAACCTGGAAACTTGAAGAGCTTGGTATTGATTATATAGAAGGCGGTTGGCCGGGTGCAAACCCTACGGACGACGAGTTTTTTGCATCTCTGCCTAAATTAAAAAAGTCGAGAATAACGGCTTTTGGTATGACGCGTAGGCCATCTACCACTGCTAAAAATGACCCTGGTTTGGCGGCATTGCTAAATAGCGGTGTTAAGGCTGTATGTCTGGTTGGTAAAAGCTGGGATTTCCACGTTACTAAGGCTTTAAATACAACTCTAAAAGAAAATCTCAGTATGATTTCTGAGAGTATTGAGCATGTTGTGAAAAAAGGCTGTGAGACGATTTTTGACGCTGAGCATTTTTTTGATGGTTACAAAGCCAATCCCGAATATGCGCTAAAGGCTGTAATGGCTGCTTATGAAGCTGGCGCACGTTGGGTTGTGCTTTGCGATACTAATGGTGGCTCTTTGCCGCATGAAATAGAAGAGATAATCAAAGAAGTCACTGTGCATGTGCCGGGTGACCATTTGGGCATACATTGCCATAACGATACTGACAACGCGGTTGCTAATAGCTTAGCGGCTGTACGTGCTGGTGTGCGCCATGTGCAAGGCACTTTGAATGGTGTTGGTGAGCGTTGCGGTAATGCCAATTTGATATCTATAATTCCGACTCTTGTTCTGAAGATGGGTTTTAAAACCAATATCAGCAAGAGCGGATTGAAACACTTGACTAAAATATCACATTTCCTCGATGAGAAGCTTAACAAAGCGCCTAATCAGTTTGCGCCTTATGTTGGCTCATCAGCTTTTGCCCATAAAGGCGGGCTGCATGTTTCAGCTGTTTTGAAAAGCCCCGAATCTTATGAGCATATAGAGCCGGAATTAATAGGAAATATGCGTAAGATACTGGTTTCCAATCAGGCAGGGCGTTCAAACATAGTTGCCAGACTTAAAGAAGCCGGATTTGATGTTGATGAAGTAAGTAAGAGTAAAATAACTGCGCTGGTAGCAGAAGTTAAGCAACTGGAAAGCCAGGGCTATTCTTATGATACAGCCGATGCCAGCTTTGTTGTGCTTGCACATAAAATGCTAAATGACATGCAGGATTTTTTCCGCCTGAAAAGCTTCCGGGTGATAGACGAACGCCGCTGGAACGCTAAAGGCAAGCTTATAACTGTTTCTGAAGCTATAGTTAAAATGGATATAGACGGCCACGAGTTGATGACTGTTGCGCAAGGCAAGGGACCTGTTAATGCTCTTGACCAATCTTTGCGCAAAGCTTTGTCGGATAAATATCCGCAGTTAAGCGATTTGAGGTTAATAGATTATAAAGTGCGGATAATAAATTCTGGAGTTGGCACAGAGGCTATAACCCGAGTTCTCATCGAAAGCGAAGACGGGAAGGGTAATCGTTGGACAACTGTTGGCGTTTCGGCCAATATAATCGATGCTTCGTATAATGCTTTGCGTGATAGTATTACTTATAGGTTGATGAGAAAGTAATTTATAGATTTTTAACAAATCTATATAAAGATCAAGCCAAAAAGCAAGCTAAAGTAATATTTGCAGACTATTGAACAACGCAACAACGACCGTGTTTTTCTGAATTTCTTGATTCATTTTGAATCTGTTCTTCGTAAGATGAGCTTGTTCGTTTCTGGTTGCGAGGCTGTTCTGCCCATTGCGATTGTCTAACTTCTTGTGGAGCTTGCTGTTTTTGAAGAGCTTGGAACTCTTCAGCTCTTTCTATTAGCCTTTGGTATTTGGCAATTAAAGATCCCTCTTCAGGAGGATTTTCAAGGTTTATCCCTGAAGCCAGAGCCATTAAAGGGGTTTCGCGAGTTTTAATATATGATTGCAGATTGTCTCTGTCTACAAATCCAAAATAAATAAGGCATTGAACCATTGTTTCCCATAGGGAATCTGCATAAAGCGGACGAGTAAATTCTCTGTGTTGTACATCCTGAAGCAAATCTGGCGTTCTTAACAATTCGATGAAAGTAAAACTCTTGATTTTATTTGCTTCAATCCCCTCCAGATAAGATATGCCTTTGTTATAACCATCAGGGATGCGATTAGTATAAGCCAGCACACTAGTGCAAAGATCATCAATATTATCTATATGGAGCTTTCCATAATCAAATATTTTTTCGATAAGTGTTACGATTTGCTGTTCTTGCTGATCTTCTTTTTGGCACCCTAATAATATAGCCAATATACCAAGAGGGGTTGAGGTTACGTTAAGAAAATTTGTTGTTTTGATAGAAGGGTTAGCGCCTAAATCCATAAGGTGATTTGCGGCAGCAAATTTACGCTGCTTTATTGCTAGAAGAAGAGGTGTATTTCTGGCACTTTGCTCGTTATCTTGTTTATTTATTAATTTAACAAAGTCCTCTTTTTCCTCAGGAGAAAGGCCTTCTTTTAATATATCAAGTCTTTCAAATAATTCTTGTTCTCTGTCATTAATAAGAGCCCAATGTAATAGGGTGTTGCCCCTACCATTTCCGCTGAATAATATATTTTGACCATCTTTACCAAAAGGTGCGACTACGCAAATCCAAAGCTCTTTAAAAAGATCGCCCGAGAAATCTTCTGGTTTCTCGCAAGCGAGCAATTTTTCCATTAGTTCAGGGGCAGAAATTCGCTTATTTATAGGCATATAATTATTTAATTAAAGTATTGTTGATCTGTATTAATAAATAACTTTAATTCAATTATACATCAAATAGTTTTGTCAATGCTTGCAAAAAATCTCAAAAGAGGCAGTAGGGCAATAAGTTTATTGTATCCATTCACGCTACTTCCCCTTGCACTAAAAACTCTTTCCTATATAAATCCCTCATGACACAAAATAAACTCGTAATTATCCTTGTAGCACCACAAATGGGTGAAAATATTGGCTCGGCGGCCAGGATAATGCTCAATTTTGGGCTAACAGATCTACGTATAGTTAATCCAAGAGATGGCTGGCCGAATCAGAGCGCTATAGATACTGCTCGTGGAGCTGCAGATGTTGTAAATAATGCAAAGGTTTACAATTCTCTGAAAGATGCAACTTTTGATATTAATAGGCTATATGCCACAACTGCCCGTCCACGCGATATGGTAAAGCCAGTGCTGACACCACGTAATTGTGTATCGGAAATTCATTCATGTGAGGCTGCTGGTCAGCGTTCTGCAGTGATGTTTGGTCCTGAGCGTACTGGTCTGGATAACGAAGATATAACCCTTGCAGATGCCATCACAACAATACCAGTAGGAACTGAATATACCTCGATAAATCTGGCGCAGGCTGTGGCTATTATGTGTTATGAGTGGTTCGCATTTCAAGATAAAACTCCTGTGAGAACCATAGAATTGGGTAAGTCACGACCAGCTGAGAAGCTGGAAATTGCTAATTTTTTTGAATATCTTGAAGGTGAACTTGATGAATCTGGCTTTTTTAGGCAAGATTCCATGCGTCCAACTATGACCAAAAACCTCCGAAACATGTTCATTAGAGCCGATTTAACCGATCAGGACATAAGAACTTTACGTGGCCTAATTAAAAGTTTGACAAAACGTTCGGAATCTATATTTTAGCGGGTTCTTAATTCTGTAGTTGAATAATAATTAAGGATAACAAAGAGGATATGTCAAAGAGAGTACAAGCAAAACATAAGATATGCCGCAGACAAGGTGTTGCTGTGTGTGGTAGTTCAAAGTGCCCGGTGCACGAGAGAAATTACGTTCCAGGCCAGCATGGTCCGGTTGCGATGAAAGGCGTTCTTTCAGATTTCGGTAAACAGTTGCGCGCTAAGCAGCAATTAAAAAAATCATATAGCAATATTACAGAGAAGCAGTTCAGCAATATTTATAAAGAAGCTGCCCGTATGAAAGGCGATACAAGCGAAAACCTTATCGGTCTTCTTGAGAGCCGTTTAGATTCTATAGTGTTTAGAGCCAATTTTGCTCCAACAATGTTCTCTGCTAGACAAATTGTTAACCACAATCACCTTACAGTTAATGGCAGAAAAGTTAACATTTCAAGCTACCAATTGAAGATTGGCGATGTTATACAGATTAGAGAAAGATCTCAACAAGTTGGTATAATAATGCAGGCTTCTCAATCTAATGAGCGTCAAATTCCTGATTATTTGGAAGTTGATTCTAAAAAAATGACAGCTAAGTTTATTAGATTGCCTAAGATCACTGATGTTCCTTATCCAGTTATAATGGAACCAAATTTGGTTACAGAATTTTATTCTCGTTAATATTGATTTTTTATCCTCTTTAAAAACGCCCCATCTGGGGCGTTTTTTGTTTTGCAATTTCTAGAAAAAGGTATCATGCTGGGACTTATGTTTATGGTGTAGGTAACGTTATGAAAAACTTTGTCCGTCCCGAAAAAATAAGGGAAAAATTCTCTCAGGCGATGTCTGATATGTATAAAAAGGAAGTTCCTTTATATGGAACTCTCTTGAGAGTGGTTAATGATGTCAATAGAGAGGTCTTACAAAAAAATCCAGGACTTGATAAAAAGCTTGGAGGTTTGTCTCGTATTTCTTCAGAAAAACACGGTGCGATAAGGCTTGGTACGCCAGAAGAGCTTAAAAATATGGCGCGTTTGTTTCGCGTTATGGGCATGTACCCGGGTGGATATTATAATCTTACAGTAGCTAATTTGCCTGTTCAGTCAACGGCATTTCGTCCAGTTACCAAAGATTCACTGAACAAAAATCCGTTTCGTATTTTTACTTCTTTGTTAAGGCTCGACCTTCTTGATCCACAAATTCGTGAAAAGGCGCAAAAATATATATCCAAGCGCAAGATATTTACTACCAAAACTCTTGAGCTTATCACTCTTTCTGAAAAGCAAAATGGATTAAATGAAGATGAAGTTGAGTTATTTGTTAAAGAAGCATTGCAGACTTTTAAATGGCATAAGGAAGCTTTGATTTCAAAGGAATTTTATGAAGAATTGCTGAAAATAAATGGTTTGGTAGCTGATATTATAGGCTTTAAAGGTCCACATATAAATCATCTTACTCCGCGTGTGCTTGATATAAATGTGTTGCATGAAAAAATGAGTAAAGAAGGAATTGCCATGATTCCAGCTATTCAGGGGCCGCCAGCACGCGAAGTTGATATATTGTTGAGGCAGACTTCTTTTCAGGCTTTGAATGAAGATACTATGTTTCCGGATGAAAAAGGTGGTTTTATTCCAGGCAAGCATAGGGCACGTTTTGGTGAAATTGAGCAGCGAGGCATTGCTCTAACTTCTGAAGGACGCAAATTATATGATAAGACTTTGGAGAAAGTTTTAAGTCAGGCTAAGGAGCGCGATATAAATTATTCTGCAACTTTGAAAGAAGAATTTAAGGTATTTCCAGATGGATATGATAATCTTATAAAGCAAAATCTAGCTTATTTTGAATATAAAGTTACTAAAAAAGGTTTAGAAAATAAAGGGCTTCCTCTTAAGAGCAAATCTTTGAATGAACTTGTTGCTGAGGGATATTTGCAGTCAATTCCTATAACTTATGAAGATTTTCTGCCAGTTAGTGCTGCCGGGATTTTTAAATCAAATCTTGTTGAAGGTGGTATGGTGAAAACAGATAAAACGCACGATAGAGAAGATGAATTAGCACAAATTATAGGCATGAAACCTCTTGATCCATTTGCGCTTTATGCAGCAGAGCAGGCGGCTTCTATTTTATCCTCTTATGATCAGCTGCAGTTAGGTTTGCCTCTTGAGCAGCAGAAAAAACTGTCAGAAGATGTGAAGAATAATCCTGCTTTAGCTTTACAATAAGATTATTAGACATTTTGATTAGAGGTCTATTAGTAAAATTGTATTTAATTTTTCGATTTATTAGAACTTTTCTTTTTTGAATTTTTTTTACGAATCTTTTGCTGCAATTTTTTTATGTTGCTCTGGTTTAGTGGTGCTTTTCTAAGTTTCTTCCACATATGTCTCTCCATGTTTTTTGTTAATCTGAGAGTTTTTATTTTTAGCTAATATTTATTTATATCATAGGAATGGTTAAGAGTTGGTTAAATTGGAAGAAAATAGAGAAAATAAAAAACCCTCTCTTGTAGGAGAGGGTTTTTATGCGAATTAGATAAGAAAATATTTATCAACTAAAAAGGAATTTCATCGTCTAATTCTTCAACAGCAAAAGCTTCCTTGCTGGAAGTGCTGTTGTTAGAAGAAGAAAAAGAATTCTCAGACTGGGAACCTGAATAGGAAGGGGCGTATGATTCGCCACCGCTACCGCCAGCACCACCACGGCCATCGAGCATTGTTAATATAGAATTGAAGCCCTGTAGGACAACTTCTGTACTGTAGCGATCTGCACCGCTTTGATCTTTCCATTTGCGTGTTTGTAGGGCACCTTCAACATAAACTTTGGCACCTTTTTTCAAATATTGTTTAACTACGTTTACTAAGCCAGGAGTGAATATAACAACTCTATGCCATTCAGTTTTGTCTTTGCGTTCACCGCTGTTTTTATCTTTCCAAGATTCGCTTGTTGCAATATTTAAATTTGCAATTTCGCGGCCATCTTGTGTCGAACGAATTTCTGGATCTGCGCCTAAATTTCCAATCAAGATAACTTTATTAACTGAACCTGCCATAATTTCACACTCTATTACGTTGTATATAAGAGGAAGGTTTACACATAGAGGTATAGAAGTGCAAGTACAAAGTGCAACTGAAGCTAATGAATTTTTTCTGTAAAAATCTTTATTACCTAGACTTAACACTTACGTTACTAATAATTACAAGCCACTTGATAAATACGTAGCTAGTGTATAGAATGGCGACCTTCAACATTATCAGGCAAATAGGGGTTTTTTGAAAATGGAAGATTTTATCAAGGTAGTAGGCGCTAAGGAACATAACCTTAAAAACGTAAGCGTCGATATTCCCCGTAATAAATTGGTGGTTATAACCGGCCTTAGCGGTTCTGGAAAATCTTCATTAGCTTTTGATACAGTATATGCAGAAGGCCAAAGACGTTATGTTGAAAGCTTATCGGCTTACGCACGTCAGTTTTTACAGATGCAGGGCAAGCCTGATGTAGAATCAATCAGCGGTCTTTCCCCGGCGATTGCGATTGATCAGAAAACCGTATCGAGAAATCCACGTTCAACTGTTGCAACAGTTACAGAAATATATGACTATATGCGTTTGCTTTATGCGCGCATAGGTGTTCCTTATTCGCCGGCTACAGGCCAACCTATCAAAAGCCAGACTGTTTCAGAAATGGTTGATAGGGTTATGACTCTGCCTGAAAAAACAAAAATATATATTCTTGCTCCGTTTATACGCGGCAGAAAGGGCGAGCATAGCAGAGAAATAGTTGATTTGAAAAAACAAGGATTTACAAGATTTGTTATTGATGGTGAAGTTTGTGAAATAGATAACCTGCCACAAATTGATAAAAATAAGCATCATAATATGGAAGTTGTGGTTGATAGATTGGCTATTGCTGACGATCTTGGCAACCGTTTGCCTGGTTCTATAGAAACTGCTTTGGGAATTTCCAAAGGTATAGTTTATGTTGATGTGGTTGAGGGGGTAGATGGTGGTCCACAGGTTGGAGAAAGAATGATTTTCTCTGAAAAATTTGCCTGTCCTGTTTCAGGTTTTACACTAGAAGAAATTGAACCGCGTATGTTTTCATTCAACAGCCCTTATGGCGCTTGTTCTGCTTGCGATGGTTTGGGAACAGAAGTTTTCTTTGATCCATTGTTGATAGTACCGCATGATAATGTATCTTTAAATGATGGTGCAATAGCGCCTTGGTCATACGCAAAATCGAGGCATGTTGAGCAGACGCTTGCTGGTCTTTCAAAGCATTATAAATTTAGCTTAAATACTCCATTCAGGGAATTGTCGGAAAAAATTAGAAATATTATTTTATACGGATCTGGTGAAGAAAAAATAAAATTTGAATATGACGAAGGTTCGAGAAGCTTTGCAGTTCTACAGCCATTTGAGGGTGTGATAAATAATTTAAGTCGTAGATGGAAAGAATCTGATAATTCTTGGATGCACGATGAAATGGAGAAATATCAAGATCTTACAAAGTGTAATGCATGTAGTGGTTTTAGATTGAAGCCGGAATCTTTATGTGTGAAAGTTGATAATTTGCATATAGGAAATGCGGCAGCATTTACAATAAGTGAGGCTGTTGAATGGTTTGGTAGCCTGCCTGAGAGATTAAATAAAACGGAGAATCAAATTGCAGAAAGAGTATTAAAAGAACTTAATAAGCGTTTGGAATTCTTGAATAATGTTGGTCTTAATTATCTTACTTTAAATCGTGAGTCGGGAACACTTTCTGGTGG
>CAZOKN010000005.1:69358-75013 GCA_964580525.1 uncultured Rickettsiaceae bacterium
CTTGCTTCCCAAATTGGTTCTGGTTTGAGTGGCGTACTTTATGTTCTGGATGAGCCATCAATTGGTCTACATCAATGCGATAACCAAAAGCTTCTAAATACTTTGCAAGGTCTGAAAGCTTTGGGCAATAGTGTTCTTGTTGTTGAACATGACGAAGACACAATGCGTCAGGCTGACCACGTTATTGACGTTGGTTTGGGTGCGGGAATTCATGGTGGTAGAATTATTGCTGAAGGCACTCCGGAAGACATAATGAAAGTGGAAGAAAGTATAACAGGCCAATATTTGAGTGGCAAAAAATGTATTCCTGTGCCGGATAAGAGGCGTAAATGGAGTGAAACTAAAGCTATAAAAATTAAAGGGGCGAGGGCAAACAACCTGCGGAATGTTGATGCAAATATCCCACTTGGTGTATTTACATGTGTTACTGGTGTTTCTGGTGGTGGAAAATCGAGTTTGGTAATCCATACGCTATATAAAGCTGTTACGAAAAAATTGAATGGCACTAAGGTTACTCCTGGTATGCATGATTCGATAGAAGGTTTGGAAACTATCGATAAAATTATCGAAATTGATCAATCTCCAATTGGTAGAACGCCACGTTCAAATCCGGCGACCTATACAGGCGCATTTGGCCCAATTCGTGATTGGTTTACTAATCTTCCTGAATCGAAAGCGCGTGGCTATAAACCAGGACGATTCTCCTTTAACGTTAAAGGAGGTCGTTGCGAGGCTTGCCAGGGCGATGGTCTGATAAAAATCGAAATGCATTTCTTGCCAGATGTTTATGTGAATTGTGATATATGCACCGGTTTGCGCTATAATAGAGAGACTCTGGAAGTTAAATATAAAGGCAAGTCAATTGCTGACGTTTTGAACATGAACGTTGAAGAAGCGGACGAGTTTTTTGCGAAAGTGCCTGTAATTAAAGAAAAAATGGAAGCCCTAAAAGAGGTTGGTTTGGGTTATATCAAGCTCGGCCAGTCGGCTACTACATTGTCAGGCGGGGAAGCGCAGCGTGTGAAATTGGCGAAAGAGTTGTCCAAGCGTTCCACGGGCCGTACGCTTTATATCCTTGATGAGCCTACAACGGGGCTACATAGCTACGATATTGATAAGCTTTTGGTTGTTCTTCATAAACTGGTGGATGTTGGTAATACAGTTGTTGTTATTGAGCATAATCTGGATGTTATAAAAACAGCTGATTATGTGCTCGATGTTGGCCCTGGTGGTGGTGATAAGGGCGGTAATATAGTTGCTTGTGGTACACCGGAAGACGTGGTGGCTACAAAAGGCAGCATTACTGGCGAATTCCTAAAACCTTATTTGGTTAAAAAGAAGGTTAAGAAGGAAGAGGTTGCTTAAAGACCGTCATATTAAAAAATAGTAATGGTTATTACTTTTCCAGGCTTTCGGAGCTGCTGCGGGATTTTCTTAATCTATCGACAGCTGATGTTTCTGAATCGCTAGTTTTGCTGTGTTTAGACTCAGGTCCAGGATTTGGATTGGCAGGACTTTCAGGTCTAGGATTTTTAGAAGAAGATTTTCCAACAGCTTTTCTAAATCTTTCTGCAAAGGAAGGTTTTGGTGTGGACTGTTGTTCTACTTCTCGAGCTTGTTTTTCTGCGTGAGTGTTTTCGCTAGAAGGATCTTTATTTATACCTCTTTTACGAAGATCTGATTCCTTCCCTTGTGTCTCTTTAATTTCTTTAATAGGTGTGATACTTCTTCTCAAATGGAAGTCTACCTCGACATTTGGGCTAATATTTCCTGTGTTATTAACAGCCATTGACCTACCAAGCATTTGCCTTCTTGAGGCTGTTCTTGGTGATGTTTGCTCCGAAGTTGGAGATGGGGTGGCAATAGATCTATTGTTCCTGAATTGGCGTCCTACATTTGGCGAAGGCAGTGGCGATGGTGTAGGTGAGCGTGATGATAATGATCCAATCGCAAGTTCATCTTCACTGTTCCTGAATTGGCGTCCTATATTTGGTGAAGGTAGCGGTGATGGAGCAGGGGATGTCGGCTCCGATATAATTACTGACCCAGTTCTAAGTTCTTTTTCTTCTTCGCTTTTTGAAGATAGTTCTGATATCTCAAAATCTTCCATAGCTCCGAAATTATCTATTCTTGGGCTTGGGATAAGTTCATCTTTGCTCGCAGATCTGCTGCTAGCGAATGCTTCTTTACGTGCTGAATTCGGTGAAAGAGAAGATGATGGTGTGGGGTTAATTATTACTGACTGAATTTCACTTCTTTTGATTTTTGAAGAAAATTCTGAGAAGTTTACCTCTTCCATACTAGATTCTTGTTCGGATTTTTTTAGGGGTTTTTTAATTGGTAAATCTGCTAAATCAATTTCTTCCATGCTAGATGATTCTCCAGCCATAACAACAGAATCTTCCAAATTAGAGGCAGACTTACTATTATCAGAACCAGAAGATTTATCTTTAGACATAGCTACTAAACTCCATTTTTAAAACAGTACCGGAAAAACGCGGTACAAAATGCGCAGCAATGTAATATTCTGCACAGTAATGATAATATAACTAATTGTTTAAAAAGTAAAGACAATTATTAATTTTTTTACCAAATTTTATTTGGTAAAAAGATATGAGAAATTTGCAATTCAAAGATGTTTTTATTGAATGTTTACTTAACTTTTAGTTAGGTATCTTTACCATTATCTAGTATATGTTATAATTGTATGGTAGATGTAGAGGTGTGTTGAATGTCAACTTTTAGGCAGAAAGGTTTTTCAATTGTAGAGCTTTCAGTGGCTATTGTAGTTATTGCTCTAATAACTGCGGGTGTTGTTTCTGGCAAGCTATTAATAAGGCAATCTCAATTAAAAGCTATTTTATCGCAGGTGGATGGAATTCGTGCAGCTTCTAATTCATTCCAGTTACAATATGACGCTTTACCAGGAGATATACCAAGCGCATATACTTACTGGGGAAGTGCATGTGACGCTACGCCTGCTAATTGTAACGGCAATGGTAATGGTTCTGTTGAGAACGGAAGCGGTTCAGATGCAGAAATGTATCGCTTTTGGCAACATCTAAATTTTGCACAAATGTATCCTGGCAATTATAGCGGGTCTGCAACAAGTTTAAATTGCACTTTAAATATTAACACGCCCACCGGTCCATTGCCTTTAAGCGGTTATTGGATTTCTCCGATAATGCCTTCAAGTTCGTGGGTGACAGGATATTCAGTTAGTGTAGGAAAATGTGTTGGAACAACTGTTGCAAATACGGCTCTTTTATCTCCGCCAGATGCTTATATTCTCGATGTAAAACTAGATGATGGCATGCCTCACACAGGAATGGTGATGTCAAATGCGGGGATATCCGCCTCCGGTACTTGCGCCGGTGCCGCTATAAATGGGACTTATACCCTATCAAATACTGGTATTGCCTGTTATACGTTTTTCCGGATTAAATAGCATACTGAGAGAGGGCATTATTGTATGTCAGTTTTTAAACAAAAAGGTTTTACTCTTGTAGAGCTTTCGTTGGTTATTATAATTATTGGTCTTATAGCTGCAGGAATTTTTGCTGGCCAATCATTAGTAAAACAATCAAAATTAAAATCCATTGTAACACAAATGGATGTAATTCGCACAGCATCTAATTCATTTCAGTTAGAATATCAAGCTTTGCCAGGAGATATACCAATGGCATACTCTTACTGGGGAAATGCGTGTGATGCCACACCTGCTAATTGCAACGGAAATGGCAATGGCATTGTTGATAATGGAAGCGCTTCAGATTCGGAACTTTATCGCTTTTGGCAACATCTAAATTTTGCACAACTCTATCCTGGTAATTATACTGGGTTCGCAGCAGCAGGTTTAAATTGTACTTTGAATATAAATACCCCTTCCGGGCCGTTATCCGGAAGTGGTTATTGGATTTCTCCAATAATGCCTTCAAGTTCGTGGGTAACGGGATATTCAGTTAGTGTAGGCAAATGTGCTGGAACAAGTGTGGCAAACACAGCTCTCTTTGCTCCTACGGATTCTTATAATCTCGATGTAAAATTAGATGATGGCATGCCGCGCACAGGAATGGTGATGTCAAATGCGGGGATATCTGCTTCTGGTGCTTGCGCGGGTGCTGCTATAAACGGAACTTATACCGTAACAAATACTGGTATTGCCTGTTATACTTTTTTCCGGATTAAATAAGAGAAAAAATCTAAGTTTTTTATACGTTATTTTTCCTTGCTGCTGAGGGGAAAGTGTTGTATTAATGATCAGCTAAATGGCTGATTGGCATATTAGCACATTGGTCTTAGTTTATAATGCCAATTCGCTAATATGCTAATGCGCTTTTTCACCATTAATTAAATAGGTTCCACTTTGTCAGAAGCAAATGTTATACAGCGTAAAGATATAAACACAGTTTCAATCGCCGACGAAATGCGCGATTCTTATCTTGATTATGCAATGAGCGTTATAGTAAGTCGTGCCATCCCTGATGCATGCGATGGTTTAAAGCCAGTGCACAGGCGTATATTGTTCGCCATGAACGAAAGTGGTTGCGATTGGAACAAGCCTTATAGAAAATCAGCGCGTATAGTCGGTGAAGTGATGGGTAAATACCACCCGCACGGCGATGCGGCAATTTACCAATCTATGGTGCGTATGGCGCAGGATTTCTCTCTGCGTGTGCCTTTGATCGACGGCCAGGGTAACTTCGGTTCCATGGATGGCGACGCTGCGGCGGCAATGCGTTATACAGAATCACGTATGGCGAAAATTTCCCATACAATGCTCGATGACATAGACAAAGAAACAGTTGCTTTCCAAGATAACTATGACGGATCAGAGCGTGAGCCGGTTGTTCTACCTGCAAAATTCCCGAATCTTTTGGTTAACGGTGCGGGTGGTATTGCGGTTGGTATGGCAACAAATATTCCACCTCATAATCTTGGCGAAGTGATTGATGGCTGCCTTGCATATATAGATAATAACGAAATAACTCACGAAGAAATTATGGAAATTATTCCTGGACCTGATTTTCCTACAGGTGGGGTGATTTTAGGTCGTTCTGGTTCGCGTAGTGCAATACAAACCGGCCGTGGTAGCGTTGTTATGCGTGGTCGCGCAGAAATTCAGGAAATTTCCAAAGGTAAAAGCGCAATTGTTATAACTGAAGTTCCTTATCAAGTGAATAAAGCGCAAATGCTAGAAAAAATCGGTGAGTTAGTGCGCGATAAAAAAATCGAAGGCATTTCTGAAATGCGCGATGAATCTGACAAGCAGGGTGTACGTGTGGTTATTGAAACCAGAAAAGATGCCAACGCCGACGTTATTTTGAATTTATTATATAGCTACACACAATTGCAAACGTCTTTCGGTGTTAACATGTTAGCTCTGGATCGTGGTCGTCCGCGTTTGATGAATATAAAAGATGTGCTGGTAGCATTCACTAAATTCCGTGAAGAAGTTGTTACTAAGAGAACAACATTCCTTCTTGGCAAAGCTCGTGATAAGGCTCATATTTTGCTTGGCTTGTCGATTGCAGTTGCCAATATCGATGAAGTTATCAAGCTTATACGTTCTGCACCTGATGCTAACGCTGCAAAAGAGCAGTTGCTTGCGCGCGCTTGGCCTGCTGAAAATGTTAAGGCTTTGATAGAGCTGGT
>CAZOKN010000006.1:0-14852 GCA_964580525.1 uncultured Rickettsiaceae bacterium
TGGGGAAATTGTTGTTGATACCATTATATCAGAGATGCAAAAAACATTGCATGAAGCCGGAATAAACGCTGAAGTTTTTGGTCGTATCAAAACGCCTTGTTCTATCTGGCATAAGATGGAACGTAAAAATGTGAGTTTTGAACAGCTTTCTGATATTATGGCTTTCCGTATTATGACTAATAGTGTGGCGGAATGTTATCAGGTTTTGGGTGTTATTCATTCTAACTACAAAATGATCCCGGATAGTTTTAAAGACTTTATCAGTACACCAAAAAATAACGGTTATAGGTCTTTACACACAGTTGTTATGGGCCCAGAGCAGCGTTTTATTGAAATACAAATAAGAACAAAAGAAATGCACCAAATAGCAGAGCTTGGGGTGGCGGCGCACTGGTCTTATAAACAAGATCGCGAATATAGCACAGATGGTAAGCAATATAAGTGGGTGCGAGAGCTTTTATACATCCTTGAACATACTTCCGACCCGGAAGAATTTATGGAAAACACTAAGCTGGAAATGTACTATGACCAGGTGTTTTGTTTTACGCCAAAGGGCGAAATTATAGCTCTTCCTAAGGGTGCAACGCCTGTGGATTTTGCGTATGAGGTACATTCAGGAATTGGCAATCATTGTTCAGGTGCGAAAGTTAATAATCGTATAGTGCCGCTCCGAACTGTCTTGCGTAATGGCGATCAGGTAGAAATTATCACCACAAAAACGCAAGTGCCATCACCTTCATGGGAAAGTTTCGTTGTAACTGGTAAGGCTAAAAGTGAGATTAAACGTTTTGTGCGTGCCAAAAAACGTGAGGAATATGTAAAGCTCGGTAAGTCTATATTGGAGCGTGCGTTAAAAGAAATTGGTAGTAAGAAAAAATTTTCTGATAAGATTTTTGAGCCTGTGTTAAACCAGATGAAAAATAAAACATATTCTGATTTATATGCACTCGTAGGCGAAGGCATGGTTCCAGCGGCGGAAGTTATGCGTATTGTTTTCCCTGATAAAAAACTGCCTGATAAAAATAAAAAGAAAAATCCTTTTGCTTTCTTACGATTTAGTAAGGAAGTGAAAGAAGAGGCTGCTACGATTCCGATTAATGGTTTGATCCCTGGCATGGCGGTTGCTTTTGCTGAATGTTGTCATCCTATTCCTGGTGATACAATTGTTGGGGTGGTGACGACTGGTAAAGGCATAACAATACATACTAGCGATTGCGAAGTGCTTAGCAATTTTGCCAGCACTCCTGAGCGTCTTGTTGACGTTTCTTGGGGCAAAGATACTGGAGAAGAGGGTTATATAGGTCGTTTGAAAGTGACTCTGGTGCATGAGGCTGGTAGCCTTGCTGCACTTGCGGATCTTGTGTCGAAGGATAATGGCAATATAACAAATTTAAGAATTACTAATCGTACGCCTGATTTTTTTGAAATGATTGTTGATGTTGGAGTTAAAGGTGCTAAACATCTCTCTAACATTGTTACATCTCTTAGAACGAATCCGCATATTCAGGCGGTGGAGAGATATAAGCATTAGTGCGAGGAGTTAAAAAATGAACCACCTACGTCTAGGCGTAAATATAGATCATGTTGCTACAATAAGGAATGCACGCGGTGGCGAACATCCTGATCCTGTGCGTGCAGCGCTTTTAGCAATGAAAGCAGGAGCTGATGGAATAACTGCGCATTTGCGTGAGGATAGGCGGCATATACGTGATAATGATATTTTTCGTTTGAAAAATGAGGTTGCATTACCTCTTAATATGGAAATGGCAGCGACAGAAGAAATGTTGCAAATAGCCCTAAAAGTGAAGCCGCATGCTTGTTGTATAGTCCCGGAAAAACGCCAGGAAATTACAACTGAAGGCGGGTTGGATGTTGTGGGTGGTAAGAAAATTTTGCTGCCTATGATTAAAAAATTGCAAGATGCCAGGATAAAGGTTTCGTTATTTATTGATGCTGATGCAAAGCAAATAGAGGCTTCCTCCCAAGTTGGAGCGGATATTGTTGAAATACATGCGGGGCCTTATACCAAGGCTACTGGCGAAAAAAGGCAAAAAGAGCTGGATAAAATTATAAAAAGCGCAAAAATTATTGAAAAAGAAGGCATAGAATGTCATGCGGGGCATGGGCTGACTTTTGAATGTGTTAAGCCTGTGGCGGCCATTGCCAATATGCGGGAGCTTAATATTGGCCATTTTTTAATGGGTGAGGCAATGTTTGTGGGGCTGGAGCCGGTTCTTAGGCAGATGCGTAAACTCATGGACGAAGCAAGAGGATGATTAGAAATCCTTTGTAAATTGCTGAAAAATAAGGTATATAGCTGGTCATGAAAAATATAGATTTTATAAAAATGCACGGTTTGGGTAATGATTTTGTCATTATTGACCTGCGCTCACAAAAAATAGCGATATCGCCTGATATGGCGCGGGAAGTATGCGACCGTAACCGTGGTGTTGGCTGCGATCAGCTTGTAACTATTGAAAGTTCAGGCAAGGGCGATTGTTTTGTGCGTTTTTATAATAATGATGGCAGCGAGTCTAGCGCCTGCGGTAATGCTACGAGATGTATTGCTAAATTGATGATTGCTGAGACGGGCAGAGAGAAAGTTGTTATTGAAACCAAAGCCGGAATCTTGGAATGCTGGCAGGCGGAAAATGGCTTGATTGCAGTCAATATGGGAAAATTTAAGAATGATTGGCAGTCAATTCCTCTAAGTAGAGAAAGCGATACTTTGGCTGTTGATATAAGCGAAGGTGGCTTGAAAAACCCTGTTGCGGTTAATGTGGGTAATCCGCATGCGGTGTTTTTTATTGATAACATCCAGGATTTTCCTCTACAAAATGTAGGGCCAAAGCTTGAGCATAATAAAATTTTTCCACAGCGTGCGAATATAGAAATTGCACAAATTATCTCGAAAAAAGAGATTAATATGCGGGTTTGGGAGCGTGGAAGCGGTGAAACTATGGCTTGTGGCACCGGTGCTTGCGCTGTTGGAGTGGCAGCTTACTTGAAAGGTTTTGCAGATAGCGAAGTTGTTGTTCATTTAACAGGCGGCGATTTAAAAATAAATATACAAAAAGACCATACTGTTATAATGACAGGTGCGGCTGTGGAAGTGTTTAGAGGAAGGATTAAGTAGCACAAAAGTTCAAAAGCGCAAAAGCGCAAAAGTTAAGTTGTAAATATTTGATGAAACGTGCGTTTAGCACCTAAGAAATTTTACCTATTCTTTACTTTTGCACTCTTGTACTTTTGCGCCTTTGCGCCAATAATAGAAAAAAATGACCCAAGAAATAATAACATTCGGATGTCGCTTAAATAGTTACGAAAGCGAAGTGATAAAGGATAATTTGCGTAAAGCGAATTTGAACGACGTTATTGTATTCAATACCTGTGCTGTAACCAAAGAAGCTGAGCGTCAGGCTAAGCAGGCTATCCGCAAAGCCAGACGTGAGAATCCAGATAAGAAAATCATCGTAACTGGTTGTTCTGCGCAGATAAATCCAGATCAATACGCAAAAATGTCCGAGGTTGATAAAGTTATCGGCAATGAAGAAAAGCTTTCTGAAAAAAGCTACCGCGAGCCATTCTCTATTGAAAATAGCGAAAAAGTTTTAGTTAATGACATTATGTCGATAAAGGAAACTGCATCGCACATGGTGAGCAGTTTGGATGGCAAAGCGCGCGCGTTTGTACAGGTACAAAATGGCTGTAACCACCGCTGCACATTTTGTATAATTCCATATGGCCGTGGCAATAGCCGTTCTGTACCGATTGGCGAAATTGTTACGCAAGTTCGCAAGCTTGTCGAAAGTGGTTATAAGGAAGTTGTTGTTACTGGCGTTGATATTACTGATTATGGTAAGGATTTGCCGGGAACTCCAACTCTTGGACAAATGATGAAGCGTCTATTGGCTTTGGTGCCTGAACTTCCTCGCTTACGCCTTTCCTCTGTTGATGTAGCTGAAATTGACGAGGATTTATTTGCGCTTATTGAGCATGAGCCGCGCCTTATGCCGCATTTTCATATATCACTTCAAGCGGGTGATAATATGATTTTAAAACGTATGAAACGTCGCCACACGCGCGAGGATGTTTTGCGCTTTGTTGAAAAGGTGAGGGCGATGCGTCCTTATGTTTCTTTTGGTGCTGATATTATCGCAGGCTTCCCGACCGAAACTGATGAAATGTTTGAAAATACTTTGAACCTCGTGCATGAGGCTGGTTTGCAGCATTTGCACGTGTTTCCATATTCTGAACGTAGCGGCACTCCGGCTGCTAAAATGCCGCAATTGCCTAAACAGGTGCGTAAAGAGCGTGCTGCGCGTTTGCGTGCTGCTGGAGAAGTTGAGCTGGCAAAATATTTATCTACACAAAAAGGCCGCACAATTTCTGCAATTGTTGAACAGGATAATTTCGCGCGTGCGGAAGATTTTTCTCTGGTTGAAATTGCTTCTGGGCAAAAGATTGGCGAATTGGTTAGTGTGGAAGTGGCTAGCTCTGTAGGAAATAAATTAATGGGTGGAGCTTTAGTATAAGCTTCTATTTGTGTCGTTCAGGATTCTTTGTATTTATCTTCTTTGTATGATGTCCTAGATTTTTATCTTCTTTGTTTTGGTGATTTTTATCAAGCTTGGCAACTTGTTCTTTTATACCGCTGAGAGTGTGTTTTTTACTCAGTGATTCAATTTCTTCCCAGCTTTTATTAGCCATAAATTCTTCGATATTACGGCTAAGGTTATCTAGTTTATTTTCTAATCTTTTGTTTACAGCAATTTCTTTTGTTTCGCTTGTGTTCTCATCAAGTGTAATAAATTTTTTTTCTATTCGTGTATTGCGTTTCAAAACTGCTTCTGCGTTATCGCCTTTTTTATTTACAGGTGATGTTGAAGAAAATGCTCTATCTTCGTCAAACCTTGAATTTATACGACTGATAGATTGTTCAGAAAGAATTGAACGTGGCGGAAGTTTGCAAACTTTTACACCCATTTTTTCAGCGTCAGATAATGTATAGTATAAAGTTTCTTTTGCTTCACCTTTAAGGGTTTTTAAATCTTCCTTTGTTGCCAAGTTTCTTTTCATAAAATCGCCTACGCTGGAGTAACCTTTCGGGAGATAATTTTTTGCGCTTGAAAGCTCTGAGCAGCCGTTTATTGAAAATATGGTACAGCCTCGGCCATCTCCTTGTATTTTATCAAAATTCATTAATATGTCGAATGAGCCAGGAACAAAATTTTGTTCACATATTTTTTTTGCAACTTTAGCATTGTGCTTAACCCACTTACCAAAGTCGGCTAAAGGGTCTATAAAAATAATATTAGTATGACCTTTATCTTTTTCAACCATTCCATAAATAGCATGTCCGCCATTGTATATTGTAAAAGTGATAGGTATGTCTGGTTCTAGTTCAGCTAACTTTATAGCTTCTGTGATAAATTCTTCTGTTTCATAAGGTGTGATGCGATAGGCTTGGAATGTTTCGTTACGTTTATCCTTATGCTCTTTTTTCATTGCAAGAGCTATGTCCATTCCATCATATCTAATATTTCCAAGGCCTTTGTTAAATTGCTCTGATATTAAATATTTTTTGTTATTTTCGACGAATCTATCCTTCTCTCTTTGGTCTATACCATATTCCACTTCCTCTGCGAATATATCCAGCATATCAAAGATTTTTTCTCTTTCTTCTTTTGTTGTTTGTAACTTGGAGAGTTTGTCAAAAAAATTGTTTCCTTTGTCATCTTTTGCTTCTAGTCTATGCTTAAATTTCGGTACAGTTTGTAACCAACCAAAATCATCCAATAAATATAAAGATTGCCAATTCGCTTGTTCTATTATTTCATCGATGATGCACTTTTTGTGACCTTTAATTTTTTTGAGCAGAATACTTGGCTCAATACCTTCCTTTATTCCAATATCTGTTTCTTGGAAACCAATATAATATTCTATCATTCTTTCATTAAAAGAATCTCCAGTTTTAAGGAGTTCTTTTATAAGCTTTTTTTTCATTATTTACGTACTTTTGTTGGTACGTTTATTGTGACATAAAAGGCTTAAATAATTCTTAATATATTAATCAATTTTTGATTTTTATGGCTTTTTAGCTGGGAAATGGGCTATAAAAATGTAAAATAAAAATATTTACATTTTTTAGCAGTGAAATATAGTGGCTATATATTCATGAATAATAGAAAAAGGCTTAAAAATGTTAAAAATAGAACTAAAAAAACTCGCCAATGCAGAGGGATTAGACCTTCCTTTCTACACGACTGAGCACAGCGCAGGAATGGATTTACTTGCTGCTATAGATGCTGATATTGTTTTGCAGCCTGGTAAAAGAATTCTGGTTAAAACAGGTTTGAGCATTGCTTTGCCGGATGGTTATGAAGCTCAAATTCGTCCGCGTTCTGGCCTTGCCTTTAAAAATGGTATTACAGTTTTGAACAGCCCTGGCACAATTGATGCTGATTATCGTGGTGAAATTGGTGTTATCCTTATAAATCATGGCGAAGAGGATTTCACTATCAGTCGTGGCATGCGTATTGCCCAGATGGTTATTGCGCAATATGCACGTGCAGTTTGGCACCAGGTTGGGGAGCTTTCTGAAACAGCCAGAGGTGAGGGTGGTTTTGGTTCAACAGGTATTAAACAGGTTGTGACGGCATAATGTTATCAGCAAAGTTTTACGAAGGATTGGAAGCTGTTTTATATGTAGCGCTAAATGCGGGTGCCTCGCCAGTTAGCAGCAAAGATATTTGTGCATCGCAAGGACAGCTTCCTCGTCATTTGGAGCCGATTCTCCAGCTCTTCGTAAAAAATGGAATATTAAAAGGCACTAAAGGCCCAAGGGGTGGTTATGCTTTGGCGCGTGAGAAGAGAAAAATAAATCTGGCGGAATTATATAGTATTTTTGAAGAAGGCTTTGTTTCCAAGGGTAAAGCAAGTGCTTTGAAAAAAAATATTATCAAACCAATTTATAGTGAAATTGAGAAAATAAATTTAGCTTTTATGGAAAATATAACTGTTGAAGATTTGTGTAGGGATGCTGTTGCTGCAGGTGGCGGAGAAAAAGAATCTGAGAATTTTAATATATAGCACGAGTTGTTATTAGTTTTACAAACCCGCAGTTACTAGGCGCCTAAACCATTTTTTCCTTGAAAGTTGAAGCCAATTATTAGATAACATAGGCTATATAAGACCTATACATAAGGATTATGATTCAGATCTTTAATAACAAAAAGGAAATTTTATTATGAGCAATGCAGCGTTAAAAAAACAAAGTACTTACAATCCTTCTTTGTCTACGAAGGGCAGGGGTAAGGTTTATCAGAATATAGTTGAAACTATTGGCGATACGCCTTTGGTTAAATTAAACAAAATCGCAAAAGATGCTGGTTGTGTTGCTGAAATTTATGCAAAGCTGGAGTTTTTTAACCCGCTTTCAAGTGTGAAAGATCGTTTGGCGTTTGGTATGATTGAAGCTGCTGAGCAAGCTGGCTTGATAAAAAAAGATACAGTGATTGTTGAACCTACTTCAGGTAATACAGGAATTGCGCTGGCTTTCATTTGTGCTTCTAAAGGCTATAAGCTGATTTTGACAATGCCTGAGAGCATGTCAATTGAGCGTCGTAAAATGTTGAAAATCCTTGGTGCTGAGCTGGAACTTACTCCAGCTGCAAAAGGTATGCGCGGAGCTATTGAAAGAGCTGAGGAAATTATTGGCCAAAATCCACATGCTTTCATGCCACAACAATTTAAAAATGAGGCTAACCCAGCAATTCATAGAACAACAACTGCTGAAGAAGTTTGGAATGATACAGATGGTGGCGTTGACATTTTCATCGCGGGTGTTGGTACTGGTGGAACACTTACAGGTACGGCAGAAGTTTTGAAAAAGCGTAAGCCAGGTGTTAAGATTATAGCTGTTGAGCCTGAAGATAGCCCTGTGCTTTCTGGTGGTAAGCCTGGTCCTCACAAAATTCAAGGTATTGGCGCTGGCTTCGTTCCTGATGTTTTGAGAACAGATTTGATTGATGAAGTTATCACTATCGGTAATGAAACTTCGTTTGCAACAGCTAGAAAAGTTTCGCAAACTGATGGTATACCTGCTGGTATTTCTTCAGGTGCTACTATCGCTGCGGCTTTGGAAGTTGGCGCACGTCCTGAAAATAAAGGCAAAAAAATTGTAGTTATCTGCGCTTCATGCTCAGAGAGATATTTGTCTACTGCGCTTTTTGGGGAGTAGGAAAATAGTGCGAGTTTGAGTGTTTAGTGTGAGTAAGGATTTTTACTCGCACTAAACGCTATTCTCTCGCACTCCCTTATGAATTTCACCGACGAACAAAAAAAACGTTATTCCCGCCAGTTGGCTCTGCCGCAAATAGGCAAGCAGGGGCAGGAAGCACTTCTTGATGCAAAAGTTCTTGTTGTCGGAGCGGGTGGGCTTGGTTCGCCTGTGGCTTTATATCTTGCTGCCGCTGGTGTTGGCAATATTGGTATTATAGATTCTGATCGTGTTGAAATATCTAATTTGCAACGGCAAATTTTATTTGATTCCGAAAGTGTTGGTAAAAGCAAAGTGCTTGAGGCAAAGCGCAGGCTTGAGGCTTTAAATCCTGACGTTAGGGTGAAAACCTATAAAGACAGGCTTACGACTGAAAATGCCGCTGAAATTATCAGTAAATATAGTATCATTGCAGATTGTAGCGATAATTTCGCTACGAGATTTTTGATAAATGATGCTTGCCTGGAGAAGAAGAAAATTTTGGTTTCGGGTGCGGTGATTGGTTTTTCTGGTCAAATATCCACATATAAAGCCTTTTTGGGTGAAGGGAATCCTTGCTATCGTTGTTTTTGCCCGCAAATTCCAGAAGAAAGCACGATGCCAACTTGCATAACAGGAGGTATCCTTGGTAGTGTTGCCGGTGTTCTGGCGTCATTGCAAGCTACTGAAATTATAAAAGAAATACTGGAGATTACTGGAAGTTTATCAGGTAATATATTAATATATGATGGGCTTGAAGTTAGCTTTCGAAAAGTGAAACTAGCGAAGCTTGATGGATGTAAATGTTCATCTAAGCTAGCTAAGGAGTAGGTATGCCACGCTATAAATGCGCAATTGAATATGATGGAACTGGCCTTGCAGGGTGGCAGAGGCAGGACGATGCGCCGTCTGTGCAGCAGTATATTGAAGAGGCGATTTATAAATTTTGTGGCGAGAAAGTTGTGGTTTTTACAGCTGGACGCACTGATGCTATCGCCCAGGTTATCCATTTTGATTTAGAGAGCGATCAAGCCGCGGATAAAGTTATGGGCGCGGTGAATTTTCATTTAAAGCCAGAAAAAATTGCTCTGCTGAAAGTGGAAGTTGTTACTGATGAATTTAACGCCCGTTTTTCCGCACAAAAAAGACATTATATTTATCGTATCATCAATCGTCGTGCGCCGCTGGCGCTAGATGCCGGCAGAGCCTGGTTTGTGCCTGTTCAGCTAGATGAGAAAAAAATGCAAGCAGCGGCAAAGTTTCTTATTGGGCAGCATGATTTTACCAGTTTTCGTGACACCGAATGTCAGGCGAAATCGCCAATCAAAACCATTGATGAAATAACCATAAGGCGGGAAGGGGATTTGATAGAGGTTTATGTCTGCGCGAAATCTTTCCTGCATCATATGGTGCGCAATCTAGTGGGCACGCTGAAATTTATAGGTGAAGGTAAATGGGAGCCAGAATATATAAAAGATATAATCGAAGCCAAAAACCGTCAAAAAGCCGGTCCAACAGCGCCGCCGGACGGACTTTATTTTTTAAGGGTGGATTATTAGGTTGCGAAAGGTTGTAAATTGTTTTTGGTTCTCACTAAAATTTCTATCGTGACCTAAAGAATTAATAGACCTTTTTCGTGCTATCGCATATTATCACCATCTGTTTTACAAAGTTGGAGTTGGTTATGGTGCTGACGGAATTGCTGCAAAGAGGCGGCGTGGTTATGGGGATTATACTGGTTTTATCGGTATATGTTCTTGCAGTTATAATATATAAGATATACCAATTTTGGAGGCTTGAAGCCTTTAAATCTGGCTATATAGACTCTATAGTTGAATCAGCAGAAGATAAAAAATATTCGGAAGCCGTGCGCATTGCTGGCAATCATAGAAGCCCTCTGGCGAGAGTTGTGGAAACGACAATACGTTGCATAACTAACAAAAATATGCCGGAAGATAAAAAAATCAGAATGATTGAAGCGTCGGGATCACGCGAATTGCGTGTGTTTGAAAGCCATTTGCGTGGTTTGGAAATGGCAGCTCATATAGCTCCTCTGCTTGGTCTTTTGGGAACTGTAATGGGAATAGTGAAGGCTTTTTCTGGCATTAATCAGGTTGGTTCTAAGGTAGATCCTAGCGTTTTGGCAGGTGGAATATGGGAAGCCTTGCTCACAACTATTGCTGGTCTTGCCGTGGCCATTCCAGCTTTGGCGGCGCATTATATTGTTGATGGCACTATAGAAAAAGTGCGCGCAAAAATGAAGGATACAATTTCCTATATAATGGCTAAAGCCGATTCTTAGACCATTTTAATTTAATTATTTAGGCCCTGGGATGAATTTTGAACGCACAGAAAGACGCAGAAAGTCGATTCAGCTGACGTCGCTGATTGATATAATGTTTCTTCTCGTTGTGTTTTTTATGCTAACTAGTAAATTCATTACTATCAGCACTATGGAGCTTAATGTATCCACTGTTGAAGATAGTAGCAAAAACAAGGAAAACCAACAGCCAGCAATTATAATCGAGCTGCAACCAAAATCCAAATTTGTCATGGATGGCCAAACTTATGGCATGGACGAATTGGGTAATAGGCTTGGCAAGATGCTGCAGGCAGATAAAGGCCGTGAAGTTGTGTTGACCAGTAAAGACAATGTCAGTGTTCAGGACATGGTTACCGCTATGGATAGGATAAGACAATCTGGCGGTAGTAATATTTCGTTGGCAAAGTGATATTGTGTAGCATTACATTTCGTAACTAATTCGTTGCAATAAAAAAGCATGCTTTTTTATACAAAATGTGCTATGTTCTCGGCGTTATGGTTTTTGTTGCCAGTCTTGTTTTAACGACGAGTTGTAAAAATGGATTTTGCCAGAGTATCGAAAAAGAAGAACGATATCGATTTGATACCGCTTATTAATGTTATTTTCATGCTGCTCATATTTTTTATGGTTGCGGGAACCATTGATAATATAGACATTATTGATGTGACTGTGCCTAAATCGGAGACTAGCGGTGATAGTTCGATATCCAAAACTGTGATATATCTTTCTGCAGACGGCAAAACGGCAGTGAATGAAGATATGGTCGCCGAGGACGATTTAAAGACAATTATTTCCACTCTGTTTATAAATAATCCTGATCAAGAAATTACTATCAAGGCAGATTTTGAAGTACCGGCAAAAAAGCTGGTTTCTGTGATGAATCTGGTGGAGAAATCTGGTGGTAAAAAAATATCACTCGTAACACAAACCGGTGGGAAGTAATGCTTACCACTAAAACCAAATTTAATATTGCTCTAATATTCTCTCTGGCCGTTCACTTGGTGGTTTTGACTGTACTTTTTGTGCCAAAACCAAAAGATGCAGATATAAAATTCACTGAGCTAAAAATTAAATTTGGTAGCAATAAAGATACTCATGCTGAAGGCGGTGGTTCTGCAGGAATTATTGTTTCACCTGCTCAGACAGCTTCTACTCTGGCAGCAACTGCAGAAGCTCAAGCTCCTAAAGAAAAATCTGAAAATATTGAGGGAAAAGTTGTTTATAAAGGTGAGATAAAAGAAGATCAGATTGCAGCTGTAGAAAAAACACAAGAAGAAGTAAAACCACAAGAAGCAAAGCCCGCGCCAGAGCCAGAAATTGTTCATAAGGATGCAGAACCTGTACGAGAGGAAGTTAAGCAGCCCGAGATTGTGGCAACACAAGTTGAGCCGAAAAAAATTATTGCAGTTGAGCAATCTGCATCTAAAAAAATGGTAGTGCCAGCACAGGATACGTTTAAAGTTCCGCCTAAGCCTGTAAGAAAAAGTAATAAGCGTGACGCGAGTGGCGATGCTGACGAATATGATTCGTATATGGAGCCGGATGAAGATTATACTGTGCTTGGTAATTCGCGAGATAAAGATGCGGTTGCGCTGGTTTCATATGAGCAAATGTTGCCTTTGTGGCTTGATAAATTCAGAGGTTATCCTGATCAGGCTAGGGTTTTGGGTATTGAGGGCAGTGGCGATGTTTTTATAAAAATAAACAGAAGTGGAAAAATTCTGCTATCGAGCATTATAAAGAGCACCGGCTATCAAGTTTTAGACGATGCACTCGTTCAAATGCTGAAACAAGCAGATCCTGTTGTGCCTGTGCCAGCTGATTATCACAGAGATAAAAAAACCTTTTCCTACCGTATAAGATTTGAATTTGCCAAGGATGGTGGTAGTTAAGACTATATCCACGCCCATAATAACCTAAGCCGAGCCGCAAAATGACCACACCAATTGCCGAACTAATCAGAATAATGAAAATGCTGCGTGACCCTGAAAAAGGTTGTCCTTGGGATGTGGAGCAGAATTTTAAATCCATAACTAATCACACCATTGAAGAGGCTTATGAGGTTGTTGATGCCATTGAAAAAGGCGATATGGACTCTCTGCGCGAAGAGTTGGGCGACTTGCTTCTGCAAGTGGTGTTTTATGCCCAGATGGCAGACGAAGAGGGGCTGTTTTCTTTTGACGATGTAGCCAAAGCCATTAACAAAAAACTTATCGATCGTCATCCGCATGTTTTTGGCGATGCCGATATTAAGACAGCAAAAGACCAGGAAATTGCTTGGGAAAAACAAAAAGAAAAAGAGCGTCGCGAAAAAGCTAGGGCAGGGGAAGTGGTTAATATTTTGGACGGTATTGCAATGTCATTGCCGGCTTTGACCAGATCTGTGAAAATTCAAAAACGTGCCGCTAAAGTTGGATTTGATTGGCCGGATTTTTCTGGTGTGTTTGCCAAAATTCGCGAGGAAGCTGATGAGCTGGAAGAGGCTATTGGTAGCCAGGATGAAAAACATATAAAAGAAGAAATGGGCGATTTATTATTTGCAGTCAGTAATTTGTCGCGTAAACTTAAGCTTGATCCTGAGGAATGCCTGCGCGCATGTAACCAAAAATTTGAACGCCGCTTTTCCTATATAGAACAAAAGCTTGCTGAGGTCAAAAAAACACCAGAAGAGTCTAATCTGGAAGAGATGGACAAACTTTGGGATGAAGCAAAACTGGCGTTAAAATAGATATCATTCAGCCTGATTCTTAGTAATTTTAGATCCTTATACATAGCTTAGGGAAATCATAGTTCTTTTCTATTATCAAGCCACAGAAATGCAACAATCATTTGATTAATTTTTTAATATATGCTATTTCTGCCGCCCCTGAATGAAATACAAAAAGAGAGAATATCAGTGAAGAATAGAAATCCAGGTGATGCAATTAAAAGGTCAAATTACGCCATATTTCGTAGTTATTTAGCTAGAAAACAATGGGATGATGCGCAAACTATGCTTAATGCTGGTGTTGATATTAATTATTTTGGCAAAGATTATGAAAAGCCAGCCTTGTTTGATGCTGTTGAAAGGCAAGATATTGAAACAATAACTTGGCTTATAGATAAGGGTGCTGATGTTAATTTAGTGCACAATGGTGAATCAGCTTTAATATTATCCCTAAAACATGAAAGCACTGTCGTCGCCGAGTTTTTACTTCAAAAAGGCGCCGATCCAAATAGTCGGTATCTAGAAGCCGAAAAATCCCAAACAGCATTACATTTAGTAGTTAATGCCAATAAACCTGCATTTGTTCGGTTATTGTTGAAGCACGAGGCAGATGTTAATAGTTTGTCAGGGGAGGGATTTACACCATTTGATTTTGCTATAGTTAGGCCCAAGTTTTTTAAGGTTGGAACAGAAGACAATTCTATAGTTGTTTCTTTATTAAAAGCAAATGGCGCACAATATGGGCAAAAAGTGCAGAAAATTAAAGATGAGCAAGATGCTGCAAGGGCGGCAAAAGAAAGACCGCCTGAAGTTAAAGAAAAGGTTTCTGTAGAAGAAAAGGTTTCTGTAGAAGAAAAGGTTTCTGTAGAAGAAAAGGTTTCTGTAGAAGAAAAGGTTTCTGAATTTAAAACTCCTTTGCATATAGCTGTTGAAGCAGAGGATGATAATAAGGTACAAGAAATTGTGAATGATTTTTTTACCAAGAATTGGGCTGCTTATCAGGAAGGAAAAACTACTGAATCATTGTCATTCGTTCAATTGGCTGAAGGGAAATTTGCAGAAGATTGTATGCGACGTGTTGAAGCTGCAGAAAGAAAGTATCATGGGTTTTCGGAAAGGCCTAAGCATGTTGATAGGGTAGTTAAATTAAGTCCGGATGTTGATGGAAGTCCAATTGGGCAAATAATCTCTTCCAGTGGTCAGAACGGCTTCAAAAAGAGTAGAGATAACTATAAATCTTGATTTTTCGGGCTTTTTCTGCTAAAAAACCGGCATTATGCTAAATGAATTTGCACCTTCAAAAGAGATAAAAGATACGAAAGTCGTTGTGGCGATGTCCGGCGGGGTTGATAGCTCTGTGGTTGCGGCTATGTTGCATCGCAAGGGTTATCAGGTTGTTGGCATTACATTACAGCTATATGATCTTGGCCAGGCGTTAGAAAAAAAAGGCGCATGTTGTGCCGGAAAAGACATATATGATGCTAAAGTCGTGGCGGATAAAATGGGCTTTCCGCATTATGTTCTGGACTATGAAAGTGTTTTTAAACAAGAGGTTATGGAA
>CAZOKN010000006.1:14892-43276 GCA_964580525.1 uncultured Rickettsiaceae bacterium
CATTCCATGTGTTAAATGTAACCAGTCGGTAAAATTCCGCGATTTATTTAAAACAGCCAATGATTTGGGCGCGGATGCCCTTGTCACGGGGCATTATGTGCAACGTAAAGAGGGTGCAGGTGGCTCGGAGCTGCATAAAGCTTTTGATGAAACTAAAGATCAAAGCTATTTCCTGTTTGCCACAACAAAAGAACAATTGGACTATATACATTTCCCACTTGGCGGCATGAAAAAAGAAGATACCCGCAAACTGGCGGAGGAATTTGGCCTGGAAGTGGCTGATAAGCCTGATTCGCAGGATATATGCTTCGTGCCGAATGGCTCATATGCCAAGGTTATAGAGCGTTTGCGTCCCGGCGCGTGGGAGGCAGGTGATATTGTGCATATAAATGGCCAAAAGCTGGGCGAACATAATGGCATTATAAATTACACAGTTGGTCAGCGCAAAGGCCTTGGCATCGCCTGGAGCGAGCCGCTTTATGTTGTGAAACTTGATGCGGCAAAAAAGCAGGTTGTTGTTGGACCGGAAGAGGCGTTGGGTTCCAAGAATTTCGTTATTCGAGATATTAACTGGCTGGCGGGAGAATCTATAGAAAACGGGCTGGAAATTACTGTGAAAATGAGATCAAGCCAAACTCCTGTGTCGGCAAAAATTTATCCTATTGATGGCAAAAAGGCGCGTATTGAACTTGCTGAACCACAAAAAGCGATCACACCAGGGCAGGCCTGCGTTATATATGATGGTTCAAGGGTGCTTGGTGGCGGTTGGATTGTGAAGGAATAAGTTAGTTTATTTTTTTTCGATAGGATATTACTATTCTCTTTCTATAGAACTTGATCTCGAATTCATTTTTTCTCTCCAGCTCTCTTTTTCTCTGGAAGATGACCTTGAAGAATGAGAAGTTTTTTGCATTTCTCTTCCTCTTTTTTCAGATTTTACTTCTTCACTGCTATCGCTAAGAGTAAAAGTTTCATCTGCTGTTAATTTTTGGCGGGTATCATAGCCACATAACTCAGATAGGTAGTTATGTTCTTTCTCTACAGCGGATTCGAGTTCTGTTTTTAATCTTTTTAAAGACTCTGGCGATTTAGATGCGTAATCAAACCCTGCATCTTTCATTTTTTGTAGTTCTAATCTTTCTTTCTTAAAGTTTTCTGTAAAGAATTTTTCTTCACTTTCCTTGAATTTGGGATCTGTAATGTTACCTAAATAATCTTTTAAAAACTCATGTTGCTTCTCTTCAGTACAACTATATTGCTTAAATCTATACATAAGTTTATCAAGAGGGATGACTATAAACATAGATGGAGAAAGCTCATCAGGCACTTCTTTACCTGCTTTTTCAAAAAATAATCGTTTTCTGCTTTGATATGCGCCTTTATCAAGAAAGTCTTGCGTGAATTTGCTATAGACACTTTTGTCATAAATAATTCTGAGACCGCTATCGAATGTTTCTAGATTGTGTTGAGAAGATATAACTTTTATCTGAACTGGATTTGGTGATGTACCTATTCCAAGACTTGCATGTAGAAAATCATGAACTTTATGAGCCTCCGAAATATCTTCTATTTTTATCGAAAGGCCATTTTTATGAATGTTTTTATCCTTTAATGCTGTAAGCTGAGCGTTAATGAATTTTTCTGTATTACAATTCGCTGTAATAGTGGAAATGGTATCAGATTCATTAAAAGCAGTGGTTGCCAAAACAGCAACTAACGGCATTCCAGTTTCATCCTTTGGCCATTGTTCAAACTCTTCCAAAATCTTTTTCTTTATCGCTGTATTATAATTAATTACAGTTTGATAGCCTTTGTGACGATGTTTAGTCTCTTTTTGAAATCTGTCACCTATCTTTTTAACTAACCTTCCTTTATCCAGGCCAGTTATTGCAATTGAATAGTATTCAAAGCCTTTATCCTTTGTACATTCTATTTTGATATCGTCGTGCTTCTCTTCTCGCCATTGCATTTCGAATGGTTTTAATAGCTCCTTTGCTGTTTCAGCTTCTTCTTTATTTTTCGCAGAAATAACTAAGTGATAGTGATGAACTAGACCTTCGTTGAATGACGCATCATCAGGTTTTCTATATACCCATTTTACAGGTAATGGATTAGACAAATCAAATATGTCTTCACCTTCTTGGGTAACTTTTAATGCTTTCAATAAAAAGTCTTCGTTACTGAGTCCTTCAAATTCTCCATATGATTTACTTTTAGACATTTAGTTACCTCTATCAACTAATCTAAGCGTACCACCGATTTTAATATCGTCTGGTTGTTTTTCATTCCCCATAGCAACAGATATAACACAGATATCTTAATATTTTGTTAAATTTTATTGATTATGTGGTTTAAAAAGGCAGGATTTTCAAGGGAGATAGGGTTTTAAACAGCTTTTCTTGCTTTTAGTGCTGCGCCTAGCGTTCCGTCATCGAGATAATCAAGCTCGCCACCAATAGGAATGCCATGTGCGATTTGCGATATAGAGATGTCGATATCTTTCAAGCGTTCCATAATATAATGTGCGGTTGTTTGGCCTTCGACTGTGGCGTTGGTGGCTAATATAATTTCACGGACATTTTCGTTGGAAGATTTTTGCACTAATTTTTCGATGTTTAAATCTTCAGGGCCACGTCCGTCAATTGCGGATAATGTGCCGCCTAAAACATGATATGTACCGCGGAAAATATTGCTACGCTCAATTGCCCACAGGTCAGAAACTTCTTCCACAACGCATATTTGATCTTGCATGCGACGGCCATCTGTGCAGATATGGCAGGGATTGTTACTGTCTATATTGCCGCATTGCTCGCAGATTTTTATGGAATCCATTGCCTTCTGCATCATGCTGGCAAGTGGCGACATTAGCGCGTCTTTGTTTTTTATCAGATGTAAAACAGCACGTCTGGCAGAGCGTTTGCCCAGGCCGGGTAGCTTGCTTATCAGGTAAACCAGTTTTTCTATATCACTTTCTTGCTGCATTGGGAGATAATATTGTTTGTAGTGAGGATGTCAATTATGCTTTTAGAAGGGATATTAAATCACTCCCGCCCGCAAAATATCATGTACGTGAATGATGCCTACAGGTTTTTTGTCTTCGTCTACCACAAAAAGGTTGGTTATGGATTTACCTTCCATTAGACGCAAAGCTTCGGTGGCCAGACTATCTTTTTTGATGGTTAGTGGGTTTACAGTCATCACATTTTCAACTTGTTGCTTTATAAGGTCGGCAGACATATGGCGTCTTAAATCGCCGTCAGTGATTATGCCTAGTAAAAATCCTTTTTTATCTACAATAGCAACGCAGCCAAAACGTTTTTCAGTCATCACCAATAATGCTTCCGACATAAGTTTTCCACTTTGAATGACTGGAATTTGATTATCTGTATGCATAAGGTCTTTAACTTTCAGGAATGCTGATCCCAATTTTCCACCTGGGTGGAAGACTTTGAAATCTTCATTGTTAAAGCCGCGTCTTTCCAAAAGAGTAACGGCAAGAGCATCGCCTAATGCTAACATCATAGTTGTGGATGTTGTTGGAGCATTCACATGGCATGCTTCCGGTTCTTCCGGAAGGATTAGTGCTACGTTTGAGGCATCTACTAGAACAGAAGTTTTACGTCTGACAATACTTATCAATGGAATAGCAAAACGGCTGCAATAGCTGATTATATCTTTAAGTTCGGCAGTTTCTCCAGAGTTGGAGAGAAGGATAACCACATCATCTTTGGTAATCATGCCTAAATCGCCGTGGCTGGCTTCACCAGGATGCACAAACATTGCTGGAGTGCCAGTTGATGCCATAGTAGCTGCGATCTTATTGCCGACATGGCCGCTTTTTCCCATGCCGCTCAAAACCACTCTTCCTTTAGCTGCTGATATAATATCTAGAGCTTTGACAAATTCATCACCAAGCCATTTTTCTAGAGCTTTCAGGCCATCTATTTCGACTGAAATTACTTTTTTTGCAGCTTTGATGTCATCTTTTGTCAAGGTTGTCTCCTTTTAAAAAGTGCGAATTATTAGTGTTAGTGTGAATAAATCTTATTTATCCACACTAACAACTCGAATTATTAAACCGCCTTCGCAATCCTGCCAGCCTCAATATCGGCTCTAACAGCTTTAGCAGCGTCAACCATATATTTTAAAGCAGGCTCAACTTCTTTCCAGCCACGAGTTTTCAAGCCGCAGTCCGGGTTAACCCAAAGCTGCTCAGGAGCAAGATTTTTAAGCGCAAGGCGCAATAAATCTTCCATTTCACCTTGTGTTGGAACGCGTGGGCTGTGAATATCGTAAACGCCGGGTCCAATTTCATTTGGATATTTGAACTTAGAGAATACTTCCAAAAGTTCCATCTGTGAACGTGAAGTTTCGATAGATATAACGTCAGCATCCATATCGCTGATAGAACCGATGATGGCGTTAAATTCAGAATAGCACATGTGTGTGTGAATCTGAGTTTTATCTTCAACTCCGCTAGCTGTGATTTTAAATGAATCAACCGCCCATTTCAGGTAATCTTGTTGCTCACTCTTGCGCAGAGGCAAGCCTTCACGCACTGCTGCTTCGTCAATCTGGATAATTTTAATACCAGCTTTTTCCAAATCAACAGTTTCATCGCGGATTGCTAAAGCAATTTGCTTACAAGTTTGAGAACGTGGCTGATCGTCGCGCACGAAGCTCCACTGCAAAATAGTAACAGGGCCGGTTAACATGCCTTTCATATATTGCTTAGTTTGTTTTTGCGAGAACACGCTCCACTCAACAGTCATAGGCTTTTCACGCGAAACATCGCCGAAAATAACTGGAGGTTTTACGCAGCGTGAACCATAGCTTTGTACCCAACCGAATTTTGTGAAAACGAAGCCATTTAATTGTTCACCGAAATATTCCACCATGTCGTTACGTTCAAATTCGCCATGCACCAGAACATCAAGGCCAATATTTTCCTGGAATTTTATGCAGCGCACAGTTTCTTCCTGAAGGAATTTTTTATATTGTTCAGCCGTGATTTTTCCAGCTTTGAAACTAGCGCGTTGTTCACGCACTTCCTTAGTTTGTGGGAATGAACCAATTGTTGTAGTTGGCAATAAAGGCAGCTTCAAATCAGCCTGTTGTTGCTTCGCACGCACATTATAAGGCGATTTGCGGTTAGCCATTTCAGGAGTTATGCTGGCAACGCGTTTCTTCACTGCATCATTGTGGATACGTGGAGATGTCTTGCGAGCATCTTGCGCTTTTTTGTTTTCAGCAAAAGCAGCAGCAACTGCAGCTTCGCCTTCATTAGCAGCTTTAGTTAATGTTGCAATTTCTTGTACTTTCTGATTAGCAAATGCGAGCCATGATTTAAGTTCTGCATCTAGAGTTGTTTCGCTGTTCAGGCATACTGGGCTGTGAAGAAGCGAGCAGCTAGGAGCCACGATAACGCGGTCTTTACCAAGTTTTGCTACGGCTTTATTTACAACATCCAAAGATTTCGCAAAGTTGTTTTTCCAGATATTACGGCCATCAACAACACCAAGGGATATAACCAAACCAGCTGGAGCGGCTTGTAAAACTGCGTCCAATTGTTCAGGTGCACGCACAAGGTCAACATGCAAAGCATCAACTGGCAATGCAACAGCAGTTTGTAGATTTTCCTTCAAGGCACCAAAATAAGTTGTAAGGTGAATTTTCAAGCCTTTGCTCTTAGCCAATGTGCTGATAGCGGCATAAGCATTTTTATAAGCTTCAGCAGCGCCAGATGGCAAATCAAGAACCAGGCAAGGCTCATCAATTTGTACGCATTTAGCACCCAAATCAGCCAATTTAGCCAAAATTTGTTCATAAACCGGCAATAATGCAGGCAACAAATCAAGCTGGTTGAAGTTTTCGCTGTGAGTTTTACCAATCAATAAGAAAGACACAGGACCAACGATAACCGGGCGAGTTTCAACGCCAATGTTTTTAGCTTCTGTATATTCATCGAATATTTTAGAAGAGGAAAGGGCGAATTTTTGGCCTTTTTCAAATTCAGGTACGATATAGTGGTAGTTTGTATCAAACCACTTGGTCATTTCCATTGCTTTAACGTCTAAACCATTGCCTTGCGCGCCTCTTGCCATTGCGAAATATGTTGTTAAATCAACATTCTCACCGGCTTTTTTGCCATAACGGGCAGGTGTTGCACCAAGCAACGCTATCATATCCAAGCCTTTATCGTCATAAAACGAGAAATCGTTAGAAGGTATGAAGTTTATACCGGCAGTTTGTTGTGATTTCCAGTTAGTTGCACGTATTGATGCAGCAACCGCTTTTAATTCGTCCTGGCTGCTTTCGCCTTTCCAATATTTTTCAACGGCGCTTTTCAATTCTCTATAAGCTCCAATTCTTGGAAAACCTAAGTTTGCTGCCTGAATATTAGCCATATTTTCTCTCCATAAACCTTTAAAATAAACAATGGTCGCGATTTTAAGAACCAGACTTATATATGTTTTTGCTTTAAAAGGCTAGAGATAAGTGAATGAGTGGGGAATTTTGTTAATTGTCACTAAAATAGGTATTTTTTAACCACAAAGTTATCCACGTGATATTGAGCAGGGGAGGTGAAAAGTTCTTCCACAGAAGGCGGTGTGAATATAGAATGTTTTTACGTGTATAAGATCATCAAGTCGTTTTATCCATAATAGATGCTACAGGTGGTAGGCTTTTTTGTAGAAATGCAAAATGGCAAATTTGTCTTTGTCGCGTTTTTACTAGATATAGTGTGGTCAAGATATTTTTTACACAAAATGTATATTTTTTTGTTGGACATGCCATTGAAATTTGTTAGAATGAAAAACATGGCGTAAACACAACATGTAGTTATTGTAACCCAGTTTATCACTATATATTGTTATTTTGGGTGCTAAGGTATTAATAGAGGAAGTTGATTATGAGCGTAGATGTACAAGCAATAAAACCTGATAAATCAAGGGATGCCAGGCTTACGGAGTTTGGTAAAGCTGTGCTGACAGATAGATATTTGATGCCTGGTGAAGATTATCAAGGCATGTTTGCAAGGGTTTTGGCTCATTATGCTGATGATGCAGACCATGCTCAGAGATTATATGATTATGTGAGCAATTTATGGTTCATGCCTGCTACTCCAATTTTGAGCAATGGCGGCACTAAGCGTGGCTTACCTATATCTTGCTTTTTGAATGAAACAGCTGATAGCTTGACTGGCATTGTTGATTTGTGGAATGAAAATGTTTGGTTGGCTGCGCGTGGCGGTGGAATAGGTAGTTATTGGGGCAATTTGCGCGCAATTGGTGAAACTGTGCGTGGCAATGGCAAGACTTCGGGTGTTGTGCCGTTCATTAGGGTTCAGGATTCTTTGACTTTAGCTATTTCTCAAGGGTCTTTACGCCGTGGAAGTTCGGCTGTTTACCTGCCTATATGGCACCCTGAAGTAGAGGAATTTATTGATATAAGAAGGCCAACCGGAGGTGATCCGAACCGTAAAGCCTTGAATATCCACCATGGTATTGTCATTACAGATGATTTTATGCATGCTGTTGAGCGCGATGATATATGGGAATTGCGTAGTCCGAAGGATAATTCTGTGGTTTCTATCATGCGTGCGCGTGATTTATGGGTTAAGTTGCTCACTGCAAGATTGGAAACTGGTGAACCTTATATGTTGTTCATCGATAATGTTAATAATAATCTGCCTGAAAGTTATAAGCGTCTTGGTTTGAAAGTTAAAACTTCAAACTTGTGCAGTGAAATAACTTTAGCAACTGGTCCTGATCATCTTGATAAAGAAAGAACTGCAGTTTGCTGTTTGTCTTCTTTGAATTTGGAAAATTATGACGAGTGGTGTGATCATCCAAAATTTATTGAGGATGTTATGCGCATGCTTGATAATGTTTTACAAGATTTTATTGATACTGCGCCTGATTCTATGTATCGCGCAAAATATTCTGCGATGAGAGAGCGGAGTGTTGGTTTGGGAGTTATGGGTTTCCATTCTTACCTTCAGGCTAAAAAAATTCCGATGGAATCTGTAATGGCGAAAGTGTGGAATAAAAAAATATTCAAGCATATTCGTGAAGAAGCGGATCGTGCTTCTGAAATTTTAGCAGAGGAACGTGGTGCTTGTCCTGATGCAGAAGAAGTTGGTTTGATGGAGCGTTTTACACATAAACTTTCTATAGCTCCAACGGCATCGATCTCTATTATCTGTGGTAACTCTTCGCCAGGCGTAGAGCCATATGCAGCCAATAGCTTCACTCAGAAAACCCTCACAGGTTCGTTTGTTGTGCGCAATAAAAATCTTGTGAATTTGCTTGAAGAAAAAGGCAAAAATAATGACGAAGTTTGGTCTTCGATTGCAACGCATGAAGGTTCTGTTCAGCAGTTAGATTTTTTAACTTCTGAAGAGAAAGATGTATTCAAAACTGCTTTTGAAATTGATCAACGTTGGTTGGTGGAGCATGCGGCGGATAGAACACCTTATGTTTGTCAGGCACAATCGGTGAATGTTTTCTTACCGGGCGACGTTCATAAATCTGAGCTGCACAACATCCATTATCAAGCGTGGAAAAAAGGTGTGAAGAGTTTATATTATTGCAGATCTACTTCAATTCAGCGTGCAGAAAAAGTTTCTCACAAAGTTACAGAAGTTGATTTGTCTGCTGTGATAAAGGAAAATTCAGAAGAAGCGAAATTTTCTTCACCAAAATATGAAGAATGTTTAGCTTGTCAGTAAAAAAAGTGTAGTAATGTTTTTTTATTTGATATATAATAAAAATTATATTAGAATACAGTATATTATGTTTTTTGAAAGGTTAGTAAAATTGGTGTGTTAGAGGTTCTAAACCGGCCTCGTTTGTAAATATGATATTTACTCTTTTCAAGCTCAGAGAGCTTAGGTAACGCCAAGGTATGGGATTCATAGCAATATGAATATTTGTTAAGTAAACTTTAAAGAGGAGGTAAATTTATGCCAGTAAAGAAAAAAACTGCTAAAAAGTCGACTACTAAGAAGAAGACTGTAGCAAAGAAAAAGCCAGCTGCTAAAAAGAAAAAATAGCTTTGGTTATTTCAAAAGATAATTCCCGGTTCGCCGGGAAGCATCGAGAATGGCGTAAGGGCTTGCCCTTGCGCCATTATTTTTTGTATTATCCTATATATTTATTCACGTTCATTAGATTTTGCTTTCTTGCTCAAAGCTAATTCTTCATGCGAAGATGATTTCCGTATTCCTTCTACTTTTTCTGCGCGTGTAGCTTCTATCAATATAGCTTGTGCTGGTGTGGCCTGTGCCAGTGCTGGAATTTCTTGAGTGAATGGGATGCCTTTGTCGTTGAAAGTATCTATAAATCTCCGAGCGATTTGTGGTTTTTCATCATCATTATACATAAACATCCTTATTTAATAAATTAATAGATTGCGCTTGATAAACCATATTTAAATATCAGGCAATTTTTTTGCTTGTTTGCAATTCTTTTTAATATATTAATTTTCTATTAATGCATTAGTTAATGAAACGCTATTTTAATTAATAATTGATATTAATTTTTAAAAAAGGATTTAAATATGTTAGGAAAATTATTCCAAGGGATCGCTAGACCGGTAAGTAAAATAGGGCGCGAAGCGGCTAAAGATATTCCTGCATCTGAGCAAATAAGATGGTCTTCTCTTAGAAATTTTAGCACTGAAAATCCTTTTAATTTATTTCCTGAGGAAAAGCCGGCTTTTTCAAAAAAACTTTCTTACGGAGGTTTGCCGGAAGATGTGGTTACTGAAGCTTTGCGCCTTGCTGAAAAAGATAAAAAAAATAAAGAAAAATTTGAAAAAATATATGGCTCAGGTATTTATGGGACATGGATGTACACAGATTTATATAATAAAATAAACGGCCCAAATGCAGCAGAGGAGGCTTTAAAAGAGCCTTACAAATTCAAAGAGGCAGAAGAAAAACCTAAAGCCACAAAAAATGATAGTCTTACACTTCAACAGGCAAAAGAATATTTTATACATCAACTGAAAAAAGAAGAAATGCCATCTTTTGTAGAAAAGATTTTGGAAAAAGAGAAAGAAAAACTTGCCGAAGAAACGAAGCTTAAAAGCTCTCTATCTCCTGAGCAGAAGGCCATTCTTTTGCAAGATAATGAGCAGGGGCTTGGTTATATTATAAGAGGACTTGGTGATTTGGAATTAAGAGAAAGCAGAGAAACTGATAATTTTAGACTATCTTTTGAATTACAAAATTTTTCTGACAAAATCAGTAAAGAGCCAGTAACAGTTGGTGAAACTGTTGAGATTCTTGCTAAAACAGCAAAATTCTTTAAGGAAAACAGTCATGGTAATAAGGCTGTTCAAGAGCTTGATTCTGAATTAAGAGAATTAGTTGGAAATCTGAAACTTTCCTCTGAAGTTATCAAAGCCTGCAATCTACCAGCTCGTACGCGTTAATATATAAGGTGGGGATTCCCCGCCTTTACTATATTTTTTAGAATTATCTTGTCCGTTAAACGGTTTTGGGGTACTCATAATATATTATTTTTAGTTAGCAAAAAGCGAGAGCATGCCATGTCATTATTGAATTCAAAACCAATATATAAACCTTTTCAATATCCATGGGCTTATGAGGCCTGGCATATTCAGCAAAAAATTCATTGGCTGCCGGAAGAAATTCCGATGGGCGATGATGTGAAAGATTGGAAATATAATGTTACCGATGGTGAGCGTAACCTGCTAACGCAGATTTTTAGATTCTTCACTCAGGCAGATATTGAAGTGAATAATTGTTACATGAAAAATTATTCACGCGTTTTCCAGCCAACTGAAGTGCAAATGATGCTTTCTGCCTTCTCTAATATGGAAACAATCCACATTGCTGCATACTCACACCTGCTGGATACAATCGGCATGCCGGAAGTGGAGTATATGGCCTTCCTGAAATATAAGGAAATGAAAGATAAATATGATTACATGCATCAATTTAATGTGGAGAGTAAGCCAGAAATAGCTAAAACACTAGCGGTTTTCGGTGCTTTCACAGAAGGTTTGCAGTTGTTTGCTTCTTTTGCAATTTTGCTAAACTTCCCACGTCATAACAAAATGAAGGGAATGGGGCAGGTGGTTACCTGGTCTGTGCGTGATGAGACTTTGCACTGCAATTCTATCGTGCGTCTATTCAAAACTTTCATATCAGAAAATCCTGAAATCTGGACAGAAGAATTCAAGAAGGAACTTTATATCGCCTGCTCAACAATAATTTCCCATGAAGACGCATTTATCGACCTGGCATTTGAGATGGGCGATGTGCAAGGGCTTACAGCAGACGATGTTAAAAAATACATCCGTTATATCGGCGATAGAAGGCTTATGCAGCTAGGCTTACAGCCTATGCATAAGATAGAGAAAAATCCTCTGCCATGGATTGACGAGATCTTAAATGGCGTTGAACACGCTAACTTCTTTGAAAACCGCGTTACTGAATACACAAAAGCCGCCACAAGAGGCAGCTGGGATGAGGTTTTCTCTGAGTTTGATCTAGGTGCGAAAGTGCCGGTTGGTACTGAGTCTTAGTTTATTTGATCCGACTATTTGAGGGCATTGATTAGCTTAATGCTTAATCAATGCAAATTCTTATGTTCCATTAGTTTTCTGATTTCAGGAACGGCTTGTTCCTGAACGTATTTGATGGTTTCTTTCATATCATTGAAAATAGGGTTTAGCGCTCCCAGATCGACGTTTTGAAGATTTTGGAGCGAATGAAAATCAAGAGAAGACAAATGTTGTAGAGCTTCTGGGTTCATAGAGCCTAGTGCTCCCGCACCAAAGCCGCTACATCCTAAAAGAGCTATCCATCTTCCTGCGCTACCCATTTTTTTCTCCCTATCGGGTTATTTATGCGAGTAGTTAGTGAGTGAATAAAGTGATTTAGAGAACTAAGGGACTCAGAAAATCCAAATCCCTTAATTATTCACTAACTTAAGCAACCTTCTTCTTTTTGCCCTGAGAAAGGCCGGAATCAATCCAAGAAATATTTCCATCCTCACGACGATACACAACATTTATGTCGCCAGTTTTTTTGTTGATAAACATAACTGCCGGCAACTGTCCTAAATCCATGCGCATAACAGCATCGCTTACTGTTAAAGTCTCGATAGTCGTAGGTTTTTCAGCGATGATTAATGGCGCATTTGCTTCTTCAGTAGTTTTTACAGGTTCTGCGCTTGAAGAAAGAACGTATTTTGTAGCTTCCACCAAAGAGAAATCTTTTTCAAGTTTAACTTTGTGATGGTCTTTGATGCGTTCTTTATATTTACGCAATTGTTTTTCGATACGCGCAGCGGCAATATCAAATGCTGCATAGACTTCATCATCTTCAGCGCTACCTTTTATCAAAGTGTGACCTGTGCCGTCATTTACCAGCACATCTGCGCGAAATAAATGTCGGACTTTAGTGAAAACAACGTCGGCACTGATGGCCAGTTCAAAATATTTCGTCACAATGCTTTGGAGTTCCGACTCAACGTAGCCTTGCAATGCTTGACCGATGTCTAAATGTTTACCAGATACAGATACCTGCATAGTAAATTCTCCTTATTTTGAAGTGATTAAGATTGGAATATCTCCGATTTATAGATCTTTTCTTTATCTTTCCCTATATCTCTATGGTACTCCAAATTAGTCTAAAAGTAAAGTTTAACTCATTAAATTTTTAGTATTACTCCATTTAATTATTTTAAGTTCTTCCTTCTGGTTTTTTTCCTCCAGGAGGATTTATGTTAGGATTATTTGTGAATTTTTTATCACCTACAGGCGGCTTTTGATTCGTTGCTGCAGAAAAATTAGCATAGTGTTCCGGATTATTAGGTTTAGCCAGATGTTGTTGGCTGCTTTTTCGCCATTCTGCAAGATTTACATGATGTTGCTGCTGCTGTGGACTTGCAGGTGGAAGTTTTGGCTGCGATACTTTGGTTTGCTTAAGTTTGTCTATCTTTTCTTGTAGTTCGGCGGGATTACTTTCTTTCTTAAAATGTTGGACAGATGCTGCTCTTTGTGGAATTTGTTGTTTCTTATCAGATTGAGCAAATGCATTATCTGGCTTAGAGAATATTGTTTCCGAACGTGCTTTTTCTAATTTTTTAGGAGAAAATTTTGTAAGGTTATCTATGCCTGGTTCATTAATTATATTTTCTACTAAAGTTGCCGCGATAGCCTTTCTATCATCTGGATTTAAATCAATTTTTGGCAATTCCAATATAGCAGAAAAAACAACTGCTTTTAGAGTTGATTCTTTGTCTTTAAGGCCAAGTCCTTTTGCAATATAGGCACTTATGGCTTCTGCATTGGCGAGTTCTGGGCTATTTTTTTCAGGAACTCCAGCATTTGCAACTTTGGCTAATTTTTCAGGATTGTTTAATACATCGATGATTTGATGGTTTAATGCCGTAGTGAAGAATTCTTTTGTTTTTTCTGCGAGAGTAGTCTGTATTGATGAAAAGCGTTCTGGTTTATCAACATAGGAATGTTGAGCTAACGGACTACTAAGAAAATTGTTTGCAAATATGGTTAATTCGGAATTTTTTTGTAAAGAAAATTTAATGAAATTAGGATCTTTTAAAAAATCCTCTGCTGATTCGCAAAAACTACCACCAACACTGTCGATTATTTCCTGAGGTGGTAACGATAAAAGAGCCGGCATTGTGTTACGAATAGAGTTGAATATTTTTTCGCCTTCCTCTCTTTCCAAACCTAAATTCTCTAAAGTCTTTTTTGAAAAAATATCACTACTCCTACCATTTTCTGAAGGAGTTCCTACTAACGGTACGAATATTTTATTTATAGAATTTGGTATTTTACAATTTTGCAACGATACAGCTCTGAAATCCAGATCTTTTATTTTTCCGTTCTGACGGATGTCTTTTATTATTAATGAGCTTTGATCTTCTGCTAAATCTAGTTTGAATTTGTTATCTTCTGGCATAGAGCTTTTATATGGCTCTTTAGAGTAAAGATTTAGGATACCCTGCTTTATTTGATTTTCATATACTTCTAGAATTTTTTCGTCTGGTGTGTTTAGTTCATCGCTGCTACTTTTGCTATCATTTAGTTTGAATTTTGAATCTGGCCTCATAATCTGTATGAAAGTTTTTATATCAGGGCTTGTAGTTAGAAAATCTTGCCACAAAGTCTTTAATTCTTCATTAAACCTTTGTGAAGTATTCTTGTCTTTAGCCATATCAACAATTCCTCAAAAACACCTGATAATGGACTTTTACATGCCCAATAGTTACTGTAATGCAACATTAAGTTTAGCGCGGAATGGTTAAATAAGTATTAAAAACGGTACATTTTGAAGGTTGCGTTGAAAAATATTGGGCTTTGGTGGAATTGTGAGGATTTAATACAATTATAAGTTGTCTGAGGTTTGAGTTTTACAGAAAGAACAGAAAATGGCGGATCTAGTCAAAAATTCAGAAGTAAGTTTTAGCCAAAAATATCTTTAATCATTTTCCATAGTTTCTGGAGCTTGTTCACGTTTGTGGAACAATCCTTTTATGCCTTCAAATACATGTTGGAAAAATCCATCTTCGTGTTTTTCTTGCTCTTCTTCAGGCAGGACAAGTTCAACTTCACCGCCTTTAAATTCTACTTTTTCGCCTTTTTTGCCAACACCAGGGCCTTGTAAGGATTCTTTATTTTCTTCACCTATTGTTTCATCAATTTGAGAAGGTTTAGTTTCAGGCTTAGAAGGCTTAGGCATTTTTGCATTTTCAAGAGAGCCACGCAAAACTGTCATGTTAGCGTTATCGTCAATAAGATAGAGGTTGTTATGGGCAATCACTGGAGCACTGTAGATATCTTTTGCCACTTTATTTTTGCTTATTACGTCACCGCTATCAGGCGCAATTGACCATAATTTTCCGTTTGAGCTAACAACAAGAAGATTACCACCGGCCATCACAGGGCCTTGCCACTCAATAAAATTGGCTTTAGTTTCTTCATTTTTATACGATGGCAATTTTGATATCCATTTGATTCCGCCGGTTCTTGTAGAAATACATAAAACTTCGTTATTACTATCAATCACATAAATATAATCACCAGCGAGCCAAGGCTGGTTGCTACTAGAAACTTTTGTTTCCCATATTTTCTGACCATTATGTGGATCCATTGCAGCAAGAAGGCCATCGGCGCTAATTGCATAAACTTTATCATCGGAAACTAGCGGCGAAGAATCAACGTCAGGAAGTGCGTAGGCAGCACTGTTATCAGGATCTGCAAGGCTATCCAGCCATATTTCATTTCCATCAGCAGCGCGCAATGCATAAAGCTCGCCTGAAGAATAAGGGATATATGCAATATCGTTTTTCACCACCGGCGATGCAGTTCCCACAACGCTAACATCAATCTGTGTGCCTGCATGATTCCATATAATAGAACCATCATGTGCATCTAAGCCATAAGATATATTGTCTATAGTGTTTACGACGACAACGCCATCTCCAGCTGCAGGTGCAGATCTAGCAAGGCTAGTTACTTGGCGGCGCCAAATTTCTTTACCACTATCTGCTGCAACTGCGATTACATAATTATAGCCGGTGGCAATATATAATTTACCGTCATCATAAAGCAAACCGCCATTAGTGAAGTCGCCTTTTTCTTCGCCTATGGTAATTTTGTAATTCCATATTTTATGTTTTATATTTTCTGCATCAAATGCTGTAATTTTTCCTCTGGCATCAAGAGTATAAACTCTGCCACCACCGATTACAGGAGAGGCTGTAAGGTGTGTTTTGCTATCAGGAGCTTTACCGATACCAACAGAAGTTCTTTTTGTAAACGATAACGGTGCCTGTGGATTTTCTGGTGAAACGCCATGGCCGCTACTTTTAGACCATAAATTGTTATACTCCGCTCCAGGAATTACAACTTGTGAATCCTTTAGCATAACGTCAACACGTAAATCAGCGCCCATACTGAGAACAGAAATACGTTCGCCTTTAATTTTTTCTTTTTTGCTGTCAGAGCCAAGCCAGCCAGAGCTACATCCGGATAGAATAATCATTGCAATAATTGCTGATTTTTTACTTAAACTCATTTTACCGCCTTGGTTTTAACGATATTTAACATCTCTTCAGATCTTGTGCGCATTGAGGGAGGTGTTTCAAGCCCTTTGGTTAGTTCATCAAATGTTTTTTCTGCAGCGGCATAATCTTTTTTACCATATTGCATATATGCTAAAAGCTCTTTTGCAGAGCTAGCGAAAACGGCTGATTTATCGCCAGAAATTTTCTGCACTTTTTCCATAAGTGCATTATCTGGATTAGAAAAATCTACGCTATTATATATGAAATAAATCTCTGCCAAATCTCTAATTTCTTTAGGTGCTTTTTTATCATCTGAGATTTTTTTGTAGATTAAGTTTGCTTCTTCTTTTTTGCCTTTTTCAAAAAGCACACCAGCTTTTCTGAATTCAGCGATGCCAGAATAGAAAGCTTTATTATCTTGCTCTAAAGTTTCATAGGCTTTTATACTACCGTCAAAATCAGCTCTGTGATCAAGTTCAAAAGCGGTGTAGAGCTTATCGCCCATTTTTTCGTTTTGTGATTTTTGATATGACTTCCAACCAGTAACACCTGCAGTGGCAATAACCAGTCCTACGGCAGCGCCTATAATATGATTACCATATTTATTCCACAATCTTATAAGATTTTCTTCTTTTAAATCTTCTTTTATTTCATCAAGTAAATCTGGCACTTTTCCCTCGTTAACACTCTATGGCCGGACATTTTTTACTACAACATCCAGCAAAATTCACTATAAATTAATAGTGGAAGTAGGAAGATAGTGCAACAAGAATAAAGAAGTGTGGTAAACGTAGTGCGATAAGAAAATTTATCCCTGTTTCCAAAGTCTACTGACTTTATCTTTCAATGTATTTATCTGCATAACATTGCCTATACGTCTGTCGAGAAATTCCCATGTTTTCGAGTGATCGTCTGATTTGTCAGCAAGCCAATAAAGCAATGTGCTGCTATAAACTCCAGCTAACATAATGCGTTTTGTGTAATGATTAAAATCGGCTGATTTATCACCTGCGATGTACCATATTTTATCAACGGTATGCCATAGCGACTTTGTTGCCTGAATGGAGTTTTGTGGCATGGCAAAAAAAGCTACGGTTTTATGGATTGCAAGTTTATATTTTTCAGCAACTAAAAGGCGGGTTTTTACGGCTTTAGTAACACGTTCCCTAACTTTTAAAGATATAATGTTCTCGTCATTTAGGCGATTGGCCATTTCCTCGTCAAGATGGGCAAGAAAATAGGCCACAAGTTCGCTAATTCCTTGCGGAAAAGCGATTTCCTCATATCCAGGTTCAAGACCTGCATCGCGCGCAGCTGCAGCAAGCGTTTTTTGGCTCCAGCCGTCAAAAGGGACGATTTTTAGTGCTTCTTTAAGTATAAGATCTTTTTTGTTTGTCATATCTGACTTCCACAATACACAAAAATATGGTATAGTTAAGTATATCTTGACTTTTTTCACTCAATAGTGCAAAACAACTCACGTGCCAAAGAGGCATTTGATGACGTTAGGTTGTTTTATTGAAGTAAAAATTCAGTGATAACCGACTAAAAATTAGAGATATTTTGATATCCAGCGGAAGGGGGTATTTAGTTTGCTTCAGGTTCAAGTACACGGCAATATAGACCAAGCTCTGAAAGTATTGAAAAAGAAAATGCAGAGGGAAGGTGTGTTTCGCGAAATGAAATTGCGTAGACATTACGAGAAGCCGTCTGAAGAAAAAAAACGCAGACTCGAAGAGTCTAAGCGTAGACGTCGTAAATTAGATCGTAAAAAAGCACAGTTCGATTAATAGTTTTCTATTATCTTCGTGAATTTTAAAGGGCTGTTACCAGCCCTTTTTTTGTTATCTGTTAATTCAAAATAAAAAAGGCAAATTTAAAAATTGGCCTTTTAGGTTTTTAGTATGCAGGAGTTGTACCGGAAGAGGAAGTTGGCCCAGTCTCATATAATGGAACATTGGCAGGATCAGCCGGCAGTTGTGCAGGTGGCAATTGCTGCTGATCAACATAATATGGCGGTCTGGCTGGCTGCGGACGTTGCTGCTGCGAAGGCTGTGAAGCTATAATATATTGCGGCTGCTGAGGCTGCACGGCATATTGACCATCTGTTTTTGGATATGGAATTTGGTATAAAGCCGGCTCAGATTCTGCAGGAGGCGTTACAGCTGATTGTTGTTGCACTTGCGGATATGCAGGAAGGTCGACGGAGTGTTTTTCCTGCTCATCACATTTCTTTCTATCATATACTTTTATCAGGTGCTTAACTCTTTTGCGTGCGTTGACACCAGCTTTGCTAACGTTATAAGATGGCACAACCAATGCTGTTGGAACCAGGCTGTCTATGCTATCCCGGTCATTTTTTTGAGCAGCTTCATCAATTTTTTGATTATCGGAAATTTGTTTACTAAGATCGGCGCAAGTTAAATATCTGTCTGTTTCACGTTCAATATCCGGTAAATTTGAATAGTTCGAACAAGCATTTAATAAAGCTAGAGTTGATACAAGAGAAATAACCGCAAAATTCTTTTTCATTTTTTAACTACCTTTATTGTTAATCAGGCATTATTCCGCAATTCTATACTTATTTTGGATATGTGTAAAGTGGTCGAAACCTTGGGAGATTAATAATTTTTAAACAAAAAAAGGGAGAGCTTGCTCTCCCTTTTTCGTATTCAGATAATTATATTCTACTGATCTTCCAAGTGCACGTGTGGCTCTAAACCACCAGCATGGTTGTGAATGTAGATTTTACCGTTTTTATCCTTGTGCTCATGCAAACCAGTCTTCTTGTCAATAAGTCTGTAGTACTTATTTGTAGCCTCTTCCATAGGGAAGAAGTGTAGGTTTGTGTTAGGCACAGGTTGATAAACGCGTGCAGGCTTAGGAGCCGGAACTACAACTGGTGCAGGAGGAGGTGGTGGAGGTGGCAACATAGCAGGGGGTTGTTGCTGATCCTTATCTTTACCTTTACCGCCGCAATCCAACAAGTCATATATATGGCCAAGATATTCTATACGCGCATTAGCAGAGCCAACTGCGGAACGGCCATCAAGATACCCATTCACCCAGCATAGAGGTGCCAATATTTCACCAAAGCCTATACCTTTTTCTATAGCGCCTTGTTTTCTATATTCTTCGGATTCGTTAATTTCCAAAATAACGTCTTTACACGTTAGTTTTTTGTCGCTTCTTTGTACAGAAGTAACCCGCAGTGGAACACCGCAAGTACACGATAACAAAAGTGAAACGCCCGCGAACAAGAGGGCCATTTTATAAAATTTTTTCAACGTAAAATCTCCTCATTAGGAATGGATAATCCCCATTCGCGCGTGATAATAACATAAAAGGAATAAAAAGTTTACTGTTTTTTCATCTTTTTTTAATAAAATAGTTAAATAGCTTAATAATGTAGCTAATTTGCAACGTTTTTAACATTTGGATGCTAAGTATATGGTTTTGCAAGCCAAAGAAGATTTGAAATTTTTATACATGAAAATCAGACTGTTAGCAGTCGGAAATGTTAGTGATGACATTATAGTAACCCTTGAATATCTGGGTTTTAAGGACATTACACGTATCAAAAGCGGTAAAGAAGCTTTGCTCGCCTGCGAAGGCAATGTTTATGGCTTTGTGATTTCTGACGTTACAACCTCTGATATAAGTGGCATTGAATTTGTTAAAAAATTGCGCCTTGATGTAAAGTCCAAGACCCGCTTTGCCCATATAATACTATTTTTGGAGTCAAAAGACGTTACAAAAGAGGTTGTTTCTGGCGCTAGAGATGCTGGCACCACAGAAATGATGCTAAAGCCGTTTGAGGTTATTGCTGTACGCGAAAAGGTTGAATCAATAGTGCGTAATCCACGTAATTTCATAATTTCCCGTGGCTATGTGGGGCCGGATAGACGCAGAAAAAAGCAAAATATCGATAAAGAGCGTAGAAAAGATAGTTAGCTATAACTACCTATATATAGGGCCTCTTACTTATCCTCATATGACTAAATTAGATACTTGCTACAAAAATGTTTTATTCTTGATATAATGTGGCATTAAGAGTATAAACCCCCATAAATTATAAAAAATAGAAGAATATGTCATTTACCATAGCAATAATCGGTAGGCCAAATGTTGGAAAATCTACCCTGTTTAACAGATTAACGGGACGAAAATACGCTCTGGTTGACGATTTACCTGGCGTTACTCGCGATCGCCGTGAAGGAAAAGGTTATATTGCTTCTATGGAATTTCGGGTTATTGATACTCCTGGCCTAGAAGAAGCCCCAGAAGCTGCTCTTGAAACAAGGATGATGCGCCAGACAGAAGCTGCCATTGATGAAGCTGATTTATGTTTTATGATGATGGATGGTAGACAAGGTTTGACCCCGGCAGACAAATATTTTGCTGGTTGGTTGCGTAAAAAAAATAAGCAAGTAATTCTCGTCGTCAATAAATGTGAAGGTGATAGAGGAGATCATGGTGTACATGAGGCTTTCAAGCTAGGCTTTAAGGATATTGTTCCAATTTCTGCAGAACATAATGATGGAATGGCCGATTTATATGCGGCAGTTGAGCCACACAAAGATCGCTACGACAGAGAAATCGGCAATCTTGAAGTTTCGATGGCGCATGAAGACGATGATAAATACATACAAATAGCTATAGTTGGTAGGCCAAATACTGGTAAATCGACCTTGCTCAATAAACTTTTCGGCAGTGAGCGTGTTTTGACTGGACCAGAAGCGGGAATAACCAGAGATTCCATAGCTATTGATTGGGAATTTGAAGGTAAAAATGTTCGTCTTATCGATACGGCGGGAATTAGAAGACGTGCAAATGTAACGGGTAAGCTAGAGAAGCTATCAGTGGCGGATTCTCTACGTGCGCTGCGCTATGCTCACATCGCCGTTCTTATGATTGATGTTACATCGCCATTTGATAAGCAGGATCTCGCTATCGCCGAAACTATCATAAAAGAGGGTAGGGCGATTGTTATCGGTGTCAATAAATGGGATACTGTGAAAGATAAGCCAGCTATGCTGAAAGAGCTGAAGCACATGGTTGATATGCTTCTACCGGATATTAAAGGTGTACCGCTTATTACTATGTCAGCTAAAACCGGAGATAATATCACTGCTGTTATAAAGCGTGGGCTCAAGGCTTATGAAGTATGGAATAGGCGTATTACTACAAATAAATTAAATAACTGGTTGCAGTTTGCCCAAGAAAAGCATATGCCGCCGCTTGGTAAAAACAAGCGTAGAATAAAGCTTAAATATATTACGCAAGGTAATAGTCGCCCGCCGACATTTACTATATTTTCAAATATGCCATCTGATCTGCCGGATAGCTATAAGCGTTATGTTATGAACGCTCTGCGCGACGACTTTGGTTTTCCAGGCGTGCCTATGCGCGTGATGTTTAGGGCTTCGGAAAATCCTTATGAGAAAAAAAAGAAGAAGTAATTTGCTGCTTTTATACTATCAATTTCTCTAATTTTGCTGTATCTCTCCTGGCAACTTTATGAATGTCCTTAAAAAGGATTATTATGCGACTATCAGAAGCTCATGAGCTAAGACGCAGCAACCAGAAAACGGCTGAAATTGCTCAATTAAAACCAATATGGCAATATATAAAGCCATATAAATGGCAATTGGCATTAGCAATTATTTCACTATTTATCACCTCGTCTTCCGTCCTGGGAATTGGCAAAGGTCTTGGCTATTTGGTTGATAAAGGCCTTGCTGGCAAAGATCCACATTTATTAAATGTTGCATTAGTGATTTTACTTGCCGTAACTTTCCTACTTGCACTTGGAAGCTACGCTAGATTTTATTTTATTACCTATGTTGGCGAAAATGTTGTTGCAGACATCAGGCGTGATTTATACAAACAAATATTAAAGCTTTCTGCGGAATTTTACGAAAGCACAAAAACCGGCGATATATTGTCACGTATGACCGTAGATACATCATTGATTCAAATGGTTGTTGGAAGTAGCTTGTCTATAGCATTAAGAAATACATTGATGTTTTTAGGTGGTATTGGCTTGTTGATGCACACCAGTTTTAAGCTCACTTTAATAGTATGTTTATTTATCCCTATTGTTGTGTTTCCAATAATATTTTTGGGTAGAAAATTGCGCGGTCTTTCGCGTGAAGCTCAAGAAAAAATAGGTGCAATTTCTTCGCATGCAGAAGAAAGTATAAACGGCATAAAAACTATTCAGTCTTTTGTGCGCGAAAAACTTGAGCAAACATATTTTGCACGGTTTGTTGACGATGCGCTAAAAGCATCTCTTGATAGAACTAAGCTGCGTTCTATGTTGACGGCTATTGTTATTATGGTAGTTTTTGGCTCCGTTGGCTTTGTTTTGTGGATTGGTGGGCAAGATGTTTTGGCCGGTAAAATGAGTGGTGGCCAGCTTTCATCATTTATTTTCTATTCTGTTGTAGTTGCTGGTTCGCTTGGAGCTATAAGTGAAGTTGTTGGTGATTTACAAAGAGCTGCCGGCGCAACTGAAAGAATGCTTGGTTTTCTGCAATTACAGCCTTCTGTGCAAGATCCTATAAGCCCTTTGTCTTTGCCGAGAAATGTCGGCGGAAATATAAGCTTTGATAAGGTTACATTTAATTATCCTGCGCAGAAAGAACGCTCAGCAATAAAAGATTTTAGCCTGGATATAAAAAGTGGCGAAACAATTGCTTTGGCCGGACATTCGGGCGCCGGAAAAAGTACTATATTTCAATTGCTTTTGCGTTTTTATGATGTTTCCAAAGGCGATATAAAAATAGATGGTGTTAGCATTCAAAAATTAATGCTTAGCGATTTAAGAGGGCTGTTTGGTATGGTGCCACAAGACCCTATTATATTCTCTGCCACTGCCTATGAAAATATATTATTCGGCAATCCTGATGCTAGCGAAAGCCAGGTGCGTGACGCAGCAAAAGCGGCTGCTGCCCTTGAATTTATTGAAAAATTACCGCAAGGATTTAATTCTTTTCTTGGTGAAAAAGGTGTGCGATTATCCGGTGGTGAAAAGCAAAGAATTGCTATCGCTCGTACATTCCTGAAAGATCCAAAAATATTGTTGTTAGATGAGGCAACTTCGGCCCTGGATATGGGCAATGAAAAACTGGTACAGGAAGCGTTTGAGCGTTTAAAAAAACACCGCACAACAATTATTATTGCACATAGATTATCAACAATTCAAAATGCGGATAGAATAATAGTTCTTGATAACGGCCATATTGCCGAAATCGGTACACATAAGGAATTGCTAAAGAAAAAAGGCATATACGCTAATCTGGTTAAGACAGGTGCAGAGGCTTAGAGACTTATTAGAAAAGCAGCCTAAGCTCAAATCAACCAAAAGTTTAAAAACAGTTGAACTTTATATTATTTAATGTTACTCTACCACAAGGCCAATTTTATGTGTGGTAGATCATGTCTATTTTAGACGTTATAAATAATAGTTTGAATGGTTATACATCGTCGTCAACAGGAGGCTCCAACGCTTCTGCTGTGGCATCACCAACTCCAACAACGTCTAATACAACATCTACAACTGATAGCAGCCACGGCCCGGCATATTTGATTGATATTAGCGAAGCGGCTCAAAAAATTCTTGATGAGGATAGAAAAAGTGGAGTAGCCAACCAATTTGGCGGTAAAATCACTCTTACTGATGCTCAAAAGCAAAAAATTGAAGATATTTTAAGTAAATACGAGAATGATCCTTTAACTGACGATGTTATTGCGCTGATAGATAAGGATTTGCAAGCGGCGGGCGTTGCGCCTGACCAATTGGCTAAAATTCAAGAATTGAAGGAGTATAGCCCTGTTAATTCTTTCTTACAGCTAGTAGGTTCTGATGGCAGCTCTAGCAGTCCTGCATCTTTGATAGGTTCTGGTGACTCAAACGAATCTTCTCTTATTCCTACAATCAATAATTTAATCAAGCTTTCCGGTAACTACTAAGACCGTTAAATCTTTCGTTTCCTTATTGCCAAGATTTATTATTTCTGCAATCTTGTTTTAGTTGGAACCGTGGAGATTTGTTTATGTTCAGATTATTTGCATTTTTAATTGTATCATTATTTTCCGTTATGGCCATTAGCGCACCTGCGCCAGAGCAATCTTATAACAAAAAACCTCTAACAAAATTGCAAGAAGATGTCACCATGGGTGGTGGCACAGAAAAACCATTTGAAAATGAATATTGGAACAACAAAGCAGAAGGCATTTATGTTGATGTAATTTCTGGCAAGCCGCTTTTTTCTTCTACAGATAAATATGACTCAGGAACTGGTTGGCCAAGTTTTACCCAGCCAATCGACAATAATTTCGTTAAAATGAAAGAAGATAGCAGTTTTGGTATGGATCGTACGGAGGTTAAGTCTTCTGACTCAGATTCGCATCTTGGCCATGTTTTCAACGATGGGCCAAAAGATAAAGGTGGCAAACGTTATTGCATAAATTCCGCTGCTCTGGATTTTATCCCAAAAGATAAGCTTGAAAAAGAAGGCTATGGTAAATATTTGATCTTGTTTGAAAAGAAGAAATAATTCATCTCAGATTTCCCTTTCAGTTTTAAATAATTGTGGATTCCCGGTCTAATTGGACTTAAAATAACAAAATACAAAACATAGGAACAATAATGCCAAAACATATTACGTCAGATATTATTGAAACAGCAATGGTATTTGCGGCTGGCTTCGGCAAGCGTATGCGCCCAATCACTGATAAAATTCCTAAGCCTATGGTTAAAATTTCTGGCAAAACTATGATAGATAGTGCGCTGGATAAACTTGCAGCGGCTGGTGTTAAAAAAGCAGTGGTGAATAGCCATTATCTTTATGATGTTTTAGAATCATATCTTGCTCAAAGAAAAAATCCTTCACCTAAAATAAAAATTTCGCGAGAACAGGATGTTATCCTTGAAACTGGAGGTGGCATAGTAAAAGCTTTGCCTATTTTGGGAAGCAAACCTTTTTTTTCAGTCAATAGTGATATAGTATGGATTGATGCTAAAAAACCGGCGTTGCAGCGCATGCTTGAGAAATGGAATCCTGAAAAAATGGATGTTTTGATGTTGCTGCATCCTGTTGAGAAAGCTGTTGGTTATGAAGGGAAGGGTGATTTTGATCTTTTGCCTGATGGTAGATTAAAAAGAAACGACAACGGCAAACATGAATATGTTTTTACCGGTGTTATGATTACTAAGCCGGAAATTTTTCAAGGTCTGGAAGAAAAGCCTTTCTCTCTTTACAGAGATTTTCTGCACGCAAAATATATACAAAAAGATGGCTCTCTAAATAAAATGTTTGGTCTTGTGCATGATGGCCAGTGGTTACATATCGGTACGCCGGAAGGAATTGAGGTGGCGGAGAGGTATATATCAGGTTTGACAAGCTAGAGCCAATTTCCTTCCACTTTGTCTAAACACTTAATTCTTATAAATTAACACAAATTTCATTCCTCTGCGTGGAAAAGTGAATTTTTCCAGCCAAAATCAGGCCCATTTGTTTAAAAAAGGCTCTCTAATATAGAATTTAGTAGGCGGATTTAGAGAAATCCATTGATTATTTATTAAAAATTTAGTAAAAGGGCATTGTTTGTAACAAATTGCGTATAAAGTGTGGGGTGTTTTTATGCCAGGACTAGGATTTTGGGTAGACGGACAAGGTGTGGTGCATAGTGCGCAAAGCGGTGCCATATTATTTTATGATAACAATAGCGATTATTATGCGTTTACAAATTTTTATAACGCAGCTTCCTTCAATTTAGTATTAAATCAGGCCAATTATACATTCAGAACATCAGAACATGCATTCCAGGCTTTGAAATTTGCTCCTGGTAGTGAAGAGTTTATGGCAGTCTTAAATGCTAAAACTTCAAGGGATGTATTTAATTTAGCTAATGGTACAGATGGTCGTTTTAAGGATAAAATTAGACCAGATTGGCAAAATGTTAGCGAAGCAATTATGTATCAAATATTGTGTTCGAAATTTTCTCAAGATCCTAATCTTAAACAGCTTCTTGCTCAAACAGGAGATCGAGTTTTAATTGAGAATGCTGGTGGAAACGATTCTTTCTGGGGCAATGGTGTTGATGGAAGAGGGCAAAATAAATTAGGTATTTGCTTGATGCAGACAAGGACGGAGTTAGGAAGAAATCCTGGCATGGTTTATAATGCAATTTCCACTGATCTTGTTTTACCTTCGGTGCGACAAGAAACTGATCTGCAAAAAGCGGTTAGGTTGATTCGCAACCATGGTCGATATGGAACAGCTTCATCACGTAAAGGAATCGTTGTGGAGTTTGGAATTAGTCAACAAAGTGGCGGTGTTTATATACAAGAAAAAAACTCTGATAAGGCTATATATGTAGCAGTGGACGGAGTAATAAAAGAAGGTCAAAAAGGCCATCCTAATACTTACCGTGTGGTAACAGAAGAACAATCTGGCTGGACCAAGTGGGCAGCTCCAATTGTAAGTAACGCTTTAGATAAATCAAAAGATAACGGGTATAAGCGTTAGTTTAAATTATAAAAACTTAAAATCATAAAAAAGTAACAAGCTATATAAACTTGTTACTTTTTTTATTTTTGCATATAGATTGATTGTTGATTTTCAAAAAAAAGCCACGTATATTACGACCCGCTATTTATATTAGTAACTTCAAGTCAGGTTGTGTTCAGGTGTCTAATTATTCAGATAAAAGACCGCTTTCTCCCCACTTAACAATATATAAACCGCAAATCACAAGTGTACTTTCTATAACTCATCGTATGACGGGCATTGGCCTTTTTGTGGGTGCTTTGCTGCTTAGCTGGTGGATAGTTATGAATGTTTATGGCTGTGGTGATTGCATAAATTTTTTGATTGAGTCTGTTGTAGGCCGAACATTTATGGTGCTGTGGACTCTTGCTTTATATTATCACATGCTAAATGGCATTAGGCATTTGTTCTGGGATATGGGCAAGGGCTTTGAAATTAAGACGGTTACCGTAACTGGTTTTGTTGTTTTGTTCGGCGCAGCTGCTTTAACTTTGGCAAGCTGGCTTGCTGTTCTTTTTATATAGGGTTTGTAACATGGATTTACGTTCACCTCTCGGTAAGGCAAAGGGTTTAGGTTCGGCAAAAAATGGTGTGCATCATTGGCTTGTTCAACGCTTGACTGCTGTTGCATTAATTCCTTTGGTTATATGGTTTGTTGTAACTGTTATAAAAGCCAGCACAAGTGCTAACCATCTTATAGATTATTTGCATAGCCCGGTTAATTCTACAGCGATGATTTTATTTATATGCTTAGCTTTGTATCACGGTTGTTTGGGTATGAAAGTTGTTATTGAAGATTATGTGCATTGCGAATGCGGAAAAACAATATTGATTACATTGATAAATTTCTTTTCGATATTTACAGCGGTGTTAACTGTGGTTGCTGTTTTATATGTGCATTTTGGAAATTATCACCAAAAAGGCCGTGATAATTTTTTCATGAGTGGTGAAGATATTGGTGCTAAAAAAGAGCAATATCAGAAATGGCAAGAAAAATTCTATAACAAGCTTAAAGAAAGCAATATTGAAGGTAAATAGAAAGGTTTAGCAATTATGCCTAACGCATATCAAATAGTAGAACATGAATATGATGTAGTTGTTGTGGGAGCTGGCGGCGCCGGTTTGCGCGCAACTTTTGGTATGGCAGAAAAGGGATTATCCACTGCCTGCATAACTAAAGTTTTTCCTACCAGAAGTCACACTGTTGCAGCACAAGGTGGAATTAGTGCGGCTCTAGGCAATATGGGTGAGGATGATTGGCGCTGGCACATGTATGACACTGTTAAAGGTTCTGATTGGTTGGGCGACCAAGACGCAATTCAATATATGTGTCAGGAAGCTCCTGCTGCGATATTGGAACTTGAGCATTATGGCGTGCCTTTCTCGCGTACTGCTGAAGGTAAAATATATCAACGTCCTTTCGGTGGAATGACTACTAATTATGGTGAAGGCAAAGCTGCACAGCGTACTTGTGCGGCAGCTGATAGAACTGGTCACGCAATTTTGCATACGCTTTATACTCAGGCTTTAAAGCATCAGGCTAAATTTTTTATAGAATTTTTTGCTCTCGATCTAATCATGGATGATGAGGGAGTTTGCCGTGGTGTTATGGCTTGGGATTTAGCTAATGGTACGTTGCATCGCTTCCGTGCCCATCAGGTTGTTTTGGCAACAGGTGGTTATGGTCGTGCCTATTTTTATTTTACTTCTGCGAATACATGAAATGGTGATGGTGGCGGTATGGCGTCA
>CAZOKN010000006.1:43286-58847 GCA_964580525.1 uncultured Rickettsiaceae bacterium
ATTACAAGATATGGAATTCGTTCAATTCCATCCAACTGGTATTTATGGTTCTGGTTGCTTGATTACCGAAGGTGTGAGAGGCGAGGGCGGATATCTCGTGAATTCTGACGGTGAAAGATTTATGGAGCGTTATGCTCCAACTGCAAAAGATCTTGCATCGCGCGATGTTGTGAGTCGTGCAATGACTATCGAAATAAGAGAAGGTCGTGGCGTTGGTCCTAAAAAAGATCACGTTTATTTGCATCTTGACCATCTTCCACGTGAAGTTATTGAAAAAAGATTACCAGGAATTGCTGAGACGGCAAAAATTTTCGCAGGTGTTGATGTAAGCAAGCAGCCGATTCCTGTGTTGCCTACGGTGCATTATAATATGGGTGGTATTCCTACTAATTATCATGGTGAAGTTGTTACTTTAAAAGGTAAAAATCCGGACAGCGTTGTACCTGGATTGATGGCGATAGGCGAAGCGGCTTGCGTTTCTGTACATGGCGCTAATCGTCTTGGTTCAAATTCTTTGCTTGACCTTGTTGTGTTTGGACGTGCTGCAGCCATTCGCGCAAAAGAGCTTGTTAAGCCTGGCACATCACATAAAGTTTTATCCCAAGAAGTTAGTGATGCGGCAATTGCTAGATTTGATAAAATCAGAAATGCTAAAGGTTCAAAAACTACTGCTCATATCAGAAATGAAATGCAGTGGACGATGCAACAGCATGCTTCTGTTTTCCGTACTGAAGAAACTTTGAAGGAAGGTTTGGAAAAAATTACTGAGATTTATCATAGCTATGAAGATCTTGGTGTTAGCGATAGAGGTATGGTTTGGAATAGCGATTTAGTTGAAGCTTTAGAGCTGGATAATTTGCGCAGTCAGGCTGTTATAACTATGGCGTGTGCGGCAAATCGTAAAGAAAGCCGTGGTGCGCATGCGAGAGAAGATCATCCTGATAGAGATGATAAGCACTGGCATAAGCACTCTATTGCATGGCTGGACGAACTTTCTTCTGGCAGCAAAGCTAAGAAGGGTAAGATAAAAATAGATTATAGACCTGTGCATATGAATACTTTAAGCAATGAGGTGAAGACTGTGCCTCTTAAAAAGCGTGTATATTAGGACGAGGATAAAATGGTTGAACTGGTATTACCAAAAAATTCTAAAGTTACAAAAGGCGCTTACCACAGCGCTCCGTCTGGTGCGAAAAATACTCGCAAGGTAAATGTCTATAGATGGGATCCTGAAAGCGTTGACGCAAATGGGGAGCCTAAAAATCCACGTGTTGATACTTATGAAGTTGACATGGATACTTGCGGTCCTATGGTTTTGGACGCATTGATAAAAATCAAAAATGAAGTTGATAGTAGCTTAACTTTCAGGCGTTCATGCCGCGAGGGAATTTGCGGTTCATGTGCGATGAATATTGATGGCACAAACACTTTGGCGTGCACAAAGGGCTGCGATGATGTGAAGGGCGATATAAATATTTATCCTTTGCCACACATGCCTGTTGTGAAAGATTTAGTTCCTGATCTCACAAATTTTTATGCGCAATATGAATCTGTTGAGCCATGGCTAAAAACTGATAGCCAAGCTCCAGCAAGCTCAGAGCGTTTGCAATCGCCTGAAGACAGAGATAAGCTTGATGGTTTATATGAATGTATATTGTGTGCTTGCTGTTCAACCAGCTGCCCGAGCTATTGGTGGAATAGCGATAAATATCTTGGCCCTGCAGTTTTGTTGCAGGCTTATCGCTGGATTGTAGATAGTCGTGATGAATATACAGGTGAAAGGCTTGATAAGCTTGATGATTCCTTCAAGTTATATCGTTGCCATACAATCATGAACTGTGCAAAAACTTGCCCAAAAGGATTGAATCCTGCGAAAGCTATAGCTGGAATAAAACAGCTATTGGCTAAGAGGCATGGTTAAAAATCATATTTCTGCAATTTGTTTAGATAGCTTAAAAGCTAATCCCTTACGCTTGCCTTAATATAAGCTGCATTGCAAAGAATTGAGGTGGATTTAATAAAGTGACAGGGCTAAGTGACGTAGACTCCAATTCATGCGAGCAATTATGCTTGTAAAAAAATGGAGAGCTATAATGTTGAATAAAAAATTAATATCTGCTTTTGTTGTTGGTTCTGTTGTGTTAGCTGGTTCTGCTTTTGCCACTACTCCTACTTCGGCAACTTCTAATGCTAAAACTGAAATCAAAGCTGAAGCTAAATCTACTCTTTCGAGTGAGCAAGTTGCTTCTATTAAGAAAGAATGCTCGGCTCAAAATAAAGATGAAAAATCTGATGCATTTAAAAATTGCTTACAAGAGAAAGAAAAAGCTGCTTCTACAGCATCTACTTCTTCTAACGAAGCTAAAGGAAGCTCTCCAGCTGCAGAAAGCTCATCTAAAAAAGGTAGCATGTAGTAATTTAAAAAAAACACCGTGCGCTGGTTTTGCTAGCGCACGGTTTTGTTTTGGCAATCAATGTACCTGTAGAATTTCATCTCTTGATACTTGGTTACGCCCGGTATTTTTAGCGATATAAAGACGAGTATCGGCTTGCTTGTAAATATCAGTTGGAGTTGCCTCTTCCGGATGGTTTTCTGTTGAAGCTATGCCAATGGAAACTGTGCACGGTATTGGCATTATCGATTCCTTCAAGAAAAAATTATGTTTAGCAATGGTGTTGCAAATGCGATCGGCAACCCAGAAAGCGCCATCTTCAGGAGTGTCCGGTAAGAATATTGCAAATTCTTCACCGCCAACGCGAGCGACCATGTCTGTTTCGCGCACGCATTCTTTCATGATTTTTGTTACTTCAATTAAAACCTGATCGCCCCCAGCATGACCATGGGTGTCGTTTATGCGTTTGAAATAATCTATATCAACTAACAAAATCGAGAAAGCGCTACCTGAGCGTTTAACACGTTTTAATTCGCTGTCTAGCGTACGGAAGAATGTGCCACGATTGGCAAGGCCAGTTAAAGCATCTGTGTGTGCCATGCGCAGCAATTCTTCGCGTGATTTTGCTTCTGCTTGTATTCTATCGTTTATATCACGCAGAGATCCTATGGAGCCGATTATATTGCCTTTTTCATTGAACCATGGATAAGAAATATCAGTGATCCAAACTTTGCGGCCATCTTTTGTGCGCACGAGATAGTCTGCCTGCCATTTATTGACATCGCCATTTTTACGTGAATCTTCAAGATCGTTATAAGAGCTAATAGATTTTATGCCGTTGCTAATTATTTTTGTTTCCAAAATTAATGAACGGAAATTTATTTTTTTCATTTCTTCAGGCGTGAAGCCAAGAAGTTTTATTACAGCCGGGCTAATATAATCATATGTCATTTTGTCATAGCGCAGGCGATATACTGTGTCCGAGCAATATGAGGTGAGCAATGCTAGCTCTTCCTTCAATTTGCGCGACTTCGCAGTGAAAGGCATCACCTTACGAATATGGGTCGCTTTTTCGGAGGTTTGTTTCTTAATATTCTTCAAAAGAGAGCGGTATTTCTTGTGAGTTTTAGACTTATTTGAACCAGAAGACATAACATAAGCTCCTTATTGGAGTTACTATATAAAAATCGGCATGTTGTGCTCATTTAGCTTTATGCACACAACATATAGTGTCTATAACCAATAGATACACCTTTTTGCGTCTTGCGTCAATTATTAATTGAAATTATTTTTGTGAGTAATTGGATGTCTAGAATTACCAAAGTATATCCTGCGACTTTCGCCGCAGGATGACTTTAAATATAACTAGCTAGCCAAAGCCTTTTCCAAAAAGCTGTTAAAGCGTTTTGAGAATGCGCCGGTGTCGTTGATTGTTTCGCCGTCGATTATGCAAGCCTCATCAAATAAAAGCTCAACCAAATCACGGGATTTATCATCTGAATTATTATTGGCGATGTATTTTATAATAGGGTGACGAGTGTTTATCTCCAAAATTTTTGGTGAACTTGTGGCTAGCTGATTTTGGCTGATCAAAAAGCGTTCCATACGAATATCCATACCGCCTTCTTGTACGCCTAGGCATACTGGGCTGTCTGACAATTTTTTTGAAGCTACAACATCAAAAACTTTTTTGCCTAACACATCTTTGAAGAAAGTTTTGGTTTTTTCGAAATCAACGCTGCTCTCTTCTTTATCCTTTTTCTCTTTGTTTTCTTTTGTGGATTTTTCTTCCCCCATTTCATCAAAAGCCAGGTCAAGGCCAGAGCGTGTTATAGAGACAAGTTCCTTACCTTTATATTCATGCGTTACTGTTGTCCAGAAGTCATCAACGGCATCTGTAAGCAAAATAACTTCGATATTTTTTTTCAGGAAGCCTTCAATTTGTGGACTATTTTTCAAAGATTCAACATTGTCGCCACTCAAATAATAAATTTTGTCCTGACCATCTTTCATGTTTTTTATATAATCATCCAGGCTGATAATTTTGCCGTCTGATTTTGTAGTTTGGAAATGACAAACTTCTAGCAATAATTCGCGATTGGCATCTACACCTTCGCATAAACCTTCCTTTACAGTTGAACCAAAATTCTCCCAGAATTTAGAAAATTCTTCCGGCTCTTTTTCAGCCTTCTTTTTCAATTCACTCAAAACTTTTTTAGTTATCGAGTTTCTAATTTTATGTACGACATTATTATGCTGCAAAGTTTCACGGCTGATGTTCAGCGGCAAATCTTCCGAATCGACAACGCCGCGCAAGAAGCGCAAAGATTGCGGTACTAAATTATTATTCTCCTCAGAAATAAACACCCGCTTAACATATAATTTTACGCGTGTGGCTCTATCCGGATGGAATAAATCAAAAGGTTTTGATGATGGAATAAATAGCAAGTTTGTATATTCCAATGCACCTTCAGCTTTGTTGTGCAAAATCATCCATGGCTTATCGCCGGCATGAGCAACATGTTTATAAAATTCATTATATTGTTCAGCGCTGATTTCTGATTTTTGCTTTTTCCATAGAGCGGAACCTTCATTGATTATGTCTGCATCGCCATCACTATCAATAAATTCAACAGGGAAGGAGATATGATCGGAATAAGTGCGCACGATATGTTTTATGCGGTGCTTATCTAAAAATTCTTTTTCATCTTCTTTTAAATGCAGAGTTATGCTGGTGCCGATTGGGCTTTGTGTTTCAGCTTCTTCTATTGTGTAGTTGCCATCAGCTTTGGAATTCCACACCCAGCTTTTTTCTTCGCCGGCTTTGCGTGAAGTTACTGTAACTTCATCAGCCACCATGAATGCAGAATAAAAACCAACACCGAACTGGCCGATTAATTGAATGTCTTTTTTAGCATCGCCTGTTGCTGAGGCTAAAAAGCGTTGTGTGCCTGAGCTGGCGATGGTACCGAGATTTTGTATAAGCTCAGCTTTATTCATGCCAATGCCATTATCAGAAATTGTGAGTTGGTTATCTTTGGCATTTTCAATGATTGTTATTTTGAAAGCGTGGTCTTTATCAACCTGCAAATCTTTATTAGTTAAAATTTCATAGCGTAATTTATCGCAGGCATCGGAGGCGTTTGAAATTAGTTCGCGCAGAAAAATATCCTTATGGGCGTAAAGCGAGTGAATCATCAATTGCAAGATCTTGCCGGTTTCAGCACCAAACTGATGAGTTTCTTTTTGTGGATGCTCTGCTTGCTTTTTTTGTGCTGTCATTGTTTTGTCCTGTGGTTTAGGTTTTGACGAAAATTTCTGTTTTATAGATGGTGACGTGATTGTGAAATTCAAGTTTTTAGATAAAATTTTTTGTTATTTTTATTTATTTTGAGGTGGTATTGTTACATGTAATGTAAATTACCCCTGTACTTAAAAAAAATAATCATATATATAGGCCAATGATGTATAAATTAGTGCACATAAAATAAGGGTTATTAATTTGAATTTACCTGCTTATCTGCAAGAATATTTGCCTATTTTGATCTTCCTTGGTGTGGCCACTGGCCTTGCCATCGTTATGGTTCTGATTCCGTTTATAGTTGCTCTCAGGCGTCCTGATAAAGAAAAACTTTCCGCTTATGAATGCGGCTTTGAAGCATTTTCCGATGCACGTGGCAAATTTGATGTACGTTTTTATTTAGTTTCCATATTGTTTATAATATTCGATCTTGAAATTGCATTCCTTTTTCCATGGGCTATCACTCTTGGAAAAATAGGGGTTTTCGGTTTTTGGTCGATGATGGTTTTCCTTGCCGTTCTAACCGTAGGATTTATCTATGAGTGGAAAAAGGGTGGTCTTGAGTGGGAGTAGTTGCTTGATATGTCGGTAAATTCTGGTTTAGAAAAATATAAAACTTCTATAACTCCTGGTACTTCTCAGGATAGTTTTTTTACTCAGATGTCTGATGAAATATCAAACAAGGGTTTTGTCATAGCTAAATTGGATGATTTAGTTAATGCGGTGCGCACAGGCTCACTTTGGCCAATGACATTTGGTTTGGCTTGTTGCGCTGTTGAAATGATGCACACTGCTGCCAGCCGCTATGACTTAGATAGATTCGGATTGGTTTTCCGTGCCAGCCCACGTCAATCTGACGTGATGATAGTTGCCGGAACTTTAACAAACAAAATGGCTCCAGCTTTGCGTAAAGTTTATGACCAGATGGCTGAACCACGTTGGGTTATATCTATGGGTTCTTGCGCCAATGGTGGTGGTTATTACCATTATTCTTATTCCGTTGTGCGTGGGTGCGACCGTGTTGTACCTGTGGATGTTTATGTTCCTGGTTGCCCACCAACAGCTGAAGCTTTGCTTTATGGTGTTCTACAATTACAGAAAAAAATTAAGCGCACTGGTACTATAATTAAGAGGAAGAAGGCGTAAAGTGTCAGAAATAACAAATGATTTTAAAGAGTTTGCTGCCTATATCGAAAAGGGATTGCCTGACGATATAAAAGGTATTGTTTCGTTTGATGGTGGTGAATTTGTAATTTCATTGCGTGACCCTGATCATATCCAAAAGGTTCTTACGTTTCTTCGCGATGATGTGCGTTGTCAGTTTAAAATTCTGATTGATTTGTTGGGCGTTGATTATCCAGAGAGAGAAAAGCGTTTCGAAGTTGTTTATAACTTGCTGAGCATTAGGCATAATTCGCGCATAAGAGTGCGTCTGAATGTTGCTGAAGGTGAGTTGGTTCCAACAGCTACTACTGTGTTTAGCGCGGCTGGTTGGTTGGAGCGCGAAGTTTGGGATATGTATGGCGTTTATTTTGCCGGCAATCCTGATCTTAGAAGAATACTTACTGATTATGGTTTTTCTGGCCATCCGCAAAGAAAAGATTTTCCGCTGACAGGATATGTTGAAGTGCGTTATGACCAGGAGAAAAAAAGGGTTGTATATGAGCCTGTGAAGCTTGATCAGGAATTTAGAACATTTGATTTTGTAAGCCCTTGGGAAGGTACTGAATATGTATTCCCGGCTGAAGAAAAAAAGGCATAGAAAATGGCAAAAACAAAGTCTGTAGACATTAAAAATATGACTCTTAATTTCGGTCCCCAGCACCCGGCAGCGCATGGCGTTTTGCGTTTGGTGTTGGAAATGGATGGCGAAGTTGTGGAGCGTGCGGATTCTCATATAGGTTTGCTGCACAGAGGAACTGAAAAACTTATCGAACATAAAACATATATGCAAGCTGTGCCTTATTTTGACAGGCTGGACTATGTAGCGCCAATGTCGCAGGAACATGCTTTTGCTTTGGCCACGGAAAAATTGTTGGGCTGCGAAGTGCCTGTGCGTGCAAAATATATACGCGTTTTATTCTGTGAAATATCTCGTCTTCTAAATCATATATTGAACATTACTACGCAAGCACTCGATGTTGGTGCGATGACGCCGTTATTATGGATGTTTGAAGAACGTGAGAAAATGATGGAGTTTTATGAGCGTGCTTCTGGTGCAAGATTGCATGCTAATTATTTCCGTCCGGGTGGTGTGGCGCGTGATTTACCGGCTGGTTTGTTGCAAGATATTATGAAATTTGCTGAAAACTTCCCGAAGATGATTGATGATATGGAAGGTCTTTTGACTGAAAATCGTATCTTTAAACAGCGTATGGTTGATATTGGCACGGTTACTAAAGCTCAAGCGCAGGATTGGGGGTTTTCTGGTCCTATGCTGCGTGGTTCTGGTGTGCCTTGGGATTTACGCAAAGCTCAGCCTTATGAAGTTTATAATGATATGGATTTTGATATTCCAATTGGTAAAAATGGCGATTGTTACGATCGTTATCTGGTGCGGGTTGAAGAAATGCGCCAATCGGTGAAAATTATTAAACAAGCTATTGAGAAAATGCCTGGTGGCCCTGTTAAGACAACAGATAGAAAAATATCACCGCCTCCACGTGCTGAGATGAAAAAATCAATGGAAGCATTAATCCATCATTTCAAATTATTTACTGAAGGTTATCACGTGCCAGCTGGCGAGACTTATGCAGCTGTTGAAGCGCCTAAGGGTGAGTTTGGTGTGTTCTTGGTTTCAGATGGTTCGAATAAGCCATATAGATGCAGGATAAAAGCGCCAGGATTCAGCCATTTACAAGGACTTGATTTTATGACTAAAGGCCACATGCTGGCGGACGTTGTTGCGGTGATCGGTTCGTTGGATATTGTGTTTGGGGAGATAGATAGATAGTTATGGGTACGAGAGCGAGTAAAGAAAAAAAACAACAGCCAGAGATTTTTGAATTTACAGCAGAAAATCTGAAAAAGGCAAAAGAAATAATAGCTAAATATCCTGAAGGCAAGCAGAGGAGCGCTTTGTTGCCATTGCTTGATTTGGCGCAGCGCCAGCACGATAATTGGCTTTCTGTTCCTGTGATGGATTATGTGGCGGTGATGCTCGATTTGGCTCCGATAAAAGTTTATGAAGTTGCCAGTTTCTATACGATGTTCCACTTGCAGCCTGTTGGAAAAAATTTGATTCAGCTTTGCCGCACCACTCCTTGCTGGTTGCGTGGTTCGGAAGAAATTGCGAATACATGCAAAAAACGTTTGGGCATTGATTTGGGTGAAACTACGAAAGATGGTGATTTCACTTTAATTGAAGTTGAATGTTTGGGTGCTTGCGTGAATGCACCTGTAGTGCAGATTAACGATGATTTTTTTGAAGACCTTGATGCCGAAAGTATGGAGCGTATTATCGACCATATTGAAGCCGGTAAGGAAGTTATAGTTGGCTCACAAATCGGCAGGCAGTGTTCTGCGCCAGCTGGTGAGACAAAAGTGAAGAAGAAAAAGTAAGCGTTGGGAAACAAAATGCTAAAAAACGAAGATAGAATATTTACTAATTTATATGGCGATGAAAGTGCCTCGCTTGATGCTTCAAAGAAGCGTGGCGATTGGAATAGCACCAAGGATTTTATCGCGAAGGGCCATGATTGGGTTATTAATGAAGTGAAAGCTTCTGGCTTACGTGGGCGTGGTGGAGCAGGATTTGCGACTGGTCTTAAATGGTCGTTCATGCCAAAAGAAAGACCAGGTGGCAAGCCATCATATTTGGTTGTTAATGCTGACGAGTCTGAGCCGGGAACTTGCAAAGACCGTGATATCATTCGTAATGAACCACACAAAATCGTTGAAGGTTCTTTGCTGGCTGGATATGCCATGCGTGCGGTTGCCGCATATATATATATTCGTGGCGAATTTTATAATGAAGCAGTAGCTTTGCAAAAAGCAATTGATGAGGCTTATGCCGCTGGTTTGATTGGAAAAAATGCTTGTGGTAGTGGCTATGATTTTGATGTGTATTTGCATCGTGGTGCAGGTGCATATATTTGTGGTGAGGAAACAGCTCAGCTGCAAAGTTTGGAAGGCAAAAAAGGTCAGCCGCGCTTGAAGCCGCCATTCCCTGCGGGAGTTGGTTTGTATGGTTGCCCTACAACAATTAATAATGTTGAAACTATTGCTGTGGTGCCAACAATTTTGCGTCGTACAGGCGCATGGTTTGCGGGCATTGGCCGTGAAAATAATACGGGAACAAAAGTTTTCTGTATTTCCGGTCACGTTAATAAGCCGTGCAATGTTGAAGAATCGATGGGTATTTCACTAAAAGACTTAATTGAAAAACATGCTGGTGGTGTGCGTGGTGGCTGGGATAATCTTCTCGCTATAATTCCTGGTGGATCTTCAGTTCCGATGTTGCCAAAATCAATATGCGATACTGTGTTGATGGATTTTGATTCGTTGCGTGGTGTGCAGTCTGGTCTTGGAACTGCGGCTGTTATAGTTATGGATAAATCTACTGACATTATTCAGGCAATTGAAAGGCTTTCACATTTTTACATGCATGAATCTTGTGGCCAATGCACGCCTTGTCGTGAGGGTACGGGCTGGATGTGGCGTATTATGAAGCGCCTGGTGAAAGGTGATGCGGAAGTTGCAGAAATTGATAGATTATTGGAAATTACTAAACAGGTTGAGGGCCACACAATTTGTGCGCTTGGTGATGCAGCGGCATGGCCTATACAAGGTTTGGTGAGGCATTTTAGACCGGTGATTGAAGAGCGTATTAATAGTTTTAAGCGGAAGGCTGCTTAGGAAATGAGAGAAAAAATTGCGTTATGGATTAGTCAAAAAAGGAGTCTTCCTTATCGCTTCAGGAAGTCTCTTATAAAAAGGGCTTGCCCGCAGATTTTGACTGATTATCCATTCGAAATAAATTTCTATGGCATAAAATATGTCGGCAACACCAAAGATGCAACGGACAGGTTGTTTTTTATGTTTGGTGGTTGTGACAAATATATGCTGGCATTTATGCGCGATTATTGTCTGGCAACAAATGAAAAAGATTTTGTGTTTATGGATGTTGGTGCGCATGTTGGTAATCATTCTTTGTTCATGTCAAAATATGCTGCGAAGGTGCATGCCTTTGAGCCTAATCAAAGAGTGCGTGAAACTCTTAATTCCCATATCTATGTTAACAATATTGAAAATATAAAAGTGCATCCTGTTGGTCTTAGCAATAAGGATGAAAAAATTCCTTTCTACGCATCAAAAGATATTCAGTTTTCACGCGCATCTTTTCGCAAAGACCATGATGCCAGAAATGAATATTTAGAAGATTTACGTGTGCGTGTTGGCGATGAAATTATAGAAGAAAAAGAAATCGCTGTTGTGGATTTGATCAAGGTTGATGTTGAAGGATATGAAAGAGAAGTTTTAGAGGGTTTGCAAAATACTATAAAAAGATCAAGACCTGCGGTGATTGTTGAAATATCTGAAACTACAAGAAAAAGCTTTGGCAGCAGAGATGACTTTGAATCTGTGTTTCCTGAAGATTATGTGTTTTTCCAATTTTCCGGTGTTAGTCGTGAAGACGAGAAATATAAGGTTGCACCATTTGATTATGATAAACATGTTTCCCATCTGGATGTAATTGCAATTCCAAGGGAAAAAATGATTTTTGTAGATAGTAGAAAAATTACCGATAAAGTTACGAAAAGTAGGTTTGTTGGTGTGGATAATGATAGATAGGTAGTGAGAGTGTGAGTTGTTAGTGTGAGTATTGTGTTTTTACTCGCACTCGCACTAAAAACTCACACTAAGGAGAGAAAATGCCAAAACTAACAGTGAACGGAAAAGAAGTAGAATTTGATGCGGGTATGACAGTCCTGCAGGCCTGTGAAGTTGCGGGTGAAGAAATTCCACGTTTTTGCTATCACGAAAGATTAAAGATAGCCGGCAATTGCCGTATGTGCCTTGTGCAGATTGAAGGCGGTCCACCAAAGCCAGCGGCTTCTTGTGCTATGCCAGCTGCAGACGGCATGAAAGTTCACACTAATAGCCCAATGGTGAAAAAAGCGCGTGAAGGCGTTATGGAGTTTTTGCTTATTAACCATCCACTTGATTGCCCAATTTGCGATCAGGCAGGGGAGTGTGACTTGCAAGATCAGTCAATGGCGTATGGTAAGGCAGACAGCCGTTATGGTGAAGATAAGCGTGCAGTGAAAGATAAATATATGGGACCGCTTGTTAAAACTCAAATGACGCGCTGCATACACTGCACACGTTGTGTACGTTTTATTCAAGATGTAGCGGGCGTGCCTGAGCTTGGCGGTATTGGCCGTGGCGAGCATATGGAAATTTCGACTTACGTTGAAAGAGCTTTGGGTTCTGAATTGTCAGGAAATATAATTGATTTATGCCCAGTTGGTGCGCTTACTTCCAAACCTTATGAATTTAAGGCGCGTCCATGGGAACTCAAAAAAACTGAGACGATAGATGTTATGGATGCTGTTGGCTCTAACATTCGTGTTGATACGCGTGGCAGAGAAGTTATGCGAATTTTGCCACGTCTTAACGAAGATATTAATGAAGAATGGATCAGCGATAAAACTAGATTTTCTTATGATGGCCTAAAACTACAAAGGCTTGATAGGCCTTATGTTAAAGTTGATGGCAAATTAAAACCTGCTAGCTGGAAAGAGGCTTACAGAGCGATTGCTAATAAAATGAAAAACACTGATGGTTCAGCAATTGCAGCAATTGCTGGCGATATGGCTGATTGTGAATCTATGTTTGTTCTGAAAGAATTATTGGAAAAACTTGGCTCACATAATATTGATTGCCGTCAGGATGGGGCTAAAAATAGCAATAAAATAAGAGCATCATATTTATTCAATTCAACAATTGCCGGTATTGAAAAAGCTGATTTGTGCTTGTTGATTGGAACTAATCCGCGTGTTGAAGCGCCGATGATAAATGCGCGCATACGCAAAGCGCATGTGAATAGTGGTTTGAAAGTTTTCTCAATTGGTGAGGCGGCTGATTTAACTTATTCTTATACGCAGCTTGATAACTCGCCAAAGGTTTTGGAAGAGCTTTTGAGCGAAAAAGGTACTTTATCTGAAAAATTAAAAGCTGCCAATAACCCATTGATAATTATAGGTTCTGGTGTTTTGTCGAGAGATGATGCCGAATTGCTTTTGAGCATTATTTCGCAAGTGGCTGAAAAATATAATGTTGTGAAAGATGGCTGGAATGGCTTCAATGTTCTGCATAAGGCTGCTAGCCGTGTTGGTGGTTTGGACATCAATTTCGTACCTGGAAAAGAAGGTCGCGATGTTGAAAATATAATAGATGGTTGCCAAAAAGGTGAAGTAGAAGTGCTGTATTTACTGGGTGCTGACGAAATTGACATGTCAAATCTCGGTAATGCTTTTGTTGTTTATCAGGGGCATCATGGCGATGCTGGTGCGCACAGGGCTGACGTGATTTTGCCAGGTAGTGCTTATACTGAAAAGAGCGCGACTTATGTGAACACAGAAGGACGTGTACAGCGTACTGAGCTTGCAGCATTCCCTCCTGGTGAAGCTAAGGATGATTCGAGAATTGTCGTTGAATTATCGGAGGTTATTGGCAAAAGTTTAACTTATAAATCAACTTCTGAAATCAGAAATGCTATTGAAAAGCTATACCCGCATTTTGCTAATATTGATGCTATAACAGAAGCGGAGTGGGAAAGTTTTATTAAAAAAGGTAAGTTAATTACAAAACCATTTGTAAATCCGATAAAGAACTTTTATATGACTGATCCTATCAGCCGTGCTTCAAAAACAATGGCTGCATGTACATCGGAAATTTTTGAAAAACAAAATAGGTGCGCTGCGTAAATGGAATCGATACAGCAAATTTTACAGATACCTTTTGTTCAGCAATATGCTTGGCCGTTCATTTGGATATTGTTGAAGATATTGGCGATTTTGTTGCCTATGCTTGGAGCGGTTGCTTATCTTACATTGGCTGAACGTAAAGTTATCGCTGCTATGCAGATGCGTAAAGGGCCAAATGTTGTTGGGCCTTTTGGTTTGTTACAGCCTTTAGCAGACGGTGTTAAATTGATGTTAAAGGAAGTTATACTTCCAAGTGGCGCTAACAAAGCTATTTTCATTATAGCTCCTATGTTGACATTCGTTTTGGCTATGATTGGTTGGGCAGTTATACCTTTCAGCGAAGGTATGGTTCTGGCTAATATAAACGTAGGTGTGCTTTATTTGTTGGCGATTTCATCGCTTGGCGTTTACGGCATTATAATGTCGGGCTGGGCGAGTAATTCTAAATATGCATTCCTTGGAGCAATTCGCTCCGCCGCGCAAATGGTTTCTTATGAAGTTTCAATTGGCCTTGCTATCATCACTGTTTTGTTAGTTGTTGGCTCACTTAACCTGACAGAAGTTGTTTTACATAAGCGCACATGGATAGAAACTATTCTTCTTTTTCCAATGTTTATCATATTTTTTATTTCAACATTAGCTGAAACTAACCGCCATCCTTTTGACTTGCCGGAAGCAGAAGCAGAAATTGTTGCGGGTTATAACGTTGAATATTCTTCTATGACTTTCGCTCTGTTTTTCTTGGGTGAATATGCCAATATGATTTTGATGAGCGGTATAAGCACTATATTCTTTTTGGGTGGTTGGTTGCCGCCATTTGGAATTGAAGCGCTAAATTTTATACCGGGATTTATATGGTTTGCGCTGAAAATTTCGATGTTGCTGTTTGTGTTTATTTGGGTGCGTGCTGCGTTGCCAAGATATAGATATGACCAGTTGATGCGTTTGGGTTGGAAGGTTTTCCTGCCTTTGACACTGGTTTGGGTTGTTATTGTTTCTGGTTATTTGCTGTATAGCGGTAATTTGCCGGTTTAATTTTAAAGGAAAAATATGGCGGTTTTAGATAGGTCAGCAAGAAGTGTTTTTCTTATGGAGATTGTCTCCGGGATGTTGCTTGCGCTTAAATATATGTTTAAGCCAAAAGTTACAATTAATTATCCTTATGAAAAAGGGCCTTTGTCACCACGCTTTCGTGGTGAGCATGCTCTGCGTCGTTATCCAAATGGCGAAGAGCGTTGCATAGCATGCAAACTTTGCGAAGCAGTTTGCCCAGCACAAGCCATAACTATTGAAGCTGAATCGCGTGAAGATGGTAGCCGTCGTACTACACGCTATGACATTGATATGACAAAATGTATTTATTGTGCATTGTGTGAAGAAGCGTGCCCGGTTGATGCGATTGTTGAGGGACCTAATTTTGAATTTGCAACTGAAACCCATGAAGAGCTGCTTTATAATAAAGCTAAATTATTGGAAAACGGTGATAAGTGGGAACAAGAATTGGCGATGCGTTTGGAATTAGATGCTCCTTATAGGTAGGTTAAAAAATGTTAATAGCTAATATTTTATTTTATGTTCTTTCATTTGTGATGCTGGTTTCTGGCTTCATGGTGGTTAGCTCGCGCAATCCTGTGCATTCGGTTTTGTTTTTGATTTTGGCATTCTTTAATTCTGCTGGTCTGTTCCTTATGTTGGGTGCCGAGTTTATTGCGATGCTGATGATTATAGTTTATGTCGGCGCAGTTGCGGTATTGTTCCTTTTCGTTGTGATGATGCTTGATATCGATTTTAACGAGCTACGCAAGGGCTTTATGAGATATTTGCCAATAGGTGTATCTGTTGCCTTGGTTATGGTTTCAGAGTTGATTATGGTGATTAATGTTTCCATGTCGGATATTTCAAAAAAAGCTGAATCAGTTTATAAAATTCCTGGAGA
>CAZOKN010000007.1:0-16907 GCA_964580525.1 uncultured Rickettsiaceae bacterium
GCATGATATGCGGTGAGTTATAGCTCATCAAACAGAAAAGAACGCGCGCTTTTTCACCACCCGAAAGCTCCTCAATTTTAGTATCAGATTTAGCTTTATCAAAACCGAAACGCCCCAATATTCCACGGATTTTTGACTCAGGAGTATCCTTCATTGCATCGCGCAGAAGCTCGTAGCCCGTAGCTTTTAAATCCAACTCTTCAGCCTGGTGCTGGGCAAAATAGCCCACACGCAACTTTGATGAACGATCAACTTCTCCGGATAGTTGTTCTATTGTGCCAGATAATAATTTTATTAACGTTGACTTACCATTACCGTTTGCGCCAAGCAGAGCTATGCGATCTTGCATATCAATACGCAGATTAATATCTTTTAACACTGGTTTGCCAGGAGCATATCCGATATCAACATTATCCAGCGTTATCATTGGCGGCGGTAATTTTTCAGGATCAGGAAATGTAAAGCTGATTGTACGATCAACTGCTACAGCATCAACCATGCCCATTTTTTCAATCGATTTTAGACGACTTTGTGCCTGCCTTGCCTTACTTGCTGTAGCACGGAAACGATCAACAAATTCCATCATTTTCTTTTTCTGTGCCTGTTGTTTTTCAAACAAAGCCTGTTGGTTATATAATTTCTGCGCACGCAAAACTTCAAACTGATCGTAATTTCCCGTATACATCGTCAATTTCAATTGATCGAGATGCGCGATATGCGTTACTGTTTTATTTAAAATATCGCGGTCGTGACTGATAATTATCAATGTGTTGTTATATGATGCCAGATAATTTTCCAGCCAGACAATTGCTTCAAAGTCCAAGTGGTTTGTTGGCTCGTCAAGCATAAGTAAATCAGGATTGCGGAACAAAGCGGCAGCGAGTGCAACACGCATACGCCAACCACCGGAAAAATCTGAGATCGGTTTACTTTGTGCATCATGGTTAAATCCCAAACCAGATAAAATAATGGAAGCACGCGCCGGTGCGTTATAAGCATCAATGTCGTTCAAACGGTTATAAATATCAGCAATACGATCAGGGTCAGTAGCAGTTTCTGCTTCTTCAAACAGGCTGGAACGCTCAGTATCAGCAGCTAACACTACATCGAGCAAAGTTGTATCATCATCTGGTAAATCTTGGCGCACCATGCCAACGGTTAGCCTTGGTGATACGTCAATTGTTCCGCTATCAAGCTCAAGTTCACGGGATATTAATTTGAAAAGGGTTGATTTTCCTGTACCATTTGGTCCAACAAGACCAACGCGATAACCTGCTGGAATTGTTAATGAAGCATGGTCTAGCAGCGTTCTGCCACCAACCCGGAATACTATATCTTGAAGTTTTAACACAGTGACTCTTTTATCTCGAAATTATTACAAGGGCGGCAATATGTTATATTATGAACATAAATGCAAGAGTTTTCTGGCATTATTGTTGTCTTAGATGTGCATGGTTATTCAACATTTCTTTGCGAAGAATGTTTTGTACAGCCGTATAACGCTCACTATTTAGACCATGCGATGATTCAGGATTTGATTTAGTATGGATAATTTTTCTTATATCGGCGGCCAAGTTTGGATCCGTGGTAGAGAATTTATTTATTAGATTTTCAGCAACTTCTTCTTTTTTCTGCTGTTTAGCCAAAGGCGAATAAACAGTTTGTGTTGTAGCATCAATAAATTGACGCTGCAGTGTTTCAGTTTTTAAAGTTCCATCTTTAGATGCAAAAGTTATTGTTGTGTTCTGGCCAGGTATGCCTCGCAGAAGTGAAATTACCTGCTCTGTATTTAATCCTTCACGTGCGATATTATGGCCATCAATTTCAGTTATAATTGCGCCAACTTCCATACCTTTACCAGCTATTTTGGCAAATGATCCGCCTGCAAATATTTCATCAATACGGAAACCAGAAGGATTTCCTTTATCATTAAAAACAATAGAGCCTTTGCCTCCAAGTCCGCCATAAATACCGTGGCTTAAATCTGCATCTTTATTGTGTGTTATAACTTTATTTATCAAGATATCGCGTGATTTTTGTAAAATATCCAAATCTATAATTCTATATAACGAAATAGCCTGTTCGCTTGATAAGGCAATTTTTCCTTGTGTTAGAAAGTTAGTCACCATTATTTTCACTTCGGCAGAAGTAGCCTCGGGATTAAAATAATATTCGACACTAAGATGTTTTATAATGGCTTTAGCTTCCGGAAATTTATCGGCTATTTGGGCACTCGTTAATGAACTACGAACATTTTCCCATAGATAATTTTCTACATAGGAAGCAATTGGCTCTGAAGGAGGCTGAAATTTTGGCTTAGCTATGATTTTACCAGACATTTTATTTGAGGAAATAGTTTTATTACTAGTTTTAGAACTATCCAAAATTGCAGGTTTTTTATTTTCAGTGTGATTTTTTTTACCAGTCTTCAAATTTTCTATTTCAGCCTTCAAAAGATCTTGTGCACAAGGATGTGCCGCATCACGATTTTGACGAACTACAGCTTTTTTATCTTCAGTATATTTCTTTTTAAAATCAACTTGATCTTTATAACGACCATGTCTCAGTGAAGTGTGTTCGCTAGGACTATGATTATAATGCTCTTTAAATAAACGCTTTTGCTCTTTTCCTCCACGATAGACATATACTCCAGCCTTACCAGGAACTGTAATCTCATAACGTTTTCTGATTCTTTTGCCTTTTCCAAAGTGGTTGAATATGGGTGTAGTGTGATTATTAACTGTTTTTATCAAAGATGTTTTGCTTTTGATTTTTACACCTGGGCTTAATAAATCTTCAACTAGGGGAGCAGATGCAAAAGTGTTTTTTTTGTCTGCAGGTTTTAATTTCTCCCCAGTTCCTCCACGTGCTTTGCCATTATTATTTCTTAAATATCCGTAGAAATGCTTATTAGGGTCTACTCCAACAACTTCATAATCAACATCGCCTGTTTGTTTTATTGTAACAATTTTTTCAATCCATTCAGAAGGAACGCCTGGTAGTGTAAACTCCCTGAAATTAGAGCCAAAGGCGTTATAATGGGTTAGTGATATCCCCTCTTGGCCATGAGGGGGACGTATAACATAAATCTTAGCTTCACGTGCAGGAAATGGAACTTTTGAGCCAAATTTTTTGCTATAATTATGAAGTTTTCCATCAATTCCATAAAGCCCATCTTCTTTAGGAAAAGCATAACGTAATGCAATTGGTAAAAAGAAAGTTGTTGCAGTGGCGTTAGAATTATTACCATATGGGTGCCAATCACTCTTTATGCTTGTACTAAAAAACGAATTTGGAGGACAATGTGCTATGCCTGTTGGTGTCCACGGATCCTTATAATCCTGATTCGTTGAGCCCATTTTTGATGGAATGCCTCGGTATAGAACTTCTTCACCAGTGGTACTAACCAGCTCATAATCGTGCTGAATGCACATTTCTTCAAAAAATGCAAATTGCAGAGTTTGTTTTATCGAATCTTTAATTTTATTTTGCAAAAAATCTTCAGGTGTTTCGCCTAAAAGGCCGTTATTTAGAGCAAAAACATCTACTCCGTCGTACGATCCTAATAGTCGGCCATTGCTTAAAGTAAGGTGATAGAAATCTGTATAAAGTTTTAAAAATTTATTATCATTTGCAGCGTCACAGTATGCAGCTGGATTTTCATAAACATCTCTAACCTGTCTCTCAATATTTTCATAGTCTTGTAGTGTTAAAGCAACTGAGTTAGATTTAAGTCGTTCAATAATATGCAGAGTATCTTTCGCGATACGCTCATTGCGACCCCAAGTTATTAAATTGTCTACGTTTAGTAATATTTGACTTTCTTTAGTCTGAAGAGCGATAGCGCTTTTAATCTTATTTTCTAAAAAATTTTGAGGTTTTTTTCCAAACTTTCCGCTACGCGTGCCTAAAATATCTATCTCTTCACATTCGCGCAATTGATGGCCGCTTTCAAGTCTTAAACCATAAAAGGCATTTTCAATATTAGGAAAATTCTTAGATTTTTTTGAATAAGGGTATCTTTCATGCATTTCATAGATATCTTGAATTTGCGCTTCTATTGCCTCCTCATCATTATCAGTTACTATTTCTATTGCCTCCTCATCATTATCAGTTACTATAAAGCCCTTATCTCTTAGCTGCGCAACAACACGGGCAGCATCATTTACAAAGCATTTTTCTACTATTGCACTGGTTTCAAAATCATTTTCGGCAATATTAACGCCACAGCGATTCTCTAAAATTCCTGCTAGAATTTGAAAACGATCGCTCTTTGCACCAGGTATTACTCTTCCAGTTTTACGATCTGTATAGTCTTTTTTTATGGCTTGGATTATTTCAGATTGTAATGTCATGTTTTTTTCTATCTTTAAACTGCTACTGTTATAATACATAATGATTAAAAAGTAAACCTTTTATTTATATTTTAGGGTGGTAAATAAGCCCTAATTTCAATTAAAATTTGCTCAATGCGATTCCATGGTAATTTTTGTATAATTTACTGCAGCTAACAATCGTAGACATTTAAAAATACTTTGATAATATCAACCCTTGGTTAACAACTTATAACTAATTTATGGTTGGGATTTATGGTTTTTATTAGACTTTTTGTATTGGCTTCCCTTTTGCTCATCAGCTCTAAATCCTTTGCTCAGGAAAATCAGGAAAATGTTCAGCCAACGCAGCAGCCAGCTTTAACTGTTGAAGAGCTGAAGAAAAATTTTGAAGCAATGAAGCAGCAAAGAAAATCTAATCCTAAAGATATGAATCTGAATTTTAATTTTGCTCAGATAGCTTTTCAGCTTGGTCAATTTAAAGATGCAGAAGAGGCATATAGGCAGATGCTTGATGTTGACCCTAACCTTGGTCGTGTGAAGTTGGATTTAGGTTTGATATATGCAAGAACTGCACGCTTTAAAGAAGCAAAGAAAGTTTTTGAGGATGTTTTGGCAACAAATCCGCCTGAAGAAGTTAAGAAAAATATTAATTCAGTTTTGACTAACATAGATAAAGCCTTAAAGCCTGATGTGTTTTCTTTATCTGCCAGTATGGGTATAAATCGTGATTCTAACGCAACTTCAGCAGCATCAACTGGTGAAAATACTTACAGTAATATCTCTATACCTTTATCTTCGAGTTCTACAGCTCATAGAGATACCCAGTTTTTCGTGACAACTTCAGGATCTCACACTCATAAATTTGACATAGATAGCGATACTTATGGTCTTTCTCACACTTCAACATTGACATTTTATCGTACATATCAAGACACTGAGCATGGTTTGGACTTGAGATTATTGTCAGCAAAAACCGGCCCTACACTTGAATTAAAAAAGATAAGGACGCAAATAGGATTAAGCGGTAGCTACAGCCTGATAGAGTTGAACAGTGAACATTATATGACCGATCCTTCTGGTGATCTATTGATTAGATATGCTGTGAATGACAGATTGTTGCTTGATACTACTACAACTTACGAATATAGAAAATTTTCTAACTCGCCTACTGTAACTACATATACAAATAAAACTGGTAATGCCATTCAGGATAAAGTTGGCGTAACTTTCCTTATGACACCAACTGACATGCTTAATGGTAACGTGACGTGGCGTAAAGAAGAGGCAGCTAGTGATGAATTCGGCAATACTCAAGTGGGATTCTCTGCTGGTTATACTCACCAGTTTCCTCTTGGCATAGCTGCTAACGTTACTGGGGCATATAAAGAAACTGAATATAATGGTGTTGATGCAACGATAACTAGTTCAGTAGTGCGTCAAGATAAAGAAAGAAGCGTATCATTTATGTTGGCGAAGAAATTGCCTAAAAATATAACGCTGACTGGTGGTTATCAGTATAAAAATGTTTATTCCAACATCCAAAATTATGATTACGTGAATCATAGATTTTCAACTGCTGTAGGTTGGACATTCTAAATCTATGAAAAAACGGCTTTCTTTAATAATATCGTTATGTGTTCTAACCTTATCGATTTTTATAAAGATATCTGATTTTGATATTGTAGAACAATTGCAGTTTCGGGTTTTTGATTCATTTCAAATCAGAAGTCCCAGACACTATACTCCTCAGCCTGTTAAAATAATAGATATAGACGATGCGAGCCTTGAAAGGTTAGGGCAGTGGCCATGGCCACGTAACAAACTTGCTGCTGTTATTGATCGTTTGACCGAAGCTGGCGTTGCTGCTATCGCGACGGATATTGTCTTTGCAGAAGAAGACCGCACTTCGCCAAAAAACATACTTCCTATATGGAATCAGGAACAACAATTATCCTATTTGTTGAAAGATTTGCCGGATCACGATCGCCTTTTTGCTGAAGCCATACAAGATTCAAATGTGGTAAGCGGTTTTGTTCTGACAAATGATAAAAATAATAAAAAAGCTGCTGTGAAAGCCGGGTTTTCTTATGCAGGAAATGATCCAAAACCTTATTTACCATCATTTAACGGAGCTGTTATATCGCTGCCTTCAATAGAGGCTGCTGCTAAGGGTAATGGTGCGTTAAACAGTATCGCAGATAAAGACGGAATATTACGCAGAATGCCTATTATATTTCTGCAAGGAGATAGTTTTTATCCGACTTTGTCAGCTGAAGCTCTGCGCATAGCTCAAGGCGCATCAAGCTATACTATAAAATCATCAGGGGCTAATGGCGAAGAAAGTTTCGGTGATAATACGGGAATAACAGCAATCAAAATCGGCAATTATCAAATTCCGACTGATGCTAACGGTAAGTTCTGGATATATTATACAGACTATGTTCCGGATCGTTATGTGCCTATTTGGAAAATATTGGATCCAAAATTTGATTTATCATTTCTTGCAGGCGATATAATTTTTATAGGCACTAGCGCTGCCGGCCTCCGCGATATAAGGGCGACGCCCCTGAATCAGACAACAAGCGGGGTAGAAATTCATGCGCAGGCGATTGAACAAATTTTAACAGGAGAATTTTTAAAACGTCCGGATTGGATAAGCGGTGCAGAAATTATTTTTATGACCTTTGTGGGCTTTGTGGTTATTGCTATAATGGCTAATTTCTCAGCTTTGTGGGGAGCTTTATTTACAGTTGCAGCCTTGGCTGGAGCTGTTTCTTTTTCATGGTTTTCATTTATACATTATAGGGTTCTTATTGATCCTGTAACGCCCGGCATAGCCATAATACTTATTTATTTATCTGAGTCTTTAATACGCTATATAAGTTCAGAAAAAGAAAAGAAACAAGTGCGTGATGCTTTCAGCCATTATATGTCGCCGGCGCTGGTGGCGCAGCTTGCGGCCAATCCTGAGAAACTACAACTTGGTGGTGAGACAAAAAATCTTACGTTTTTGTTTTGTGATATACGTGGATTCACAACAATTTCCGAGAGTTTTAACGCACATGATTTGACTAAGTTTATCAATAATTTCCTGACACCAATGACTACTGTTATTTTAGGTAATAAGGGTACTATCGATAAATATATGGGTGATTGTATTATGGCGTTCTGGAATGCACCGTTGGACGACCCTGAACATTCAAGAAATGGCTGTATTTCCGCTTTACAGATGATAGCATCGCTGAAAGAATTAAATGAAAAACAAGAGCGGGAAGCCAAGGAAAATGGCCGTAAATTTATACCTATCAATATTGGTGTAGGGCTAAATACAGGCGATGCATGCGTTGGTAATATGGGATCTGATCAGCGTTTTGACTATTCTGTTTTGGGTGATGATGTAAACCTTGCTTCAAGGTTGGAAGGGCAGAGCAAAAACTATGGAGTTAATATAGTTATTGGCGAAAATACACGTCAATCTGTGAAGGATTTTGCCACTATGGAACTAGATTTAATTCAGGTTAAAGGCAAAACCAAACCTGTGCGTATTTATACGCTACTGGGCGATGTTCAGCTTGCTAATGACAATAACTTCCAGACATTATCAGCAGTATTTTTGAAAATGTTGACTGAGTATCGCGCGAGAAATTGGCAAAAAGCTAATAATTATTTGAAGGAAGGTAGAGAAATATTCGAAAATTCTTTGGAAAAATTACATATCGAAGGTCTGTTTGATTTATATGAAGAGCGTATTAAAACCTTCAAGAAAAACCCGCCACCAGAGGGCTGGGACGGGTCATATGTTGCTACGAGTAAGTAAGATTCGTTACTACATATAAAATATTATGGTCTACCACCAATATATACACCAGCACCGCTTATAGAGCCGCCACTACCATTAGCCGCACCACCATTACCGTATACCATATTACCACCAATGCTTTGGGCTTGAGGGCCAAATAAAGATCCGTTTATCTGACCATTAAAACCACCTCCACTTAAGTTAATGCCACTAAATGAGGCTCCTATACTCTGGCTACCACCAAGTAAATTTAATGTTGTTCCTCCAGCACCTTGTGAGGGAATGTTAAAATCAAAAGAATTTAAAGTGGCCGAGCCAGGATTTAAAGTAATATTAGCATGAATAGTTCCAGTCTCTATGCCAATGCCGCTTGTTGCCAAAACGCTGCTTCCCGTATAATTAACGGTCATAGGACTTAAACCAGCAAGATTAGTAACATTTCCATAAACATAAGGTACTACTTGCTCATTTATATCATTCATCAAAGAAGGTGATGAATTTTGCTGAACATGTTCCCAAATACCCCAATTTACGTAAGCACATCCACCATTACAGTTAGATTTATTTGTATCCATATTGGTTTGAAGTGCTAGATTTTGAGCGCCTGTTCTCATTGCAGCTAATAGAGGAGAAGATATGGCAGCGCTAGTGTTAACCGCTTCATTAGCTAATGTGTAATGATCAGTGCCACTTGCATAATCTGCCGTTACTTTGGCATTTGAATTTGCTTGTTGTTGATTTGTTAAAGAGTTGTTATATGCAGAGTTAGCAGCCCCTACAGCATGGCTATGATCATAACCATTATTTCTATCAGCAAGATATGCTGCCTGACCAACCGCTACTGCATTACTATAAGTACCAGAATTCACAATAGAAGGTTTTACTGGAGGAACATATGTAGTTGTGTTGGTTCCGCTAGGAGTCCAGCCTGGGAAGTTTGAAGTCATATAAGTGTCAGTATTAACCCTGGTGGCAGTTATTGCTGCATTAAATTCAGTACCAGTGAATACATGGTCTTTAAAATATTGCTGTGCAATTACTGCCGCTGCTAAAGCCTGAGCCGAAGTACCACCAGCAGATATAACCTTATTATAAGCCTCGTTGTATAATACTGTAGCCATAGAGTCTATATTCGAAGCCCCAGATGTTGCATATGGGTCCACATAAACAGTTGGCGCAGGGTTATAAGGTGTGTAAGGGGTATAAGGATTGTAATACGTAGTTGTTAGGCCAGTATTATATGTATTCATCATGTTAGGCATGTATCCGATGTTGCCGTAATTGTTATAGGCTGCAGGAGAAACATATGCAGTGTTATAAGTCCCTACTGCTGTGCCATAAGCACCGCCAGCTGCAGGGGCAACATATCCGTTTGCTGCTGTTCCTGCATATCCACCGCCATAAGTAGTACCGTTATTATATCCACCAGTTACAGGGGCTGTGCCATTTGCTGCGTATCCACCAGCTGCAGGGCCAACATATGCGCCGCCGTTAGTTGCTGGAGTACCATTTGGATTATTAGGGCTATTAGCGGTAACGACATAGTTACCAGAGCTTTGATCTTTATCACTTATTCTACCACCTTCATCAATGTGGGCAGCATGATATTCAGCAACTTCTCTGGCAGTATAATATTTTCCGCCCGAATCAACATATCCACCATCGGCAGTGTAATGTCCGCTGCCAGTTGCAGCAGCTGTTCCTGCAGGGTTGTTTGGATTGTTGGCCGCTGTTGTACCATTAGGGTTTTTGTTATCGCCAGTAGCCGCTGTTTGTCCGCCTGGTGTTGGTTTGCCATTATTGTTTACAGTTCCGCCACCTTGCGCATTCTTATCTGTTGGATTAGCTCCTACAGGACCACCATCTTTTTTCTCCATGATAAGTCCACCCTTAACATCGCCTTCAGTTGGAACTATCTTAGCACCAGCATTTGTGCCTTCTCTAGCTTCAAGGGCATTCATCTGAGTATCAATTTGAGCTTGAGTAAATTGAATTATCTTTGGAATATCTGTTGGGCTATTAAGAGAAAAGCCTGTACCTGAACTTGTTGTAGTTGTGATTTGTCCAGCAGCATTTTCGAATGTCATCTGGTGACCATAAACGAAAGTTGCGTTTGTAGCACCGGTATCAGGATTCACATTAACTATAGCGATACCACCACGAATACCTATTGTACCCACTGGAGTTTTAATTTTTACTGCATTCTTTTTACTCAATGCACCACCGATAAAACGGAACGTACCTTTAGTACCATTCATCACCATATTTCCGCTGGAAGTGCTTGGATTAAAAACGAATTCGTCAATTACAACAGAAGAGTTGGCACCCACAGTCAATGCTGATTTATCAATGAATAAAAGCTGTGCATTACCTGTGCTGTCAGTGGAAATTGTATCTTTGAAGAATATGTCTTTACCAATAGACATATCACGCTTTTGTGAGTTTTCATCTATGGCAGTTATATGTTGGTTAGCTGCACCTATAACACCAATCTTATCGGCAGCAAAAGCGCCAAGCGGTGTAATAAGTAAGGTAGCTAAAATAAAAACCGATCTATTTAAACTGGTCATATTGCTCTCACCATTAAAAAACTAACTTCTTTTTGCAGTTTTAATTTTTTCCAAATATTCATTAGATTTATTAATTACATCGGCTGATGCGCTCGAATCCTTCTTGGCATCTTCCATATATGTCTTGGCAATGTCATAAGCCTCTAGATTAAAATAAAGCACGCCAAGATTTGCTTTAACGCTGGTCAGACTTGGATTGAAAAGCAATATGCGCTCAAGTGCTGGAATAGCAGCTTCATAATTCTCAAGCTTTATAGCGAGGTTGGCATAGTTCATTGTGTTATCTATGTTAGCTGGATCTTTCATCATTGTTGAAAAAGCCTGCTCGAAATCTGCGCTAATTTTTTCTTTTGATTCAGCCATAGGAGCAGGAGCAACAGGAACATTTGATTTTGCAGTTTCTTTATCCAGAGCTTCCTGCAAAGCGATCTGCTGATCGACATTAATTTCCTCTGCGTTTGATGAGGAATATCCAAATCCCGCAAGAGAAAAAATCGAAATTATAACAACTGGTTTAAGCACCCTAAAAATCGAACTCATATGTATATTTTCCGTTTTCAGTTAATACTTTCTTAGTATTTGTTGTGTATCATTTAGTTTATGATTAATTTGTTAACGAATGGTTAATCGGCTGTACCAAAACGAGAATTTACGATGGAAAATGTTCCTACAGTTCAATATGATGCCGGTGAGGTTATAATCCGCGAGGGAGAGCCATCTAATAATGTGTATTTAATTATTAGCGGTAAGGTAAAAGTGACTAAAAAAGATGGTCATAACGAACTTACACTTGCAATTCAGGGCAAAAATACAATTTTTGGCGAAATGACTTTAATAGATGGCAAAAGACGTTCTGCAACAGTTACGGCAATGGAAGAAACATATTGCTATAAATGTAGCGCATCATCGCTTATATCTGCCGTGGCAAAATTGCCTTCTGACCTCAGATATGTTTTACAAGGCTTGGTATCAGCCATAAGAAAGAATAATGCAGCTAAAACTTCTTCGCGCAGTGACGATCAAATATTAAATAATCCCAATTTGCTTTTTGACGAGCAAGAGGATAAAAATAATAGTCAGATAAGAGAGTCTGAAATAAATTCGCCTAAAATTCAGCAAGCGATAAATGATATTGAAAATGCTTTTATTCGCAGCTTGTTTAGGGTTTTAACATTAACGGCATTTCATAACAAATAAAACCGGAGAAAATAAATGAGTTTAATGCCAAACGTACACTTCTCCAAAAATCAGATTATATTTGAGGAAGGTTATCCTGCCGATTCGGTTTATTTGATATGTGATGGAACCGTAGAGATATTTAAAAATCGAAATAACGAACATATTTCCCTGGCAAAGCTTGGTGAAGACTCAATTTTTGGAGAAATGGCAGTTATTTCTGAAAAACCAAGATCAGCAACAGTTATGGCAGTTTCAGATACATGGTGTTACGCAATAAATAAAGATACATTCCTGCAAAAATTAAAAGGTATATCACCGGAAGTTCGTCATGTTTTCAATGAGCTTGTGGAAGCGATAAGAGAAAAAAGTAATGCGGCCGTGATAATAGACCATGGTGAAATAAGGCCAATAGAGGGCTTAGCTATGGATGGTAGCTTTAAGATACAAAAAAAACCTGCTACAATAACTCCATCAATACAAAAAAATAGCTTGCTGCAAAATCAAAGTTTCATGACAAAAGTCGATGAAATGGACGTTTTCATGCGCAAGCTGTTTAAAAGCCTAATGAGCATTGCTTACCAGTAAACGTATTCATTGTGATATGATTTGTAATCATATCTGGCTGTTCCTTTTAGAAAACCATTGCTAATGCAATAATTTACTATCTATTGGAGTGCAGCCAGACAGAAAAAAGTTATAATTATTCTTTTATCAATACAACTCATCACTAAACAAAGCCTTATATAAGATTTATTATTTTTGTATTTCCCAAGAGCCATCTTCCTGTCTACAAGCTGTACCATAACTTTCTTGTATTCTACCGCCTATACTAACATTTTGAGAAAATTCCCGGCAATATCCATTATCAGAAGCTGTCTGAGGCTCTATAGCAGGTTGATACACATTACTTGCAACAACGCTTCTATAGGTAGGTTGTGGGCTAACCCAATAATTAGTATATGTTTGTGTGTAATAAGGTCTGTAATATCTGTCATGATGGTGAACATTTCTCCAACCATGTCCTCTGTTTCTCCAGCCACGATTGTCATGAAATCTGTCGTTATCTTCATATCTCACAACTGTCGTAGTGTGTCTTCTATCAGGACCAGTAATGCTATCACCTAAACCAGCACCAATCAAAGTTCCAACTGCTATTGCGGCAATATTGCCTTTTCCTTTGCCGATATTGGAACCAACAACAGCTCCTCCAGCTGCACCAAGCAATGAACCAACTGTATCAGCGTTGGCAGTAGAAGCTGCCAAAACAGAAACAACAGAAACAGCTATAATAAGTTTTTTAAAATTCATAATCTATTACTCCTAAAAAATAAAAATTAACTTGATAAAAACCACCATAGCAACATTGTTATGAAGCAGGCTTGAAGAAGAAATTCATAGAAAATTCATACGCAAAAATTATACAGTAATAGGTAAAATAATAATTACTTCCAGACCGCCTAAGGCAGAATCTACAAGCTTTATCTCTCCGCCGTAAAGCTTGGCAATATCAACAGCTATTGGTATTCCTATTCCAGAACCGGCCTTGGTTTCGTCTAGTCTAACGCCGCGCTTTAAAACTTCTTCTCTCATGCTAGAAGGAATGCCTTTACCATCATCAGATATTTTTATAAAAATATATCCGTCATGATTGGTGATATTAATTTCTACCTTGCTATGGCCGTATTTGCAGGAATTTTCTATTACGTTGCCCATAAGCTCGAATAAATCAGCTTCATCTATTTGCAGTACTATTTCTTCGCTACAATTTATCGTTATTTCTTTCTGATATAATTTGGCAAAACTATTAGAAATTTTTTGTAAAATAGGTAAAAGAGATGTGCGTACGCCCAGAATAGTTGCTGTTCCGCCAATACGAACTCTTGATAGATATCTATTAATTAAAGCATTCATATTTTCAACTTTTTCTATCACAATTTTTGCCAACTCATCTTTTGAAGATGCTGCATCGTTCTTTAGGATAGAAAGCGGTGTTTTTAATGCGTGTGAGAGATTGGAAGAAAATGTGCGGTAGCGTTCTATCATTTTTAAATTATAAGAAAGCAAAATATTAAGTTCATCTACAAGGGGCTGTATCTCTCGTGGAAATGGTTCTTTCAGTTCAGAAACATTACCTTTTTTGATTTCAGTTATAGATTCACGTAAGCGATTAAGTGGCCTAAGAACAATGCCTATTTGCACGAAAGATAATATTATTAAACTCAGTGCCAAAGCGGTTAATATAACGATAAGATATAAGAAAAACTCCTTTTCCTGTTCTTTTAAGAACATGTCGGCTAAGTCCTTAGAAGTGCCAATCATGTAAGTAACTGTAACATCTCCAGGAAAACGTACAGTACGTTTTAAAGCATAAATATTGGTATCATCACTGTCTTGAAAATTAAAACTCTCTATCTCTCCATGTTTAGAATCAGTAATATTTAGCCATGTTCTGAGTTGTTTGGATTTTTTTAGATGTTTACCCGAACCACTTATTTGCCAATATTGGGGAAGGTTTTCAATGCCGGAAATGCCAGGTGAGATGATTATATTGCCGTCATTATTAACGGAAGTTGAGGCTATCAGGGTATTCATAAAGGCTGTTAGATAATTATCGAGAGAACGTATGGCAGATTGTTTGAATCCCCAGGTTAGCATGCCGCCAGCAATTATGAATGCTATCGCTATTCCCAAAACTGCGGAAATAATTATATGTCTTTTTAGGGACAAATTAGTTTTTTTCCAAAGGCACATAATAACCTCTATTTGCCTCTGTCTGGATAGTGTCGGCACCTATTTTTTTGCGAATATTAGCTATGTGGCGGGCAATAATGCCAGAATCATTATCAAAGTCATCATAGGTATGTTCTACCAACTCGTTGACGCTGATGGGGCGTCCTTGATTGATAAATAAATATTGTAATAGCAAAAATTCTATACGCGTTAGCTTCACAAATTGTTTATCTACGGTAACACGTCCGGATTTAGTATCCAAAACTACATTTTTGTATTTTAGGGTAGATTGGCTTTTTCCATTTGAGCGTCTGATAATTGAATGCAGCCTAGCTACTACTTCATCCAGATCAAATGGTTTTGTTATATAATCATCTGCCCCTGCTTCCAGGCCACGTACTACATCCATTTTGCTATCTCTGGCGGTTAGAATTATAACAGGCATGGTTTTACCGGCATTGCGCCATTTTTGTAGAATGGTAAAGCCATCCATACTGGGTAATCCTAAATCCAGTAACACAGCGTCATACGAGCCTTCTTCGCCTTCAAAATGGCCTTCCTCGCCATCATTTACGCAAGTAACAAGAAACCCAGATTCTTTTATGTGGGTTTGTAGCTGTTCGGCGATTTTTTTATCATCTTCAATAATTAGAATTTTCATTTTATCTCTTCACGTTTACTATTGAATTGCTAGATTTATCGACAGTGACAACCACAACCTGTCCGTCTGGTAGCAGAACCTGCACCTCGGAAATAACACCGTCCGGCATATCATTAACCCCAACTACTTGGCCGCGAAATTGGCTCTGTATTTGGCTAATCAGGCTAGAAGAAACAGTTTGATTTTGACTTATGATTATAACTCTTTCCATTCTGCTATGCCCACCACCACCATGTCTATGCTCATGTGCTTCAGAATTAATGGGTAAAAACAGTAATAATCCAATTATAACAATAAAATAACGAAACATGGCCTTCTCCTGTTGTCATAATAACACCATAGCCTAACCGACATGAATTAATAATGAATTTTTATTGAGTGGGTGAATTACGGTATTTTTGAGCTAAATCTATATTTAGCTGATAATGCTAAACAATTTAGTACTAAAACATTGACATGCACTTGCTATTATGTTACTGTTTTGCAACTTTTTATTTTTATCATAATTTTACAAAAATTCCATAAAGGCATAAGGAATGAAAGATTTTTCAAGCGAGCTTAGTGCAATAAAAAAAGATGGTAGTGGTGGCTTTTTTATAACAGATATAATGGCCGCATTAGAAGTTTCATTTATAAATAATGAGGCTGTTTTTGTGGTACGTGGACATCAGATCAATCAAGCAACTGAGATCAGCGCAACAGTGCAGGCCGCAATAGCGACATATAACAAGCGCTTTTTTGTATTTCCATATGCAATTGGCAGCGATCATAATATCGGAGTTGTAGTTGATAAAGATGAAAAGCAAATCCGCGTTTATGATCATCAGGAATCCACAAGAAAATCTAGCACAAACGATACTATCCTTAAAAATCTTGCAAAAGATTTACGCTATGAAGTTGTCGATGCCTTTGAACAAAGCCCATATACAGAGCAAGAAAACGATTGGGAATGTGGTGTTTATTCAGTTTTAAGTATTGAAGATGATATCGCCCGCGGCCAAGGTAAAGAACCAGCGTCAAAATCCGAACCTGATTTGGATAAAGAGGCTGTGCGTATATTGGAGGCGGCGGCTTATAAAAAAGCAATGGCGCATTATGATGGTTTGCCTGCTGAGCTAGAAGACGGAGAAACCCAAGAGGGTTATATAGTAATAAGAAATCTGAAAACTGACCTCAAGGGTTTAATAACAAATGCTGCTGATTATACGGCAGAAAGTTTAGAAGAAATACAAAAAGGGCTTATTGAAGACTATACAGACTACTGCCAAACAACATTCTTTTCAGAGAAAAAAACAGAAGAAGTTGAGCAAATCTTACGCGACCTGGCTTTTGCGCATATGTATGAAATCAAAAACGGTATTCATCCTGAAAAAGCCGGAACTGAGAAAAGTGACATAGAAGAATTTGCAAAGAAAAAGCAAGAGCTGGAAACAAGGCGGATTGAAGAATTTACAAAAGACTTCCCATGGTTGTTTGCAAAATACAATCAAAAAGAAGTTATAAATATAGCAAACATTTGTTCTCCATACTTAATCGATATTAAAAATGCCAAAAATGATCAGAAAAAGTCAAAATATTGTGCCGCTTTTCTTGAAAATGCTGTAGAAGAAGGTCATCGAGAAATAGTAAGC
>CAZOKN010000007.1:16925-55442 GCA_964580525.1 uncultured Rickettsiaceae bacterium
TGACCAATAAAGAATTTATGCAGGATATGCCTGCGGACAGAAGGGGTAGTGTGTTGTGGCATGCCGCAGCAGGAGGAGGCCATCGAGAAATAGTAAGAGATCTTGTGGTAAATAAAGAATTTATGCAGGATATCTCTGCGGACAGTAGGGGTAGTGTGTTGTGGCATGCTTTACAAAACGGCCGTTGGGAAATAGTAAGCGATCTTTTGGCAAATAAAGAATTTATGCAGGATGTCTCTTTGGGCAATAGAAGTAATGTGTTGTGGAATGCCGCACAACAAGGCCGTCGGGAAATAGTAAGGGATTTTGTGACAAATAAAGAATTTATGCAGGATATTAATGCGGGCAGTAGAGGTGAGGTGCTCAAATCTGCCGCAGAACAAGGCCTTTGGGAAATAGTAAGCGATCTTGTGACAAATAAAGATTTTATGCAGGATGTTTCTAGGCACAGTAGAGGTGTGGTGCTTGATTCTGCTGCAAAAGAAGGGCAGTGGGGAATAGTAAGCGATTTTATGGCCAATAATAAATTTATGCAGGATATTGATGCGTACAGTAGAGGTGCGGTGCTGAAGTCTGCTGTAAAAGAAGGGCAGTGGGGAATAGTAAGCGATCTTGTGACAAAGGATGTATTTATACAGGATATTTCTGAGGACAGTAGAAGTGAGGTGCTCAAGTCTGCTGCAAAAGAAGGACAGTGGGGAATAGTAAGCGATTTTATGGCCAATAATAAATTTATGCAGGATGTTTCTAGGCACAGTAGGGGTAGTGTGTTGGCGTTTGCCGCAGAAGGAGGCCATCGAGAAATAGTAAGAGATATTGTGGCAAATAAAGATTTTATGCAGGGTATTTCTGCGGACAATAGAGGTTGGGTGTTGGTGTTTGCTGCAGAAAAAGGCCGTCGGGAAATACTAAGAGATCTTGTGGTAAATAAAGAATTTATGCAGGATATTGATGCGGCCAGTAGAAGTGATGTGCTGATGTCAGCTGCAGAAGGAGGCCATCGAGCAGTAGTAAGCGATTTTGTGACCAATGCTATATTTATGCAGAATGTTTTTTTGGAGACGAGATTTTATGTGCTGATATCAGCTGTAGAACGAGGCTATCGAGAAGTAGTAAGCGATCTTGTGGCAAATAAAGATTTTATGCAGGAGATTGCTTACCAAAGAGGTTATGTGGTGGCGCGCGCGGCAAGACAAGGCCATCGGGAAATAGTAAGTGATCTTGTGACAAATAAAGAATTTATGCAGGATATCTCTGCGGACAGTAGGCTTCTTTTATTGGAGTTAGCTGCAAAACAAGACCATAAAGATATTGTTGAAGATTTATCTATTGAATTTTTGGCTCCTTATGTATTAACTACCAACAGGCGAGACGGAAATTTTATTGAGATATCAAAAGAGGTTTTTGAAGATAAGCACTCGAAGAATTTATTATGTATGATTTTTAAAAACCTGGATATCGAGCCTCAGAAAGAGCTGCCTAATTACGATAAAGTAAGAGCTCAGGCAAAAGACGGCGCTAACGAAAACCTACAGAAAGTTATAGAAAGAGCACAGCAGATCAGTTCTGCAAAAGCACGTTAGAGAAGAGTTGTAACTACTTGAATTGGGGCGGGCAACGGGACTCGAACCCGCGACCCCCAATACCACAAACTGATGCTCTAACCAACTGAGCTATGCCCGCCATATTTTCGTATTTTTCATTATAAAGCAAAAACACGAGAGGTGGCGCAAATTAGTGTAAGACATTCGTTTCGTCAAGATATTTGTAGGGAATAATACAAAACATTTACTAATAATACCGTTGGTATGGCGGCTTTTGCCCTTGTGCCAGTGAAGCCTATGAAAACGGTGAGTATTGCGCCAAAAACCGGAAACCATGACAATAAAAGTAGTAAAAATCCCTTATTTTGGAAAAAACTGAAGATTTTTAGAGGTACTTGACCTTCAGGCTTATATTTTATGGCAGTGAAAATCAGGCGGCCTATGCCATAGTTGGCCAGAGCAGCTATGAAGGCAGCAATAACGGCTACTAAAACAGCTAAATTCATGTCATAAGTGCCGAAAATTTTCATTAAAGGAAAAACCATTATAGCCTTGGCAGGCAAGGCTGTTGATGAAAGAAATGTGTCGGCAAATAGAAAGCTGTAGGCTTCAAAATTATCCATTATCAATTTTCCATAATATTAGTAATATCCGGAACTTTATCCCATATATTGATACTTTCTTCAAGATATGGAATTGTGATTATTTTAGTATCTGTGAAATTCCTTAAAGTTCTGTAGGTTTCATCAAGGCCGGCACATTCGCTGGATTGGCTTAAAATAATTGCCTGGATTTTTATACCGGCCTGATTCATTGCGTTTATTGAAAGCAGCGTATGGTTTATCGAGCCTAAATAAGTTCCTGCAACTAATATAGCGGGGATTTTTAGCTGTTTTATGAGGTCTAAAACCGTTTTGTCATTATTTATCGGAACCATAAGTCCGCCCACACCTTCAATAAGCAGGGCTTGATTTTCGGCCTGTGATTTTTGGCAAAAGCCCACTAATTCAGCAAAATCAATCGTACGCTTTTCTTTTTCGGCTGCGATATTGGGCGAAAGAGGCGCTTTGAAACGCCATGGTGATATTTTTTCTATATTTTGCTGAGAGGCAGAAAGGCCGAGTGAGGTAATTATTTTATGGGTGTCGGTATCGGAATCTTCCCACCCGCTGATAATGGGTTTGATCGCAAAAATATCTGTGCCGGCTTTTTTAAGTTGGTGGCATAATGCGCAAGTAACAAAAGTTTTGCCTATGCCGGTGCCAGTGGCCGTAATAAAAAATGATTTATTTATTTTTGACATGTTATGTAAACCACTTTCCAGGTGCTGGGCAATTTGCCGTTGTTTGCGAAACTATCCTGATATATTTTTTCCAGCTTTACAAAATAATCCTTACCCAGGAATTTTTTGTCACTGGACTTATGATTGGCGCCAATGCCTTTAATTTGTTTGAGTAGGGATAATAAATTATCGTGATATGTTATGATATCATCTTCGATGATTTTTATATTTTTAAAACCACAATTTATAAAAGTATTTTGGATATCATTCTTAGATAAAAACTTATTGATATGTGTTAGCCTATCAAGCTTGCTAAAGGAATTTTCCAGTTCGTGCAAAGTACCATTTTGTAGAGTGCTGGCGAAAAAATCACCGCCTTTATCTAAAATTCTATGTGCTTCCTTTAATGTGTTTTCTAAGTCCTGCGACCATTGTATTGTTAAAGAAGAAAAAGCATTTTTAATGGAATTTTCCGGCAGAGGGATATTATCCATATCAGCCTGAATTGTTGTGGTTTCGCCATATTTTCCTGATGAAGCATAGCTAGCGGCTATTTCGCACATTTCAGGTGAAATATCGATTTGTGTTATTGGAAAATAAAAAGCGTTTTTACGGCATAACTCGTGGAAATAACCTGTGCCGCAACCTATATCTATAACGCTGTTTTCGGCTGAAAAGAATTGTTTGCTTAGTGCAAATAATTTATCCGCAACATTGCGTTGTAGAATTGCATATTCATCATATTTGCGTGCGGCTTTACCAAAATCACGCATGAGAGCTTTTTTGAATTTATTTTTCATGCGGCGGCAATTATTTTTTTGATTAATTCAGGATCATGCAAATGCGGAGCGTGGCCGCAATCGTCAATTCTTTCAACGTGGTAGTTTTTTATCAATGGGCGAAACAGAGATGTTTGCGTAGCATCAACAACTGCATCATCGCGGCCATGAATGGCAATTGTTTTTGGCATTTTAGAAAAATCAACTTTTTGACAGCTAAAACTGCCCAATTCTTCAAGCCAAAACAACCAGTTTTTAAGGTTATCTTTATTATTTGCATTTAAAATTTTTATAATCTCTTTGGATTTATTATCGTTTTTAGCAACTAAAAGGGCGAATTGTGCCATTACTTTTGCCTGATCTTTAATAAAGTTATTTTCAAAAACGCTGAAAGTATCAATGTCGACACCACATTTTAAACCTTTGCCCATAACAAACTGAAATGGTGTTGCTAGTAAAATCAATAATTTTGGTGATAAAATTCCTGCCTCAATTGCTCGCAATGCGAGTTGTCCGCCTAGGCTCCAGCCAATTAGTATGTCGCATGGATTATTTTTTATAGTGCTGAAAACTTCATCAACATTTTGAAAATCGCGATAATCAATATGTTTTGCGCCTGGTGCTATATTCTCCAGAGCATCAAAATTTTGTCCCCAACCGCTAAAAGTTATAATGTTTTTCATATCAGCCCATGCTTTTTTATAGCTTCAGCTAGTTTCTCAATATCTTTTGCTTTATGCAAGGCAGAAAATGTAAAGCGCAGGCGAGCTGTGCCTTTTGGAACTGTTGGTGGCCTTATGGCTGATACTAAAAATCCATCCTGCTCTAGCTGCCTGGATGCTTCAATTGCTTTGTCTTCATCGCCTATAATTATTGGCACGATTGAACTTTGGGCTGTTGGTAAGCCTAGTAGTTTTGTAAACAGGCGGGCATTATTTAGGGGTTTTTCTATAAGCTCAGAGTCATTTGCGATTATATCAAGCGCCTTTGCAGCAGCTGCTAAGACTGCAGGTGGCAAGGCGGTTGAATATATAAATGATCTGGCGCTGTTGCGCAAATAATCAGCAACTTTTTGAGATGTACATACATAGCCGCCATAAACACCAACGGCTTTCGACAAAGTTCCCATTTGAATATGCGGTTTTTTATTTGGACTGCTACCAATACCATTATTTAATACACCAAGACCGTGGGCATCGTCGGTCATCAGCCAGGCATCATATTTTTCTGCAAGATTATAGAGATCGTCTATAGGGGCAGCATCACCGTCCATGCTAAAAATGCCGTCGGTTATTATCAGGCAGTTCTTATGGTTATTTCTATGTTTTTTTAGCAACTCTTCACATTTTTCAATGCTATTATGGTTAAAACGGAAAAACTTTGCGCCGGATAATTTAATACCATCAATCAAACATGCATGAATTAATTTATCTGCGATAATTAAATCATCTTTGCCCGCTAAGGCTGGTATGACACCTATATTGGTGAGATAGCCGCTGCCGAAAACTATAGCATCTTCTGTGGATTTTAGCGTAGCGAGTTTCTTTTCGACTTCGTCATATAGTGGGTTATTTCCTGTAATAAGTCTTGATGCGCCGGAGCCAGAGCCATATTTTTCTATAGCTTCTATCGAAGATTTTTTTACTTCACTGTTTTGTGAAAGGCCAAGATAATCATTGCACGAAAAAGAAATAAGCCTTGTGCCGTTACGTTCTATATAAACATTATCGGTACGGAAAGTGGTTTGCAGTGTACGTAATAAACTGCTTTTTTTTAATTCATCCATCTTATTTGTAACAAAATTGTCTATAGAGGGCATTTTTTGTTTCAGAATACCTGTTTTTAGTCTATACGAATTGCTTTGGGTTCAACGTATAAAGTATTTTGCATGGAAAGTAAGTCTATACCAGTAAAAAATAAAAATACAACAAGACATGATTGGCAGGTTGCTGAGGTGATGGCTTTATTTGCAAAGCCTTTTAACGATTTGGTGTTTGCTGCTGCTTCCGTGCATAGAGAAAATTTTAATCCTAACGAAGTGCAACTTAGCACGTTGCTTAGTATTAAAACCGGTTCTTGTCCGGAGGATTGCAAATATTGTCCACAATCAGCGCACTATAATACTGGCCTTGCTAAAGAGCCTCTGATTGAAATTGCTAAAGTTGTGTCTGAAGCGAAAAAAGCTAAGGAAAATGGTGCTACCAGGTTTTGTATGGGTGCGGCATGGCGTAACCTGAATGATCGTGATTTGCCTGTTGTTGCAGATATGATTTCAGAAGTTAAGAATTTAGGCATGGAAACCTGTGTGACCCTTGGAATGGTGGAAAAAGAACAGCTTAAACGTCTAAAGGATGCTGGGTTAGATTATTATAATCACAATATTGACACATCAGAAGAGCATTATAAGAATATTATTACCACCCGTCACTTTTCAGATAGGCTGCAAACATTAGAAAATATCCGTGAAGCTGGCTTAAAAACTTGCTGTGGCGGCATTGTAGGTATGGGTGAAAAGGTTGAAGATAGAGCTAAAATGCTTATTACTCTGGCAAATTTGCCGGAGCATCCTGAATCTGTGCCTATTAATATGCTTGTTAAAGTTAAAGGCACTCCGCTTGAAAAAGAAGGCGAAGTTAGTCCTATAGATTTTGTTCGCACGATTGCTGTGGCTAGAATAATGTTGCCAAAATCTTATGTGAGATTGTCAGCTGGTCGGGAAGAGATGAGCGATGAAACGCAGGCTTTATGCTTTTTAGCGGGCGCTAATTCAATTTTTTATGGTGAAAAACTCCTTACTACTCCTAATGCGACACAAAATAGAGATACTTCTATGTTTGCAAATCTTGGTTTAAAGTTTGAGAAAGAGCAAAATAGTAAAGAATTAGTTAATAATTGTGCAGTAGCATAGCCGTAAATTTAAGGAAGTTTTTATAAATATGGTTGATCAAAGCAAAATAAAAATGACTACTGTTGCCTCAGTACCAAGGCCGTATGCTGTTAAGGGATCGCCTAATATTGGTTTATATATAAATACGCCTGAAATTGTAGATGGTTTTGAGTTTCTGGTAAAACTGAGCAAGTCTTTCAGAGGCATTAATGCTTCTAAATATGAAAAAAATATGCATGCAGTTGAGCTTGCTTTGCCAACTTTGGGCGAAGAAGAATATGGCAGCTATGCTGAAACAATTTCTGAAATGTGCAGGAATAGCGGTATTGTTTTTATTGTTGATTCATACACTACAGTTGCCGAAAAAGTGAAGGCGGATGGTATAATAATCAGCGCGGAAAGAGATAAAAGCCTAGAAAATATCCGCAAAAAATTTGGGGATGATTTTATTATCGGTGTTGATTGTAAAAGTTCCATGAGCAAAGCCAGTAACTATATTGATAATAAATTGGTGGATTATGTTTCGTTTGATTATAACAAAAGATACATAGGCAAGTTGGTACAATTCTGGAAATCAAACACAGATAAGCCTTGTGTTATCAAAGGCTGCAAAAATGAAGATTTGTGTAGTGACATTGTGAATTTAGGCGCTGATTTTGTAGGTTGCAGGGATTTTATTTGGAATCATCCTGAAGGTACTGAAGAGGCCATAAAAGTTTTAATGAAGACTATAGAAGAAACTGTTTCAAGTAGAAAAACACAGTAATGACAATAAAAAAGACTATTGATAAAGATTGGTTTAAAAATGGCAAGAAGCATGTATGGCATCCATACACGCAAGAGCAAATCGCGCCTGATCCAATTCAGGTTGTTGGAACTCACGGCTGCAAGGTAAAACTTGCGGATGGAAGTGAATTAATTGATGGTATTTCTTCTTGGTGGAGTGCTTGTCACGGCTATAATCATCCACATATCCTAGAAGCTGTTGAACATCAGCTGAAAAAAATGCCACATTTCATGTTTGCCGGAGCGGCGCACGAACCTGCTTATACGCTAGCTGCAAGACTTTCTAAACTCTCTGGTTTGGAGAGAGTTTTCTTTTGTGATACTGGCTCTACTGCTATAGAAACCGCACTTAAAATGGCAGTGCAATATTGGAAAAATAAGGGCGATAAAAGGCGTAATAAATTTATCAGCTTTAATAACGGCTACCATGGTGACACTATGGGCTGTATGTCTTTGTGTGATCCTGATAATGGTATGCATAAATCTTTCAACGAATATATGCCTAAACAATATTGCGTGCGTGTTCCTTCTGACGAGTATGATTTTTCTGAATTTGAAGCGATTGTTGAAGGTATACAAAGTACAACGGCGGCAGTGATTATCGAGCCTTTGGTGCAAGGGGCAGGGGGATTTAAATTCCATTCGCCGGATGTTCTGGCTGAGATATACAGAATTACAAAAAAATATGGATTATTATTTATTGCAGATGAAGTGATGACTGGATTTGGCCGCACTGGTCATATGTTTGCCTGCGAAGAGGCTGCAATATTGCCTGATATTATGTGCATCGGGAAGGGGCTAACCGGTGGTATGATGACAATGGCGGCAACTTTGGCCAAAGAAGAAATATTCAAAGCATTTTTGGGTGAAGAGATGGAAAAGGCGCTAATGAGTGGGCCGACATTTATGGCTAATCCTTTAGCCTGCGCAGCGGCGAATGCTTCGATTGATTTGTTTGAAAAAGAAGAACGTTTGGAACAAGTCGCAAAGATTGAAAAGCAATTATATGAAGAATTATCTCCTTGTACAAAATTTGATAAGGTTAACGATGTCAGGGTTAAAGGCGCAATTGGTGTTGTGCAGATAGAAACTGACATTAAAGAAATTTTTGAACTACGCCAGAAATTCATTCAGCATGGTGTTTGGCTGCGCCCGTTTGGCGATGTGGTTTATATTATGCCAGCTTTCACAATTTCCAAATCTGAACTTAGCAAGCTCACGGGTGCTATTTGCCAGATTTTGAAAAAGCGCTAATTTTTCGTCAAATGTTTGAATATTTCTTCCAGATCAGCTTCTTCTGTTGATAAGTCTTTAATTGTAAGTTTTGTTTTGTTGAAAGCTTCTAGTATTTGATTAGCCGATATTTTATTGGTTTCATAAGTTATTTGAATGCGGCCATCGTCAGTTATGGAAGTATTGAACTCCTGTAATTGTTTAGGTATTTCGGACACAGACTCGTTCGGAGTTATTATTAAATTCTTCCTATCTATGGTTTTCATAATTTTAGCTTTTGTGTCGTTAGCTATAATTTTACCATTGTTTATAACTGCTATTCTATCGCATAATTCCTGCGCTTCTTCTAGATAATGCGTAGTTAGTAATATAGTTGTGCCTTGTTTATTGAGTTCTTTCACGTATGTCCAAAGTTGTGTACGCAGGTCAACATCAACGCCAGCGGTAGGTTCGTCCAGAACAAGGATTTTAGGAGAGTGTACTAAAGCTCTGGCGATCAGTAATCTACGGCGCATACCACCAGATAATCTTCTGGAGGGAGAAAATGCTTTATCAGCTAATCCTAAAGCCTCAATAATTTCCATTGTGCGACGTTTGGATTTAGGCAGTCCGTAAAATCCGGCTGAATTTTCCAAAACTTCATAAGGTGGAAAAAATGGATCAAGTACAACTTCCTGCGGAACAATACCAATTTGGCTTCTGGCTTTTTTCGGTTCAGAATCAATATTGCTGCCGTTTATATGTACTGTGCCTGAGGTTTTATTAACCATATTAGCAAGTATGTTTATAAAGGTGGATTTACCTGCGCCGTTTGGCCCAAGTAATCCGAAGAACGATCCTTCAGGTATTTCAAGGTTGATATGATCAATAGCCAGCTTATTCTTGCCGTCTTTTGTTGTATAGACTTTGTATAAGTCCTCTACCTTGATAGCTGCTGAATTTTTAGACATTCGCGTAATTTACACCCTTATCTCTTAAAAGATCTTGCAACTCACCGCTTTCAACCATTTCTTTAACTATGTCGCAGCCACCAACAAATTCGCCTTTTACATATAATTGAGGAATGGTTGGCCAATCGCTGAATTGTTTAATGCCTTCACGAATTTCTGGATCAGCAAGAACGTTTATATCTTTGAAATTAACGCCAAGATCGTTCAATACATGGGTTACAACAGCAGAAAACCCACATTGTGGGAATTTTGCAGTACCCTTCATAAAAAGAACAACATCGTTATCATTAATTTCTTTTTCTATGGTCTGAAATACTGGGTTTGTCATAGTAAATGCTTCCTTAAGTTTGTTATTTATTTTGTGGCGCAGAGGTTTTTAATTGTAAAGCGTGTAGCTCTCCGCCCATTTTGCCCTGCAGTGCAGAATAAACCATTTTATGCTGCTGTATACGGGATTTTCCACGAAATTCTTCTGATATAATTTCAGCAGACCAGTGATCATTATCACCAGCCAGGTCGACTATATTAACCGAAGCCTCAGGAAATGCATCAATTATCATTTTTTTTAGTATACTTGCTTCTAAAGGCATAATATGCTCACATACGTTTATAAATTGTAAGGTTTTATATACCAATATATAAAGTCCGTAAAGTGTAGAATATTTTATAAAAAAACCAATGGATATAAAGAAAATAAATCGCATAGTTATAAAGGTTGGCTCATCTATCATTGTTGATCAGGAGAAGGGCAAGCTTAGGGAAAAATGGCTGAAAAGCCTAGCCGAGGATATTGCGCAGCTTAAAAAAGACGGCAAGGAAGTTGTTGTGGTAACTTCTGGCGCTGTGGCTTTGGGCAGAAAATATATAAAACATAAGAAAGTTTTGAAGCTTGAAGAAAAACAAGCAGCGGCGGCATGTGGTCAAACTGAGCTGGTTAGGCACTATCAAAAATACCTCAATATGTTTGAGCATAACGCAGCGCAGATATTGATGACACTATTTGATTCTGAAAATCGTAGGAATTACCTTAATGCCAAAAACACTATAGAAACATTGCTGGCTAATGGTGTTGTGCCCATCATAAATGAAAATGACACTGTAGCTACGCATGAGCTGAGATTTGGCGATAATGACAGATTGGCGGCTATAGTTGCTCAGATGATTAGTAGCGATTTACTTATATTATTTTCAGATGTTGATGGTTTATACACCTCCAATCCAAGGCTGGATAGAAGTGCCAAACGCATACCAATTGTTAAGGACATAGATGGAAAAATTGAATCTATGGCTGGAGAGGCTTTATCTACCGGAGTTGGTTCAGGTGGAATGATTACCAAAGTTGAGGCGGCAAAAATCGCAGTTAATGGTGGCTGTAATATGATACTTACTTTAGGTACGAAGAAAAACCCAATAAAGCGTCTTTTGGAGGGTGGTCGTCATACCTTATTTGTTTCTAAAGATACGCCTGTAAGCGCCAGAAAACGCTGGATAGCCAGTAGTATTAGCATTGGTGGTGAAATAATTGTTGATGATGGGGCGGTAAAGGCCTTAAAAGTCGGTAAAAGCTTGCTACCTGCGGGAGTTATTGATATTAAAGGTAGCTTTGATCGCGGTGACACTGTTCATATTAAAGATTGTAAGTTAAAAAAAATAGGTCTTGGCCTTGTAGCTTATTCTTCTGACGATGCAAAAATGATTATGGGTCATCAAAGTCAAGAAATTGAAAATATAGTTGGATTTTCCGGACGGGATGAGCTGGTGCATAGGGATAATCTTGTGCTGAGCATTAAGGAATAAAAATGAGAGCGTTTGAGATGAGTGATAAAAATAAAAGCGTGAAAGAGCAAATGCTGGAAATTGGCAAAAGAGCCAAGGCTGCTGCACGTGTTTTGTCAGAAACATCAAGAGATAAGAAGGATGCTGCTCTTAAGATTGCAGCTGCTCAGCTTAGAAAAAATACTGATAAAATACTTGTTGAAAACAAAAGGGACGTAGGAGAAGCAGTAGCCAAAGGTTTAGATAAACCTTTAATCGACAGGCTTGAGCTTAATGCAAAGAAAATCGATGCTATCGCCAAGGGTTTGGAAGATATAGCCAGTCTCGAAGATCCTGTGGGACGTGATCTTGCAAAATCGCAAAGACCAAACGGCCTTGAGATTGCAAGGATTAGCATACCTCTTGGTGTTATCGGGATTATATATGAATCGCGTCCTAATGTTACGGCTGATGCTGGCGCTCTATGCTTAAAATCGGGCAATGCGGTCATATTGCGCGGTGGTTCTGAAAGCTTTTATTCATCTCACGCTATAGTCGATTGCTTACACGCAGGCTTAACAGAAGCAGGTTTGCCTGTTGATTCTATCCAGCTTGTGCCTGTGAAGGATCGTGAAGCTGTAGGTGAAATGTTGGCTATGTCAGGCTATATTGATGTCATAGTTCCACGTGGCGGTAAAAGCCTTTGTCAGCGTGTTATGGATGAAAGTAAAGTACCTACATTGCTGCATCTGGACGGCAATTGCCATACCTACATCCACAAAAATGCAGATGCAAAAATGGCTGTAGAAATTGCTTATAATGCTAAGTTGAGACGTACGGGAATTTGTGGAGCAACTGAATCAATTGTTGTTGATAAGGAAGTTGCCAAAACAATTCTGCCACAAATTATAGAATCTCTTTCTGTTGGTGGCTGCGAAATTCGCGGTGATGAAGTTGCGCAAACTATTGATAAAAGGGTGAAGGCTGCAACAGAAGATGATTGGTATACAGAATATCTTGCTCCTGTTGTTGCTGTGAAAATTGTGTCTGGCATATCGGAGGCAATTGATTTTATCAATAAATATGGTTCTCACCACACAGATTCAATAATTACCGCTGATAATAATGCGGCAGCTGAATTCTTGAAAAAAATAGATAGCTCAATTGTTATGCATAATGCTTCAACGCAATTTGCTGATGGTGGGGAATTTGGCATGGGCGCAGAAATTGGTATATCTACCGGCAGACTGCATGCCCGTGGCCCGGTTGGAGTTGAGCAGCTTACTACCTATAAATATGTGGTTCGGGGTAATGGACAAATACGGCCAATCTAAAAAAATTGGCTTGCTTGGCGGTTCGTTTAATCCCGCTCATGAAGGCCATGTTTATATAAGTAAAAAGGCTATAGAATTACTGGGACTTGACGAAGTCTGGTGGATTGTTGCATTGCAAAATCCTCTTAAGTCAAAAGAAGAAATGTCAGATTTTAATAACAGATTCGCAAGTGCAAAAAAAATAACAGCTAATATTGATCAAATAGTTATCTCTGATTTCGAGAAAAAAGCTCAAACTCAATATACATATGATACGTTAAAAAAGCTGAAAAGTGAATATAATAACTTCAAATTCGTATGGCTAATGGGCGCGGATAACCTGGTTAATTTCCATAAATGGCACAACTGGCAAGAAATATTTGAAATGGTGCCAATAGCCGTTTTTGACAGAGAAAAACTAGCCAAAGATGCGATTGAAAGTGTAGCTGCAAAATCCTTCAAAAGTTGCAGAATTAGTGCTGAAAATAGTCGCGATTTGGCACAGCAAAAGTCACCAAAATGGTGCTTTTTGGAGATAGAAAAAACGCCTGAATCATCTACGGAAATAAGGAATAATCCTGCTTATAAAAAGGACTAGAAAAACATACCAGACGTGCTATAATTATATATGTAGGGTAACTAAACATTGGAGGTTGACATAACTAGACAATATATGGAGCAGGTCGTTCCCGACCTAAAAGAGCTGATAAAATCCTCGCTTGAGGATGGTAAAGCTGAAAATGTAGTAACCATAGACCTGGCTGGTAAAACTGATATTGCTGACTACATGGTTATTGCCACAGGCACTTCTACAAAACACGCAAGTTTCCTTGCAGATAAAGTAATCCAAAATATTAGACATACTGATTCTTACGGCGTTTACTCGGTTGAGGGAACTAGTGAGGGTAACTGGATTTTGGTTGATGCAGGAAATGTAGTAGTGCATATATTTAAACCAGGTGTTAGAGAGCTTTATAACTTAGAGAAAATGTGGGCTATGCCACTTCCTGAGATTGAAGCTATCGAGGTTATATAGCCTAGCCGTTTATCAGGTTTTGTAATGTCTCTCTTTTTGGAGGACTGGAATCTTGTAACCTCTTAAACTATTAAAAAAATGAAAATAAAAATCGCTGCCATAGGTAAGGAAAAGAGTTCTTCCCCTACATCCCAACTATATAATTCCTATATAAAAAGAATTCCCTGGAAAATCGAATTTAAAGAATTCGAAGAGAAAAAACCTTTACAAGAAGCTCAATTAATAGAAAAAGAGGGAGCTTTGCTTTTGGATGTTGTGGCCGATTCGGATATTGTTATCGTGCTTGATGAAAACGGCAAAAACCTTAGCAGCAAAGAACTTGCTGGCCAAATATCTAAATGGCAGAGCGATGGTAATAGTAGTTTTGTTTTTCTTATAGGTGGTGCTTGTGGCCACGGCGACAAGGTTAAAAAGAGAGCTAATTTATTGTTATCTATGGGAAAACTTACCTGGCCTCATATGCTGGTTAGAGCAATGTTGGCAGAACAGATATACAGGGTTTATACTCTTCTTACCGGCCATCCTTATCATCGCGAATAATTCTTGCCATTTCTATTTACAATAAGAGTAAATAAAGTTACTTATAAGCTCATAAAACATATTAGTTCATGGAGCTTTATTATGCTTAAAAAAATATTATCAGCTGTATTTTTATTGGTTGTTTTTTCTTTTAGTGCCTATGCGCAGGAAAAAGAAGGTAAGGTTGGTGATAATCTTTATGGCGAAAATGATATAACGGCAGAAGAGTTATATAAAGTTCAGCCTGGAGATGTTGTGATTGGTGATGAAAAAGCGCCAATAACTATGATTGAATATGCTTCAATGTCTTGCAGTCACTGTGCTGCTTTTTATAATAATACATTTCCTGAAATTAAGGAAAAATACATAGATACTGGCAAAGTTCGTTTCCTGTTCAGGGATTTTCCTTTGGATGAAACTGCACTGAGAGGTGCCATGATGGCGCGTTGCGCAGCAAAGAAAAATAAGGATGATTTTGAGAAATTTGTAAAAGCCATGTTTAGCACTCAGAGCAATTGGGCCCCTAAGAAAAATTATCTGGAAGTGCTTGCTAATATAGGTAAGCTTGGTGGTATGAAAGGTCAGGATTTTGATCTTTGTATGGCAGATAAAGAATTGGAAAATTCTGTTATGAAATCAAAATTCCAGGCGGTTAAGCAATTAGAGGTTAGATCAACCCCTACTTTCTTTGTGAATAAAGAGATGCATAAAGGGGCGAATGATATAGCTTATTTCTCCAAAGTGTTTGAGGAAATTCTAGCTGCAGCGCCTGCAAAAGTTGAGCCAGCTAAAGAAGAATCTAAATCTGATAAAAAAGAAAGTCCTAAAAAAGCATCAAAAGAAAGCAAAAAACAATAAATCCACAGAAAAATGATTTTTTGTGTTATTTAAATCTTGACAGAAACGGGGCTAGTTCTTAGTGTGCGCTCGCCTGTTGTCGGTAAGTTTAGGAGCTTTGTTTGTGCCAAATGATGATAAATTGCCATCTTTGGAAGAATTGGGTAAGGCTATAGAAGAGGCCAAAAAGAAGGCTTCTGACGATGATGGTGAAAAAGGTAGTGCTGGTGTCCTTTCAATTGGTATTGATTTGGTTTCCGGTGTCGCGGTTGGATCATTTGTTGGTTATTATTTAGACAAATGGTTTGGCACATTGCCTTTGTTTTTTATAGTTTGTTTTTTCCTGGGAGTGGCCGGAAGTGGCCTTAATATATACAGGACTATACAAAGAAATAATGTTGATAATGATAAAAAGGATTGAAGATTAGGCTATGTCAGAAGGTACAGCTCATAATCCATTACATCAGTTTGCTATAAAGTATTATACTAATGCTCCGGAAATTGCTGGTCTTAACCTCAATTTTTCCAATGCTTCGCTTTTTATGGTTTTTATATTGTTGGCGGTTTCTGTTTTCCTTATAGGTGGAATGAAAAAGCGTGCTTTGATTCCTGGTAGATGGCAGAGCATGGCGGAGATGACATATGAAATAGTTGCTAACATGATTAAAGATAATGTTGGTAATGATGGCCGTAAGTATTTTCCTTTCATATTCTCTACATTCATGTTTGTTCTATTCGCCAATCTTCTTGGCATGTTGCCTTATAGTTTCACTGTAACAAGCCATATCGCAGTTACCTTTGCAATGGCAATGGTCATATTTTTAGGAGTTACTATCATCGCGATAGCTAGACATGGTACTCATTTCTTCGGATTCTTCCTACCTAAAGGTACTCCTTGGTGGATGGCTCCATTGATGATTTTTATCGAATTGTTCGCTTATCTTGCAAGACCTGTGAGTTTGTCTATTCGTCTCGCTGCAAATATGATGGCTGGCCATACAATGTTGAAAGTTATAGCTGGTTTCGTGTTGGGGTTAGGTTGGGCGTTGGGATGGGCTCCTATAGCTTTGCTGGTTGCGCTTACTGGTTTTGAAATATTTGTAGCTATATTGCAGGCTTACATATTTACGGTTTTGACTTGTGTTTACTTAAACGACGCGATTCATTTGCATTAGAATTTAGAATTTTTAATTTTGTTTAACTTAAATAAGGAAAGAAAAGATGGAAGGACAAGCTTTGAAATTTATAGGAGTAGGTCTTACTGCTTTTGGTATGTTTGGTGCAGCTATTGGGGTAGGAAATATTTTTGCAGCTATGTTGAATGGCATTGCGCGTAACCCTTCTGCGGAAAGCAAATTGGCTAAATACGTATACGTAGGTGCTGGTCTTGCTGAAGCTATGGGTCTTTTTGCGCTTGTAGTTGCATTCATAATGCTTTTCGTTGTGTAAATTTTAATAGGGCGGTTATATAAATGCCTCAGTTAGAGTTTGCCACATACGCATCTCAGATATTTTGGTTGGCGGTTACGTTTTGTATCCTTTACTTTGTAATGGCTAGAAACGCTCTTCCTGTTATAAGGGAAGTTGTACAGAACCGCCAAACAAGAATATCGGAAGATCTAAAAAAGGCGGAAAAGCTTAAACAAGAAGCTGAATCAACAGAAGCTGATTTTACGTCAGCAGTTGTTTCTGCGCGTCAAAAAGCTTCTTCTTTCATTAATGAAGCTAGAACTAAAGCTGATAAGGAAGCTGCAAAAAGACAAGCTGGTCTTGATGAAACTTTTGCTCGTCAGGCTAAAGATGCTGAGCACAGGGTGGAAGTTATAAAAAAAGAAGCCAGAGAGAAATTATTGCCTGTTACTATAGACTTTGCTAGCGAAGCTTTGAAAAAGCTTGCTAATGTTGAAGTTGATAGGAAAACTATTGAAGGCGTAGTTCTTAAGCTTGAACAAAATTAAATCACATTCATAAGGATTGTTATCATGGTATTTGACCAGGCGTTTTGGGTTGCTGTTTCCTTCTGTATATTTGTTGTTTTGATTTATAAGCCTGTTGGTGGCCTTATAGCAAAGGCGCTTGATCAGCGTGCTGACAAAATAAAAAATGAACTTGGCGAAGCTTTGAGGCTTAAAGAAGAAGCTCAGGCCTTACTTGCGTCATACCAGCGTAAGCAAAAAGAAGTTGTAGAAGAAGCTGAGCTGATTGTTAAAGAGGCAGAAGCTGAAGCTAAGAGAATATCGCAAGAAGCTGCAAAAGAGCTAGAGATTGCTCTTAATAAAAGAGTTGAAGTTGCTATGCAAAAAATCGCAAGCTATGAATCTTCAGTTATCCAAGAAGTTAAAAACAATGCCGTTGATATAGCTGTAAGCACAGTACGTTCTTTGATAGTTGACCATTTAAACAAAGAAATGGCAGAAGAGTTGGTTAGTAAGTCTATTGCTGATATGGGTAAGAAGCTTCATTAAACCTTTTTTAATAGCTTTTCATACGAGGTCAAAGTGCTCACTTGCCTGCGTGTCTTTCTATCATTGTTTTTTCTCACAGTTGCTTTTTTATTTTTCAGTACAAATTCTTTTGCTGCTGCTTGGACTCAGCCCAAGGGAACCCAGCAAGTTATAAATTCCATGACAGGATATTATTCTTCCCACTATTTCGATGGCGACAGCAAAACCAAGAAATCTGACGCTAATTTTAGGAAAAGCGAGATCAGTAAGCTCGTTGAATATGGGTATAGCGACGATACTACATTAGGCTTTAATGGCCGTATGGAAAATCTGGATTTTAACAAAAAAGATTTGAATACTAATATTTTTGATTTTAGGCAATGTGGTGGAATTAATACCACACCTGGTAAGCACGTTACCATGAATATTGTGGAAGGCGATCTATTCTTCAGGCATAAATTATATGATCAGGATAGTTTTGTTTTTTCGGTGCAGCCATTAGTGAAAACTCCATGCTTGATTCGTTATGAAGATGGCAATTATAGTGTTGCAGGAAAAACCACAGATTTTGAGCTGCGCTTTTTAGGAGGCTATGCTTTTAAGTGGGAACCTAGTGCAGATTGGGGAGAAAGAAAGAGACCATTCTCTGGACAATATCACTTTGCTGATTTGGAGGTAGCGTATCGCAAAAGGAGCAGCTTATTTTCCGATCAGATAAAAATTGATGGTACGCTAGGTTTTAGACCAAGCGATGACTGGTTACTGCTTGGCCAATTTTTTACCACAATAGGTATAAATAAAGAGCCTGTACGTGGTTTGATAGCTAATAGCCAGGTTTATTTTGAAGAGGATAGTTTTAATTCGTCAAAAATACAATTTTCGGTGATAAAGCAGATTTCTAAAGAATCATCTATACAAGCAGCTGTTTTTCAGGAAATATATGGGCGCAATTCTGGCGAAGGTACGGGGCTGATATTTAGTATATGGAAGAATTTTTAGATAATAATCTGGCAGATTTACTTTTGAAAAATGGGCTGCTTAAAGCTTCTCAGTTGCAGTATGCTTTAAATCTTGCAGAAGAAAATGGTGATAACTTGCATGACGTGATATTGGCCGAAGGGTTTGTTAATCCTCATGAGTTATATAAATCTATTGCTGAAGTGCAGGGCAGCGAGTTTGCTGATCTTTATAATAATCCATGTGATTTGAGTTTGATAAAATCTTCTCAACGTGATGATTATATAAAATTGCAAATTATGCCTTGGCGTAAAGATGGCGATTTAGTTGTTATTGCGGCGGTAGATATTAATGAAAAAGTTTTAAGCTGGGCGCAGGAAAAATATGGTGAGGATTTTAAATTTGCCATCACATCGCCTTATGATATCAGGCTAAATGCTAATTTATTATTTAAAAAAGATAATACCACAGATGCTCTGGAAGAGCTTTGGCTTTCAGATCCTTTATGTTCGGCGAAAGATTTATTTGCAGAATTTGATACGCGGATTTTTGCGTTTTTTGTGGCTGCAATTTTTATCTTTGTTGCTTTATTTCCAAAAATTGCACTTCTGTATATTTTTATTATATCGAGCATTTTTTATGCCGGCACTTTGCTATTTAAAACCATGCTGATTTTTATTAGTATGTTACGTGAGAAAAATAAACAACAAGGCGTTATAAAAACACCTGATAGAAAACTTCCGATATATACAATTCTCGTGCCTCTATATAAAGAAGATAAAACTCTCGCCAAATTAGTTGATGCAATACGAAATCTTGATTATCCCAAGGCTAAGCTTGATGTAAAATTGATTGTAGAAGAAGATGACACTCAGACTATTGAAGCTGTTAAAGCTCTTAAATGCGAGCGTATTTTTGAGATGGTGAAAGTTCCCTATTCTTTGCCGAGAACAAAACCGAAAGCGTGCAATTATGCTTTGCGTTTTGCGCGTGGGGAATATGTAACGATTTATGATGCGGAAGATGTGCCAGATAAACTACAGTTGAAAAAAGCTTTATATGCATTTGCTAATAATGGTCCTGAAGTTGTGTGTGTTCAGGCGCGGCTAAATTATTTTAATCGCGAGGAAAATATTTTAACGCGCATGTTTGCAATAGAATATTCAAATCTTTTTGATTTTATGCTTTATGGCTTAGAGGCGATGAATATTCCAATTCCTTTGGGAGGCACCAGCAATCATTTTAAAATTGATGCGTTGCGGAGTTTATATGCCTGGGATCCATATAACGTCACTGAGGATGCGGATATTGGTCTACGCATCGCGCAAAAAGGTTGGCGAGCAAAAATGCTTGATTCAATTACATTAGAAGAATGCCCTATTAGTGTGGGTGCGTGGATAAGGCAGAGGTCACGCTGGATAAAAGGCCATATGCAAACATATTTTGTGCATATGCGCAGGCCAATTGAGTTGTATAAAAGAACAGGACTGGTTGGATTTATGGGTTTTCAATTTGTTCTTGGTGCTCCCGTTTTGGTTTTTATAATTAGCCCATTTATGTGGCTTGGTTGTTTAATGTTTATGAGTGGTTGGTTGCAGTTGCCGACTGATACGCCATCGTGGTTTTATAACTTGATATCAGCGAGTTTTGTGATTTTATTTTTTGGAATTGTGGTGCAATTAATGTCTGCTCTTCTTTCTATAAGATATAACAAATGGCGCGGTATGATGCCACATTTTTTGCTATTTCCATTTTATTGGGCTCTGCACTCTATCGCCAGTTTTAAAGCACTTTGGCAATTAATTACAAAGCCGTATTATTGGGAAAAAACCAAACATGGTGTTAGCAGATTTGCTTAAATTCTTTCTGTTATTCTCTGCCTGTAAAAGCTGTAGCTCCTGGTTTAGAGATTTTTTCCAATTTTTGAAAATTAGCCAACCTTTCACCGAAACTTGGTAGTGGACTTGTAGCTACATGTCCACTAGCAGGTATTTTCCTCTTTTCACTATCATCAGGTATCTCTAGCTTTTTCGTAAACTCTTCTGAATTAAAATCAGGAAAAGGTATAGGTTTCGTGTCCATGCCTGGTACGCGACTTAGTGAATAAGTAACTTTCCCGTGTTCTTGAGTATATTCAATAAAAGCAGAATTACCTGTATTTATTTCTAGGTAATATTCAGAACCTTTTTGTATTGTAGAAATATCTTTTGGATCAATTCCGAAAGTTTCTAATATTCTATTCTTTGCTTCTGTAGCAGTTTTTTTGTCGTACCCATTTCGTACATAAATAGTCATTTTTGGTAGTTCAATTTTTTCTAGATCTGCAAGGTCAAAGTCAAAACGTTCGTCGATAGTATCTGAAGGTCTTAAATCGAAAGGAGATTCACCATTAATGCGTCTTTCTAGCTGCTTTATACTAGGTGTATTGAAATTAAGATCTGATTCTTTTTTTAGGAAATTTCCTATGGAATCTAATGTGTCAGAGCTGGCAAGTTTTTGCTCAGTTTTTGGAGTGTTAGGCACTTGAGAAGTTTGCTCTAAATCTCTTATAGCAGCTTTCTTTTCTTCTTCAGTATTTTCTGTTTTTGGATATTGATTTAGTTGATCGATTGCGGCTTTAACATGAGGAGATTCTGAATCTGTATCAGGGTGTTTTTGTGGATTGTCAGAAGTTTGCAGAACAGTTGGTGTTATTCTTGCTTGTGGAGGAGTTGATGTTTCTACAGAAACTGGAAAATCATGCTTTCTAGAAGACTGACGCATGCGGCTAGGTAAATTTTTTATATGAGAGAATCTTTGGCTAATTTCTTTCATTCTACTTTGTTTATTTCCGCCCTCTTTACTCATAATTTTTTCCTTCTATCAACTTACAAAATTCTATGGCAGCAATAAAAAATGCGCCTTGTGAGCGCATTATATTTATTAATTTATTAACGTACAGGATTTTCTGATAACGGAATAAAATCTTTCAGAAATTTATAGGAGTATTTTTGTAAGATATAATTTTTTATATACTACTTGAAAGTTCGGATGATTTGCTACTCTTTAAATGCTCTCCAGCAAACTTTCGTTCTCTGCTATTAGATTTATCGTTAGAAGTAGAACGCTCTTTTTCATATAGATCTCTTAGATTATTGGGTCCTTGCCCAGGTGCAAGATTCGATATCGCTACCAAGCAATCATAATGGAAATGACCATTTTTATCTGTTCTTTCCTCTATAATTATATCATCAAGAGAGAGATTTGGTTTTCCGAATTGCTGAGCAAGCTTTGCTATATTGCCAGAGCTTAATAGAATTTCTATTGGTAATTCTTTTTTGCTAGAAATAGTTACTTTCAGGAATCCTTCTTCTTTTGTTTCTTCATTTGCTGTTTTACTATCGGATAATGTTTCCAAAGTTGATGGTTCTGGAGCTTTTCTTAATTTTTCTTGCGAAGTGTTTGAACTACCTCTTATAAATGATCTATCGTTTGTCTGCTCATAAAATGATTCTACAAGAGATGCAAAGATTTGTTTTTTGGTACGCCCTTCTGAGATACCTTTTCTTATATTTTCTGAAATACCCTCAAACAGCTTATTTATATGCTTTTCTGCATCTGACTCTACTTTCTTTTTTTCACCAGATCCCAAATCTGATGGAGTTAAAAGTTCAAGTGGAATATTTTTCTTTGCCAGCTCAAGTGATCTTTCAATTAATTTTATTTGTTTTTTTTCTTTTGAGTTTTTTAATTTCTCAAAATCCAATGAGTTTAGAGCTGTAGCTAGAAGGCTTCTAGAGTATTTAATAGTCTGATGTTCAACAGTTAATACATTTTTATCAACAGCAATTTGTCTGATTGCAGTTCTGGTATCTTTAGGTCCAAAATTACGATTCTTTAAATCGATATCTTGGTAAAACCCCTTTGAATCTTTGCGGTTTATTCCATAATAATTATCTATTTCTAATGATAATTGGTATAAATCCCTTGCGATATTTGTTTCTGCTTCAAACATTTCAGTACTATAGGATGCAATTTTGTCTGAAACCATTGTTGTTGTGATGCTTCTTCTTCCTTTCTGGCCAAATAATTCATCACCATAAACAAAAACTTTTTTCTTTCTTAATTCATTAGCTGCTTCATATAAAGCTGCTCGTGTTGAAATAGATACTCCTGAATTTTTTCTAGAACAGGCCTCAATTTGATTCTTTAAATTATTTGAAATAGTTTTTGCGTGACTATTTCTTATCTTCTTTGGTAGTTTCTTGTCTGGATTATGTGTTAGATCATTTGGTAAGAAATTGTCTTTTTCCAGGTATAATTTCTTTGCACATTCTAAAGCTATTAAAGCTGAGCTTGTTGTATTAGTTTCCCAATCTTGATTTTTTAAGTACTCTCTATACAAGAAAGTAACCATAGCTTTACGATTTTTTTCTACCTCTTTTTTGTTTTTAGAATCTTTTATGGAATGAGAGTGTACCCTAAGATCATGATAAAACTGCCGCTCTGTTTCTTTTTGAAGTTTGGAAGCATTGTTTTGTAAAAGATATTCTTTTCTTTGAGTTAAAATATCTTTGAACTCGGTAGAATCTTTGGGTCTTGCAAAACATTCTTGATCAAAAGTTCTATAGAGCATTCTATATGTTCTATAGTGCTCCAATTCTAACTTATTAGATTTTAGATAACTTTCTATAAGTTTTAGTTCTAGTCTAACAAAATCAGTTTCTGTAAGGCCAATATTTTTTGCAAGTTTGCGTATTTCTCCTGTACATTTCCTGTTTAGAATAGAATATTCTTGTTTGCTTATAATTCCATTTCTTACAGACTCTTCTAGTTTTGTCTTTGACAAATCCTGAATAAATATTTTTTCAAATTGATCATAAAGTTTTGCTTTGTCTTTATTTTTCTTTTCTAGCAGCTCGTTAATTCTATCCAGATCATCATTTGGAAGAGTTCTTAGTGCACCACTCTTTTCAATTCTTCTATTTTTTCTATGTTCTAACTTTGATCCTAAATTTATTTTGTTTGAGTGGAAGTTAGTTTTGTCTATTTCAGTATTCAAAAGATCTCTTAGTTCTAATTTTCTTTGATCTCCTGTAGCAAGCAAGTCAGTAATAAAATTTACAACCATTTTTTGTTGATCTTGGTTGTTTGCATTTTCGTAAGGATTTATTCCTTTTTTTTCTAAATATTCTTGGAATTCTTTTAAAGAAAATTGCCTATCATTCTGAAATACATTTATTACGTGTTTTATGGCATTGGGTAATAATTCTTTTAATTGTCTTTCATCGAAGGATGTAATTTTTTTACGACTACACAATTCTATAATTTGTGCCAAAATATTAGACTCATCAATAAATTGATCTAAATCAAGATGTACACTTAATGTTGAGCTTGATGGTGTAGTTTCATCCCTTCTGGTAATTTGCAATTCACCAAAAGAATCCTCATTAAATTCTTTTCTTTTTTTTCTTTTAGAAAATTTTTTCTTTTTATTATTTGTGGTTTCTTCCTGAGAGTTAGATAAAGAAGCGGATTTTCTTGAACCTCTGAAGAATTTTTTTTCTTTAGGTGATTTACTTTTTGTTTCAGCTTTTTGTTGTAAAACTGGAGATTTTTTAGCAATAAGATTATTTGCAATGGCAATTAAGGATTCTTTTCCTTCTTCCATTTCCTCTGCGGCACCTGGTGTATATGCTGCTGCAACAAATTGAATTAGAGCATATGCGCCTTGTTCTTTTGTGTCTTTCTTTATAAAATTTAAAAATTCTTCGATACTATCAGTTTCTAATAATTTTGTTTTTATATCAGAGCTATATCTTTCGATATAAGCACCATTTTCTTCTCTATATCCTGTATTTTTTTCGTATTCTTCAATATTTTCTGTGGCAAATATTCTAGATTCTATATCTATCAAAAGGTCGCTGAAAATTTCTACAACACGATGCTTTATTTCTAAGACATTTCTATTTCCGCGAAATGTTTTTTTCTTTTGCCCTTCAAGAGATTTTATTAGTTGAGATAATTCTCCTGCTTCTCGCCCTGTTGCATATAATTCTTCAAGCATTCTAGAAACATAAGAAACCAATGTTTCTTTTTCTTCGCCAAAGTTCAATCCTTGTGCTTGACCGGGAAAATTCTGATTTTCTTCGCTTGAATTATTGTCTCTAGGCATAAAAACCTTAAAGTTATAATTTTAATAAAAACTGCAGCAGTATACATAAAAAATGTTGCAGTTTTATTAAAAAATAAAGATACGCTGAAATATTTTGCTAAGATTTTTAACAACGTAAGTTGATAGATGAATTGAGTTTTTGACTTTCAACTACTGATTTGACTTCTCACTTAAGAACATTTCAGCCTGGTCGATTAGTTCCTTTATTATGTCAGATGCTGGTTGCTCTTTTTCAACCATTCCAACACTTTGGCCGGCCATAAGAGAACCGTTTTCCACATCTCCATCTATCACTGCTTTCCGCAGCGCACCTGCCCAAAAATGCTCTATTTTCAGTTGTGCTTCATTTTTATCCAATTTTCCTGCTTTATATTCGGCGATAGTATCAAGCTGCACTTTCTTGAAATCGTCCGTGGCTTTATTCTCGATAGCGCGCACAGGAATAACCATAAACTCAGGGTCAATCTGTACAGAAGGCATAGCATTTCTTGCCTGTGCTTTAATGAAAGCATGTTTGAAATTTGGATGGGCGATAGATTCAGTAGCACATACAAATTTTGTACCAAGCTGAACGCCGCTGGCTCCCATTTCAAGATATGACGCCATAAGCTCGCCACGGCCAATGCCGCCTGCGACAAAAATTGGCACTTCATTCTTTAAAACCGGGATAATTTCTTGCGCCAAAACAGAAGTGGTAACCGGACCAATATGGCCACCGGCTTCCATACCTTCAATAATCAGGGCATCCGCACCAGAACGTATAAGCTTTTTACCAATCACTAAAGCTGGAGCAAAACACATAACCTTTGCGCCATAATCTTTTATTTCTTTAATAGTTTTGGAAGATGGCAAACCTCCAGCCAACACAACATGGCTGACATTTTCTTCACGACAAACCTGTACGAGTTCTTCAAGAGCCGGGTGCATTATAATAAGGTTAACACCAAAAGGTTTGCTGGTGAGTTTGCGAGTGGCGCGGATTTCTTCGCGCAATAAATGAGGAGGCATAGAACTGCACGCAATAACGCCAAAACCACCGGCATTAGAAATTGCCGCAACCAAGTTACGCTCAGAAACCCATGACATGGCACCAGCCATAATTGCATATTCAGTGCCAAGGAATTCGCATCCCTTATGCCAAAGGTTTTTGAGTTTTTTTGTCATTATTTTTCCTCTGCGGCGTCAAGATCATATTCGGTGTGAAGAGCTCTAACAGCCAATTCTGTATATTCTTCCTTAATCAAAACGCTGATTTTAATTTCAGAAGTTGATATCACCAATATATTGATGCTTCTGTCAGCTAATGTTTGGAACATTTTTTGTGCAAGACCGGAATGGCTTCGCATGCCAACGCCAACAACAGAAACTTTCGCAACTTCTTTATCCAAAATGATAGATTTATAATTAATTGTGCCTTTCACTTTTTCCAATGCAGAGAATGCTAAATCAGCTTCAGCCTTTGGTACTGTGAAAGTGATGTCGGTGTGTTTACCGTCTTCACTTATATTTTGCACGATCATATCTACGTTTATTTCTTTTTCCGTAAGTGGTGCAAAAATCTTTGCTGCAACGCCCGGCGTATCAGACACTTGAGTTAATGTAATTTGTGCCTCATTGCGGCTATATGTAACACCAGTAACAAGTCTTCTTTCCACGACTTCCTCCTCATCAACTAATAAACTACCAGGTAAATCTTTAAAGCTTGATAAAACCTGAACACGAACGCCATGCTTCATCGCCATTTCCACAGAGCGAATCTGCAAAACTTTGGCACCAAGCGAGGCCATTTCCAACATTTCTTCATAGGCCACTTTATTCAATTTTCTGGCTTTTGGCACTATGCGCGGGTCTGTTGTGTATATACCATCAACATCTGTGTAAATATCGCATCTGTCAGCTTTCAGCGCTGCTGCGATAGCAACAGCAGAAGTATCAGAGCCACCACGACCAAGCGTTGTAATGCGGTTATCTTCAGTGATACCTTGGAAACCGGCAATAACAGCCACTTCGCCTTTGTTTAATGATTCCATCAATAAATCAGTACGTATATCTTCAATTCTAGCCTTGCCGTGCATGGAAGATGTTTTAAAGCCAATTTGCCAGCCCAGCCATGAGCGTGCTTTAAGCCCCACTTCCTGTAATGCCAACGCTGTGAGGCCGGCTGTAACCTGCTCTCCGGAAGACACAACTGCGTCATATTCCTTTAAGGATTCATCTGTGGTTAGTTTAGAAAGCTCTTCTACCCAGCCAACTAACTCGTTAGTTTTGCCAGACATAGCAGAAACCACAACAACAACCTTGTCGCCCTTAGCAACTGCGCTTTTCACCAAAGTGGCAACGTGCCTGATTCTCTCTATGTTAGCAACGCTGGTACCACCGAATTTTTGTACTATAATGCCCATATTTTTTCTTTATATTTAGGTAAAAGTCCAATACGATAAAAATTCAAAGCCAGCACATATAATATTATATGAATTGATTGTCTAGGATAAGTTAGCAAGGCGCACAGATATAATGCAGTGAAAATTAGGGATAAATAAATGGTAAAATCTAAAAGCATAGACGATTCTGAAATTGCCAAATTTTCGGCGATGGCTGATGAATGGTGGGATGAGTCCGGCAAATTTAAGCCTTTGCACAAACTTAATCCTACAAGGGTTGGCTATGTTAGGGATAAGGTTTGCGAATATTTTGAAATCACTGGAAAATCAGAAGTTTTTAAAGGGCTTGATATATTGGATATTGGCTGCGGGGGCGGCTTGCTTTGCGAACCTATGCAGCGTCTTGGCGCCAATGTTACCGGTATTGATGCCAGCGAGAAAAATATAAAAATAGCATCTCTGCACGCAGAAAAACTTGGTCTTGCTATAGACTATCAATGCACAAGCGTTGAACAATTGGCTGAGAAAGATAAAAAATATGATGTGGTTCTCAACATGGAAGTTATTGAACATGTTGCGGATGTACGTGGATTTTTAGAGGCTTCGGCCAATTGCCTGAAGCCAGGTGGCTTGATGTTTATCGCTACACTAAACAGAACTGCCAAATCATTCACTTTTGCAATTTTGGGGGCGGAATATATTCTGCGCTGGCTGCCGGTTGGCACGCATAGTTGGGAAAAATTCCTAAAACCCTCTGAAATCGAGCCTCATCTGACTGCAAGCGGTTTAAAAATCAAGGAACTACAAGGCGTTTCCTATAATCCTATTTCTGATAAATGGAACTTGTCGGAGGATTTAGCAGTGAATTATATGATGGTGTTTAAGAGACCGAAGAAAAAGAATTAGTTGTCAATGACCTCACTTTAAATATCCTTATCATGCTTCAAGCTTGGCATTTGCTCGCGTGTTTTTTCCACTAAGTCAGTGTCGATTTCCGCTAGTATTATTCCTTCATTTTCAGCGCCATCGGCTAATATTCTACCCCATGGATCGATTATCAGAGAATGGCCAAAAGTTTGGCGGTTATTAGGATGTGAGCCGGTTTGTGCAGGAGCTATGATATAGCAGGAATTTTCAATTGCCCGTGCGCGTAGCAAAATATGCCAGTGGGCTTCGCCAGTAAATTTGGTGAATGCTGCCGGGACAGTTATAAAATAAGCTCCAGCCTGAGCGAGATTACGATATAAATATGGAAAGCGCACATCATAGCAAATAGTAAGCCCCATTTTACCCCAAGGTGTTTGTGCCAGAATTGGCTTTTTACCGCTTATGCAGCGCTTTGATTCCTGATGGGTTTCGCCACCCTTAACGCTAACATCATAGAGATGGATTTTATCGTACTGTGCTGAAATATTACCATGACTATCTATCAGGAAAGAACGATTGGCAATTTTTTCATCATTGCGCAATTTTATATGTAAAGAGCCTATCAAAATATGCTTTTGCAAAGACTTTGCTAGTTTTTGGAATTCTTTTAATGCCGGGTGTTCTTCCTGATAAAATAGATTATTGCTCAAATCATCCCAGCCTGTAGACATAAAAACGGCGTTCTCCGGCAGTGCTATAAAATCTGCTCCTTGCTTGCTGGCTTCTGTTATAAATGCGGCAGCCTTTGCAATATTCTCAACCATATTATTTTGGCAATTAAGCTGAACGCATGCACTTGTGAATTTCATATTTTACTCCTTCACTGTTCTTGCCAAGGTTAGAACATTGACCTTATTTGCGCCAGCTTTTAATAAAATTTTTGTACAGGCTTTAATGGTCGAGCCTGTAGTCATTACATCATCTATAAGCAAAATATTTTTGCCTTTTATTAGAGATGCATTTTTCTTAGAAATGCTAAATGCTCCACGCACATTTTCTTGACGCTGGTTAAAGGTTAAGCTGGCTTGTGGCGGTGTATTTTTAACCCTTTTTATCAGATTATTATTTGCGGATTTTTTGGATATTTTTCCTATGATATTAGCCAATAGTGCAGATTGGTTATATTTTCTTTTTATTAATCTTAAACTATGCAATGGAACAGAAGTTATAATATCACATTCGTCAATAACCGTGCTTCCCGCTCGCACCATCCAGTTGGCATAGTATTTGGCAGTGTGTGTTCTATCGCCATATTTAAAGCTGGTGATTAGTGGGCTGGTATTTTCATCATAATGAAAAACAGCACGTGCTTTTGTATATAGAGGAACCTCTTCCACACATTGCCCACACACAAAATCGCTACTGATATCAAGTTCAAAAGGGTGACCGCAAGTTTTACATTGTGGGTTGCCAATAAATTTCACTTTATCCCAGCATGAGAAACATAAACTGCCATTTTCACTAACATGTGCAGAACATATCATGCATTGCGGAGGAAAAATTATATTCGCCACATGCGATATAAAAGGCTTTATATATTTGATTGCGGGCTTTATCATTTGTATTGTTTTGTTCAGTTTATGATGAATTTACACTAAATATTTTATTAATTCACAAAAATATAATTATGGAAATACCAAAAATTTTTAATAATAAGAAATTAAAACTACATAAGCAAAGGGCAGTAAAACGTTCTGGCAGGAGTTTTCTTATCAACGAAGTATCTGATAGACTAATCGATAGAATTGCAGATATCAGCCGCGATTTTGGATCAGTTTTATTTATTGGCGATGATGGTAGCGAATTTATTGAGAAATTTAAGCAAATAAAACATCCTAAAAAAATCACCACAGCGGGGATTTTAGATAAGGCAGAGTTTATTATTGAAAATGAAATCTTGCCGTTTGAAAAGCAGAGCTTCGATCTTGTGGTTAGTATTTTTTATATGCATTGGGTTAATGATGTTCCCGGTGTTTTGGCACAAATAAAAAACATATTAAAGCCGGGCGGAATATTTATAGCTTATCTGCTGGGAGACGACACATTATTTGAGTTTAAAGAAATTCTAATGGAAGTGGAAAATGAAATATCAGGCGGGTTTTCTCCTCGCTTCTCGCCCAAATTAGATGTTAAAATTCTTGGAAGTTTGTTACAAAGAGTTGGTTTTGAATTGCCGGTTTCTGACAGCGAAAGAATTATTGCTTCCTATGATGATATTTTTGGTTTGGTAAATGATTTGCGTGACATGGGAGAGACTAATTCGTTACATAAAAACAGTAAAATATTGAATAAATCTATAATTAAAGAAATTGATAGCAGATATAAGTCAAGATATAGCGACAATGATGGCGGTATTTTGTCTAGTTTTGATGTCGTAGCCATAACAGGGCTTGCAGCAGAAACTAATAAATGAGATTATAATCTTGGTATAACCATATAGGTTGAGAAGATAAGTGGTAGGCCGCTTTTTAGATAATAAAGTTTTTACCAAAGAAGCTAAGGATTTTATAGACAGGGAGCATGGAGTTCAACTGTGGTGGGTTGTTTCTGCTTTTATGGTTGCCTTTGCCCTTATTGTGGCATCCCTTGCCGCCACTGATAATATATTTTCCATAATCGCGGTAATATTTTTTGTCCTCGTGAGTTTGTCATCTGTCATATCAGCCCTGATAATAAGAGATAGAAATCTTGTTGGTGCGGCTGAATTACAAAGCGCAATTTTCTCCGGCGCTGTCAAACTATCAACCGACTTTTGCATGATAGTGCGTTATGACGGTGTTATAATATATATCGATCCTGCATATAACAAAAAATTGCTTGGCGACAATACCGAGAAATATCCTGATGTTAGTATATTACACAAAAATGGATTTATTACTAAAGCAGAAAAAACCCGCCTGCTTTCATCTTTAGCAAAAGGTAAGATAGATAATTTTGATATAAAATTGCCAGATAATATCGGCGAGGTAAAGCCTGTTGCATTCTCACTTCAACCAATAAATATCTCCAAATCAGATATAGCTGAAAGGAAAGTCACTCTTTCAGTTAAACCTATGGGCAGACCATCGGGATATTTTTTACTTAAGACTGAAAAAACCAGTGATAAATTCGATATAAGTTCTGAAATGGAACTTTCTGTAGGAACCTATTTTTTTACAAAAAATGATGATTTTGGTGTGAGTAAAATATTAGAAGAAAGCCTTGGATATGAAGAAGATGAGCTTGTTTCTCTAAATACAAAATTCACAGATTTATTCTACGATGAAGAAGAAGCAAAAAATCTACTTACAGCAAAAAAAGACTATCAATCAGTTACCGCTCTAAGAAATAAAAACGGCAGTACTAATCGTGTATTTATCACTCAGAAAGTTGTGAAGGAAAATAATATCATCGAAGAACGTCGTGGCATGGTCATTCACTTCCCTGACAATCGCAATGATAAAGGTGAGAAAAATAAAAACATTCCTGACCTGGTTGAAAATACTCCTATAGCAACATTAATTATGGATACCGAAGGGAACATAGTAAGATACAATAATGCATTCAGTATAATGATCGAGAAAGCTAATATTAAAGAAGAACCTAACCTTCTTGATATTATAACCGGAGATGGGAAAGATGAAGTTAGGAAGATTTTGAAAGCCATTGCTGCATCAAAAGAGATAGATAGCAAGCCCTTGGATATAAAAATTAAAGGTGATAGCGATACCACAGCGTCTCTTTATATAAACGGCATTTTTGATAAATATGGTAGATTGAAGGGTATAATCAGCCATCTCATAGACACGACTGAATTGAAAAATCTTGAACTGCGCTTTGTCCATTCTCAGAAAATGCAGGCAGTTGGTCAGTTAGCCGGCGGTATTGCACATGACTTTAACAACTTACTTACTGCTATGATGGGCTTCTGCGATTTATTGTTGATGCGTCACCCTGCGGGCGATCAATCATTTGCAGATATCATGCAAATAAAACAAAACTCCAATCGTGCGGCAAATCTCGTAAGACAACTTTTAGCCTTCTCACGTAAGCAAACATTGCAGCCGAAAATTATAAATATAACAGATGCGCTGGCTGATCTTTCTAATTTGATAGGACGGTTGATTGGTGAAAATATCGATCTTGAAATGATACATGGTCGTGATATAGGCAAGGTAAAAGTTGACCAGGGACAGCTTGAGCAAGTGATAATTAACCTGGCTGTAAATGCTCGTGATGCTATGGCCGAGGGTGGTAAGTTAAATATTAAAACTAGTAATATAGTTATCGATGATAAGCACAAACTTAGCCGCAGTTTAATGCCACCTGCTGAAGATGAAATTATTGAAAATGGCGAATATGTATTAATAGAGGTTTCAGACACAGGTTGCGGCATTCCAAAAGAAAAAGTCGGAAAAATATTTGAGCCGTTTTATTCTACCAAAGAAATTGGATCTGGCACTGGCCTTGGGCTTTCTACAGTTTACGGTATAGTGAAACAAACAGATGGATATATATATGTTTCCAGTAAAGTTGGTAAAGGTACCAAGTTTAGTATTTTCCTGCCGAAGCATAGTGAAGAAGAATTCAAAGCTCAGGAATTAGACAGTTCTTCTGCGAATGAAAAGCCTGGCATTACAGATCTGACAGGCAAGGGAACAATTCTACTGGTTGAGGATGAAACGCCAGTTAGGATATTTAGCAACAGTGCTTTGACCAGTAAGGGTTATGTAGTTCTTGAAGCCGAAAATGCCGATGTTGCACTCAAAATTGTTAAAGATAAAGGTAGCGAGATCGATGTTATAATAACTGATGTGGTTATGCCGGGAATGAGCGGCCCGGACATGATAAAGCAGATTTCGCAAGAATATCCTAAGATAAAAGTTATATTCATTTCCGGCTATGGCGAAGATGCCTTCGTGGAAAGCTTTGGCGAAGAGCGTAAGTTTAACTTCCTATCCAAACCTTATAGCTTAAAACAGCTGGCGATTAAGGTAAAAGAGGTTATTGAAGCGAAGCCGAACTAATAAGTTTTGCGGTATATTCTGTGCTGGCATTTTGCAGCAAGGATTGGGTTTCGCCAGATTCTACGATCTTGCCATCTTTCATCACTATAATTTTGTGGCTTATAGCTCTAATAACTCGCAAATCGTGGCTGATGAAAATATAGGAAATATTTTTTTCTTTTTGCAGTTTGCGTAATAGTGCGATTATTTTTGCCTGTACGGTTAGGTCGAGCGCCGATGTAGGTTCGTCCAGTATTATCAATTTCGGATTTAAAACCAAAGCGCGCGCTATGGCAATTCTTTGTCTTTGGCCGCCGCTGAACTCATGTGGATAGCGGAAGCGTGATGCTATATCCATTTCAACTTCTTCCAGCGTTTTACAAATTAATTCATCGCGCTCTTTTTTATTACCGCCAATATTATGTGCTAGCAGGCCTTCTTCAATAATTTGCGCAACTGACATTCTTGGATTTAGACTTGCAAAAGGATCCTGAAAAACTATTTGCATTTCTTTGCGTAATGGGCGGAAGCTGTTGCCGTTTAATGTGTCTATACGCTCATTTTGAAATTTGATAACGCCCTGGCTGGTAATGAGTTTTAATATGGCGAATGCTATGGTTGATTTACCAGAGCCGCTTTCGCCAACTATGCCAAGGGTTTCGCCAATTTTTAAATCGAAAGAAGAGTTTTTTACTGCAGAAACAGAAGTTAGAACTTTGCCGAAAAAATTTCTAGTGAGAGGAAATGACACATTCAAATCATTAACTGTTAACAGTTGTGGCGATGATTTTTTAATAGGTTTTGCTGTATCTTTAATCTCGGAAGCGAGAAGTGTTTGAGTGTATTTATGTTCAGGATTTTTGAATAATTTTTCTGTTTTATTTTGTTCAACAATTTCACCATCCTTCATAACGCATACATAGTCTGATATTTGTCGTACAATCGTTAGGTCGTGAGTTATCAGTAATATCGCCATACCAAGCTTTTTCTGTAACTCTTTAAGTAAGGATAATATCTGTGATTGTACAGTGACATCGAGAGCAGTTGTTGGCTCGTCAGCAATTAACAAATCAGGTTCGCAGGCAAGCGCCATGGCTATCATAACCCGTTGGCGTTGGCCGCCGGAAAGTTTGTGAGGATAGCTGTTTAATCTGTTTTTTAAACTGCTTAATCCAACTAATTCTATTAGTTCAATACAACGTTTCTTTGCATCATGAGCAGTCATTTTTTTATGAAGTAACAGAACTTCTGTGATCTGCCTTTCTATGCTGTGCAGAGGATTTAGCGAAGTCATCGGTTCCTGAAAAATCATTGATATTTTTGAGCCACGTAGTTTTATGACCTCTTTTTCTGTCATGGATAAAATGTCTTTATCCTGAAAATATATTACTCCAGTTGGGTGCGAGGCGATTGGATAAGGCAGCAATTTCATTACCGATAAGGCAGTCACTGATTTTCCTGAACCACTCTCGCCAACCAAAGCTACAAGCTCGCCTTTATTTATATTAAACGATACATTTTTTACCGCCTTAATGATGTTATTGTTACTGCGGAAATTTACTGATAAATTTTCTATTTTTAATAAAGGCATAATTTTTAACGTTTAGACGTTGATAAAATATCGTTTCGTTGGTAATACTAAATTGTTCTATAGTAGTTTAAAATCATTTTCTTGATTGGTATGATTTAATTTATACTGTTTTTAATCTGGAGATTACTTAAAATTATGCGTAATTCCCGTTTTTTTTCTAACAAAATGTTGCGATTGGTTCTGTTTTTCGTCCTGCTCAATTTAACAGGCTGTGTGGTTGCGGATGCAGTTTTGTGGTTGCCTAGGAAAATAGGTAACGGCACTATGGCTTTGTGGGACGCAACTGCCGGGAAAGTTTTTGCAACTCCTGAGAAAAATAATAAATGGCAGGAAGAATTGGTTTTAGGGCCAAGACGTAAGCCATCTGCAAATCCTGGAACATCAGGTTGGAATGGTGGTGAAAATGAGCAGACTGTTGCTACGCCTTCTGCGAGAAGCAGACAAATGCCAACACCTTCTCCTTATGGTGGTGCTTCCGGTGGTGCCATGATGCCGCCGAAAGGTGGTATGGTGATTCCATATCCTTCTGCAATGGGTGGTCAGGGATCTATGGGTGGTATGCCTGGTGGCTATGACGATCCAGGCTCTATGGGTGGACCTATGGGCGGCGGGATGGATCCTTCTGGTGGTATGGGTATGCCTATGGGTGGTGGTTATCCTACGCCTCCTTCTCCTTATGGCTCTGGTGGTAATGCCGGGCCTTATGATCCTGGTAATCATAAATTTGTTAGAAAGTTTGAGCCAATGGCTGCAGAATTTTCAAAAGATGAAAAAGGTCAGGTATATCAGGCTAAATTTGAACCAACTGACCTTGATGTGGTTATGGAACAAGGTAAAAAACCGGCGAAACATGGTGATAAAAATAGTATGTTCCCTATCGAGGAATATAAACCGAAAAGTGATATTGCAGAAACGGCTATGTCGTCATCACCTTCGTCATACCCTAAGCTTGGAACGGTGCCTGATAAACCTGTAATAAGCAAAGAAGAATTAAACTCAAAAGTTGATTCGCTTATGAACGATTTGGATAATGCCAATAAGCATAATTCAATCATGCAATTTGAGGATAAAAAAGACAATAAAGAAGAGTTAAAAATTCCGCCTAAGCGCCAAAAAGTAGAGCCTAATGGTGAGGATTCTTCTGACATAAGAAACAATGGTGAGGATTATGATGCCTCGGCTATGGGTTTGGCAGATTTAAACACTGGCGATCAGAAAGCTTTGGCCGGAGGCAGAGAAGAGCAGGAGAGGGAACTGGCTAAAAAAATGGAAAAGCTTGAATTATCATCTGAGGATAGCAAAAAGCGTAATGTGGACAGTGCCGTGCTTGGTAAAGATAAAGCTGAGAAAAAGGGTGTTTTATCGAAAGTTTTTAACAAAAAAGATAGTGATCCCAAGGAATCGCAAAGGAAATTTGAAGAGGCTTTAGATCAAAATAAAAATTTAGGTAATAATCTTTCCTCTACTAAAGTTGTAATGGAAAAAGCTGCTAATGATGTTAGAAGGCCAATAAACAAGCTAAGTGAAATACCTGAACAGGCTGATATTCCAGTTCCGGCACAAATTATAGGCAAGGCTTCTACAAATCAGGAAGATGGTGTTCCGCCACCGCCTAATGTTGTTTTACCAAAGATATCTGATGATGGCGTTGTGGCAATTTATAATAAAAATCCAGATATTTACACTGGGGTCTTGCCTAAATCCAGATATGCTGGTAGGAGAAATGCATCGGAGTAGAACACTCTGATGTTTTTATTCCTAGTTATTAGATGGTTTTATGACAGAAGAATTTTATCGTATCCAACGCCTTCCACCCTATGTTTTCGCTGAAGTAAACAGGATAAAGGCTGCCGCGCGTGCAAAAGGGCAGGATATAATAGATCTTGGCATGGGAAATCCTGATAACCCTCCGGCTGACCATATTATCGAAAAGCTGATGGAAGCTATAAAAAACCCTCGTTCGCATGGCTATTCCATGTCTAAGGGCATTCCTGGCCTTCGTAAGGCGCAAGCAAATTATTATCAAAAGAGATTTAATGTTACCCTAGATCCTGAGAAGGAAATTGTTGTTACGATGGGCTCTAAGGAAGGTTTGGCGAGTTTGGCTACTGCTATGACTAAGCCTGGCGATATTGTTATGGTGCCAAATCCAAGTTATCCAATACACACATATGGTTTTATAATTGCGGGTGCAAGTGTTTGGTCTTTGCCTAATTTTGTGAATGAAACCGGACTTATAGATCAGCTAAAAGATGCGATTCAGCATTGCTCACCAAAGCCAATTGCATTGGTGCTTAATTTCCCTGGTAATCCTACAGCAGAAGTTGTTGGGCTGGATTTCTACAGGGAAGCTGTAGAAATTTGTAAGCATTATGGAATTTATATCATTTCTGACCTGGCTTATGCCGAGATATTTTTTGATGAAAACAATCCTCCGCCTTCTATTTTGGAAGTGCCGGGTGCAAAAGATATTGCGATTGAATTTACATCACTCAGCAAAACATATTCAATGGCAGGCTGGAGAATTGGCTTTGCCGTTGGCAATCAGACTTTAATTAACGCCCTAACCAGAATAAAATCATATATCGATTATGGTTCGTTTACACCAATACAGGTTGCAGCAACTGCTGCTTTAAATGGTCCACAGGATTGTGTGGCGGATTTGAGAGCAATGTATAAAGAGCGTCGTGACGTTTTGGTTAAAGGTTTGCAAACTGCCGGCTGGGATGTGCCAGTGCCTTCTGCATCTATGTTTGTTTGGGCACCAATACCGGAAAAATTCAAGCATTTAAAATCACTCGAATTTTCTAAACTTTTATTGCAAGAAGCTGGCGTTGCTGTTTCTCCTGGCGTTGGGTTTGGTAAATATGGTGACGATTATGTGAGAATTGCGATGGTAGAAAATCCTCATCGCATCAGACAAGCCTGCAAAAATATCAAACAGTTCTTTAAAGAAGAGAAACTTTCTGCGTAAGCAGTCTAGGCTTTTGTTATGACAAAAAACCTCACCCCAGCCGATATAAGATGGGAAAATGATACGCCTGTGTCTGAAGTGTTTGGTGATGTTTATTTTTCAAAAGATAATGGCCTTGCCGAAAGCCGCTATGTGTTTCTTGAAAATAATTTTCTGCCAGAAAGATGGCAATCTTTTGAGGGCAGGGAATTTACTATCTTGGAAACAGGCTTTGGTACTGGCCTGAATTTTATGGTGACGTGGTTGTTATGGCAGCAGAAAGCGCCAACTAATCTGAGACTTCATTATATTTCGATAGAAAAATTTCCACTGCATAGAGATAGCATTGCAAAAGCATTATCATTTTGGCCTGAAATAAAAGATCTGGCAGATGAATTTTTAAATAAATATCCAGAGCTATCAGTTGGTAGTCACGAGATTAATTTGGTAAATGATAGAATCAAATTAACGCTAATGTTTGGCGATGTTGCAGAGGTTATGCATGAGGTTGATGCGCAAGTTGATTGCTGGTTTTTAGATGGTTTTGCTCCTAGTAAAAACCCTGATATGTGGCAGGATAATTTATATCAAAATATGGCAAGGCTAACTAATTCTGGTGGAACTTTTGCTACATTTACAGCTGCTGGTTTTGTTAAGAGAGGCATTGAATCTGCGGGATTTTTAGTTGCAAAAGTCAGGGGATTTGGTAGAAAACGTGATATGCTTAGAGGGCATAAATTGTGATTCACAGGAAATATGAAAATAAATTATATAATCTTCATCCTTAGTTTGTTTTTCTCCTTTGCCGCCTTGGCAGACCAGGAGCAGGATGTCTTTTATAAAGCCTATAACACCTGTTCAAATTATTCGCAATCGGCTACAAAAATGGAATGTAATTTTGGGGTTATATATAAAGAATCATATCAGGATTGCATGTATAAAAATGGCTATAGGGAAAATGACGATTTAGATCCCGAGCAATATAAAAAATATATGGAATCATATAGCTATTGTTCTTCGCGGGCAGATGTTGATGCAAAACAACAATGTAATTATAATTCCAGATATAACGTATACTATAACCAATGCATGTTGAAATATGGCTATAATGAAGAAGGAGAAAAGGTTTCGCCTTATTTCCAGTTTGAATATTAATGACCGCCGAAACTATCCCAGCCGCTATAAGAAAAACTTCCATCGCCTT
>CAZOKN010000008.1:0-54050 GCA_964580525.1 uncultured Rickettsiaceae bacterium
AGCTTCCATGGCGCTTGCTTGTCGATATATTCGTTAGCTTCTGAAGCAAATGCAACTATATGGCCAAGTATTGCATCAAACTTAAAATTATTGGTCAATTCATCAATTTCATCTTGAATATCTTTAGTAACCTGAACCAATTCCAATAATTTTTTATCTTCTTCACTAATCGCTGAATTTTGACCACTAGGAACCACACCATCACAATTTTTTGCTATCATAGACAGCGTTCTCTGCGCTAAGTTTCCTACATTATTGGCCAGATCACTATTTATACGATCAATCATAGCATCGCGTGAAAAATTACCATCATTACCAAACGGCACTTCCCGCATCAGAAAATATCTAGTCTGGTCACAGCCGAACTGATCTATCAGGTCTCTTGGCGCAATAACATTGCCCAACGATTTAGACATTTTTTCGCCTTCAATCGTCCACCAGCCATGTGCTATGATTTTTTTCGGCAATGGCAAATCTGCCGCCATCAGGAAAGCTGGCCAATATACTGCATGAAAACGTACTATATCCTTACCCACAACATGAACAGGCGAACCTTCTGCATTCATCCAGTATTTCTTATATTGTTCAGATCCCATATCAGGAAAACCAGCAGCAGTGAGATAATTAGTCAAAGCATCAAGCCAAACATACATAACATGTTTGTCGTCTCCAGGCACAGGAACACCCCAATTAAAGGTCGTACGTGAAATTGATAGATCTTTTAGTGCACCTTCGACAAATTCCTTACCACCACGCACAAAGCTTACAACTTCGTTATATCTGGCTTTTGGAGTTATAAAGTCAGGATTATTTTCATAAAATTCTAGCAATTTCCCTTGCCATTTTGATAAATCAAAAAAATAGCTCTCTTCTTCCACCCATTCAACATCTGCGCCAGTCGGAGCAATTTTTTTACCGTCTTTTACAACAAGTTCCGATTCTTGATAATATGCCTCATCACGCACAGAATACCACCCACCATAAGTGGCTTTATAAATCGACTGTGGATTTTTTTCCTTAATTCTATTCCATAAAGCCTGTGCAGCTTTTTTGTGCCTGGTTTCTGTTGTACGAATAAAATCATCGTTGGTAACATTAAGTAAATTAGCCCCTGTAGCCACTAAATCACGAAAACGTTGCGACACTTCATCAGTGAAAGCTTGTGGATCAATATCAGCATTTTTAGCCGCCTTATCAACCTTCTGACCATGCTCATCTGTTCCAGTTAAGAATTTTACATCATAGCCATCTAAACGCTTAAACCTCGCCATAACATCACAGGCAACAGTTGTATAGGCATGGCCTATATGTGGTGAATCATTAACGTAATATATTGGCGTCGTAATATAAAAACTCTTAGTCATAAACCTATCTTATCAAAATCACAAAAATGGCGGCGAAGTATAACATCAAAGACTAACTATTACAATATTACTGATTATGTTGTAAGATATACACATTATTTGTAGTATATAAAAACAATTACAAGTAGTTAGAGAAATTATGAAAAACAGCTCAAATAAAATATTGATTTCTGACAATACCCTACAGATAGCTTCACATGTCATAGCTTTTGGTGCATTAATTGCAGTTCTAAAGCTTGATTTGCTAGCGGCTTTGATTTCAGGTTTATTGATATACCATCTGGTTTATATTTCTACCCAACCACTCAGCAAAATGGGTATAGATCTTACTTTAGGTAAGATGATTACACTAATTACAATCGCCATGATAGTTGTCGCTATAATCTTCTTTGGCGCCATGACGCTTGCCTCATTTTTTAATAGCGATTCCGGCGGCCTTATAGCTCTTTTAAAGAAAATGGCCGATATTATCGAAACAATACGTGGCCATCTGCCTGATTGGATGGAAGCCTATTTACCTAACAATGTCTCTGATATGCAAGTATCAACATCAAAATGGCTACGTGAATATGCAGTACAACTTAGTCAAATGGGTAGAAGTGTTGGAATTTCTATAATTTATATATTAACTGGCCTCATAATAGGCGGCATGATTGCTTTTACAAATAAACATCATGAATTAAAGGTTAGACCTCTCACAAAATTTTTGACTCATAGAGCAGATATACTGCACAATTCATTCAGCAATATTATTTTTTCTCAAATCAGAATATCTGCCATAAATACAGCTATTACAGCTATATTCCTAGTGGTTATCTTACCGCTTCTTGATATCAAATTACCTCTCACAAAAACTATGATTTTTGTAACTTTCGTCGCTGGCCTTTTACCTGTAATTGGCAATCTTATCTCAAATACTGTAATTGTTCTTATAAGCCTTAGCGTATCCCACTATGTTGCTTTTGGTTCACTGGCCTTTTTGGTTATCATCCATAAATTGGAATATTTCCTTAATGCCCATATCATTGGCAACAAAATATCTGCTCGTGCCTGGGAAATATTACTAGCCATGTTGGTTATGGAGGCAGCTTTTGGTATAGATGGCGTTATTGCTGCACCAATTTATTATGCCTACCTTAAAGAAGAACTTTCTAAAAAAGGGTTGATATAAAAAATCAATCTAACCAAGGTTAATGCAATAACCAGAAGAATTTATATTGCTCACAGAAAATGGTGCTTCAGCACCAAAAAAGGCATATTCTTTCTTAGATTCAATCCACATATGGCAGGCCATTGCCATATCTCTTTTTTCTTTATACAAATCGCCAAGAATCTTCATGTAATTTGCTGTAACAAAACCTCTTTCGCCTTCTAGGTTATAAGACAAAGCTTCTTTGTAAAACTCTATAGCTTTGTCAATTTGGCCACCACCAGCATAAAGTTCGCCCAAACGCTCGTATAATTCACCAGCATTAAATTCCGTTGAAATATTGGCAAAATTCTTCACAACATTAACAGCTTTAAGATAATTTCTTTCTGCATCTTCGAATTCAGCTTTATATTCATTGGTTTTTCCCAAAAGAAAATATGCTTGCGCAGTTAAAATATTGAAACCATTACGCTCAGATATTTCAAGAGATTTTTTTATATATTCTTTAGATTTTTGTGGCTCTTGTGTACTAGCCAATAGCAGATAAACCTTTACCTTTGCTTCGTCAGGTATTTTTTCTTCACCAAATTCCATTGCAGATAAAACCGACTGTTCAACCTGTAAATAATTCCCCAAACTATAATGCAGAAGAGCAAGGTTAATATAAGAATCAACAGCGCCTTCAACATCATTGGCACCTTTGTAAGAAGCAATGGCTTTCTTATAATATTTTACAACTTCATAAGTCGCACTTGTGTTTCTATCTTCCAGGCTTTTTGCCATTCTATAGTAATAATCACCTTTTATGGAATTGTCAGAAATGTAGAAATATACAGCGAAAAAGGCTACCAACAAAAAAGTTAGTTTGATGAACCATGAGAAAATTCTTCTGATATTCCTTTCCAAAACGACGTTCCTTCCTTATCCAACAAGCCCAGTTCTTCAAAGATATTAATAACAACTGACTTTTTGTCTAAGTTGATACGCTCCACATCCCCCAACAAGGAGTTAACTTTTTCCCATATTTTAAAAAACTCTTCAAGTTGTTTTTCAACTATTGGTTCTATATTATTGGATTCAACATTACCAATAGTTCCAGATGCCGCATAATCCCTTGCTATTCTGACCATCAGTAAATTCAATAAATATTTGAATGTATTCCACTTATTTACATTAATTTTCTGACTTATTGATTCACCTAGCTTATGAACTAGCTCAAAATCAAATCCTTTTGGGCTTGAAAATATTTTTATCAATTCGTTATAAATTTTCAGCCCATCATTTTCATAAAAATCAATCGCAACACCTGGCGAAAAATCAGCCAACTCAACAAGCTTTGCTATTTCGATAGGCGAGGCTTCCGGTAGAGAAGAATTAACCACACTTATCGCATCATTTTTATCCAACGGAAAAACGTTAATCTTTCTACAACGTGATTTTATCGTAGTTAAAAGTGCTCCCGGTGAATGGCTTATTAAGATAAAGAAAGCCTTTGTTGGCGGCTCTTCCAGAAGTTTAAGCAACGAGTTTGCTGCATTATTGTTCATATCGTCAGCACTATCTATAATAACAACCCTATAGCCAGTTTCTGAAGATGTCATATGTAGGAAATCATTTATTTTACGAATATTATCAACCTTGATTTCGCTAGCATCTTCTTCTTTTTCAATAACCAATAAATCAGAATGGTTGTTTGCCGCAACCTTCCTAAAAACCGGGTGGGTTTCAGACACATCATCCCTCACACCAGATAAAAGCATTCTTGCTATTTTATATGCTATTGTAGCTTTTCCAATACCTTTAGGCCCTGATAAAAGCCAACCATTAGGGATTTTTTTCGCATCAAATGCTTTAAGAAATATGTCTATGATAGGCTCATGTCCTATCAGTCTAACATTTTCCCTTGGACTTAAAATCGGCAAATTTTCGACAATCTTCTTTTTCTTTTGCATTTTATTTTTTGTCTTTTTGTTTATATGAAGTACATTATGAACGAAATTAAAGGAAAAACACTATTTAACTTATTAAGAAAAATGCAAGATTATAAAAAAAATAGCAATCTTATTTCCCACTATAACAGCATGGTTGCAAGTAAAAAACTTGCCCACGACCAAGCACAACTTGAAGCGGTTGATAAATTATATTCACTACAACAAGCATTAGAAATTTATTATTTGGAAAAAAATTCCAGTTTTTTTAATAAAATACTTTCGAATAAAAAATCCGAATCTATTCCAAAAGGAATGTATATTTATGGTGATGTTGGACGTGGTAAATCAATGCTCATGGATATTTTCTTTGAAACATCACCAGTAGTAAAAAAACGCCGCGTACATTTTCATGCTTTTATGCTGGAAATCCATAAATCTCTACACATTTGGCGCAATAAAAACAAAGATAAAGCTGGAGATGCAGATCCATTAATCCCATTGGCAAAAGATATAGCAAAAAAGGCCAACCTCTTATGTTTTGACGAACTTCAAGTAACAGACATTGCGGATGCTATGATATTAGGGCGATTATTTGCTGAATTATTTGAAAATGGCGTTGTAATTGTAGCCACATCGAACCGACACCCTGATGAGCTATATAAAGACGGCCTGCAAAGAGATAGGTTCGTACCTTTCATTGATCTAATTAAAAGCAAAGTAAATATTTGTAAGCTAGAAGCAGCTCAAGACTACCGTTTAAGTCATCTAAAGGCCTTATCAACATTTTATTATACACCTCTGGATAAAAAATCTAATCAGTTTATGAAAGAAACCTTTTCTAGCCTTACCAATAATTCGGAACCACAGCAAAGAACCCTTAATATTAGCGGTAGAACTCTCGTTTTAAGCAAAACCTATGGCGATATTGCTTGGGTAAATTTCTCTGAGCTTTGTGAGAAAGCCTTGGGAGCAGCTGATTATATCGAAATAGCGAAAGAATTTAGCACCGTTCTTATATCCGATATACCACAACTTAGTATTGATGGCAGAAATGAAGCCAAGAGATTTACAACCCTGATAGACGAACTTTATGAACATAAAGTAAAACTTATATGCACAGCCGAAGCAACTCCAGAAAATCTGTACAAGGCTGGGGATAACAGTTTTGAGTTTGAACGAACCGCATCACGATTGATAGAAATGCAATCAGAAAAATACCTTAAGGAAGCTCATATTTCCTAATGAAAATATTTGGAAATAAAGAGGTAGCTTCTAAAAAATCATCTAGAGCTACCTCTTGTATTATTAATATCCCTGATCTTCTAAATAGTATGTTTTGTCTTCATTAAGGAAGATAATAGCAACGTAACGATTTCTAACGTCTTTTGCTATAAGCTCAGGATTAACGCGTGGGTTATTTTTTCCATAAGCCTTAACATCAAGAAGTGACGGACTAACACCAAAACGTTCAACAAGATAATCAGCTACTTTCTGAGCCCTTTTCATAGCAAGGCTCATATTGTAGTTATAAGAACCAGTTTTATCTGTATTGCCAGCAATAATAACTTTAGTAGGATTGAAAGTATCTATATCACGTGCTGCTTTAGCAATTATATTTTGTCCTGTAACTCCAATCTCAGTGCTATCATATTTGAAGAATATAATAGAAGGATCAGGCATCTTTGTAGTTAGATTAGACTTTCTTTCTGCCAACATGTCAAAAGTTTTAACCCTGTTTCTCTCCTGGATCTGAACAGGATAAACGTTTTCATTTTCCAAGTCAGGCTGCACATACTGATCGTTACGCTCAACATAAACCATTGAAGGAACAGCAGCGGCAGCTTCTTTCTTTTTCATATCATCAAGAGTATCAGCTATAATTTTTCTATTTTCTTCAAACTGAGGTCTGCAATTTTTATTTTTCTTTTGAGGATGCTCAGTTTCCTCTACCCAGCAATCAAAGAAAATCTGTGCTTTGGCTGTAGGCTCAGGAATTTGCTTCTTGATACCTTTTACAAATGCTGCCTCAAGGAAGTATTTTGCTCCCAAAAGTTCGTTCATCTTAGCAAGTTCTATATTCCTGTTATATAAAGGATCAATTTCAGGCTCGATACCATTCACTGTAGCCATCGCCTTTTGACCAAATCTCTTTGCGGCATCTTTATTACCGCGTGACCACTCATAGTCAGACATTTCTATATAGCCTGAACGCAGCCTCTCCAAAAAGGCTTTATCAGGGAAACTAGCACTACGTGCAGGGTTAATATCAGGGGTTTTTCCACCGTTTGACGCACATCCTGCAACAAATAGTAATACCAAACCAATTCCAGAAATTTTTCTTAAAAACATATTCATAATTCCTAATTAACACCGTTCATCTTTCTAGGATGACCGTATTACTCCTAACTTTTAGTTTTTTCAACAAATGATTGCTATCTTAAAATGAAAAGCGGCACTAATTAAGCACCGCTTCCCTCAAAATAACTAAATCCCAAATTTAAGCTGCTTCAAACTCCTGCTCATCATCCATATCGTCAACAGGTGAATCTTGGTTTGCAGCTTTACCTTTTCTTGCCTTCAAAATCTTCACTATATTGCTTGTAGCTTCCTCCAATGCAATTCCATTAACTGCAGCATATTCGCCTGCAAGACGCCCTAAAGCCGATTCATAAATAACCCTTTCGCTATAAGAACGATCAGGATCATCAACATTTTTGTGAAGATCACGTACAACTTCAGCGATGTATATAATATCGCCAGAATTGATTTTATTTTTATACTCTTGCTCTCTACGGCTCCACATACCACGACCAGGTTTTGCACGGCCTTTTAGTATCTCTATAGCCTTCTCAACTTCGTTATCATTGCTGAGAACACGTAAACCGGAAGCTTTAGCACGCCCAACAGGAACTCGTAAAGTCATCTTTTCTTTAGGAAAATCGATAACAAACATCTTAACTTCGTAGCCGGCAACTTTTTGACTTTCTTCATCAACAATCTGACCAACTCCGTGTGCAGGATATACAACTTTATTTCCTACTTTGAACTCAAACGCATCTGCCATAACATACTCTCCAAAAACTGAATTTATCTAAAAACACCACCACTGAAAACCAGAGAGAGGCGCATTATATCACAAAAATTCAGGAAGATAAAGCGTTATGTTAACGGTTTGAGCCCATAAACAGCTGAAAAAGCAAAACCCCCGCAAAAAGCAGGGGTTTTTCGAATATAAATAACCAAGTTTCTTTGGAAATTAAGCAGCAGCTTCTTCTTTTTTCTTTTTAGAAGAAGATGCCCCAGCATTAGCGTTTGCCGCATTGCTAGCAAGCTCAGAAAGAACAGCCGTAACTCTCTTACTGATTATATCGTTAGCTTCGCCATTAGATTTTGCAGCCATTTCAAGCAATTCTTTTGAGTTTGAAAGAGCAGCTTCAATAGCAGATTTAGTGAAGTCAGCTTGTTTAGCAAGGCTTTCTTCGGGATTTTTAGCACAAGTTGAAATTTCTTTAACAAATTTCGAAACTTCTTCAGCACTCTTTTGAGCAATTTCAGCCTGACGACGAGAAACAGCCTGAGCACCCTCAGAAACTGCCTTAAAAGCATCAGAAAGTGCTTTTGCATTTAATCTTCCAGCCGCAACGACTTTTTCCCAATCAGCAGATTCTGCGAATGGATTGCTGCCTGAAAACGCGGCAAATATATCAGCAAACGGGTTTTTATTATTAGACATAACTATCTATCTCCTAAGTTTAGCTTTCAAAATTTTATACAACTAATGCTTATTGGTGTCAACACTTTTTGTGCATCGCAACAAAAATGGATTTTTCAAAGTTTGATTGATTTAAGTTTAAACAAGTTATATAAAATCTCGTGAAGTTTTATAACAATAGATGCGGTCACCTATAAATTGATCGTTTCACCCAGCAAGGTAACTTATATATGCTAAAGATCAAGAAGTTATTTGTATTATTCGTATCTGCAATTATTTTGTCTTTTTCATTTGCGTCTTTTGCTAATCAGGATACTCCTCTTATCATTATAAGGTTTAATCAAGATTTTGTTAAATACGAAAAATCCTTGCACAAATCAGTTTCTGCAGCCTTGCAAGTTAAACCATCAACCTTTTTTGATATAGTTTCCTTAGTTCCACATGCCAATAAATCTGGCAAGGATAAAGAGGCTAGAAAAACTTCTGAAGCTCTAACTGCAAAAATTGTACAAAATATTAAGGGTTCAGGTGTTAGCGAGGATAAAATCCGCGTAACCTATCAAGATAATCCAGGGGTTCAAAGCCCTGAAATCCATATATTTGCTCGTTAGTTCTCTAAAAACTTTCCAGCTTGGACATTTTGATATTGAGAGTTTTGGCTATCGCCTTTGCTTTTATCATGGTTTCTTCCCACTCATTTTCGGCGTTAGAATCATTGGTTATTGCACCACCAACCTGAAATTCAAACTTATCACCTGATATAATTATCGTTCTTATTACAACAGAAAGGTCGATTGAACCGTCACCACCAAACCAGCCTATACCGCCCGAATAAATACTTCTGGAAAGTTTCTCTAAATCTGAACAGATCTGGATAGCTTTAATTTTGGGTGCACCCGTCATGGATCCTGGCGGAAAACAGCCTTTAACAACATCTAAACTACTGGCTGAGGGTAGTTTTTTACCTTTAATTGTTGAAGCCATATGATGCACTGTAGAATAAGATGTAACTTTATAAAGATTATCTGTTTTAACGCTACCCAGGACACAATTACGCGATAAGTCATTGCGCGATAAGTCTACAATCATAAGGTTTTCTGCCTTGTCCTTTTCGCTATTCTCGAGGGCAATTTTTGATTTCTCATCCCTTTTCTTATCTTCAAATCTCGGTGCAGAACCTTTTATTGGCCTGGTATCAACATTGCCCTTTTCATCGATAAATAAAAATCTTTCCGGGCTTGAAGAGATAATACTATTTTCACCCCATCGCAAAAAGACGCTGTACGGAGAAGGACTAATTCCGGCAAGCCTGACAAATATATCAAAAGAATTATTATATCCCTGCAAATTACCATAAAATTTACGGGTTAAATTGGCTTGATAAACGTCACCATTACAAATATGCTTCTTGATCACTCCAACTTTTTCTAAATATTCGACTTTCGACATGTTGGAAGTAAGATTTTTAACCTCCCAATGCTCACCTTGATTATCGGTTTGTTCTTTCTGAGACAATAATAACAAAATATTTTCAATTTCCGAATCTTCCGTTCCCCAAAATTCAACTTTTTTTGCCCTATGATCAAATTGCAATATAACACTATATTGCGCCATAAATAGATTAGGCATATCGATTATAGAAGGTAAATCGTGGGGTAATTTTTCAAGACAATTTTTCAGTCCATAACCAAGATAGCCAAACCAGGCATTAGTAAATTTTGTATTATTATGGGATAATTTAGTTTCAAACTCTTTAAAATCAGCAGAAACTATTTCCCTTTTTTTATTAAGAGCTAGTATTGAAAACTGGCCGCTAAATCCATGATCAAGGCCGGAATAAAGCAAAACAAAATTCTGCTTATCAGGAATTTTTTTGGCGGCAGTTAGAGGCTCTATCCAGTCAGCTGTTTTTATTAGGCGCATAGGTTCTTAATGTCTTTCAAAATCAAATCTTTTATACCGCCTGAATAACCGGAAACTTTAAATTTCAGACCCAATGGTTTTATTTCTTTCACCTGTGCTATAAGCCAGGCAACATTAGTTAAAAAGACCTCATCTGCATTTTTTAAATCATCCAGGCAAAAAATTCCTTCAACTACTTCCAAAGGAGAAATTCTTTTCACAACATTTCGCATAATTCCAGGCAAAACACCAGATTTCAGTGATGGAGTATATAGTTTGCCATCTTGCATCCAAAAAATATTACTTGAGCTTCCTTCACAGATTTTTTCTTCATCACCAAGCATCAAAGCTTCAAAGCAGCCATTTTCCTGCGCTTCCATTCTAGCTAGCGAAGAATTCAGTCCTTGCATGGTTTTAGCACTAGAAGGCAGGCATTTTTCAGATATTTTTCTATAATTACTAACCCATAAATCTACAGATGCGGTGATTTCAGGAATTTCTCCCATTGCCTCAACAACAATAGTTGGGCCTTTTTTTATCTCCGGTAAGTATCCTCGACTACCCTCGCCCCTAGTGATAGAAACTCGTAAAAAGCCTCTTTTAAGCTTGTTTTTATGTAAAAGTCTGGCAAAAATTTCTTTCAGAAGCTGAGTATTATAGCTGATTTTTATGGCGGAAAGACCTTCCTGAAGCCTTTTTAAGTGAACTTCCAATTGGTAAATTACACCATTTTCTACCCTTATAGTTTCAAAGCAGCCGTCACCAAACCTAAAACCTCGATCCTGTATACTGACCAATGCCTTATTTTCCTTCACAATTTTACCATTCAGGTATATATATTTTATCTTGTCGTTTATTTTTGACAAAAAACTATTCCTTTATGTGAATTTATAATGTATACGGTTCGCTGCTTGGGCAAAGTAAATATATTATTTCTCATTTTTGTTAACACCTTGTCTTTTTTCGGACTCATAAAATCCCAGTGTTAATAAAAAGCAGAAACACTATATAACTGTAAACTATTATAAATTCAAATGATTCTCTGTTTATGAAAAAAGCTTATAATTCGATTATCTCATTAAATCACCTTATGTTGAAGGTCAATTTGGGGGTAACTGAAGAAGAAAGAAAAATTCCGCAAGACGTAAAGCTTGATTTTAAGATATATTTAAAAGATGCGCCAAAGGCTTGTGAAAGCGATGATATAAATGATACTATCTGCTATCACGAAGTAACAAAAATAGTTGAGAAATTTTGCCATAATCAGGAATTTAAATTGCTTGAATATATGTGCTTCAACCTACATAAAAAAATAAAAAAGATTTTCAATAAAAATGTGCGTCTATGGATAAGAGTTGAGAAATGTAAGCCACCAATCGATAATTTATTGGGCACAACAAGTTTTGAATATAGCGATTTATAACAATTAATTAGTAGTATTTTATGATAATTTTGGGATTGGGATCAAATGTTGGCGATAGACTAAAATATCTAACAGAAGCAGTAAAATTGCTAGGAGATAACATCATAGCTGGAATTGAAGTTTCTTCAATTTATGAATCAAAAGCAGTTCTAACTTCCAATGCTCCAAAAGATTGGGATAAATCTTTTCTAAATATGGCAGTGATAGGAGAAACACATCTTTCCCCGCATGATCTTCTTGTAAAAATCAAAATGGTTGAAAAGAAAATAGGCCGTCATGATCGTGGTTTTTGGGCACCAAGAGAAATAGATATCGATATTTTAGCTTATAGCGATAAAGTTATAGATTTACCTGATTTACAAATTCCTCATAAACATCTTTGCGAACGTTCTTTTGTAATGCTTCCACTTGCTGAAATTGCACCAAACTGGCGCTTTCCTGCAAATGGTAATACAAAAGGCAAAACTGCTTTTGAGCTGGCTAACGCTTTCAAGAATGATAGTTCGATTGTAAAAACAGATTATAAACTGATAAAGGACCCTGCATTGGTAGCATAATGAAGCTGTTAGGCATCGTAAACATAACGCCAGACTCTTTTTCCAATGATGGTCTTGCTAACAAAGAACCAATTGATTTTGCTATAAAATTAATTAAGGATGGGGCTCATATTTTAGACATCGGTGCCGAATCGACAAGGCCTGGTGCAACACCTCTAACCGCAAATGAAGAATGGCAGCGTTTAGAAAAAACATTATCTACAATAATTAATATTGCAAAAGAATCAGATATTAAAACCAGTCTAGATACCAGATATCCTGAAAATGCGTTGCGTGCAATCGCACTAGGTATAGACTGGATAAATGATGTCAGTGGTTTTACTAATCTAGAAATGATCAAAGTACTTGGTAAAAATAATGCTGCTGTTTTAATGCATAATCTTGGCGTTCCAGCTGATAAAAATAATATCATAGATATAAATCTCGACCCTGTAGAAGAGGTTTTATCCTGGGGAGAAAAACAAATAAATAATTTGCTAGAAGCTGGTATTGAAAAAAATAATATTATCTTTGATCCAGGTATTGGTTTCGGTAAAAACTCCCAACAATCTTTGAAACTTGTGCGAAGAATAAAAGAGTTTAAAAAATTGGGTGTAAAAATTCTTGTTGGACATTCGCGCAAATCTTTTCTTGGTGAAATAACAGGCAATGAAGCTGCCAACCGCGATGTTGAAACTATAATATCTTCCCTTTACCTTGCTGATAATGGTGTTGATTATGTTCGTGTTCACAATATACTCGGCCACGTTAATGCTTTAAAAATACGAGATAATTTATGGAAATAATTCTTGCCCAACCTAGAGGATTTTGTGCTGGAGTATTACGTGCAATTGAAATTGTTGAGCGCGCTCTGAAAATTTATGGTGCACCAATTTATGTCCGTCATGAAATTGTTCATAATAAATATGTTGTAGAAAATCTTAAAGCAAAAGGCGTTGTCTTTGTTGATGAAATCAGCGAGATTCCTGATGGCTCAATAACTATCTTCAGTGCTCATGGCGTCTCACAAAAAGTCGAAGATTCTGCGCGGCTGCGTTCACTTCCTGTCATAGATGCAACATGCCCGCTAGTTACCAAAGTTCATAAAGAAGCCCAACGCAATGAAGAAGATGGTAATAAAATAATTCTGATAGGTCACAACGGACACCCTGAAGTAGAAGGTACATCGGGTCGGGTTAAGAGCGAGGTTATATTGGTAGAAAATGTTTCTGATGTTGAGAAATTAAAAATTAGCAATTCTGAAAAGTTATCTTATGTGACTCAAACAACCTTAAGCGTTGATGATACCAAAAAAATTATTGAAGCATTAAAAGAAAAATTTCCATCCATAACAGGACCGGACACTAAAGATATTTGCTATGCTACTCAAAATAGGCAGAATGCTGTCCGGGAACTTGCTAACATGGTTGATATAATTTTAGTTATTGGATCACAAAACAGTTCAAACTCCAACAGGCTTTGCGATTTAGCAAAAGAAATGGGAGTGGAATCTTATTTAGTTGGCGATGAAAATGAGATAAATGCTAATTGGTTTGTTGGAAAAAATAAAATTGGTATCACAGCAGGAGCATCAGCTCCTGATGAATTAGTAGCTAAAATAATCAATTATTTTAAAAATATGAGCGATGTAAAAATTTCTACGATGAATGGACGTCAAGAAAATATCCGTTTCAAATTGCCTAAAGAGGTTGATCCTCATGGAGATTTTCTTGTAGCAAATCAATAAATAAAAATGTTATCCACAGCATTTTTATTTTTTTGATATACTATATATTGACATCTTTATCCCGTCGCGCTACTATATGTCCACAGGTTCCTGGTTGTCATCCTGCTTTGCACTCCTTATGTATCTCCCTTGCGTTCGAAGTTTCAACCAGGAACTTCCCTTTTAAAAAAGGGAAGTTTTTTTCTAAAAAATCATAAAATCAATATTATATATTTTCTTATCCTTGAAATAATGATAGCCATTGCTGGTTAATTCTATTACCGGACAAAATATGACTCACACGAAAAATTATTTTCTACGCTTCATTCCTTTCCTGGTAATTTTTTTGGTTATTCAAATCATCTTGCGAGGAAGCTTACTTTTACGTGGAATGAATGATTTGGATTTTACAAGCTTAGAAATAGTACAAATTTTCTTACGTGGGTTGTGGCTAGATATAGCAACAGTGTGGTTCGTATTGTTACCTATCGCGTTAGTATATTCTTTTGCTCCTTCCAAAATATGGTCAAAACGAAACGGCAAGATTCTAAGCCTAATACTCTCATTTTTACTAATTTTTTCTTTATTATTTGATTTGGTAGCAGAACATTTATTTTGGAGTGAGTTCACCACCCGTTTTAACTTTATTGCAGTAGATTATTTAGTATATACCCAAGAAGTTATGGGTAATATCTCAGAATCTTATCCTGTCTTACCAATTATTGTTACTATTGGAATTATTGCGGTAATATGCACATGGATTGTACATAGAAATACGAAAACGAGAGAAATTCCTGTTTTTAAATATAGAGTAATTGGCTTTCTATTATATGTAATTTTCAGCGGTATTTTTTATCGCATAAGCGATGTCAGCCAAGCACAATTTGATGATAATACTGAAGCAACTGAAATTGCATCAAATGGTATTTACAGCCTGTTTCATGCTTTCTGGCACAACGAAATAAGCTATGACCGTTTTTATCTACAACATAAAAATGAGAAAGTGCAAAACAGAATACAAAATTTATTTTCCGAAGAAGAAGGGAACTTTGAAAATGGCTCTAGCTTGATACGTATTATCAATCCAAAGGGAAAAGAATTGCATAAAAATGTGATTTTAGTCTCTATGGAAAGCATGAGTGCTTCTTATATGCAGCATTTTGGCAATTCCACCAACCTCACACCAAATCTTGATAAATTAGCCTCTGAAGGATTATTTTTCACTAATCTTTATGCTACTGGCACAAGGACTGTCCGCGGCCTTGAAGCTATGACACTTTCAGTTCCACCAACCCCAGGACAATCTATTTTAAGAAGGCCAGGAAATGATAATCTGTTTTCTTTGGGATTTGTTTTTAAAGACAGAGGATACGATACAAAGTTTGTATATGGTGGCTATGGATACTTCGATAATATGAATACCTTCTTTGCCGGAAATGGCTTTGATGTTGTTGATCGTACAAGCATGACAAAAGAAGAAGTTAATTTTGCCAATGTCTGGGGAGTAGCTGATGACGATTTATTTGCTCGTGCTATAAAAGAAGCTGATAAATCTTATGCTGCCGGAAAACCTTTCATGCAGCTTGTTATGACAACATCTAACCATCGCCCATATACTTATCCGGAAGGACGTATAGATATTCCGTCTAAAACCGGCGGACGTTCTGGCGGTGTAAAATATGCTGATTATAGTATTGGTAAACTAATCGAATGGGCAAAGAAAAAGCCTTGGTATAAAGATACTGTTTTCATATTTGTTGCTGATCATACTGCTGGTGCAGGTGGCAAAGCTGAACTTGATCCTATCAAATACCATATTCCTATGATTTTTTATTCGCCTGGATTTATCAAACCTAGTACTTATGATAAAATGGCTAGTCAGATTGATTTGGCTCCAATTTTATTGGGTCAATTAAATTTTCATTATCGTACAAAATTTTATGGTGAAGATTTATTGCACGATGATGATGAAATACCTCATGCGTTTATAAGTAATTATCAAAAAATTGCACTTATGAAAAATGGAGATATAACAATTCTTGAACCTAAAAGACGCATTGAACAATATAATGAAGCTACAGGAAAATTACAGTCTAACACAGACCTTATCGATGATACTGTAGCATACTACCAATCCGCATCTTGGTGGAAAGAAATTTATAAACGTGAATCAACATTAATTAAGTAAAATTTATGCAGCGTATTCTGAAAGCTCTATTAAATTCCATAAGTGGTTTTAAATTTGCTTTTAAAGACGAGGAAGCTTTTCGCCAAGAACTGTTTCTTGCTGTTATATTATGTCCAGCCGCTTATTTTTTAGCACCTAGTAAAACAGATTTAGCCATAATGCTTATGTGCGTTTTTATAGTTTTGATAGCCGAACTTTTAAATTCAGGAATTGAGGCTGCAATAGACAGAATAGGGCCAGAAATACATCCTCTATCAAAAAAAGCAAAAGACATTGGCAGTGCTGCAGTTTTACTTTCATTGTTTAATCTTGTTGTTGTTTGGGGAATTATAATATTGAAATAGAGAAATAATCTCTACTCCATGTGATGTCCACCATTTACCGAAATAGTCTCACCCGTTATAAAACCTGCATCATCGGCTACAAGGAATGCCACAGTTCTTGCAATTTCTTCGGGATTACCAAGCCTTCTAACCGGAATTTGTGCAATGATTGATTCCATCATTCCAGCAGGCACAGCCTCTGTCATATCAGTTTTAATGTAGCCAGGAGCAATTGCATTCACAGTAATTCCTTTATGAGCAACTTCTCTTGCAAGAGATTTTGTAAATCCCAGAATTCCTGCTTTAGACGCCGAATAATTAGTTTGACCAATCTGTCCAGCCTGCGCATTGATAGAGCTTATACTAACTATCCTGCCAAAACCACTCTCACGCATTTTCAATATAACTGCCTGACTCATATAAAAACAGGAATCAAGATTAGTATGCAGAACATCCCGCCAATCACCTTCATCCATTTTGTGCAAAGTGCTATCTCTGGTGATACCAGCGTTATTAACTAATATTTCCGGGTGAATACCAAAATCTTCAGCAATTTTCTTTACACTACTGCGGCATTCTTTAAGAGATGAAACATCCCACTTATAAACATGGATTCCAGTATCCTTGCTAAATTCTTGCGCAATCTTTTCATCATGCACATAATTTGCAACTACCTCATAACCTTTTTTCTTCAAAGTTCGAGATATAGCCGCACCTATTCCCCTTGTTCCACCAGTTACTATAGCTAACCTTGCCATAATCATCCTCCCAACTACTTGTAAACTTGGCTTAAAAATTTTGTTCTAAGCACCAATAACTTGTGTGAGGTTACTCTCGCTCAACACACAAAGCAACACCCATTCCGCCACCAACACACAAAGTTGCCAAACCTTTTTTAGCATTACGCTTTTGCATTGAATGCATCAACGTCACCAAAATCCTAGCTCCTGAAGCACCAATTGGATGTCCAAGTGCAATCGCACCACCATTAACATTTACTTTATTAAGATCCCAACCAAGCTCACGATTTACAGCGATGGATTGTGCTGCAAATGCCTCATTAGCCTCAATCAAATCAAGATCACCAATTTTCCATCCAGCTTTAGCTAATGCTTTCTTTGTTGCACTGACAGGACCAATACCCATAATTTTTGGATCAACTCCTGCATGAGCAAAAGATTTTACTGTAGCCAATGGAGTAAGACCGCGCTTTTTTGCTTCTTCTTTTGTCATAAGCATAACAACTGCAGCACCATCGTTAATTCCCGAAGCATTACCTGCTGTTACTGTCCCTTCTTTTGAAAATGCAGGACGCAATTTTGCCAACGCATCAACTGTAACTCCCGCCCTTGGAAATTCATCTTTGTTTAAAGTTACGTCACCTTTTCTATCTTGAATAACAACCGAAACAGTTTCATCATTAAAAGCACCTGAGTTTTGTGCAGCTTCAGCTTTATTTTGTGATTTGCAGGCAAATTCATCCTGCTCAGCACGCGAAATTTTAAACTCTTGCGCTATATTTTCAGCTGTGATTCCCATATGATAATTGTTAAATGCTTCCCATAAGCCGTCTTTTATCATGGTATCAACAAGTCCTGCATCACCCATTTTAACACCACTGCGCATAAACACAGCATGTGGTGCCTGACTCATGCTTTCCTGACCACCAGCTATAACAATCTCACTATCTCCGGCAATAATCGCCTGCGCACCCAGCGCCACGCTGCGCAATCCCGAACCACAAACCTGATTGATAGTCCAAGCTGGAACTTCCTTAGGAACACCAGCTGCAATAGACGCCTGTCTTGCCGGATTCTGGCCACAATTTGCTGTTAATATTTGCCCCATGATAATTTCAGAAATATCTGCGCCGTTAATGCCTGTGCTGCTTATAATATCCCTTATAACAACTTCACCAAGCTTATGAGCTGGCAGAGAAGAAAGACCGCCATTAAAATTTCCTATTGGAGTACGCTTCGCCGCAACAATAACAACTTCTCTCGGGGCAGACATAAAAACCTCAAATCTTTAAAAATAACTAGAACCAAACATAAATTTAGCGCCTAAGATATACTTCCAACCTTGGCTTAGGACAAGGAATTATTATCTTTTCTTAGCAAAAACAAAGGAATAATCGCCTTTTTTACTTTCATAAGTTTTCATAATTTCTCTAATATATCCAGACTCAATATCCTTTTTTAACCTTGTTAAGCCAACTTCTATTTCGTCGCCATAAACAGAAAGATGGAAAGATGAAATTCCAGCCCTAACAGCAGGATTTAGATATATCTCAGGACGATATTTGCCAGAATAAAGAAATAAATCTGTAAGAGAATCCGTCACAAAAAATGGCTGCTGCTTTATATAGCCAAACCCGGCAGCAGATAACGCAGATTCCAGCCTATCAAATGGCGAAAAACTACGCATACTATCTTCCATCATTTTAGGAAAATATTCCAAAAGCCAACAATCTTGCATTTGCTCAGGAGTGCAGGTGAATATGACAAAATTACCTTTATCTATAACCCTATAAATTTCCTTAAACGCAGTTTCAATATCCTGAATATGGTGTGTCGCCAATGTACAAACTGCGCCCTCAAAACTATTATCTTCAAAAGGCAATGCTTTTGCATCACCCTGATGCCACTTTATTGCAGGATTTTTAATTTTCGCTTTACTAAGCATTTCTTCGGATATATCAATGCCTTCTATATGCAATCCCGATTTCGCCAATGCATCTGTGTAATTCCCCGAACCACAAGCCACATCAAGATAAACACCATTTCCATTAGGCGTGAGCAGCCCTAGTAATGTTTTTACTATTTCAGGATCAGGCTTACGCGTAGTGTCGTATGTTTTGCCTATTGTGTTGTAGATTGCTTTTTTCATAATATCTCTTACTTTAAATCAAGCTCAAAATCTCCTTTGCCCTCTCCGCAACGGGCTTTGCCGCTATCTTTATACATTTATACCCATATGAGCGATACACTTTTTCATGTATTTTTTCAAATACCAAAGATTCTTTAAAGCTTATTTTTCTAGCCTCAGACGGTGTACAAAAACCTAAATTTTCGATGAAAAATACTTTTTTCTGATAAATTTTCTGTCGCTTTATACGGGCCAGCTCCCTAAGCAAAACTTCTGATAACGGAATTTTTAAGTATAGACTTAAGGCATAGGCATCTATTGGAGAGCGATCAAAAAATTGTAATTTCGAAGACACTTCTGTTTCCATTTGCCTTTGCTTTTGTAAGGTAACAATTTTATCAACGAAATAAGGATCTTCCCATGGCTCATCAATCCCCAGACCTTGTTCTAGAGCTATTATGTCAGTTGCAGCTTCTTCCACAACATCATAACCAGCATTTTCTAAAAAACGTATCAAAGATGTTTTGCCAGAACCAGGTGTGCCTGTGAGTATATATCTTTTCATTTTTCTAAAGTCCTCACCCACTCCGCAAATGGCTCCCATACCGTTTTTCTAGCACGGCTACCTGCAACCATCGAAACATGACCAGAGTCAGAAATAATCACCTGCTTATTTTTAACTAAAGCTATCAGAGGCAATGTGCTTTCTGTTGGCACGATGTGGTCGTTCTTTGCCATAACAAATAATACCGGCACAGAAATCTTTACAGGCGAAACTATCTCACCCTCAACCTGCCATTTATTATTTTTAATATTGTTATAATGCACCCAATCAATAAAACATTCTTTACTAACCTTACGCGACATAGCAACGCCATCATTAACCCAATTTTCAAGCGCAGCAAACTCTTCTAGATTTTTTGCCTCATCATTTATAATATTAAAGATGCTATCAAATTTTTGTTTAACAAGGCTGGGATGCAGATAATAAAACATTGACTGTATAAGATTAGCTGGAACTTTCTCCATTGAATTTATAACTTTTTCAAGAATAGAAACTGATTCTTCACCCATACTTACTCGCGCAAACTCTTTTACGTGAAAATCCCAAGGTGTAGCCATCATAATAAGACCTTTTATTTTACTCTCATTACGCAACGTAGACGCACAAGCAATAAGCCCACCCATGCAATATCCAGCTAAAAAAATAGGACGTTTTTCTTTTTGCCAGATAAATTCTATAATTTTATCTAATCTTTCCGCAATATAGTCATCAAGTGAAAATTCTATTTCAGCTGAACCTGGCTCACCCCAATCAATTAGATATGAAGTAATATTTTGCTTTTGCAGATAACGTACAAAGCTACGCTTTTTTGATAAATCAAGAATATATGCTCTGTTGATTAGCGATGGTATAAATAAAACTACAGAACCGTCTCCATCTGTGGAGTTATAAGCAAATAATTTGCTAGAACCTTCTTGCCAAAGCGTTTCTGGCTCTTCAACATCCCTTTTATACTGATAATTATTTAAGTAGGTAATCGCAGCAGTAAGGTCTTTCAATTTGCTATCAACCTGACTTGCTAATTCAGCCAACAGCTCTTTTTGATCTCTTTCTTGTAGTTGTTTTTTTAGATTTACTGCTTCTTTTTCCAGCTGGGGATTCCAGTTTGGCAATCCTCTTTTCAATATCTGCAACGCGCTCGCTGAGCTTGCATAGCTCATCATTAACATGCCTAAATATGTCTGAAGAGGCATTTGGTTGAGCATTGAAAGACATTCCTTTTTTTATAGATTCAGCATAACCTTCTTGTATGCCACTAAACATTTTCAACATATAAGTCACAGTTTCAGGATCACGTGACATATATGCAAATTGTTTTTGCCAAAGTTCTAGAAATTCTTTAATTATATCTTTAGTATCTTTTTTATCTGACATATATTGCTCTAACGATACGTTCACTATAGATCGTTTTTTATTTCAGGATAGGTTTTTTTCATGTCAACACAAGAGAATAATGGGCCAACTATCATAAAGAAATACGCCAACAGAAGGCTTTATAACACAGCCACAAGCTGCTACATCACTCTCGAAGATTTGTATGAAATGGTGAAAAAAGGCGAGGAATTTGAAGTCCATGATGCAAAAACAAATGAAGACCTAACCAAAGGCGTATTAACACAAATAATCTTTGAACAGGAAACTAAAGGCTCCAATCTTCTTTCAGTAAATTTCCTACGTAATCTTATAGGTTTATACGACGATAATATGGGCGGTGTATTCCCTAATTATCTGAATATGGTAATGGATAATTTTGTTCAAAATCAAGAACGTATGGAAAAAATGTCCAAAGAGGGCTGGCAGGATTTTAGTCCTATGAAAATCTTTGAGAATATGACCAAACAAAATATGGAAATTCTTGAAAAAACTATGAAGATGTTTGATCCAAACGGAAACAAGTAACTTTATTTATTTTTATAATACAAACTTCTCGCCCAGATAAACCCTTCTTACTTCTTTATCATTGACGATATCTTTAGGCGCACCCTCAGTCAAAACTTTACCATCGTGAATTATATAAGCCCTATCTATTAGATCTAAAGCTTCCCGCACGTTATGGTCTGTTATTAAAACACCAATGCCACGATCTTTTAAATGCGAAACAAGCTCTTTTATGTCTGCAACGGCAACCGGGTCAATACCAGCCAAAGGCTCATCAAGAAGTATAAAGGAAGGATTACTCGCCAAAGCACGTGCAATTTCAACACGACGGCGTTCACCACCTGAAAGTGCCACAGCAGGAGAACGACGCAAATGGGTGATAGAAAACTCTCCCATCAGTTCTTCAAGAAGCAAACCGCGCCTTTCTTTTATAGGCTCCGCCAATTCCAAAACAGCCAATATATTTTCTTCGACTGTCATTCCTCTAAAAATCGAAGCCTCTTGTGGCAGATAACCAACACCCATTCTCGCTCTGCGATAAACTGGTAATTTTGTTATATCAACACCATCAAGAGAAATAGTTCCATAATCAGGCTTTATAAGGCCCATTATCATATAAAATGATGTGGTTTTTCCTGCTCCGTTAGGACCAAGTAATCCAACTGCTTCACCACGATTAATAACCAGGCTGATATCACGCACAGCAGGCTTATCACCATAAGACTTGCCCAAATTACGAACCTGTAATCCTAATGTATTATTTTCTGAAACGAGTTTTGGTTTTGATATTTCGATCTCTTTGTTCTTCACATTTTCGGCAATAGAAACAACTTTTTTATCACCACCACCAGTAACGGCTAATTCCTGCTGCCTGGCTTCTTCTGCCTTCTTTTTTTTCAAGGCTTCGGCACTTGCTCTGACAGATGAACCTTTATCTTTTTTATACGCCATTGCTTTATAACTTTCTATTATTCAGGAACGAAAACGCCCCTAACTCTTTGTTTCTTTCCAGCCTGTCCAGGAACGGTTTCACCTTGCCCGGAGCTAATCATTTTACTCTGTCCAGTGGCCAGGTTATACACCATTTCCTCACCTCTTACTATACTTTTTCCGCTTGTAAGCGTAACATTTCCTAAAATAGTAACAACTTTCTTGTCCACGTCATAAACTCCTTTATCACCCTGAGCTGTTTCTTTTGGAGTTGATAGGAAGATTTTTCCTTTGGTTTCAACTTTGGATATAGAATTTGTAGGCTTGCTACCATCATCAGCCTTTTTGCCCTTAGCCTTATTGGCTTTATAGTAAATCGTCATTTCTTCTGATCGTAAATTAACATTACCCTGCTTGGCCAAAACATTGCCAGAAAATATAGCTTTATCTTCTTTTCTATAAACTTCCAGCTGATCGGAAGTAATCTCAACAGGCTTTTTATCATTGCCTTTAAAAACATCCGTCTCTTGGGCAAAGGAATTTATACCAAGAAAACCGCTAAACAAGATTACAAATAATTTTATGATATTAAGCACTTATTACCCTTTATAGCTTACTATTCAAATATAAATGCTTTGAGACAATTTTACAACAAAAAAGGGCCGCAATTGTTGCGGCCCTTTAAAATTTGCATTTTTAAATGAAATAAGCAACTAGAAGCCGCCCATTCCACCCATACCGCCCATTCCACCCATATCATGAGAATGGCCGCCGCCTGAAGCATTTTCATTCTTTGGCTCGTCAGAAACGATAGCTTCTGTAGTTATCAATAAACCAGCAACAGATGCCGCATCCTGAAGAGTAGCACGAACTACTTTTGCAGGATCAATGATACCAGCCGCAAATGCATCAACATATTCAAGCTTTTGTGCATCGAATATTGTTGTATTGTTTTTGCTTTCAAGCAATTTTCCAGCAACAACAGCACCATCAACACCAGCATTCTCAGCAATCTGACGTACAGGAGCTTGTAATGCACGTTTAATTATGTTGATACCAGCTTGTTGATCAGGGTTGATAGCTTGCAATTTTTCCAAAACTCTTAAAGAGTAAAGAAGAGTAGCACCACCACCTGGAACTATACCTTCTTCAACTGCAGCACGTGTAGCATGCAATGCATCGTCAACGCGGTCTTTGCGCTCTTTAACTTCAACTTCTGTAGCACCGCCAACCTTAAGAACAGCAACACCACCAGAAAGTTTAGCCAAACGCTCTTGCAATTTTTCTTTGTCATAATCAGAAGTAGTTTCTTCGATCTGAGCTTTGATTTGAGCACAACGAGCTTTGATATCACCAGCAGCACCTTTACCATCAACTATAGTTGTATTTTCCTTGCTGATAGTTACCTTCTTAGCTTGACCCAATTGCTTCAAACCAACATTCTCCAACTTCTGACCAAGATCTTCGCTTATAACTTCACCAGCAGTCAAGATAGCTATATCATCAAGCATAGCTTTTCTTCTGTCGCCAAAACCAGGAGCTTTAACAGCAGCAACTTTCAAACCACCACGTAACTTGTTAACAACCAAAGTTGCCAAAGCTTCACCTTCAACATCTTCAGCAATTATAAGCAATGGACGGCTAGATTGAACAACCGCTTCAAGAAGAGGAAGTATAGATTGCAAACCGCTCAATTTCTTTTCGAAAAGAAGAATAAAAGGATTGTCTAATTCAACAGTCATCTTTTCTGCGTTTGTTACGAAGTAAGGAGATAAGTAACCACGATCAAATTGCATACCTTCAACAGTTTCAACTTCAAACTCAAAACCTTTACCTTCTTCAACAGTGATAACGCCTTCATTACCAACTTTTTCCATAGCTTCAGCAAGCTTTTCACCGATTTCTTTGTCACCATTAGCAGCAATCGTACCAACTTGAGAAACTTCAGCTTTATTGCTAATTTTCTTACTGTTCTTTTTAATTTCAGCAACTACAGCTTCAACAGCCTGGTCAATACCACGCTTCAAATCCATTGGATTGTGACCTGCAGCAACCAACTTAGAACCTTCGCGGAAGATTGATTGAGCAAGAACTGTAGAAGTAGTTGTACCATCACCTGCTATGTCGTTAGTTTTGCTAGCAACAGCCTTAATCATTTGAGCGCCCATATTCTGGAATTTGTTAGAAAGCTCAATAGCCTTAGCAACACTCACGCCATCCTTAGTGATTTGCGGAGCACCGAAAGATTTATCAATCACTACGTTACGACCTTTTGGTCCTAAAGTTACTTTCACAGCATTAGCAAGTATATCAACACCTTGCAAAATCTGCTCACGCGCTTTTGAACCGAATTCAATTTGTTTACCCATAATTTTTACCTATATATTTATTAATTAAATTATATTTATTTTTACTAGTTACTAGTAACCAATTAAGCAGCTTCCTCAACTGCCATTATATCAGCTTCTTTCATGATCAAATATTCTTCACCATCGATCTTGATTTCAGTGCCGCCCCATTTAGCGAAAAGAACAACGTCACCTTTTTTAACATCTAGAGGAACAACTTTACCAGCTTCATCCCTGCCACCCTGACCAACAGCAACAACTTTACCTCTGGTAGGTTTTTCTTTTGCTGAATCAGGGATAATAATTCCACCAGCAGTTTTTTCTTCCTCTTGAATACGTTTAACCAACACGCGGTCATGTAATGGTCTTATAGCCATAGTTTTCTCCTTAAGTTAAAATTAAAATTCCAAATTCTTTATTTTTAAATCAGTATTCTAAAATACCGTAGACGCCAATATGGGGACTCCATATTTCTTTTTCAATACTTCAGTACAAAAATTCACCATCCCAAATTAGCACGCAAAATAATAAAAAATTAAACTCTTAAGCTGCATCCTTCATATTTTTATCGAGCTTCTCACCCATTTTCTTCTTATTTAGGATATCCCTAGCTTTTGCATAAGCCGGATCATGCCAGAAAATTAAGCAGCCATTGCATCCTTTGCCGCAGCAGCCATTTTTGCCTACACGCGGTGAACGCAAAGTTCTCTCACGGTCATCTTCGTCAATAGAAGCAGCAAGCTTTTCCAGCTTCTCGTCATAGCTTTTCTCTGAACCTTTACCAAGCTCAATCTTTAGTGCTTCCTTATCAAGATTAACTCTGTTCCTATCAGATTCAGAAAGCTCTTTTTCTTTTCTAAGTACTGAAAATACAGGCAGTTTTTCCCGCAAAGTTTTTGGGTCTTCCTGATCAAATAACGCAACAGGAATTCTAATTCTAGGCTGTTGACCAGCATGAATTTCTTCTACCGCAGCTTGTTTCTTTACATCGTAAAATTCATACATTCTCAGCAGAACATTATCCATTGAACCAGGTATGACAAATTCTAAAACATCGCCGGCACTAAGCTGATTTTTAACTTCCACTATCATGGCATCATCTTCCCATGCCGCGATAAATCCTGCAAACTCCCACTCAGCAACAGAACGGCTAGTTTCATAGTTATGGGCAAGATTTGTCAAACGCTCATCGTGGAAAGCCAACGTGTAACCACGGTTAGAAACTGTTTCCAATTCCTTCATATAAGGCTTTGGATCCCAAGTTTCTGGATTTTCATACCATGCATCGATAGCATGCCTATAAGCGCGCGCCACAACAGCAGCATAATATATACCCTTATGGCGTCCTTCAACTTTTAGTGAATCAATTCCAATGCGCAAATAGTCATCAAGCTTTTGCATCAGGCATAAATCTTTGGCATTCATCAAATATGAGCCACGCTCATCTTCCAAAAGCTCAATCATTTCACCAGGACGGTTTTCTTCCTGTACAAAAAACTCAAATAAATCTTTCGTATGCTCATTAATTTCAAGTTCTTTAATTGAACCATCTTTCAATTTCATGTGAACAGTATATTTCCAGCGGCAATTATGCGCACAGTTACCTTGATTTGCGCCACGTTCAGCCATAAAGTTTGAAAGTAAACAACGGCCCGAATAAGCCATGCACATTGAACCATGAACAAAAGCTTCCAGCTTGATGTCCGGACACTTCTCACGTATCTCTGTTAATTCAGGAAATGAAACTTCACGTGCCATAACACAAAGACTAGCTCCCATATCTTCCCAGAATTTAACAGAAAGCCACGAACAAACGTTAGCTTGCGTGGAAACATGCAATTCAAGTTCCGGAGCATTTAATTTTACATAATGAAAAACACCAGGATCAGCAACAATCAAGCCATCCGGCTTAACTTTACGCACCGTATCAATAAATAATGGCAATTTTTCAATGTCTTTATTATGCGAAAAAAGGTTTAAAGTCAGATAAACTTTTTTGCCGTGTGCGTGAGCAAATTCAATGCCTTCAACCAACTCTTCCAGGGTGAAAGCCGCTTTAGTACGAAGCGACAAGTCAGGAGTGCCGGCATAAACCGCATCAGCACCATATAAAATAGCTACTTTTAATTTCTCCAGCGAACCAGCTGGCATCAGCAGTTCTGAACGTTTAGATCGCCTGGTCTGTTCCATACCCTACTCAATTACTTGATTTTTCCCTTGGTGCACATTTCATACAGTTTTTCTTACTAAGGTCAAGATAAACTCGTGATTTTCAAAGAATAACAGCAAGACTTCCCCAAAAACAATTTAACTGTTATGTTCTTAACAGAAAGAATAGACCTATTTCTAAACTAAATCTAACTGATAGCTTTATATAGAAAGCGGATTCTAAAAAAGGTGTTATGCACAACATATACGATGTATTATTCAATAAGCCGGCACTGGAAAAGTGGGAGATGTCACCACAGCTTGAAGCTTTGGCGCAAAGGCTGGTTGATTCTGGCCGATTCCGCATTGATGCCAACGAAAAATGTAATTTCGTGCGTTTTTCCAGCCCATTTGAAGGTATTAATATCGTCCTCAGCTATCGCGAATTATGCGACCCGAAACTAATTCCCCGCACCGAGGAAATTGTAACACAATTGCTTGCATACGGCCGCAAAGGCAAAACCTTGCAAAACAAGGTAAAAAAAGAAATGGATCGTCTGCGGCACGATGTCACAAAAATTGTCGGCGTTGATGAACACACAGAAATGATGCTTGCCCGCGCCCTTGTGCAGGCTATAGACCCATGCGTTATGCTGCTACTTCTTGCCGAGGGAACGGAATTATTTATATCCTATTCACACACAGTCGGCGACATGTTAGATATCCGCTCATGGCAGGAAGTCGGCTCCAGCAGTGGCTTGCAAAGCACAGGCTTAAGGGAATCTGCTGTTTTCGTATCCAGCGGCGGCGATCCTTTCCGGCCAGAGGATAAGAAAGAATATGAAAGCGATGGCGAATATGCTCTATGCCGCATGATAGTCATCGCAGGCCAAGAACTTGGGCATTATGCCGATATAATCCGAGATAAAAGAGGACGTAAAGTCTCTCGCCATTCCGCTGATATTTATGGCACTAAATCTAAGCCGCACGCCAGTACCGCACGCATGCATGATATAAAGAGAATGCACTATGTAGACTATAAATTACAAGGTTTTGGTATCTTAAAACTATGTGAATTGGAAAAGTTCGCCAAATTCTATAAAAAACAAAAAAGACACGGCCTTATCGCGATGAATAACAACAGGAAAATCCGCAATTTAACAAGGAAAATTCTAAGAAAATGCCGCCGCAGTGACTTAAAATTCTTGACCTCAATACATCCCGACAAAGATGGACATTATGGCTTGCCTATGCACAATATGGTTCTAGATATGGCATTCAATCTAGAGCCAAAAGCCGATGCTTATTCCCGCGAAGACCCAACTGAAGAAGAAGCAATCGCAACGATAGAAGCCCTTGCCCGCGTTCCACAACAGGTTAATAAATGGGGCCATTTGATAACTTCCAGAACAATGTCTGACCTTTACAAAATATTCTATCGCGAGGTAATTCCTGCCTGCATAGAAGCCTATGAAAACATTTCAGGAGAGAAATATCACTTCCACCAAACCAAGAAGGGTTTTCTGCGCCGCGCTGTTGAGAAATTATTTAGCCGAAAATAACATTATATATCAGACTGTTAATGGTTAATAAAATGTTAATTATATTACATTAAACTAAAGGCTATGACAGACTCTGAAAAAACAGAAAGAATCAACCCGGCAGATGGCAGGATAACCAATATCCTAATGCGCCATTGGGGTAACATACGCGGAACCAGAGTTTTGCCTGCCGAATCAGAGCTTGATCCTGCAATTTTAGAAGGAATTCTCGATAACTGCTTTCTAATAAGGGCTGAGGGCATACCAGAGGGAAAATATCATTATAAATATCTCGGCAAGAACGTAATGAATGCATACGGTAGCGATTTGACAAAAAGACAGGGAAACGACAAAGAAAACCCTCTCACTTACAAAAAAAAGATAGAACAAGTATTAGAATCAAAATTGCCCGTCATTGATGAAGGAGAGTTCGTTAATGTACAGGGTCATCTCGTTAAGTATAGACTATGCCTAGTTCCACTCGGCACTGGTGACAAAGTAGATAGCATATTAGGTGGCATGCGTTTTAAGATTATTGAAAAATAGGCAAAAATCCTTATTTCCTTGCAAATAAAGCTCTTTTCCATATATTTCCAACTTGGAGATATCTATGGAAAAAATCGGCATTTCTGAAAAAAAACTATCATTACATGAACATCTCGGCGAGTTGCGTACGCGGCTGGTTTATTCTGTGATATTTTTTCTGCTGGCTTTTTGTGCTTGTTATTATTTTGCCCCGAGCATTTATAATTTTCTTGTAGAACCATTGGCCACAATCTACAAAAATTCACCTGATAGAAAATTAATATATACCGGATTGACAGAGGCTTTCATAACCTACTTAAAAGTAGCTTTCTATACTGCGCTATTTGTTTCTTTCCCTTTTATAGCATCACAGATTTATATCTTCCTAGCACCAGGACTTTATAAAAGCGAAAAAAAAGTTATCCTACCATTTTTAATTGCTACACCTGTATTATTTTTAGCGGGTGGCTCACTAGTATATTATTTGATATTTCCGAAAGCATGGCAATTTTTTGTCAGCTTCGAAAGCCTTGGCACCGGCGGCAATCTTCCAATTCAACTTGAAGCAAAAGTAAGTGAATATTTATCTTTAGTTATTAGTTTAATTATAGCATTTGGCATGGCATTTCAAATTCCGGTAGTACTAACTTTATTAGCAAAAGTTGGAATAATTTCATCAAGCTATTTAGTCAAAAACCGACGCTATGCCATAGTTATAATTTTCACAATCGCTGCCTTCATAACACCACCAGATGTACTCAGCCAGATAAGCCTTGCCATACCAATGATGTTGTTATACGAATGTTCGATATTTTCATGTAAATGGGTAGAGAAAAAAGAAAATGCATAATATTAAATTCATACGCGAGAATCCTAAGTTATTTGATGAAGCAATGGTTAAGCGCGGCCTTGCCCCTGTTGCAGACGAAATACTTGGGAGAGATAAAGCAGTACGCGGTGAAAAAACCCAGCTACAGGAGTTGCAGCAGCAAGCCAATATCTGGGCAAAGAAAATTGGTGAATTAAAATCTAAAGGCGAAGATGCAAGTGAGGCTCTGGCAAAATCTAAAGAGCTAAAACAAAAAATTGCCTCAATGAAAGAAGAATCTCAAGAAGAGCGCGAAGATATCCCAACTGAACTTGTTGATGAATTACTTTATTCTTTACCCAATATTCCATCTAATGATGTACCGGTTGGCGAAAGTGAGGACGATAATGTTGAAGTAAGACGATGGGGTAATAAGACGGAATTTAAATTTCATCCTAAGGAACATTTTGATCTTGGCGAACAATTAGGCCTTATGGATTTTGAGCAGACCGCTAAAATATCAGGCAGCCGCTTTGTTACTCTAAAAGGAGCTTTAGCAAAGTTGGAACGTGCGCTTGGTGAATTTATGCTCGATGTACATACTCAGGAATTTGGCTATGAAGAAACATCACCTCCAATTCTGGTTCGCGATGTTGCTATGTTTGGCACTGGCCAATTACCTAAATTTTCAGAGGATTCTTTTGAGACAACAAATGGCTATCGCCTGATTTCCACATCAGAAATATCTTTAACAAATTTGGTAAGGGAAACTATACTTGAAAAAGAATCACTACCTCTACGATTTACTTCTAGAACGCCTTGTTTCCGTTCTGAAGCTGGTTCTGCCGGTAAAGATACAAAAGGCATGCTGCGCCAACACCAATTCTGGAAAGTTGAATTAGTAAGCATTACAGACGAAGAAAGCTCTGAATCTGAACACCAGCGCATGACAGCCTGTGCGGAAGAAATATTAAAACGCCTGAAATTACCATACAGGGTTATGTTGCTTTGCTCACAAGATATGGGATTCACAGCTACTAAAACTTATGATTTAGAAGTGTGGTTGCCAGGACAAGTGAAGTACCGCGAAGTTTCCAGTTGCTCCAATTGTGGAGATTTCCAGGCACGCCGTATGAGTGCTCGTTATAAAGCTGGTGAAAAAGACAATCGCTTTGTGCATACACTAAATGGCTCAGGCCTCGCTGTTGGTCGGACATTAATTGCCGTTATGGAAAATTATCAGAATGCTGATGGTTCAATAACAGTTCCAGAAGTTTTGAGAAAATATATGGGCGTGGATAAAATATCTTAAAAAATCACAAGTGTTTTATAAATTCAATTAATACTAGGAGAACGACAACGTAGTAATGAATTTATAAAACACTATTTCCCTATTCCCATATTTACATAAACATCAAAGCGATTAGCTTTTCCTGTTATAGAAAAATCAGGTTCTTTATCTGCAAGGCTTGGAGCCAAACGTGGTCGTTTTATAACAACACGATATTTTGCCTTTGCTATCGCAGCTTCCAGCAATTTATCTGCATCCAAATCTTCTCCTATAATTTTTTGGAAAGTCTGCATTTCTTTTTTTACTAATGCCGACTTTTCTCTGTGGGGAAACATAGGATCTAGATAAACGACATCAGCCTTGCCATTATAATTTTTTAGGAACTCGTAAGCATCTCCTGAGTATAAAGATAACCGCCCCACAATCTCACTAATATCGGCAACTTCACATGCACGCGCAATCCCATCTGATAGCATAGCATGTATAACTTTGTTGCGTTCAACCATCTCAACCTGCGCACCAAGTGATGCTAATATAAAAGCATCCCTTCCAAGCCCAGCTGTTGCATCTATAACATGCGGATTCTTGAGATTTTTTAATCCCACAGCCTTTGCTAAATCCTGATTTTTTCCACCACCTTTTTTGCGACGATAATTCATTTCTTCGCTATTAAAATCTACATATACCGGCAAATCTTTTGATTCTGATTTTTTAAGACCAATGCCTTTGGTACCAACAATTACAAAAAAATCTGCAGCTTCTTTAGCCTCACTTACCAAAGGTAAACCTATTTCCTTAGCAAGTTTAGTTGCCTTTTCTAAAAACGAACCATCTTCCGGCAATATGCAAATATTATCCATTCAATTCCAGATCCGCCGCTTCCATTTTATGTATCTTATCTCTAATTTCCGCTGCTTTTTCAAACTCAAGATTAGATGCTGCCTTTATCATTTCCTTGCGTAATTTCTCAATTTGTTTTTCTAAATCTTTACCATGCAAAATCTTTTCACCTTTAACCTTCGGCTTTTGCATATCATCAAAAGATTTGCTAATAGCTTTCTTAACACTAAGAGGTGTAATACCATGCTTTTCATTATATGCAGATTGTATATCCCGCCTTCTGTTGGTTTCTGCCAAAGCACGCTCCAGAGACCTTGTCATTTTATCAGCATATAAAATCACTCTACCATCTACATTTCTTGCCGCGCGTCCAATTGTCTGGATAAGCGAGGTTTCCGAACGAAGGAAACCTTCTTTATCAGCATCCATAATCGCTACTAGACCACATTCAGGGATATCCAATCCTTCCCGTAGCAAATTAACTCCAACAAGGACGTCATAAATACCTTTACGCAAGTCCTGTATAATTTCAATACGCTCCATTGTCTGAATATCAGAATGCATGTAAGTAACCTTCAATCCTGCTTCCTGTAGGTAGTCAGATAAATCCTCTGCCATCCGTTTTGTTAGTGCAGTCACAAGCGTTCTATATCCAGCTTTTGCTGTTGCTTTGCATTCTTTGATAAGATCATCAACTTGCGTTTCTACAGGTCGAATAATACAAATTGGATCTATCAATCCTGTCGGCCTGATAATTTGTTCAACAAATTCACCGCCTGTTAAATCAAGTTCAAATTTTCCTGGCGTTGCCGAAACAAAAATTGTCTGCGGACGATTTTTATCCCACTCTTCAAATTTCAGAGGGCGGTTATCTCTTGCAGAAGGTAAACGGAAACCATGCTCCACCAAATTTAATTTTCGCGCCTGATCGCCATTATACATCGCACCAACTTGCGGCACTGTCGCATGACTTTCATCAATAAATAGCAGAGCATCTTTCGGTAAATATTCAAATAATGTAGGTGGCGGCTCACCTGCTTTTCTGCCAGATAGATACCGTGAATAATTTTCTATACCTTTACAAGCTCCAGCTTCATTTATCATTTCAATATCAAAAGTTGTACGCTGGTCTATTCTTTGTGCTTCAAGATGCTTGCCTATGCTATAAAAAAAATCTGTACGTTCTTTCAGCTCTTCTTTGATATATTTTACTGCCTGCAAAAGTGTAGGCCGCGGCGTAACATAGTGGCTGTTAGCATATATAACCACCTCATTCATTTTTGCAAAACGCTCTCCGGTTAGTGGATCAAACTCAGAGATTTCTTCAATCTCATCACCAAAAAATGATAGGCGCCATGCTCTGTTTTCATAATGGGATGGGAATATATCAAGCTTATCTCCGCGAATACGGAAAGACCCGCGCAGAAAATTTATATCGTTACGCTCATATGCCAGCTCGACCAATTGTTGCGCTAATTTATTTTGGTTTATTTCCATTCCGGTTTTAAGAGGAATAGTCATCTGATAATAGAGTTCTGGCGAACCAATGCCATATATGCAAGAAACTGAAGCAACAACAATCACATCCTTACGCTCCAATAACGATCTCGTTGCAGAGTGACGCAGCAAATCTATCTGCTCGTTTATAGCAGAATCTTTTTCAATAAAAGTGTCAGTCCTTGGGATATAAGCTTCCGGCTGATAATAATCGTAATAAGAAACAAAATATTCAACTGCATTATTAGGGAAAAATTCCTTCATTTCACCATATAGCTGAGCAGCCAAAGTTTTATTATGCGCCATAATCATGGTCGGCTTCTGTAAATTTTCTATGATATTAGCCATAGTAAATGTTTTACCAGAACCAGTAACTCCCAGCAGAACCTGATTCTTTTCACCATCTTTTAGTCCACTCACAAGCTTATCAATTGCCTGAGGTTGATCTCCAGAGGGTTTAAATTCTGATTCTATTTTAAATCTATTTGCCATTGTCATGGTTATTTTTGTTTGTGATTGTCTTATAACCTATATAAGGCTTTATGCCTATCAAATATCTATGCAACATTTTACTCGCTGAACTCTTTACTTTAGATAAAAAATTAGAGAAAATGACCCCATCATTAAATTAACAAAATCTCTACATATTAATCTTAGTAGAGAAATTTCTAGAAGGATTTATATGGCTGCAAACGTTATAATCTACACCACAAAAACCTGTCCATATTGTGTAAAAGCCAAAATGCTTCTTGATAAAAAAGGGGCTAAATATAGCGAAATAGACGCATCGGATAGTAAAATCCGTGAAAACTTAATTCAAAAAGCTGGTGGCATGCGCACCGTTCCACAAATTTTTATCAATAATAAACATATCGGCGGCTGCGACAATCTTTATGAATTAGACAGCAAAGGCGAGCTAGATAAATTGCTCACGGCATAAAAAAACACAGTCTCATCGGACTGTGTTGTTTTTACTAAAAAACCCAATTTCCAGGCAAAACTAGCCCTGACGTTGTTTATGACGAGGATTCTTAGCGCAGATTATACGAACCGTACCTTTACGGCGAATAACCTTACAATCTTTACAGATTTTCTTTACCGAAGCCCTAACTTTCATCCCTATGCACCAATATTAAAATTAAAGGAGAGAATCTCATAACCTGTAAATGACCCTATGTCAAACAATAAAAAGGGTTTTGCTGTGTTTTATGCTATAAAATACGCCAAAAACTTGAGATATCCGGTTTCGGGCAATTGCGGATGCACAGGGTGATCTTTATCTGCGCCAAGCTTTTTGACAAACTTGAACTCTCTGCCAGCCTTAACAATTCCCTGTTCTATAGCTTTTTGAAATTCATGGCTTGATGCATGATGCGAGCAGGAAGCTATACAAAAATTTCCACCAGCTGCAACCGCTCCCGCACATAACCATGCAAGCTTCTGATAGCCTTTTAGACCGGAAGCCTTATGTTTTTTCTCTTTCACAAAGGCCGGAGGATCCGCCATAATCACATCAAATTTCTTACCATCGCGAATGCATTTTTCTAAATATTCATAAGCATCCGAGCGCACAAATTCACAAACCTCTAAAACACCGTTTCGCTCTGCAGCCTTTTTTGATAAATCAAGTGCAAGTGCTGATGAATCAACAATAGTAATAGACTTAGCTCCAGCAATAGCCGAAGGTAAACCAAAACCACCGCTATGCGAATATAAATCAAGAACTGTTTTGCCCTTTACCAAACCAGCTACATATTGCCGATTTGCTCGTTGATCGAAAAACCACCCTGTTTTCTGCCCAGTTAAAAGATTAGCATAGTATATCGTACTAGATTCTTTAACTTCAACCAGCTCTGGCACTTTACCTTTATAAACAGAAACACCTGGCACTAAACCTTCTTTTTTACGAGCAGGTATATCATCGCGAAATATTATACATTCTGGCTTAAGTAAATTTTCTAACGCCTCAAGCCAAACGGGCTTTAATCTTTCCATTCCGGCCGTGGATGTCTGACAAACCAGAATATCACCAAAACGATCTATAATAAGGCCAGGAAGACCATCACTATCTGAATGGATTAAACGATAATAAGGTTGTTTAATGAGATGTTCACGCTTCGTTAAAGCTACTTTAAACAAGCCATAAAAAAAATGTTTATTAATTTCAGTCTTTGGATTTAGAGACAAAACTCTACAAAATAGGATGGTATTAGGATTTATATATCCCAATGCAATTGGTTTAGCACGGTTATCAAGTATTTGTACAAGTTCTCCGGGAGTTGCCATCTCCAGCTCGGAAGTAAATTCCACCATGCTTTTGAAAATCCATGGATTGCCAGCCAATATTTTCTTAGCTTCGTCTCTTTTCAAAAGTAATGACAGCATGTTAAGCTATCTTTTTGCTTTCAAAATCGACAACTTCCAGAGGACGCAATATCTTTTCTTCCAGCTTTGGCAATTCTGCAGAAGATGCAGCAAACCATTTGGTAGACTTTATAGATGCAACCATGTCTTCTAGATTATTTTTCCAACCAATATACTGGAAATAAGCATAGAAGAAAAATGAGCCATTAAGGGCCGCAAAGCTTGCATGTGCATATTTCTCAACATAAACATCATAAAAGAACATTACCACACAAACAGCAGGCATAGCTACTTCCGCCAAGCAATATATAAGAGGAGCAGAAGTTCTACCAGGAACTTTTGGTGTACGGCCAAAAGGTATTTTTTCCTTGGTTATAGCTTGCTCTATAGATTTCAAAACACCACCAATAACTACGGGTATAAGCATCAGGGTAAGTGAATAAATTCTGAACATATCGCTGTATTTATAACCAAAGAATTTCAAATCTCTAGCATACAAAACAAAGCAAGGTATCGCAGCTATCAACATCCACAAAGACGCAATTTTGTCGGGGAAAGGATAGAACAATAACAACAATGTCGCAATTGTTCCGGTAGTTAGCGCTGTAAGATGGTGAAAACGTAATAAAAACTCTTTTAACAAAGCAAAACTTTTCGGAGTTTTTAAAGCCGATTTAATCAATTTAGGCACTAGCAACAAACCGCCATTTGCCCAACGTCTACGCTGTATGAGCAAAGAACCAAAATCCGGTGGAGTAGCACTATACGCCAATCTTTCAGGATAATTACAAAGCTTCCAACCCATATACACAAGGTCAATACTTGATTCTGTATCTTCGATTACTGTTCTGTTTTGGATAAAAATCTTAACAGGATAACCGCGCTCCATCTTAGTTTCGCAGATATCGTTAAGAGCCGATCTTCTTAAGCAAGCATTCGCGCCACCCCAGAAGGTTGCATTATATTCTGTAAGACCTTGATGGATACCAAATTGTACGTCAGTACTTGCTCCAGCAACACGCTCTAACATATTAGGAGCATCAGGATAGGCCGTATATGGAGTTTGTATAACTGCCATATTAGAATTCATTGGCCTTTCCATTTCATAAACTAGCCTTAAAGCATAGTCAGGCTCTATCATGCTATCTGCATCAAGTGTTATGATATAATCAGCTTTATTGAAAGATATATCGGCTGATTCTGGCGCGGCCAAATCAAGATGCAAACCATCTTCTTCCATTCTTTCTCTATAGGAATTTCCCATAACACTTATATAGCCATTCAAATTCATAGCTTTATTAGATTCATGAGAAAGGTTTTGGTATTTCTTACGCTCAAAACTAGAAAATTTAGTATTAAATAAAGATGCAAGCCTACTATAGTGTTTATGAATTCCATCGAGAGTAAGATTCCTTATATCAACTATCTCTTTTGAGAATTTACGATGTCTTTCTGCAGGAGCTTTAAGCATTCTGTTAACAAAGAATTTGTGAACATGGTTACCAAATCCAGCACCCATATCAGCAACAAACCAATCAGCCATTTTTTCAAAACATTCAGCCGCTTCTTCATAAAGACGGGCTAGGTTAAGTCTTTCTTGCTCGATTTCAACTTCATCTGCATTTATTCTTTGGCGGAAGGCAATAAGTTCGAACTGGAAACCAGCTCTCATAGAATCAAACATTTTTTGCAGTTGGAAAGGGATTTCCCTTGTTTCTTCAAGTTTCTTTCTATCATCATATAATTTAGGGTTATATGGATCATCAACCAGCAAAACAACTTCCTTGCTTGGATATTCCGACAAAGCAGCAGAAACAACAGTTTGAATTATAACATCTCTTTCCTCTTTATAAGAAGGAACTAAAACTGCCAAAGAAGGAGATTTTTTGGAATAAAAATCCAACAAACTTTCCATAGGAATGGGCTTATGCTGACTAACTTTTTTTAGATCTTGCAAACGACAGAATAAATACAAGAAACTTCCATAGCTTATAAAGAAAACAGAGAAGGAAAAAATTCCTATTTGCAGCAATGACATATAGTCACCAAAAACGAAGCTATGCCACGCAGAACTAACCAGAGATGATACAAGGAGGGCAGTCGCAACAACAGCCACAGTGATAAAACACTGGGTAACAATTATCTCTTTTTTGTAATTCATAAATCCCTAAAATTTCATCCTCCAATAATCAGGAAGGACGATAATATATAACAGATTTTTTGCCATCATTCAAGTTCATTTACGAGATAATAACGCGACACAACAGCATTTTCATCTTTAGATTGTAATTCTTATAACAACGCATAACTATTTGTTGTTATATCTTTAAGTTTATAATTCAGAATTATCTAATTTCCATGATACTCATAGAATGTTCTGGAAACAAAATACACAGTAAAAGAGATGCAATTAAAGCGGGAGCAAAAGGGAATTCAGGGCCTTTTCCGAGTTTTTTCCATATTAGGGATGTAAAAATTCCCATTAAGCCTGACATAAGCATAAAAGGTACGAAACCCTGAATTCCTAAGAATAAACCAGCTACGGCGAAGAATTTTACATCGCCCATACCTAGTCCTTCCTTCTTTTTCCAAAGCCAGAATCCATATCTTAAAGACAATGAGATAAATAGGCCGGCAAGTGGCCCGGTGAAATATTCACTTAATTCTGATTCAGCATTGTAGCGATATAGAATGCCAATTGGGATTATGGCAATCTGTAGAATATCAGGAATGATCTGATGCTCGAAATCTATAACAGTTATAATTACAAGAACAACCACCAACGCGTAGATAGGCAAGGAAACCAAGGTAAAGCCGTATATTAGATAAACCATAACAAATAATGTAGCCATGAAAGCTTCAGTTAAAGGATACCGACATGATATAGCTACCTTGCAATAACGGCATTTCCCTAGGTTAAAAAGCCATGAAAATAGAGGAAAAAGATCCAAAAACCCAAGATGGTGGCCACAAGATGGGCAGCCAGATCTTTTAACTACTAAATCTTCTCCCCTGGGTATCCTATAGCTGGCCATAGTGGCAAAACTGCCAAATAGCATGCCAAACACCAGGGCTATAATCACACCCATCCATTTATCGATAACTATTTCCATTTTTAGCCTTTATTTAATGGTCTTTATCAACTAATGGTACTAGTAAATACATTAAAGTACAGAATTATCATACTTTATTAACTTTTAGGCTATAAAATGGTATAATGTAGTAACACTATATTAACAAATGCGACTCAATGAAAAAGCTGTTTAAAGGCAGAAAATTTTTCTCAAAAGGCTTCTCGTTAACCGAGCTGTCAGTTTCTCTTGTTATTGTTGGAACCATTGCCGCAAGCGCTATTTCTATGGCTGTTTCCAATGACCGTTATAATAAAACCAGGGAAACAAATGACAAAATGGACAGAATAGAGGAAGCACTCACCGGATTCGTTACGCTTAACCTTAGAATGCCATGTCCTGCAGATGGTACGTTAGCAATCACCAATGCAAGTTTTGGATTAGAAGGAACACCAACAACTACTTCCTGCCCAAATGCTAATTTCAACTATGGAGCAAATGGTACAAAAATATCCGGAGGAGTTGTGCCGGTTAGAAGCCTGCAATTGCCAGATGATTATATGTTTGATGGTTGGGGCAGAAGATTTACTTATGTAGTTAACGTATACGCAGCAAATAACGTTATTACCAACACAAATTGTTATACAGATTATTTTTGTTTTGTTGGGGTATGGAACATGTCCATAACTATCAATTTTGCTGGAGGCAGCACATCAAGCCCACAAGATATAATATATGTTTTAATGAGTCATGGCGAGAATGGTCACGGTGCTTATCCTAAAAATGGTGGATCTACCAGAGTGAATGGCTTTCCGGTTGGTAACCCATATCGCTCCGGTTCTGCTGCAGAACTTGAAAATGGTGAGCTTGATACAGCTGGATCTGCCACAGCTTTTGATAACATATTTGTTCAGAAAGATTTTGTGAAAAAAGATGATACAACCCTGGCTGCTGGTAGTAGGGAATATTTTGATGATATTGTTAGATATAAAGACCATTCGCAAATAGTCTATTCTACAGGGAATGTATGGTACAATTTATTTTGTCCGATATCCAAAATAGCTCTGGAAACACAGAATACTTCTTCTAATGACTGTACCGGAGTATCGGATGAATCTATGTGCGAGTCTTTCATGACAGAAGTATATAGTCGATGTTTGCGTTAAAAAGATATTTGGATTCAGGAATAATTTTTATGAATAATTGTAAAAATAGCAAAAAAAATATCAAGGGATTCTCACTTGTAGAACTTTCAGTGGTGTTGACTGTTATAGGTGTCACTTTAAGTGGTGCGTTGACTTTAGCTATTCAAAAAACAGAATCTGATAAAATAGCTGAAACCAATAAAAAAATGGATGCCATTGAAAAAGCTCTGGAATTATATCTAATACCATATTGGGGGCTATCTTTTGTTTGTCCTGCAGATGGAACCCTAACCACTGCAAGCAGCTCTTATGGCGTTGCGGGAACAGCTTCTTCAACTGGCTGTGCAAACAATAACTTCAATAATAGCGGTAGCGGTGGTAATGTATATGCGGGAGTTGTTCCTGTGAAGACATTATTTTTGCCCGATGATTATATGTTTGATGGTTGGGGCAGAAAATTTACATTCGTAATAGACTATAGATTTGCTAATAACCGCTGGACAAATGCTGCCTGCAACGTGGGCAAACCTGCTGGAGCTGTAGCGTGCTTCAAATATACATCTAATGGTTCTATACAGATTAATGACTCAACAGGCACAGCAATAACAACTACGGCTGTTTACGTATTAATTAGCCATGGAAAGAATGGTAATGGTGCATGGAAACATGATGTTGGTTCAAGGTTGGCTGCTTCTGCAGATGCTGGTGAGATGAGCAATGCCGGTAATGATTCAGGTGCTTTCGATAATATATTTGTACAGAAAGATACTACCAGTACTTTTGATGATATTGTTAGATATAAAACAAAAACCAATATTTTATCCAGCGCAAACGCAGTAACAGATTCCGCTATATGCAATGCTGCAAATGGCCAGGTATATAGCACTATAAGCCCACTTCCATGTGCTGGTGCTCCAAACACAAATTGTGCAAATATGGCCGGATATATAGACATAATGTGTGCGGATATGTAATCTACTTACCAAGAACAGTAAAAATTTGATCGCTTGTTATATTGCCCTGCCTTACTATAATAGCCTTCTCTCCTGATAAATCGATAATAGTTGAAGCCAGGCCAATATCACATTTGCCACCATCTATTAGGTATAAATCATCCTCTCCAAAATAACTTCTAACCATCTGGGCATCTGTAGCTTCCGGAGATCCTGAAATATTAGTGCTCGTTGCTGCAACAAAGCATCCGGCTTCCTCTAAAATATCCAGCGCAATTTTATTATCGGGAATACGCACTGCAATAGTACTGCCATCAGGATTAATGTTTTTTGCAACAGAGGTTCTTGGTATTTTCGGTAATATCAAAGTCAGCGGTCCCGGAGAAAAAGCTGAAAAAAGTTTTTCTGCTCGCTTATCAACTAAAGCTACTTTTTCTGCATCTGTAATATTTTTTACAAGTAAGGCTAATGGTTTTTTGAAATCACGTCCCTTTAATTTATATATACCATATATTGATTCTGCATTTTCAGCATTTGCTGCCAGCGCATAAACCGTTTCAGTAGGGAAGCAAACAATTTTGCCCGTTTTGATTAATCTCGCTGCTTGTTTTATGTCGTCACTCATGCTATACAACTATTAGTTAAAATGATTTAACTTATTTCGGGTTCAAGTTATGACATCATACAAAGTTATCACAATAGCTCAACAAAAAGGCGGCGCTGGCAAAACAACAATAGCAGCACATCTAGCAACAGCTTTTAGCCAACGTGGCAAGCGTGTTGCAATAATCGATATAGATCCACAAGGCAGTCTGACACAATGGCATAATATGCGCGAAGAAGAATTCGGCAAGGATTATACAGGTATGCGCCTGGTTACAGTATCCGGATGGAGATTGCCTAGCGAGATTAATATGATAAGACGCGAAGTCGACATTATCATAGTTGATAGTCCTCCACACATTCAAACAGAAACTAAAACGGCTATACGTAACTCTGACCTTGTGATAATTCCAGTTCAACCAAGCCCGATGGATTTATGGGCAACAAATTCCACTTTGGAATTAGCTGTTACTGAGCGTATACCACACAGAGTTTTAATGAATCGTGTTGTGGCTAATTCTAAACTTTCCAAAGATATGGAGAAAAAATTCTCTAACCTGATGGATACAAAAATCGCCAACCGGATTTCCTTTGCAAGCTCTATGCTCGAGGGCAAATGTATCACGGAAGTTTCTCCTTCCAGCCCTGGCGCAATTGAAATAAAAGACTTGCTGAAAGAAGTGACAGGCCTGCTCTTCCCATCCACGAAGAACAAGGAAGAGGCGGCTTAGGTATCCAGCATAATCACCGATAGATTCCTGCCATAATCACCTTCATTATTAAGGCATGAGCGACGATAGCTAAAAAAACTTTCCTTGTCAGAACAAGTATCCAGGCCTACATCTGTAACTTGTTTTAGACCCATATTATTTAAGCGTGATGCCACATAAGCAGGTAAGTCGAACATATAATGATCATCTTTCTTGGAAGGAATAAAAAAAACTGAATTATCACTGCTAAATTCTAAGAATCTATCATAAAATTCTGCACCAACTTCATAGGATTTTTGCCTGATAGTGGGACCAATAACGGCTTTTATATTATCCTGTCTGGAACCCAGCCTTACCATTTCCGCAACTGTATTTTCTAATATGCCACCACATGCCCCCTTCCATCCTGCATGCGCCGCTCCGATTATTTTTGCATTCTCATCCGAAAACAAAACCGGTGTACAATCCGCCGTTAATATTCCAAGTACCATTCCAGGTTTATTAGTTACTAGAGCATCAGCCTGCGGCCTTTCTTCAAATTTATCAATGATGGTCACAACTTTATTGCTATGAATTTGATATAGAGTATGTAGATTTTCTGAATCAACAATTTCAGCGTTAGTAAAAGTATTTACTGCAATATCACGGTTTTTCTTAACATTGTCAGGATTATCTTTTGAACCAGGACCACAATTTAATGAAGAATATATCCCCTCGCTAACACCTCCGATTCTTTTAAAAAATCCGTGACGTATTTTACTGTTATTGCCAAATTTTTGACAGGTAATTATCTCAGGCTTGGTTAATGTTTTTGTTTGTGTTGTCATTTCTAGAACCCCGCCGGTTTTGGTAATTTGTGGTTCATAACGGCAAGAACCTTGAACAGACTACCCATTTCCTTAGGATTAATCAATCTGTCTATCGATGAAATTATATCGTTTTTTTGGCTATTATCAGCGTTGTTCAATAATGTATTTTTTCTTGTTTCAATTCCCATACTAAGCAAAAAATCTCTTTGTGTAGTTAAGTAAGGTGTGATTTTGCAATCACAAGCAGCTTCTTGTAAAGCCACAAAATCAACATGCGCAGTAATATCAGCCTCACCAGGATTTTCCAGAACAGGGTGATAGCTATGGTTTTTAACTGCCTGCAGAGTATTTTCATAGCCATATTTATCATAACCATAATCAATGATAAGTCCTGCACCACCTTTGCTGTGTATTAGCTTAGACAATTCTTTGAATATAGTTATAGCAGCAGGACATGTCTCAACAAAAGAACCATCATCCGCATTAGGATGCTTCAAATCGATAACACGATTAATAGCTTCTTTCTGAGTAAGTAAAAATTTTAGATATTTATCACTGGCAAAAGATATGACACGTTCACACCATTTACCATTTTGCTTCACATATTGATGAATTGGCAACGCGTCGAAAAATTCGTTAGCGATTATTATACAAGGCTTATCTGTTGGCAAATGTTCTATCTTATTAATCCAGGTAATTTTTCTGGCATAAGAGCTAAGACAGTTTTTCTGGATTTGCTGTAGTTTGCTACTGCCCTCAAACATAAAAATGTTCATCGCAGCATGCAAACCCGAAATGTTTTTTGTTCCACGCAATAAATCATGCATCAATGTCCCACGGCCTGGCCCTAATTCAACTAGATTAAAATCAGATGGCATTCCCATTTGCTGCCAGCTATGAGCACACCATATTCCAATCAACTCACCAAAAACCTGGCTAATTTCTGGCGAAGTTACAAAATCTCCCGCCTTACCAAAAGGTGAAGTTTTTTGATAATAGCCATGCTCGTGATTCATTAAAGCTTCCGCCATAAATTCTGCGATATTTATGCTACCACCATTTTTTTCAATAAGTTTTATAAGGTGTGAATTAAGCGGCATTGTTTATTTTCACTTTTCTTAACAGCATAAAAATACCTAATAACAACATAGGCATTGAAAGCATTTGTCCAGTTGTTATGTGATAAAATAAAAATCCTATTTGCTCGTCCGGTTCGCGGAAATTTTCCAGAAACATGCGTGACAAACCATACCAGCAAAGGAATATGCCAGATAACCTTCCTGTGTATGATTTTATATTTGTATATTTAGTTAGCAAAAACATTACTGAAAACAACAATAAACCTTCCAGAGTTGCTTCAAATAGCTGACTTGGATAGCGCGGTAATGGCCCACCATTTGGGAAAATCATGCCTAAAGAGGAGTCTGTCACTCGGCCATATAATTCACCATTAATGAAATTTGCCAGACGACCAAAGAACAGCCCAATAGGAGTTACACAAGCCGCCAAATCTAATAAAGAAAGAACATTAATTTTATATTTACGGCAGAAAATTGAAGTTGCCGCTATAAAACCAAGTAAGCCGCCATGAAATGACATGCCTCCTTGCCACACTTTTAAAGCATCAATCGGATTTTCTAGATAGAATGGCAGATTATAAAATAAGACGTAACCAATTCTACCGCCTAAAATTATACCAAATATAACCCAGACCATAAAATCATCAGAAACTTTCAGATTTTTTATCACTGGTGGCTTTTTGTTTAATATATCAGCATACCAACAACCACCTACTATACCGATTATATAGGCAACTGAATACCACCTGATAGCTAAGGGACCAATTTCAAGTATTACAGGATCAATATTGGGGTAGCTTATCATTCTTTTTCATCTATACTTGTTGTAATTATATTTTTTTTATCATCTTCTTTGAAACTAATATAAGCAAGCAAAAGAGGCAATATGTCAAAGGATAATAAATTTTTTGAGGATTTTGTAAAGTTAGCTGGTTCTGCGATGGACACTGCTTTCAATTCCATGTCAGATATGAAAAATCAATTTGAAGAAGCGGTGAGCCATAAAATTGATGAAGTTCTTAAAAAGAGAAATCTTGTAACCAGAGAAGAATTTGAAATAGTAAAAGAAATGCTTGAGAAAGCACGCCTTGAGCAGGAAAAACTAAAAAAGAAAATTAAAGATCTGGAACAATAATGATTAATGAAAGCGTTTTATTGGTTGGATGTGGCAGAATGGGCAGTGCCCTTCTTGAAGGTTTCCTTGGTAGAGTTCCAGCTCACAAAATGACTGTCGTTGAACCAAGCGCTGAAACAGCAAAAATTCTCAAAGAAACTTACGGCGTTAACGTTGTTAAAGGCATTAATGAAACTTTTTTTGATATAAGCGAATTTAACGTTGTTATATTTGCTGTAAAACCACAGATAATAGAATCTATCATGCCGTTTTTTAAGCATGACAATCTAAAAAGTAGCCTTTTCATTTCAATAGCTGCAGGAAAAACCATAGGATTTTTTGAAAAATTCCTTGGTAAAAAAGCAAAAATTATTAGAACCATGCCCAACTTGCCAGCAATTGTGAAAGAAGGAGCAACCGTTGCAGTTGCCAATAAAAATGTTGATAAAGAGTCGAAAGAACGTGCCTCTAAATTATTTTCATCTGTGGGAGAATTCTTTTGGATTAAGGATGAAAAATTGCTTGATGCAGTAACAGCAATATCAGGCAGCGGCCCTGCCTATGTTTTTCACTTTATGGAATGTTTAATAGAATCCGCAATTAAACTAGGCCTGCCAAAAGATTTGGCAAAATCATTAGCCTATTCAACTGTTATGGGTAGCGCCAAATTAGCCAAAACTTCTGACAAGAACGTAAATGATTTGAAAGTTCAGGTCACAAGCCCAGGTGGCACAACCGAAGCTGCACTAAAAGTATTAGAAGGCAAAAACGGCCTTGGCCAACTAATGAACGAAGCAACTTCTTCTGCCTGTAAGCGTTCTAAAGAATTAGCAGCTTAATTTTTTCAATCAAAACACCAGACAACTACATTCCTTAAAAGAAAAAATGCAGCCTTACGACAATGGAGCAAACAGAACCAACGTCAAGACTGCATTATCCAAAGTAAGTGAAAAATATCTATTTCACTGCATCTTGCAAAGTTTTACCAGCTTTAAATTTAGCTACATTCTTAGCAGCAATCTTTATTTCTTTGCCAGTTTGTGGGTTACGTCCAGTACGCGCTTTACGCTTTGCTTTAGATATAGTTACAAATCCTGGAATAGTAACTTTATCACCTTTTTTAACTGCTTTAGTAACAGCAGCTATAAAAGCATTCAAAGCGCTCTCTGCATCAACTTTTGAAAGTTCTGCATCTTTTGCAATAGCTGCAACAAGCTCAGTTTTATTCATAAAAAATAACTCCTAATTGAAATTTATAATAGCAAACTACACTCTGAAATTTTCCAAAGCAAGTAAAACTCTTGCATTAACTGGAAAAAATCAAATATAGCTTTGTTCATAGCATTAATCTAATGCTATGCCTAACATTTTTACAATATTGGAAAAAAATTTAAATACTATTACTGATATTAGCGTACACCGCCACCCAATGCTTTATAAAGATTCACTTGATTAGAGAACAAACTCTTTTTTGTTTCTATAACATTTTGCTCAGCAATAAATAATGATCGTTGTGCATCCAGAACGCTAAGGAAGCTATCAATACCCTGTTTATATCTAGCATAAGAAAGATCATAGGTTTCTTTAGTCGCATTAACAAGCTGCCGTCTTGCCTCAAGCTCATCGCTTAATGTTTGAAGAGCCGCAAGCTCATTAGATACTTCTTTAAATGCTGTCTGAATAGATTTTTCATATTCAGCAATAGCAATATCTTTTTGCACTTGAGTATATTTTAAATTAGCAGCGTTCTTGCCAGCTTCAAAAATAGGCATTGTTACACTTGGGGCAAAGCTCCAAGCACCACCCGAGCCTGCAGAAAATAAATTTGAAAGATCACTACTAGCAAAACCATAAGATCCTGTAAGTGATATGGTTGGAAAGAAAGCAGCCCGTGCAGCACCTATATTGGCATTAGCCGATTGTAGTTCATATTCAGCCTTTTTTACATCCGGCCTTTCCAATAAAACTTTCGATGGCACATCAACAGGCAATTTCTTTTCAAAAGTAATATCGTCTAATGTTTTTTCATCTAATGAAATATTTTCACTAGAACCCAACAACAACTGCAAGGCATTTTCATCTTGCGCAACAAGGCGAGTATAAAGCGCATTATTAGCTTTTGCTGTTTCAACAGCAGTACGCACCTGTGCTACATCAAGTTTCGAGCCGACACCCTTTGCATAGCTTTTTGAAATAAGTTCATAAGATTTATTCTGTGTCGATAAAGTCTCTTCTGTAACCTTCAGAATTTTACGTTCTGCCATTAATTGTAAATAAGCATTTGCAGTTTCGGCAATTAAAGCGATCTGAACTGCATCTCTTGCAGATTGTGTTGCAAGATAAGTATCTAAAGCAGCTTTGTTCTGGCTACGCAATTTACCAAACAAATCCAATTCAAATGCTGTGCTAGCAAGATTAGTTTCATATCTTGAGCTAATATATTCCTGCCCTGTACTACTTATATTTTTTGGAATATTTTGTCTGGCACCAGAGGCCTCACCATCAATATGAGGAAGCAGGTCAGAACGCTTAACTCGATATAATTGTCTTGCAGCCTCAACATTCAAAGCTGCTACTCTCAAATCACGATTATTATCCAGAGCTGTTTGAATAACTTTTTGTAGTTGTGGCAAGGTGAAAAAATCTTTCCAGCCAGTTTTATCAACTGGTTCAGACTTTTCTTCTGGCGAAATCTGATTAACATTGCTATTCCATTTATCCGCAACAGGAAGAACCGGCCGTGAATATTTTGGCATCATAGTACAGCCTTGAAGAAGCAGAAGTGATATCGCCAATATTTGTGTTAATGATTTATTATTCACTACTCACCTATTTCTTACTTTTTCTATTTAAAGCTATTGTCTGCACCCAGATATAGAATAATGGAACAAACAATATAGCAAGCAATGTTGCCGCCAACATCCCGCCCATAACACCAATTCCTATAGCATGCTGACTTGCCGAACCCGCACCTCTTGCAAGAGCAAGTGGCAATACCCCAAGAATAAATGCCATTGAGGTCATTATAATTGGCCGGAAGCGCAGTTTTGCTGCTTTCATAGTTGCTTCTTTCAAGTCATGACCCTGTTCATAAAGGTTTTTCGCGAACTCTACAATTAATATAGCATTTTTAGCGGTAAGTCCCATTGTTGTTAATAATGCTACCTGGAAATAAACGTCATTACCTAGTTTAAAAATATTAGCGGCCATTACAGTACCTATAATACCCAAAGGTACAACAAGCATAACTGAAAATGGCACTGACCAACTTTCATAAAGAGCTGCAAGGCAAAGGAATATTATAATTGCAGATAAGGCATAAAGCGCTGGCGCTTGAGCACCTGAAAGTTTTTCTTCATAAGAAAGTCCTGTCCATTCATAACCAATACCGCTAGGTAGGCTAGCAGCCATTTTTTCCATTTCATGAATTGCCTCTCCCGTACTTATACCAGGCGCAGCAGAACCCTGAATATTAACGGAACTACTGCCGTTAAATCTTTCAAGTTTTGGCGAACCGTATGTCCAACGTGCAGAAGAAAAATTATCAAAAGATACCATCTGCCCTTTATTATTACGCACATACCACTGGCTAACATCTTCTGGCATCATTCTATATGGAGCATCTGCCTGTATATAAACTTTTTTAATACGACCTTTATCAATAAAATCGTTAACATAAGCAGAGCCCCATGCAGTTTGCAGAGTTTGGTTTATATTAGCTATAGAGATACCAAGAGCAGTTGCTTTTTCGTTATCAATATCAATTTTATATTCTGACACGTCACTAAGACCATTAGGTCGTACTGCCTGCAATTTTGGATTCTTCGCTGCCATACCCAACATTTGGTTTCTTGCATTCATGAGTGCTTCGTGGCCGAGCCCTCCACGATCAAGAAGCTGAAAATCAAATCCGGAAGAATTACCAAGTTCCCTTATTGGCGGCGGATAAAAAGCAAACGCTGTAACATCCTTAATTTTCTGAAAAGCACCCATAGAACGCCTTGCGAGAGAAAATACTGTTTGCTCTGCTTTTTCTCTATCCTTCCAATCTTTTAGTCCCACGAAGCCAAGAGCCATATTTTGAGCACTACCCGCAAAACTAAATCCTGTTACTGTAAATAGATGGTCGATTGTATCATTCTCATTTGCAAGGAAGTAATCCTCTATCTGCTTCACACTTTCAAGAGTACGCTCTGAAGTTGAACCTGGAGGAGCAGAGGCCATTAAATACATAACACCCTGATCTTCATCAGGTAGGAAAGAGCCTGGTAAAATCGAAAATAAAAACATCAATCCCCCCACAAGACCACCATAAACAACAAGGAATCTAGATGTTCTTCTGCTGATATAGCCAGAAGTTTTTACGTAATTATTACGACCATTATTAAATTTACGATTAAACCAACCAAAGAATCCTGTTCGTTGTTCACCATGCCCTTTTTCTACTGGCTTTAATAATGTAGCGCAAAGTGATGGCGAAAGTATTAGTGCTACTAAAACAGAAAGCCCCATTGCAGACACAATGGTCAAAGAAAATTGGCGATAAATTGCACCGGCAGAACCTTTAAAAAATGCCATTGGTATAAATACCGCAGAAAGCACAAGCGCAATACCTATCAATGCACCAGTAATCTGATCCATAGATTTGCGGGTTGCTTCTTTAGGAGGGAGTCCTTCTTCGCTCATAATTCTTTCTACGTTCTCTACAACAACAATCGCGTCGTCAACTAACAAACCAATCGCTAATACCATCGCAAACATTGTAAGAACGTTTATGGTAAAACCAAAAGCAGCAAGCACTGCAAAAGTTCCCAGCAAAACTACAGGGACAGCAATTGTAGGAATTAACGTTGCTCGGAAATTTTGCAAGAATAAGTACATAACCAAGAATACGAGAAATATCGCTTCTATCAAAGTTTCAACAACTCCTTTAATAGAAAGTCTAACGAAAGGCGTGCTATCGTATGGATAAATAATTTTAACTTTTTCTGGCAAGAATTTAGATAATTCAGCTATTTTTGCTTTAACATCATCAGCAGTTTGTAATGCATTTGCACCCGTTGCAAGGCTGACCGCTATACCAGCAGCTGGCTGCCTCTTATAACGCACAAGCCTTGTATAAGTCTGAGCACCAAGTTCAACACGTGCTACATCACTCAACCGCACTTGCGATCCATCTGTATTAACACGCAGTATAATTTTATTAAAATCATCAACTGTTTGCAGACGCGATTGAGCTGTTATAGTAGCATTAATCTGTTGGCCAGGAACCGCAGGAAGACCACCAATTTGTCCGGCAGAAACGTCTATATTTTGATCGCGAATTGCCGCACTAACATCCATAACCGTCATATTATAACTAAGCAATTTATGGGGATTTAGCCATATCCGCATAGAATGTGGATCACCAAATACAGTAACGTTACCCACTCCGTTAATGCGGGAAATTGAATCTTGTATTTTGGAAGAAAGCATATCACCCAATTCTTGCTGGCTTATACTTCCATCTTCTGAATAAAAACCCGCAACTAAAAGGAAGCTACCATTTGATTTAGTAACTGTTACACCCTGACTTTGAACTTCTTGAGGCAAAAGAGAAATAGCAGACTGTACTTTATTCTGAACCTGAACTTGGGCTATATCTGGATCAGTTCCATTTTCAAATGTAACGGTAATTGATGCATTTCCAGCAGAGTCCGTACTAGAACTAAAATATCGTAAATTATCAATACCAGACAATTTTTGTTCAATTACCTGAGTAACACTATTTTCAAGAGTTACTGACGAAGCACCAGGATAGCTGGCCCTTATTGAAACTGAAGGAGGTGCAATATTAGGATATTGCTCAATTGGCAAGTTCGTAATAGAAAGAATTCCGGCAATCATTATAATGATTGCAATCACCCAAGCAAAAACAGGACGATCAATAAAAAATCTAGACATACCTATTTACCATCTGCGTTTGGAGCAGCTTCTGGAGCTACAGGAATATTTTCAGATTCAATTTTTGGTGAAACTTTCATACCTGGCTTCAAGCTTATAATAGCACCTGTAATTACAATATCACCAGAATTTAATCCACTTTTTACGACCCACTGACCATCCAAAATTGATTTTTCCACTTCAACCACTCTAGGATTAATTACATTTTCTTTATCTGCAACCCACACAGCCAACGTTCCATCAGGATTTCGAACGGAAGCTTTTTGCGGTATCAGTATCGCATCAGGATATTCCATTTGCAAACGCGCCCTAACAAAAAGGCCAGGCAACAACAAACCATCAGGATTTGGGAATAAGGCACGCAATTGTACAGAGCCAGTTGTTTGATCAACAGTCACTTCGTGGAACTGCAATTTTCCTTCATATTTATATTCTGACTCTCCATCCAAAATTAATTTTACAGGAATGTTTTCCCCACCTTCCATTTTATGGCGCAGACGCATTAAGTCAGCACTAGATTGAGTCATATCAACATACATAGGATCCAGTTGCGTAATTGTAGCCAAAGCCTGAGTCTGGCTAGCTGTTACAAGCGCGCCTTTAGTAACAGAAGATTTACCAATTCTACCAGATATTGGTGCATAAACTTTCGTATAATTCAGATTAATTTTAGCACTGGCCACAGACGCTTCAGCAATAGCAACTTCAGCCTGAGCTTGAGCTAAATTTGCCTGAGTATCATCATATTCTTGCTTGCTTATAGCATTAATTTTAACCAGGTCTTTATATCTTTCATTCTTTGTAAAAACTGATTTTACATTTGCTTGCGCCTTACCTAAATCAGCCAAAGCACTGTCTAAAGTGGCTTTATACAAATCAGGATTAATTTGATATAGTTGCTGACCTTCTTGAACCGCACTACCTTCCTCAAAAAGCCTCTCAGTTACAATGCCGCTAACTTGAGGACGAATTTCAGCCGATTTATAAGCAGTTGTCCTGCCTGGCAATTCTTCGTATATCATCGCCGATGCAGATTTTATAACAATAGCAGGAACTTCCAATGGAGGTTGCTCTGCCATCAAGTTAGCAGGAACAGGAGCGCCACCCTTCTTATTAAGCGCTATGTATACAGCAGAAGCCACCATAAGAATGGCAATTACAACGATAACTAAAATATTCTTTTTCATCAGATGCTTCTTATTTTTATTTTATTTCTTTACAAAAAGATACGTGGACTATACCATATACATACATGTATGTATAGTAATATATTACCTTATGGAGATTAATTTTTGGCTCGAAAAACAAAAGAAGATGCTAACGAAACCAGAGAATCTATCCTTAATGCATCCATAGAGGTTTTCTTTAAAAAAGGCTTTGCCAATTCCAGCCTAGAAGAAATTGCCGAAGGAGCCGGAGTAACCCGAGGTGCTGTATATTGGCATTTCAAAAATAAACTGGATATTTTCCAAGCATTACACGATCAGCTTTATAAGCCATTTTCTGAAATGATTCTACAAGGATTTGAAAAAAATAAAGATTGTCCTCTAAAAGAACTTAAAGAGATATGTACAAAATTACTATCCGACTTAGAAACTGATAAAAGAAAAAATCGTATTTTGACTATATTCTTCTTAAAATGTGATTATTCAGGAGAAATGGCAGAGGTTCTTGAGTCTCAAAATCAAAGAAAAATCGAAAGCATTAAATTATTTTCAGAATATTTTGAAAGAGCAAAGAAAAAAGATCATATACCAGCACACGCCGATTCACAACTTCTAACACTATCGCTTATTTGCTATATAACCGGAATAGCCTACGAATATCTACGTAATCCCAAAATAATTAGCTTAAAAAACAAAGCTTCTTCACTTATGGAATCTTTCTTCTTTGGAATTGTCGACAAAAAATGTAAATAATTGTGATGTGAATATTTGTAGAAAAATATTAAGAATTAAACGCCCTTAATATCAAGTAAAACTCCTAGGAATTCATCTTTCTTCTCAGCAACACCAAGACCTGCCCTGAAAGCACTTGCTGATAATATAGCCTGTTTTGTATCTTCGAATATATTATGAACTTTGCCATCAGATTTTGTTGAATCAGAAGAGATACCTTTTTGAGAATAAGTAATAAAACTTTGTTGAGAATCTCCACCATCTTTACAATCAGAACATTCCACAACATCCAAGGCATAAGTAACTGATTTTTTATCATCAGACCTTACGTTCTCGTAAGAAACCAAATCCTTAGAGTTTTTAGCATCTTTATACGAACTACCAAACACCGACTCTTTCCTTGAGATCGCTGGGTTTACGTATGTAGTTTGTCCAATATCAACTAACATAAAATGCCTAAATAGTTACTTATACCGTAATACTAGCAACTACTAATTGATAAATGGTTAACGAAATGCAGAAATATGTTTAATTTAAGGACAATTTTATTAACAGCTCGTTAAGGAATGGGGAAATCAACCAAATTTCTCCCTTTTCATCTTAATTACTCTGCATAAATTAGCTTTAAGCGACCTTCTTCTGCTTACTAACCTCGATAATAAGCTCGGAAACACCGGCAGAAACCAGAATATTATCGCCATTTTTAACGCTACCTTCGAGCACCATACGCGCTAATTTATTCTGCAATTCTTGCTGAATAACACGCTTTAGCGGTCTTGCACCATAAACCGGGTCATAACCTTTATCAGCCAACCATTCTTTGGCTTTTTTATCCAGTTCAATAACAATTCCGCGCTCTACTAGCAT
>CAZOKN010000009.1:0-34285 GCA_964580525.1 uncultured Rickettsiaceae bacterium
CACATGCAGAGCTTGTTTGTGAGTTGTTTTATAAATTGCTTACATCTATAGTAAAACTATTAAAACCACATAAATCATAAGAAGCCATGTCAGATATAAAATTCGGCGAAGCCTTTATTACAATTGATGATGTTGTTGCCATAGCAAGACAGGAAGAAAAGGCCGTCCTAAATAGAAAAAAATCTTATATTGCACAAATAAATAAAGGCGCTGATTTCTTAAAACAGGTACTTGAAAAAGATGGTGTGATATATGGCGTTACAACAGGATATGGCGATTCCTGTACAAAAAAAATTCCAAAAAGCCTGCATGAACAACTTCCATTACACTTAACAAGATTTCATGGTTGTGGCCTTGGTGCTTATTTTGACTCTGAAACCACAAGAGCAATTATTGCCACAAGGCTTTGCTCTTTAGCACGGGGATTTTCGGGAATAAGTTTTACATTGCTTGAATATTTGGAAATATTACTTAAACACGATATTTTACCCCTTATACCGGAGGAAGGCTCTGTTGGTGCAAGCGGCGATTTAACTCCTCTTTCTTATATCGCTAGAACTCTAACTGGCGAACAGAAAGTTATCTATAAAAACAAAACTTATCTTGCTTCCGAAATACTAAAAAAACTTGGCTATAAGCCTCTACGGCTAAAACCAAAAGAGGGGCTGGCATTGATGAATGGTACTGCTGTTATGACAGCAGTTGCCTGCCTTGCATATAGAAGAGCTTTTTATTTAGGCCAATTATGCAGCCGCTTAACTGCTATGGTTTCTATCGCAGCAGATGGCAACCATTTCCATTTTGACGAATTACTATTCAGCGTCAAACCACATTTAGGGCAGATGCAGGTTGCTAGCTGGATAAGAGAAGACATAGGTGTAAAAACCAAAACTCATGAACAATCTTCAAGATTACAGGATCAATATTCTCTACGTTGTGCTCCGCATATTGTAGGTGTTTTAATGGATGCCTTACCAATGTTCAAAAGCACAATTGAGACTGAACTAAACAGTGCAAATGATAATCCTATTATAGACCCTGATAATAAAAAAATTATGCATGGTGGACATTTTTATGGCGGACATATTGCTTTTGTTATGGACTCTATGAAAAACGTTGTAGCAAATCTTGCTGATATGATGGACAGGCAAATGGCGCTTTTAGTTGACGAAAAGTTTAACAGAGGATTACCTGCTAATCTGGTTGGTAATAAAAAAGGCGAAGAAAATCTTAATCACGGCTTTAAAGCAGTGCAAATAGGTGTTTCCGCATGGACAGCTGAGGCATTAAAAAACACTATGCCTGCAAGTGTGTTTTCACGCTCTACGGAATGTCATAATCAAGATAAAGTCAGTATGGGAACAATCGCCGCACGCGATTGTATACGCGTGCTACAGTTAACCGAACAAGTTGCTGCCGCCCTAATGCTTGCTGCCATACAAGGTTTGCGATTACGCTTTGGTAGTGAAAATGCTATAAAGAAAAATTTATCACGTCCACTTTATCAAATGTACCAAGAGCTAAATAAAGATTTTGATTTTTTAACAACAGACAGACCTCTTGAAGAAACTCTGCGTCTTTTCGTAAGTAATATCCAAAATGAAAAATGGAAAATTTATGAATAAAAACCTTGAGGCTTCTGTGGTTGTTAAAATTCCATTTTTTGATGTTGATTCCATGGGCATTGCATGGCACGGACATTATGCAAAATATCTTGAGATTGCCCGTTGCGCGCTTATGAATAAAATCGGTTATAACTATAATCAAATGCATGCAAGTGGCTACGCTTGGCCAATTGTAAGCATGAAAATAAAATACATAAAATCTTCATTCTTTGAGCAAGAGGTTAAAATTGACGCCAAGCTTATTGAGTATGAAAATTGTATTAAAATTAAATATCTAATTACAGACAAAAAAACTGGCGAAAAAATTACTGATGCAGAAACAATGCAAATAGCCATTAACATGCAAACCAAAGAAACATGTTATGTTTCACCTGATGTTCTTCTTGATAAATTCAAATAAAAATAACCTTATGAAAAAATTACTATTATTTATTATTGTTCAGTCTCTTATTTCGTTATCAGCTTATGCTGATGTTTTTTCTTATCCTGTAAAAAATGAAGATATCGCCAATATAGAAAAAACCATTCCCCAACCAAAAATTTTAAAAACTGATTTTCGTCAGACAAAAAAAATCAACGGACTACAAAAAGATCTAAACTCATCAGGTAAAATGATTTACGCAAAAGAAAAAGGGTTCTATTGGAAAATTAACAAACCCTTTGAAGTAACTTACATTTTCACTCCAAAAGGCCTTATACAGATTGAAAATGACGAGAAAAAGCTTATTCCTGCCGAAAGCAATGCATTCTTCAATGAATTTTCTGGCATCCTGCAATCCATTTTTTCTGGCAAATATGAACAGCTGTCAAAACACTTTGATGTCTTTTTTGTTAGGGAAGGAAAACGTTGGACTTTGGGCTTGCGGCCTACCAACAAAACCGTTAAGGGAGTAATCACAGAAATTTCCGTCACCGGCAGCCAAAACACGGAAAATATTCTATTTAAAGAAAGCAATGGTGATAGCACAAAAATTCAACTATATAACCTTGGCAAATCACAGTTAACAGATGCAGAAAACAATTATTTCAATTATTAGACACAAAATAACTGTAATTGCGCTGATATTAATTTTAGCGCTTATCCCTCTTAGTCTGCTATTTTCGCCAATTAAAATCCAAACAGATATATTTTCGCTATTACCAAGCGAAGAAAAAAATCCTCTCAAAGAAGAGGCATTTAAATTAGTTTCACAACAAGCTGCACAAAAAATAATTCTTCTTTTTGGCAATGATAATAAAAATGAGGCCTACAAAGCCGCCACTGATTTTTATCAGCAAAATAAAAATGCTGATTTTATGAAAGATAATGATTTTTATTTAGGGGATGATTACCGCAAAGATATTAACTCAGGCTATTTTGCCTATCGTTATCACTTACTTTCTGACGAAAATAAGAAATTATTACAGGAAAATAAAGGCAGTCAAATTCAGGAAAAAGCTCTGCGCATATTATATTCTCCGATGGCCATGGGTCTTAGCACTTCGCCCAAGGATGACCCATTTATGTTATTCAATGATTTTTTCATGAATCTACCAATCTCAAAATCATCTTTATTTCCATATAACGACGTTCTTATGGCTGAATATGAAGGTAAACATTATGCTTTCATGACTGTTTCCGTTCCAAATGGTTCAACATTTTCGATAACAGAACTACAGCAAACCATGGAGCAAATAAATGGAGCTATAGAAAAAACTAAAAGCTTATATACAGGAACAGATGTAATTATGAGCGGCATTCCTGTACACTCATACTACAGCAGCACTAACAGTAAAAATGAGCTCAGCACTATAGGCAATATATCTTTGATATTCACCATATTGCTTGTTTATTTCGCATTTAAATCAGTCAGAGAGTTAAGTCTTTCCATGCTTTCTATGGGTATTGGTTGTGCTATAGCATTCACTATAACTATATGGATTTTTGGCGAAGTACATTTAATCACATTAATATTTGGAACTAGTCTAATTGGTGTTGCTATCGACTATTCATTTCCTTTCTTCTGCGAATATCTGGATGGCGATTATAAAAAAAGCGGCAATGATGTTGCAAAAAAGATTTGCCCAGAACTTACAATGGGCCTTCTAACCAGTTTAATGGGATATGCAGCTCTTGCCATAACACCATTTCCAGGCTTACAGCAAATGGCTTGTTTTTCTATGATAGGCTTATTTGTAGCATATCTTACAGTCGTAATTATATATCCAGCTATTTATAAACCTATCCCGCTCAGAAAAAAATCATTCTTACTTTGGTATGCAGAGAAATTTTTTAAAATCTTCAATAAGATAATGAGCCTCAGAGCGACTTTTTATATATTTATCATTTTACTGATAATGACAGTTTTTGGTTTATATAAATTAACCCCAAATGATGATATACGGCTTCTATATACGCCTCAAAAAAATTTGCTAGAAAACGAAATACTTACAAGAAAAATTATGGGGCAATATAAAGCCAGCCAGTTCTTTTTGGTCACAGCAGATAGCGAACAAAGCGTTTTATTAAAGGAGGAATCCTTACGCAAAGGGCTGGATAAACTAATAGGAACAAAATCTATATCTTCCTATAATGCAATATCACAACTCGTTCCATCCATAAACGAGCAAAAAGAAAATTATAATCTTATCAAAAATAGCCTCATCAATCCTTATTCAGCAAGGCATGCAAAAACTCTTGGAATAGATAAAACTGACTTGAAAAATAATCAGGAGTTTTTCAATAAACAATCCGATAGATTTTTAACACTTGATGAAGCATTTCGTCATTCAACTTTTAAAATTCTAAAACCTTTATGGCTAGGCCAAATAGACGGAGCCTATGCCTCAGTTATTTTGCTAAACAACGTTACATCAACTGATGCACTAAAAAATTTAAACCAGGAAAATAATGGTATTTATTTTATGGACAAAGTTGATGATATTTCAAACATAATGGCAAAGTACAGGCACATTGCTATCAAGATGCTAATAATTGCTTATCTGGTTATTTTCATTGTTCTATATTTCCGCTATGGAATTACCCGAGCTTTTCTTGTATTTTTTCCCCCAGCATTATCAGGATTGTTAACTCTGGCCATCATCGGATATGCAGGTTACTCTATAAATCTCTTCAACATTCTTGGATTATTTTTAATTCTTGGTTTTGCCATAGACTATACAGTCTTTTATGCAGAAGGAGAAAATCGCAAATTAACAACATCTATCGCAATATTTTTATCTTTTCTAACTAACATTTTGTCCTTCGGTTTATTAGCTTTGAGCAGCTTGCCTTTGATACATTCATTTGGCTTGGTTATGCTATTGGGAATGATATTTTCTTACCTATTAGCGCCAATTGTTACACTATCTTCCAATAAAAACAAAGAAACGACATTTTAATATTACAATTATTGTGGCAGAACTGCGAAAATGGTTGACACACAACATTCTTATCGTATCTTTAAATTTACTAAATACGTAAAATACGTAAGTTATGATTGTTCACTCCCTATCGAATATATTTGAAGAAAAAATATCGCCTGACAAGACAGTTGCTAGGCGTAACGGTGTGGCCATACCCTTTAGTCAGTTCCGTGAAGACGTAACATCTTTTGCTAATAAATATAAACATTGCCATGCCGCACTTATGTGTGAAGATAGTTACTATTTCCTTGTCGGTTTCTTTGGTTTGCTATACGGAAACTCTTCTATAGTCATGTCATCATACACTCAAACCAGTATTGCTCAAATAATTAAGCAGGAATGTGATTTTATTATAGATGATGATACGATAAGAAATCTGCCCAGATCAAATACTACGTTACCAAAAATCAATCCTGAAATTCTCAATATTGATTTTTTTACTTCAGGGTCAAGCGGCTTGCCAAAACGCGTTACAAAAAGCTTGCATATCTTTGAAAAAGAAATTAAAGCGCTGGATAAAATTCTTTCCTATGAAGAGGGAACGGTTTTTTCTACAGTACCGCATCATCATTTATATGGCTTTGTTTTCAAGCTTATGTGGCCCCTGGCATCAGGGCATAGCTTTGATGCTTCTACCTATAATTTCTGGGAAAGCCTATTTACTCAGCTAACTCCCAAATCAATCATCGTTACAAGCCCTGCGCATCTGCGCCGTATTGAAGGAATTACCGATGTATCAAAACAAAATATTCCTGCACAAATTATTTCCGCAGGAGCAGAATTATCCCAAAAAACCGTTAATGAAATAAAACAGATTTTTAAAATAATCCCTGACGAATTTTTCGGCAGTACAGAAACAGGTGCAATCGCCACGCGCCGCCCTAACACTCAAAACAAAACATGGCAACCTCTAGAAGGTATTTCGTTGCAAAGAGAAGAAGATGGCCGCATGAAAATCCTTTCTCCATATGTGAGCAAAGATTGGTACTTAACAGAAGATTTAATTGATCTGGTCGATGGCGGTTTCCATTTTTTAGGACGTGCTGATGGGATTGTTAAAGTTGAGGGACGACGAGTTAGTTTGGCAAAAGTTGAAAAGGAATTATGTAAGCTTCCTTATATATTGGAAGCTGTAGTTAGCCTATTGCCGGACAAAACAGAACAGTTAGGAGCTATTGTAACTCTTAGCCCTGAAGGAAAAGAACAAATTGCAAAATTAGGAAATTTTCGCTTCGGACGTTTATTACGCAAATCCTTAGAATTAAATCTCGAACGTATAAGTATCCCTAAAGTATGGCGATTCGTCGATTCAATCCCAACTCATGGCATAGGAAAACGCCGCAAGGAAGATATTCATGCTATGTTTGCGGTTTAATATAATTCAACAACTTCATAAATTTTCTTAACCCCCGCAGCAGCAACCTTCACACTATCTCCAACTTCACGCCCTATAAGTTTTTGTCCTAGTGGTGATGAAGGAGTTATAAGAAAAACCTTAGTGCCAGAATGATTTATTTCAACACCTCCACTTTTCGGCCCTATAAAATAAAAACTACGACTTCCATCTTCAGCCTCAAGTTCAACAATCGCAGTAAGAGATACACGCGATTTGTTAGAAAATTCTTTTAATTCCAGATTTTTATAACAAGCTAAATTTTGTGCCGCTTCAAACGCCATCTTAGCCTGAGCACCGGCAAGATATGAAGCCTCCAGCCCTCTGGTATCATATTTATTTTCAGCTTTGCTTTCCTCATTGGTAGCATCAGCATGCGCCACCCGAGCTGCTTTTGACAGGTTATCAATATCAAGACTTAAAATCTCAATAATTTCTTCCAGTAACTTTTTCTTATTTATCATTTAGCTCATACGTTAATTTCAATTTTTCTCTTTGAATTATTTTATAACTCGTAGATAATCCAAAAAATAATAACTCAAAAATGTATGTGATATGCGAATTTTATACCAATTTATTATCAAAGCAACACCAGTAGCACAAGTGCGAGAAAATCAATCTAGGTGGTATAAAAATAGCGTGTTGGCATTATTATTTGTTGCCTCCATTTTTATATCGTCAAATTCCTCAGCCGCCATAGTCTCAGATACAGTCGAATATAAAGATGGCTTGCTTAATTTAAGAGGAACAATAGCTTATGACGATGCTGTAAAAACCCCAAGACCAGGAATTTTACTATTTCCTGAATGGTGGGGACATAACGCATATATAAAAAGACGCGCTTATGAACTAGCTGCACGCGATTATGTTGTGTTTATCGCTGATATGTATGGTGATGCAAAAGTAACTAACGACCCTAAACAAGCGCAGGAGTGGTCTGCAGAATTATATTCCAATCGCGTACTTATGAGAGAACGTGCTCTGGCTGCACTGCTTGTTTTAAAACAACAAAAATATCTGAATAAAAATAATATTGCAGCTATTGGATTTTGCATGGGTGGCACAGTAGCTTTAGAGATGGCTCGTTCCGGCGAAGATTTAAAAGGAGTGGCTGCATTCCATGCCGGCCTGCAATTCCCTGATCCTGTAGCAAAAGATAGTGTGATAGCAAAAATATTGGTTATGAATGGTGGAGCTGATCCTCTAGTTCCTGTAGCTGAAAGAAATGCTTTTGTTGAAGAAATGCAAGCTGCTGATTCTGATCTACAATTCATTCAATATGGCGGTGCAATGCATGCTTTCACAAATCCTGATGCCACTAGGTTAAACATCCCAGGAATAGCCTATAATGCTAAAGCAGAACGCAGATCTTTCAAAACTCTTTACTCGTTCCTTGATGAGATATTCGGGCATTAGGTTGTGAAAGAATTTGATGTAGCAATAATCGGCGCCGGCGCAGCTGGTATGATGTGCGCAATTGAAAGCGGCAACCGCGGACGAAATGTTATCCTAATTGATCATTCGAAAAATCCCGGCGAGAAAATACGCATTTCCGGAGGCGGTAGATGTAATTTTACCAACAAAAACACCACACCACAGAATTTCCTTTCACAAAATCCACGTTTTTGTATCTCTGCCTTAAACCGTTATACCCAACATGATTTTATCAAACTCGTTGAAAAACATAAAATTGCCTATCACGAAAAAACTCTTGGACAATTATTTTGCGACGGATCATCACAGCAAATTATAAATATGCTACTGGAAGAGTGTAAAGATGCAAATGTCACCTTGCAGATGGCAACAAACATCAATGATGTCACAAAGTCAGAAAAATCTTTTCAAATTAAAACTGATAAAGGCATCATTATTTCCGAATCACTGGTAATAGCAACAGGTGGTCTTTCTATACCAAAAATGGGTGCCACCTCTTTTGGTTATGACATTGCTAAAAAATTTAGCCTTAAAATTATACCAACACGCGCAGGACTCGTACCTTTCACTTTGCCTGAAGATAAACTAAAAAGCCTGAAAGAATTATCAGGTGTTGCTGTAGAGAATAGCATTATATCATATGGTAAAACCAATTTTGCAGAAGCTATGTTGTTTACCCATCGCGGTCTTAGCGGCCCTGCAATATTGCAAATATCGTCCTACTGGCAGCAAGGAAAAGAAATTTCTATAAATATAGCTCCTAAAAAAGATGCGTTTGAATTTTTAAAAAATGCCCGCGAACAAAATCCAAAAAAGGAATTACACACTGTTCTTTCAGAAATATTACCTAAAAGTCTGGCCAAATATATTGCAGAAAATTCTGGCTTTAATTCGCGTCTGGCTGATTTATCAAATGAAAAACTAAAATCCATCGCGGCACAAATCAACAGCTGGAAAATAATTCCAAATGGAACAGAAGGATATCGTACAGCAGAAGTAACACTTGGCGGTGTCGACACCAACGAACTATCTTCAAAAACTCTAGAATGTAAATCAGTTCCAGGATTATATTTTATTGGGGAAGTAGTTGATGTTACAGGCCATCTTGGAGGATTTAATTTTCAATGGGCTTGGTCTTCGGGATATACTGCCGGACAGTTTACTTAGGCTAAACTTTATTATTACGAATTTTCGCATTATGAAGTTTATCCAAATAAAACATCAAAGCAACAGAACCTAACAACGTTACCAAATAAAAGACAACCTGTATTTCCATAGGCCTTTCACTATAGCCGAATAAAACCTGCATAATTTTTCCAAACGTACTCTTTTCTGAAAGAATGGCAGAAAAATCCGCAACGGTAGAAGACATTGTGTCAAAATATCCTGCAGCAACTAAATATTTAGCACCCATAGAAGACATACCGGCTGTCAGAAGCAATAACAACCAAGTTGTAACCTGGAATATATATTTTGTGGGTATGGCCACCAATCCTTTATAAATTCCAAACCCAATCAAAGCTCCCACAGCAAGACCCAAAGCGCAACCACTCAAAACTTCGTGAACAGCTTGGCCTGAAGCCAACATTCCGTAAGTAAACAAAACTATCTCAGCACCTTCACGCAAAACCGCAAGACCTATTATAAGAGATAGTGTAATTTTTGGTAATTCTCCATCAACTATCTTAACGCCTTGTTCTTTGATTTTTTTAACCATAGTACGCGCGTGGGTTTTCATCCATATAGCAGTCCAGCCAATGATTAAGCTTGCAGTAAATAAGATCATAGCATTGAAAAGTTCTTGCCCAACACCATGCGCAAAATTGGATATGCTCTCTGTAAAAAATGCAACTACGCATGAGCCTAAAACTCCGGCAGCCATACCACCAAGTATCCAACGCATACGTCCCGGCAAGCCAACAGTTGCGGCCAACACCACCCCAACAATCAGAGCCATTTCCAGAACTTCTCTAAACGTAACTATAAAAGATGAAAACACTACTATCTCCAGGGCTATTTAGCTATTATTTTGCCCTTAGCAATATCTTCGTGGAACTCGCCAACATATTCATACTCTCCGGCTTTTAAAGGACCTACCAAAATAGTAGCTTGGCTGTTACCTTTGATAATTTTCTCTACTCTTAATTTAGAGCTTTCAAACTCCTCAGGAGTTGTATCTTGATTATCGACCATAAGTTTAACTTTTTGACCAGCAGGAACTTCTGTAACTTCCGGAGAAAATTTATGATCCTTTATAATTATATTAAAGCTAGGCATTTCTTGTGCCGAAGCGTTAAATGACAATAAACCTGCAACAGCTAAAAATAAAATCCCTTTTTTCACAAAAATCTCCCCATAAATGCAATTAATAATGATTATCAATAGTAGAGTATAATTTACTAAATTCAAGATAAATCTTATAAAAATTAATAAATAGCTTTAAGAATTTAACTAGATACAGCCTTGCTCTTAGACTTGGAAAGAGTCTCAAATATACCCAAAGCCTGCGCAACCATACCACCTGCATCGCTAGGATTTGAAGGCAACATGATAGTTGTTCCCTGTCTTGCAAGCTGATGAAAAGCTTCAACATATTTTTCGGCAACCTTAAGAGAAACAGCCTCATTTGCTCCCTTAGACTGCATAGCATCCGCCACTTGCTTAATACCTTGAGCCGTTGCTTCTGCAACAGCAAGTATGGCTTCAGCCTCACCTTTTGCACGATTAACTTGGTCAATTTGTGCAGCCTCAGAACTTAAAACCACCTGACGTTTTTGCGCTTCAGAAATATTTATCTGCGCTTCTCTTTTACCTTCAGATTCTAATATGTCCGCCCGTTTTTTTCTTTCAGCAGCCACTTGTAATTCCATTGCCTGCAAAACAGATTGTGGTGGTTCTATATCTTTTATTTCATAACGCATACATTGTATGCCCCAAGCCTTTGCAGCTTCATTGATTGACTTAACGATATTGATATTAAGACTTTCACGTTCTTCAAAAGTTTTGTCAAGAATGATTTTTCCTATTTCCGAACGCATTGTTGTTTGGGCAAGTTGTGATAATGCATAAAGAGGATCGCTAACTCCATAAGATGCAGCTTGCGCATCAACTATACGTACATACAATATTCCGTCGATATTGAGCGTAACGTTATCTTTTGTAATCGCTGCCTGACGTTGAATAGGAACTGCCTCTTCTTTCAAAGAATGTTTGTATGCAATTTTTTGTATAAACGGGATAAGAAAATTCATTCCAGGCTGCAAAACACGATCAAACTTTCCAAGAGTTTCAACAACCCAAGCCTTCTGCTGCGGCACTATTTTGATACCCATAAATGCAAGAACTGCAAAAACAAACGATATAGTAACAATAAAATTCATCTTTTTTCTCCTCTATTTTTTACGCACTACCTAGGCGTAACTATTAAAACATTACCTTCTATAGCTTCTATTTTCACAATCTCACCTTCAGCAATATTTGCTAATGCTGATTTCTCAGATAATACTGCACTCATAATAGTACCAGACCACTTTACTTCACCAGGCTTACCTTTTGTAAGGCCATCTTTATAAACAACTGCAGTATCACCAATTATATTTGAAAAAGATTGTACCTTGTTTCTATGGTGAAACTTTTTCATCGGCACCCATAAAATTGCTGCCCAAACAACAATACTTCCTAAAAAAATAGCTATCTGAAAACTATATTGCTCACCAGATAATAATCCGGCCTGAATAAGCCCACCTGTTGTTATTGCTGCAAACCCAGCAAATAAAAATCCAATACCTGGAACAGCAACTGCTTCAAGCAATACAAATAATGCCCCAGCAACAAGCCAAAATAAGGTTATATTTTGCGTTATAAAATCCATGCTTTTATACTTTCAAATCTTTATTTTTTCTTATGACTACGCGATCTTGCAATAGTATTCATCGCCTCAACAAAAATCGAGAACGCAAATGAGAAATACACATATCCCCTTGGCACGTGTACATGGAATCCTTCAGCCAACAACAGCGTTCCAATCATCAAAATAAAGCTTAGCGCCAACATTTTGAAAGTAGGATGATGTTCAAGGAAGTGGGAGATATAGCCAGAAGCCACCAACATTGCCACCATCGCAACACACATAGCGGCCACTATTACAGGAATATTAAGCGTCATGCCAATTGAAGTTATTATAGAATCAAACGAGAAAACCAAATCTATAACTATAACTTGAACAATTGCGGAAAAAAATCCGCCACGTGCAACAATCTTTTTCTGTTCATGTTTTCCAGACAGATCGAAATGTATTTCGAGAGTACTTTTAACAATAAGGAATATACCACCCGCTAACATCAATAAATCTTTGATGGAAAAATCTGTAGAATAAACGCTAAATAGAGGCTCAGTTAATGACATTATCCAACCGATACCCATAAGCATTAAGATACGCATTATAAGGGCAATCGACAGACCTATATACCTAACTTTTTTACGATATTCTTTGCGAATATTCTGAACAAGAATGGCGATGAATATTAGGTTATCAATGCCTAGAACAATTTCAAGAACACTTAATGTTAAAAAGCTGAATAATACATCCACGGTCATCAATGAAGTCATAACTCCCCTTATCTAGATAACCGCACCCTAATGATTTATGGAGATACTTTCAACATGTTTGTTGATTAAAACACTCTAGAAACAATTATCTTTGCCTGGAAAAATTCGTTTTTTAACTTCATCAGCATAGCCATGCGCAGCTTTAGCAAGCTCATCTGCAATATTACCATAACGTTTTACAAATTTTGGTTTAAAATCTGTAAACAATCCCGCCATATCCTCACTAACCAGAATTTGACCATCACATTCCACAGAACCACCAATTCCTATTACAGGAATTTTTAATTTGCGGGTTACATCACTAGCCAATTTCTCAACAACGCCTTCAATAACAACAGCAAATGCTCCAGCTTTTTCAATAGCTATAGCATCCTCTAACACTTTTTTTCTGGCCTCAGGAGTTTTACCTTGGCAACCATATCCACCATGCGCATTAACCATCTGCGGCATCAAACCAACATGGCCCAGAACCGGAATTCCTCTATGTACAAGAAACTCAACTGTTTCCTGCATTTCTAAACCGCCTTCTATTTTTACAGCCTGACATCCAGTTTCGGCCAAAACACGTGCGCAACTTGTAAATGCCTGCTCTTTTGATTGCTGGTAAGAACCAAATGGCATATCAACAACTACACATGATTTTTGCGAAGATTTAACAACAGCCTTACCATGCTGTATCATCATATCAAGGCTTACTGGCAAAGTTGAATCCATACCATAAAGCACCATGCCTACAGAATCACCCACCAATAATAAATCCGTAAATCTATCAAGAATTTTGGCGAAAGGCGCAGTATACGCGGTAAGGCAAACTATAGGTGTTTCACCTTTTCTTTTCTTTATATCTAAGATAGATAATCTTTTAATTGCTTTTTCCGACATAATCTAAAATTTTTCCGCTCCTTCTTTGGCAACTTTTCCCTTCACTATAGGGAAAACTAGAGTGATAGTAGTACCCAATCCAACTTCACTTTTTATTTCAAAACTGCCCCCCATAAGCTCAGTTAGCTTTTTGGTTAACGGCAATCCTAATCCAGTACCTTCATACTTCCGGCTGATGGAGCTGTCAATCTGTCCGAATGGTGCCATGGCTTTTGAAATATCTTTTGCCGCAATACCAATACCCGTATCCGAAACTATCAAGGTCACCGTTTGATTTTCCTGATCATCACTAACTAACAATGAAACCTGACCTTCTTCCGGCGTAAATTTAACAGAGTTAGAAAGAAGATTCAGAATAACCTGTTTCATACGTTTTGGGTCTGCAGACAAAACAACATGTCTCTCCGGCAGATTTTCAACAAGATGCACCTTTGCTTCTTTAGCTCTTGGTTCAACTAACCGCAAACAACTACGAGCTATTTTACTTAAGTCTATATCAACAGATTCAACATCAAGCTTCTTTGCTTCAGCTTTAGAATAATCCAATATATCATTGATAAGACTTAGCAGATGCACGCCTGATGAATTTATGTCTGTTATATATTCCTTATATTGAGGATGGCCAACTGGCCCCATAACTTCGTCTTTTATAATTTCAGAAAATCCTATGATAGCATTCAAAGGAGTACGCAACTCATGGCTAACATTTGCAAGGAACATTGATTTCTGTTGGTTTTGCGTTTCAGCCATGCTTTTTGCTCTTTCAAGGCTAAGCTTTTCTTCATGCTGTTTATTAATAATTTTTTCTGTTTTCTTAGAGGTAAAAAACAATGCCATGTATAATAATACAAATGTTGTTACGATACCTGCAGAGACTACAATCTGAAATAGCGATAAATTCTGCCATGGCGTGCTCACATTGTTAAAAACTTCTACAACTAATTTAACAGGATTATTATCGACAGTATTCTCAGGGTTTTTACAGCCCGCACCACTAATTGGAACAAGTGTTTCTACATAACTGCCTTTTGTTAGAACATTTTCAGTTTCATAAATTCCCATAGAAGTTATTAGACGACTAAGAGTTTGTCCTGCTTGTGCAGTTGAAAGTAAAGACTGCCTATCATTATCAAAGAAAACCATTTCCATGGCATTGGTTGAAAAAATCTCTTCACCTTTTGCACTATATATATTTATTTTATCAGCAGGAATAGACGCAAGAAGTGTTACTACTATCTTGCCTAATTTTTGGAAATATTCATCATTCTTTAATTGATCAAAGGACTTATCCTGCATACCTTTAAAAGCAGGATAGTACTTACACAAAATATTATCCTCGATATGCTTGGCTAGCTTTATGTTACTTTCTTCAATTGGCTTTCTAATTACACTATCTGCTGCAAACGAGCGAAAATATACGCCGGCAAAGAAAGCCGCACCAAGGACTAGTACAAAAGTTACAACTGCGAAGTATTTAAAATATTTTAACATTTACATAACAACTAAAATACCCTAGCAACTTAACTAGTTGCTCTGATTCATGATACAACAATAATAGTAAAATTATAGTTAATAATGGAAAAACAATATATTACGATAGCACTACAAGAAGCACAAAAGGCTGCCGCAAGAAACGAAGTTCCAGTTGGCGCGGTAATTGTAGACTCTAAAACGGGAAAAATTATAGCCTCAGCAGGCAATTTGGTTGAAGAATTACAAGATCCCATTGCTCATGCCGAGATTTTGGCGATAAAAGCTGCATGCAAAGCAAAAAACAGCTGGCATCTTGACGATTGCGATTTATACGTCACCCTAGAACCATGCCCAATGTGCGCTCAAGCCATAAGTTTTGCACGCATAAGGAGGTTATATTTTTCTGCTTACGATATAAAAAGTGGCGGAGTTGAACATGGCGCCAAGGTTTTTGAGGCCAGTTCCTGCCATCATAAGCCAGAAATATACGGTGGTATAAATGAAAAGCAGGCTAGTGATTTGCTAAAATCTTTCTTCCAGAACAAACGTTAAGAAGCTTTTTTATCTTCTTCTGAACGGGCTTTAAGCTTGTCTATCAGATAATCTATACCATTTCTTGAAACTATCGAACCGAATTCAGACCTCTGAGTCGTTATAAGGCTTACACCTTCAGCTATAACGTCAAATATCTTATATTTTCCGTCAGAACCCTTTCTTATTTTATAGTCAACACGCAAAGAAGGCTTGTCATGAGTATATATTTCTGTCTGAACCAAATATTCGTCATTTTCTAGTGCTTCAACACTCTTCAATTCAAATTTCTGGTCAGTATATGATCTAAATTTAGGAACATAACTATCCATGAGGAATTTATGATAGAATTCGGTATATTTGCTTTTTTGCTCATCGCTAGCATCCCGCCAGTAAACACCTATAACGAATCTGGAGATCCATGTCGTATCGACAGATTTTTCAAATAAATCACGCAATGTCTTATCTTTCTGATCTATAGTCATCTTACCAGAGCTCACAACATTGAGTGTAGTATTGCTGACATTCATTATGAAAGATTTTACTTCTGCAGTGGAGGCATTAGCATTACTGCAAAACAACAAAATAATAAGAGATATTCTAGATAACAGCCTAATCACAAAGACCACACGATAATCAGTTTACCGGCCAACTTTGGAATATTCCCGCAGCAGCCACTAATGCCCGTATTATCCAAAAGGTACTATTTTTGCAAGGAAAAAATGATTCCAGCCCCCAATTGGTATAGAAATTAATCTATTGGGAAGCTTTATTTACCATTCTTTATTTCATCTTTACGCTTTTGTGTATACAAACTACGTATAGATGCATAAGGATCAAGAGAAATACGATCAATTTCTTTAGTAAGATCAAGCGTATCTTCTCTAGTATCAATACCTTTTACAATTGTTCTTCCAGCATTGATATATTCATTGAACGTGTAAGTGAATGGATCAGAAGCAATATCAACAACAGTGCCGAATGCATCGCGAGTATTTGAAGGACCAAATAATGGCAACATGATATATGGGCCAGCACCAACTTTATAAGTACCCATAGTTTGACCAAAATCTTCTTTGCGTAATTTTAAGCCAGTATTACCAGCAAAATCATTTAAACCGCCAAGACCAAAAGTGGTATTTAAAGTAAAGCGCCAGAAAGATGTAAACGCTCTATCGCGATCAAGCTGCAATACTGAATTTATGAACGTAACAGGCTCTGTAAGATTGTTTAAAACATTTCTTACACCCTTACGACCCAATGCAGGAACAACTTTTCTATATCCTTCTGCTACTGGCTTCAGCAAAATTTTATCCATAAATCTATTAAAGCCATACACAGCCCTGTTAACAGATTCCAGAGGATCATAAACCTCTACATTTTTTTCAGTATCATACGCAGCATAAACATTTGATGAAAAGGCTGAAACAGCCAATAAAACCAGAACACATCTGATGTATGATTTACTTCTTGATATCATTACAAAAACCTCTTGTTAAGCTGCAATACTGAAAATGTAACATATTTTAGTTAAAAAACTATTAACCGGATTATTAATTATGTTTTTTTTCATAATTAATTCAAATTCATGCGCCTATATATCAAATGTGTATTTATTTGGAACAAAAATAACTATAAAATACAATAGTTAAAAAAATATGTTGCCTGATAGACACACCTAACAGCACGAAATAATTTTTTTAAATCTAATTATCCTTGTAGAAAGGGAGGCAAGAAATGTTTTTTCACTCGCCCGAAGTAAGATATTGAAAGCTAATATGCTCTATTTTTTCTCAAAAATATAAATCAAATATTTATCGCTCTCATATTCAGATTCAGACGCCGCTAAGTTTTTGATTTGTAGCTCAGAAAAACCTGATTTTTCAAAAACTTCTTTTACATATGATTGTGAGTAATAAAATTTATCAGCAACTCCATCAAGCTTATAGCCAGATTCCAAACCACCATCTTCAAGCATAAGAGCAAATATACCTCTGCTGTTAAGCGCAAAATTTAACGATACTACAATATTCTTTAAATCTCCTATATATTCAAAATCATGCGCAGATAATATTAGGTCAAATTTTGTATGGTTTTCTTGTAGAAAGCCGCCCAACCATTTTTCTTTTAACTCATCATAAGTTGATTCACCTTCAAATCTCAGGCCTTTTGCTTCCTGTAAATAAGAAGATATAAAATCAACCCCGGTTATTTTTCTGGTAACACCACGTTCTTTTAGCAATTGCCCACAGGAACCATGTCTACAAGCCAAATCAAGAACATCAAGATTAGGGTTCTTATCTTTAACATTAGCCATTATAGTTTTAACGAATGTTTTATACCCAATATACTCATCACTCATATAATATGATGTATAATTCTCAGAAACTATTTCAGCTTTTTCTTTAATTATAGAAATAGGCATAGCTTTAACTTGATCTAAACTATCTATCTTCTGTAATGCATAATCTATTTCTGTACGTGAAAACCCTAAATCTATGGCTTTTTGTAAGCTTTTTTTAGAGTCTTCATTGTCATCACTTAAGAAAAAGCAGCGTCCAAGGTTATAATGTGCGGCAGCGTTTTCAGGCCTTAAGAACGTTACCATCCTAAAACGCAATATTGCATCATCAATATTGCCCGCATGAAGATGAAACAAGCCTAAATCATAATTTGTACCAGGTATATCTTTTAATTTTTCGCGCATAACGCCACATTCTTTGACTAAATCTTCCGATTTCTTCTTCAAATATGGAACTATGCTACTCAACCTAACTTTGACATTTGCATCCTCAATAGCCTGTTTGCCAGCGCTTCGGAAATCCATATATTTTGGAAGTTTGAACATTTTCATAACAGCATCTTGTTAAGATTAGTTGACAATAAAGGTTGTTATCCCAGTAGCTTCGCAACATAACTCTAATTTTTGTTATTGTCTATACCCCAACTAAGTGGTATATCGCCCACGGTTCCATCAATAAATATTTAAGGGCTTTGTTTATGTCTTTCATAGCTACAAGATTATCAACTATCAAACCATCACCAACTATAGCAGTAACTATGAAAGCAAAAGAGTTACAAGCTGAGGGTAAAGATGTAATAGGTCTTGGTGCTGGCGAACCTGATTTTGATACGGCAGATAACGTTAAAGCCGTGGCTATTGAAGCAATAAAATCCGGCGATACAAAATATACAGCAGTTGACGGCACTGCTGCCTTAAAAAAAGCCATATGTGCAAAATTCAAGCGTGAAAACGGCTTAACCTATGAGCCAAGCCAGATTACGGTTGGTGTGGGCGCAAAACACGTCATATACAATGCTATGATGGCCACTTTGAATGAAGGCGACGAAGTAATTATTCCTGCACCATACTGGGTTTCATATCCTGATATAACTGCTCTGGCGGGCGGTACACCTGTGTTTATCCCTTGTTCAGAAGAAAATGGCTTTAAATTACAGCCAAAACAGTTGGAAAAGGTTATAACAAAAAAAACCAAGTGGATTATCCTCAATTCACCAAGCAATCCAACTGGTGCAGCCTATTCATATGATGAAATGAAAGCATTAACAGATGTGCTACTAAATCACCCTCAAGTCCACATAATGGCGGACGATATATATGAGCATTTATCATATGATGGCTTTAAATTTATCACTCCGGCACAAGTTGAGCCTAAGCTATATGACAGAACTTTAACTATAAACGGCGTTTCTAAAGCATATTCTATGACAGGATGGCGCATTGGCTATGCTGGCGGTAGCAAAGAACTCATTAGTGCAATATCTAAAATGCAATCACAAAGCACTTCAAATCCTTGCTCTATAAGCCAGGCTGCCTCTGTTGAGGCATTAAACGGCACGCAAGCATATTTAAAGGAAAGAGCGAAAGCTTTCCAAGCACGTAGGGATTTTGTGGTTAAACAGCTTAATAATATTCCTGGAATCAACTGCAATAAGCCAGAAGGCGCGTTTTATGTGTTCCCTTCTTGCAAGGGTTTAATAGGTAAAAAAACCCCAAATGGCTCAGTAATTCGCAATGATAACGACTTTTCTACATATCTTCTAGAGGAAGCTTTAGTGGCTGTAGTTCCAGGTATTGCCTTTGGTGCTGAAGGCTTTTTCCGCATATCATATGCTACTTCAGATGATATATTAAAAGAAGCTTGCAAAAGAATTGCCCAAGCCTGCGAAAAGCTGGCTTAGCCTTATAAACATTGCCCTTCAGGCCTTAAAACCTGAAGGGTATTTTTTGATGGTTTCAGGTATTAAATACCAAATCCAGATCAAAACGTCTCAAAAGAATTACCAAATTCACACCTCTTGATTGAATATTAAACAATCCAGCAAAACCTTTGATTCTATATTTCTTCTTATTTTGTAATTTTTATTACTCATTTCGTCATTTTTTAAGAAATGGCAGGTTATTTATGCGGCTATGAGAGATAATTGGTACATGTTAAGAAAAAAGTAACCATTCGGTTATATAATTTGTTTAACGAAATAAATAGTGTGGGTTTTATGAGCCGTAAAATAAATAAAAGAATTTCATCCCAAAAGGGCTTTACACTGGTGGAACTTTCCATCGTGTTGGTTATCATTGGACTTATCATAGCGAGTGTTCTGGTTGGTCAGGACTTGATAAGAACAGCAGAATTGCGTGCCACAATTACCCAGTATGAAGGTTTCAACTCAGCAATGGGTACATTTAAAGGTAAGTATAATGGTTTACCAGGCGACGTTACTGGTAGCACAAGCTATGGCTGGACTGGTAACGGTGATGGAAGTGGTACTTTAGCCAATCCTCAAAGCCTTGCAGCAGGCGAAAATGTTTATTTCTGGAATCACCTTGGCTCAAGCGGCGCTGCTCTAATCAGCGGTACTTATGACGGTGCTGCAGTTACATCGGGTACTATATCAGCTACTCTTCCAGCTGCAAAAGCAGGTAACTACTGGGGTGTTTTCACAACTCAGGCCAGCGTAACAGGTGTAACAGCTGGGGTAAACTATTTCGTTCTTGGTGTTTTAGGTGGTGGTTCGGGTGTATATTTAACAACTGCAACTCTTACTCCGCTTGATGCAAGCAACATCGACACTAAAGTTGATGATGGCCGCCCAGGAAGAGGTTTGGTACAAACACGTGGTGCCCATGCTACTGATGCAGAAGGTGGAACTTTAAACACATGCGCAAGCGCTGTTTCAGGAACTGGTGCTGATGCCGCAAACCCAATATTACCAACTGCTGCTTCTACATATGTAACTACAACCACAACAGCTACATGCACTCTATTATTCCGCTTCCAAATATAAATGAAAAAATTTGGATGTATAAAATATAAAACTATGGAGACTAAAATGACCTGCAAATCAAAAACTTCACAAAAAGGCTTTACACTGGTGGAACTTTCCATCGTGCTAGTGATAATAGGGTTGATAGTAAGCGGTGTTCTAGCTGGTAGAGATCTTATAAAAGCCGCAGAACTAAGAGCAACTGTCCGCCAGGTACAAAGTTTTCAGACAGCAGTAAATACTTTTATAGGTAAATATAATGGTATTCCTGGTGACGTTACTGCAGCTACTTATGGTCTTGTGGGTGGTGTTGCTACTACTAACGCAGATGGATTTATTTCGGATCTTACAGGTGGTACAGCTGCCAGCAGCCGTAATACTTACAACGGTGAAATTTCAAATTTCTGGTCTGAATTAACTTCTCCAGGAAAAGAATTAATCCCTGGTATTTACAACGGTCATGAAGGTGCAGCTGCTATAAACCGAAATGACGTAGTAAACGTTAACATGCCAAAAATGAAGTTTGGTAACTCAGGATGGGGTGTGTTTACTGACGGTGTATCCAACTATTTCGTAACAGGAGTTCCTGGTGACGATGGTGTTATAGCAACAGATGCTTATTTAACTAGTAACATCTTCGTTCCAATTGAACTATATAACATGGACGTAAAAATGGATGACGGTCTTCCAGCTTCTGGAGATGTGCAAGCTGTAGGTGGAGCTGCCGCGGATCCAAATACTGCAGCTGCAAGCAACGTTACAGCAAGCTTAGTTTCTACAGACTGCTATGATAGTACTGCAAATGCTAACACATATTACATGGCAGCAACTACAGCAAATTGTAATGCTCGCTTCACAATGAAAACTTTCTAGTTACCATACATTCTACAAAAGGCCGCTTAACAGCGGCCTTTTTTATTTTTGCGATATGTGCTATACCTCTGGAAAATTGTAATTGATTGCAGATATGCCATATTCTTCCTTGCGTGAATTTATAGACCTACTCGAAAAAGAAGGCGATTTAATCCGCATAACTGAGCCTGTATCCACTGTTTTAGAAATGACGGAAATCCAAACCCGTGTTTTGGCTGAAAAAGGCCCTGCCCTATTATTTGAAAATGTAATCACCAAAAATGGCAAGAGTGATTTTCCTGTGTTAGTAAATTTGTTCGGCACCGTCAAGCGTGTAGCACTGGGTATGGATACTAGCCCCGACAAACTCCGAGAAGTAGGAGAATTATTAGCATTCCTGAAACAACCAGAACCACCAGGCGGTTGGAGAGAAGGTTTGGCAATGCTGCCAAAACTCAAAAAAGTTATGAGCATGCCACCAAAAACTGTTTCCAAAGCACCATGCCAAGAAATTGTTTTAACTGGTGATGATATCGATTTAGCAAAACTTCCTATACAAACCTGTTGGCCGGGCGAACCTGCGCCGCTTATAACTTGGCCGCTGGTAGTTACCAAAGGTCCAAGCAATAAATCAGAAGATAATTTCAACCTCGGCATCTACCGCATGCAGGTCGTCGGCAAAAATGCCACCTTAATGCGTTGGCTAAAGCATCGCGGCGGAGCTCAACAACATAAACGTTGGCAAAATTCCAAACCTGAACCTTTTCCTGCTGCTGCCGTCATTGGCTCTGATCCTGGAACAATAATCGCCGCTGTAACGCCAGTTCCAGACACGTTATCTGAATATCATTTTGCCGGATTTTTACGCGGCAAAAAAGTTGAACTGGTTGATTGCAAAACCATTCCTCTAAAAGTTCCTGCTAATGCCGAAATAGTTTTAGAAGGTCATGTAAGTTTTGAAGATTACCGCGATGAAGGTCCTTATGGTGACCACACTGGCTATTATAATTCTGTTGAACAATTCCCGGTTTTCACGGTTTCTGCCATAACAATGCGCAAAAAACCTATATATTTAAGCACATTCACTTCACGCCCACCTGATGAACCTTCCGTTCTTGGCGAAGCTTTAAATGATGTGTTCACGCCTCTGCTTATCCAACAATTTCCTGAAATTGTTGATTTTTGGCTACCGCCAGAAGGTTGTTCATACAGAGTTGCCGTTGTATCAATGAAAAAGGCATATGCAGGGCACGCCAAACGTATAATGATGGGTGTATGGTCTTTCCTACGCCAATTTATGTATACTAAATTTGTAATTGTTGTTGATGAAGATATCAATGTACGAAAGTGGGAAGATGTTATCTGGGCAATTTCAACACGTATGGATCCTGCACGCGACATTACCATAATCGAAAACACGCCAATAGATTATTTGGATTTTGCATCACCGGAATCTGGCCTGGGAAGTAAAATTGGTTTTGATGCTACCAATAAAATTCCACCGGAAACGCATCGCGAATGGGGAGAAAAAATCTATATGGACAAAGATGTTATAGATAAAGTTACTAAATCATGGGAAAAATATGGTATTCCAGGCTCTGGAAAACCAATTTGGTAAAAAACATTTAAAGTAAAGAATTATGCCTGATATTGCTAATTTAATACAAAATGGAACTTATAACCTCTGGATATTTATCCCGAGTGCTATTTTACTTGGCGCTTTACACGGTCTTGAACCTGGACACTCAAAAACTATGATGGCCGCTTTCATTATTGCCGTACGCGGCACAGTCTCACAAGCTGCTCTTTTGGGTATAGCTACAACCATATCACACACAGCAGTTGTTTGGGTTGTTGCTTTTGCAGGTATATATTTTATTGGTGATAAATTTGATGCTGAAACCACAGAGCCTTATTTTCATATAGCTTCGGGAATTTTAATAGTTGCCATAGCAATATGGGTTCTTTACCGCACTTGGAAACACCAACAGGGATTTAAAAAATTCCACTCCCATCACCCTTCTTCAAAAGAATTGAGCACTGTAATTCCAGAAGAATACCAGGATGCACATGAACTTGCACATGCCAAAGAAATAAAAGAACGTTTTGTTGGCCAAAGCACCACAACCGGACAAATTATAATGTTTGGTTTAACTGGCGGACTACTTCCATGCCCTGCTTCTATAACTGTTTTATTATTATGTTTGCAGTTGAAAAAAATAGCTTTAGGCGCACTACTTGTAACTTGTTTTAGTATAGGTCTAGCTTTAACAATGGTGGCAGCTGGAGCAATTGCATCACTAAGCTTGAATCAGGCAAAAAAACGCTGGTCAGGCTTTAGCGTTATTGCAGCACGTGCGCCCTATTTATCAGGAGCACTGATTATTATAATTGGTATTTATATGACTATTAGCGGCGTATATCACGTTAATTAAAAGGAGAAAAAATGTCAGCAGCCAAAACACCATTAGAAATTGTGGCAACTATAGTAGAAAAAGCCATAAAGAAAGGCGCTGATAGTGCTGATGCAGTTGGATTTGATAGTTCAAATGTGGGTATATCAGTCAGAAAAGGTAATATAGAAAATATAGAAAGATCAGAATCAGAAAGCTTTGGCTTAAGAGTTATTATAGGAAAAAAACAGGCAATAGTTTCTTCTAATGACCCATCTGATGCCGCGCTTGATGAAATGGTAAACAGATGTTTTGAAATGGCAAAACTCTCTCAGGAAGATCCCTATACCGAGATCGCAGAAAGCTTCCTACTATCAAAAACACTTCCGGATTTAGATCTTTATGATGCAAATGAACCATCAATCGACAAGCTTACAGATATTGCTAAGAGAACAGAAGAGGCAGCTTTAGCCGTCAAAGGCATAAATAATTCTGAAGGTGCAGATGCAGGATATGGTAAAAGTAATATCGCCCTTGCCACTTCCAATGGCTTTGCTCATGAATATAAAAGTTCTTCGTCTTCTTTTTCTGTTTCGGTTATAGCTGGTGACGGCACAAAAATGGAACGCGATTATGATTACAGCTCTGCAAGACATTATGCTGATCTTGATTCTCCAGAAACAATCGGTAAATCTGCAGCTGAGAGAACATTAAAAAGACTAAATCCTAAAATACCACCCACTGGTCGCTTTCCCATCATTTTTGACAAAAGAGTTTCCAAAAGTATCGTAGGTAGTTTCGCTTCTGCTATAAATGGTGCGGCAATTGCCAGAGGCACAAGCTTTTTAAAAGAGCAAATGGGAAAACAAATTTTCCCTACAAATATTTCTATAATAAATGATCCTTTTATAGTCAGAGGTCTTGCTTCTCGTCCATTTGATGCAGAAGGCCTAGCAGGCAAAAAAATAAATCTTATTGAAAATGGTGTACTTCAAGAATGGCTACTTGATTTACGATCGGCAAAAAAATTGGGATTACAAACAAATGGTAATGCATCGAGAGGAACAGCATCAGCCCCCTCCCCTTCCAGCAGCAATTTATATATGGAAAACGGTTCTGAAACTGTTGAAAATATCATCTCTGATATCAAAGAGGGATTATATATAATAGAAACTTTCGGCATGGGTATCAATCTTGTAACAGGAGATTATAGCCAGGGCGCTTCTGGATTTTGGATAGAAAATGGTAAAATTTCTTATCCTGTTAGCGAGCTAACTATTGCCGGAACATTCCAGGAAATGTTTAAAAATATTATTCCTGCAAATGATTTAGAATTCAAATATGGTACAAATTGTCCGACCCTACGAATTGACGGGATGACAGTAGCAGGAACATAGTATATATTCCTTGCAAAAGATGGATAGTAATTATGACTAATACAACTTCTGGTCAATACCCAACTACTGTTTTGCTGAAAAGACTTTTAGCAGAACATATCAGACCTCATGCCAAGATGATATTTCTGGCACTTTTCTGCATGGTAATTGTGGCCTCAACAACAGCGCTTAACGCATGGATAATGCAACCAATTTTAGATGATATATTTTTAAATCGTAATGGCCAGATGTTAAAACTGGTTCCGCTTGCCGTTTTGCTAATCACGATAGCTAAGGGTGCTGGAATGTATGGCCAGAGTTTTTTGATAAAATGCCTTGGTCAACGCGTTGTAACTGAAATGCAGATAAAGTTATACAGACATCTTATCCGTTCTGATATATCACTTCTTTCTGAAGAGTCTTCCGGCAGATTAGTTTCACGTTTTACAAATGATATAAACGTTCTACGCTATAGCGTTTCTAACATCATGGTAGGTTTCGCCAAAGAAGCTTTAACTGTAGTATTTCTGGTGGGATTGATGTTCTATCAAAACTTCACTCTTTCTGCCATTGCATTTGCGGCCTTTCCTGTTGCTATATATCCTGCTATGCGCCTTGGCAAAAGAATGCGTAAAGTTTCTAACAAAACTCAGGAAGAACTTGGAGAATTTACAGCGCAACTTGACGAAACATTTCAAGCTGTAAGAGTAATTAAAGCATATCAGCGCGAAGATTTTGAAATAAATAGAGCTGCAACAATAATTGAGCGCTTATTTGGCTTCTACAAAAAAGCTGCACGCACAGAAGCCGCCTCTTCTCCTATAATGGAAACACTAGGTGGAATAGCTATCGCCTCTGTAGTATGGTATGGAGGCGCAAAAGTAATTGACGGCTCAACAACACCTGGCGCTTTTTTCTCATTTATAGCTGCTCTTCTTATGGCATATAAACCAATGAAAAGTCTTTCGGGATTCGGCACCTCTTTGCAAGAAGGATTGGCCGCTGCAAATAGATTATTCAAACTGTTAGATATCCACCCAGCAATCGTTGATAAAAAAGATGCTATAAAGTTAGCAGTAACCAAAGACAGTGGTAACATAGAATTTAGCAAAGTAAAATTTAGCTATAATACTGAAAAATCTGCTTTAAAAGGCGTATCATTTAATGTTCCGGCAGGAAAAAAAGTTGCCCTAGTTGGCCCTTCCGGTGGTGGAAAAAGCACGATAATGAATCTTATTTTACGATTTTATGATGCCAATAGCGGCTACATAAAAATAGATGGTATAGATACACGCGATGTGACCTTATCTTCATTGCGTGATAATATTGCTTTTGTGAGTCAGGATACTGTGCTTTTTGATGACACAATTGCGGCCAATATATCTTATGGAAAAATCGGTGCTTCTATTGAAGAGATAAAAGCTTCTGCAATAGCAGCCGCTGCTGATGAATTTATTTCTGAATTACCTGATGGCTATAACACAATAATAGGAAAGAACGGTTTCACACTTTCCGGCGGACAGCGTCAGCGTATATCAATTGCTCGAGCAATGCTAAAAAATTCTCCCATTCTTTTGCTTGATGAGGCAACTTCAGCACTTGATTCTATATCAGAGAAAAAAATACAAGCCGCGCTTGAACATTTAATGCAAGGACGTACAACCATAGTTATAGCACATAGACTATCGACAATAGAAAATTCTGACATTATTTATGTTCTGAAAAAGGGAGAGATTGTAGAATCAGGATCCCACAAAGAACTCATCAAAAAATCTGGTGAGTATAACAAACTACACAAAGGTATGGAAGCAATAGGGGATTTGCAAAGTGAAGCTAAAAAAAAGAATACTAAAAAGTAGGCCAGTACAGCTCATTATATGCTGGATTGCCTACCTATATGTATTGTTTGTCTATAAAACTACCAAGTGGGAAGTTCGCGGAACAGAAAAAATGGATACGCTTGCTGAGTCTGGTCAGCCTTTTATTCTTGTTTTTTGGCACGGACGCTTACTGATGATTCCAACATTTGCTCCAAAAAAAATTAAAATAAATATTGTTATTTCCCAGCATAATGATGGCGAACTTATCTCTAATGTTGTGAAACATTTTAACTTTAGCTTTATAAGAGGCTCTTCACAAAAGGACTCTGTTGCTGCCCTTAAAAACACTCTCAAAGCACTAAAAAATAACGAAATGGTAGCTCTGACCCCTGATGGACCACGCGGCCCAAGAATGCGTATAGGTGGGAATGTAATTCAAATCGCAAAAATGCTTTCTGTTCCTATCATACCTATAACTTACTCAGTAGAAAAATGTAAAATTCTTCGTAGCTGGGACCGTTTTATGGTTGCAAAACCATTTAATCGTGGCATCCTCATATGCGGCGACCCTATTTTCGTTGATAAGAAAGATGAAAAAAAACTAAAGATAGCTAGTGATATTTTAGAAAACCAGTTAAACAACATGACTCGTATAGCTGATGAATTCGTGGGTATAAAGCCTATAGAACCCGAGGTAGTTAATGTTAACCCTATATAGATTTATAACAATTATAGCTAGCCCGGTTATATATCTTTACCTTCTGAACCGAAGAAGAAAAGGGAAAGAAGATGTTTTACGTTTTAGTGAACGCTTTGGCCGTACAAATCTATCACGACCGAATGGCAAACTAATCTGGATACACGCTGCCAGTGTTGGCGAATCTCTTTCTGTTATTCCTTTGATCACCAAACTTTCTGAGGCTCATCAAAACATCAACATACTTGTAACTACCGGCACAACAAGCTCAGCAAAGTTGATGGAAACAAGGCTACCTAAAAAAGCCTTTCACCAATATATACCCATTGATAAAATTTGCGCTGTTAAACAATTCCTTAAACACTGGCAGCCTAATGTTGCACTTTGGGTAGAATCAGAGCTATGGCCTAATCTTATTACTGAAACCAGCAAAACCTGTCCTGTGATTTTAATAAATGGCAGAATGTCTGATTCATCTTATAAAATATGGTCAAAATACACATCTCTTTCTAGTGCGATATTATCAAGCTTCTCTTTGGTTTTGCCACAAAGCAAGCAAGATGAAGAAAGATTCCGCAAATTAGGTGCAAAAAATGTAAAGCTTTATGGTAATTTAAAATACGATTCTGCTCCTCTTCCTGCTGATGTCGAAAAACTATCTGAACTTGTAAAAGCAATTTCAGGACACAAAATATGGCTTGCCAGTAGCACACATTCTAATGAAGAGCAAATAGTTGCAGGAATCCATAAACAACTTAAAAAAGACATACCTAATCTTATAACAATAATTGCTCCGCGCCATCCAAAAAGAGCAAATGATATTCTCGCTGATATTGCAGATTTAGATCTTAATATATCACTTCGCTCCGCCAACCAACCTATTTCAGAAAAAACAGATATATATCTTGCCGACACAATGGGTGAGTTGGGTATTTTTTATCGCCTTGCACCAGTTGTTTTTATTGGGGGCTCACTGGTAGCACATGGCGGACAAAACCCTCTTGAAGCAGCAAGGCTTGATTGCTCTATAATTTATGGTCCTCACATGGAAAATTTCCGAGAAATCGAAGCAGAATTTAAGGATAGTAGGGCTTCTATCTCCATAAAAGATCCAGAAGAATTACACAAAATACTTACTGAATTATTTCAAAATTCTGAGAAACAAAAAGAGCTGGCCAGGAATGCACTTGAACTGGTAAAAGGAAAATCAGGCATATTAGACGCCTATTTAAAAGATCTATCATCTTATATATAAATGATAAAATGCAACAACCCGGCTTCTGGAAATCTAAATCGCTACCTGGGATAATTCTTCTCCCAATTGCACTAATCTATTTTTGCATTTTTCAGCTACGCCAAATTTTTACCAAACCATACAAATCAGATATGATTGTTATCTGCATCGGCAACATCACGGTTGGTGGCACAGGCAAAACTCCTATAGCCATTGCTATTGCAAAAATGTTAATTTCCGATGGCAAAAAAATAGCTTTCCTCAGTCGGGGCTATAAGGGTAAGTTAACAGGACCTGTTGTTGTAAATCCTGAAATACACACGGCAGAAGATGTTGGTGATGAGCCATTGCTTCTAAGCCGTGTTGCAACAGCAATAATTTCTAAGAATCGTATATCAGGTTTGAAACTTGCCAAAGATGCAGGTGCAGAAATAGTTATCCTAGATGATGGCCTGCAAAATCCAACTATCCAAAAAGATATTTCATTTTTAGTGATTGATGGTGGTTTAGGTTTTGGTAATAGTTTTGTTTTACCTTCTGGTCCTTTACGTGAAACTATTTGCAGTGCTAAAAAAAGGATAACAGCAACTATAATAATCGGAAAAGACAAACATAATATCATGTCAAAACTAAAAGAATTTCCTGTTTTTAAAGGCGAAATTATTCCCTCACAAAATATACCGGAAAAATGCCAAGTAGTTGCTTTTGCCGGTATTGGCAACCCCGGTAAGTTCTTTCAAACTCTGCAAGATAGTGGTTTTGATTTAAAAGAAGCTTTATCATTTTCCGATCACCATAATTATAATAATGCAGATATGGAATTCTTATTTTCAATTGCAAAGAAACATGGTGCCAGGCTAATTACCACAGAAAAAGACTTTGTACGTTTGGACAAAAAATACAGTAACGATATTATAACCTTCCCTATTGAAATAAAATTTGATAATACAAGTGGCATAAAAACCATATTAAACAATGTTAATTAAATGCTAGAAAAAATTCGCTATTTGACGGAAGCTTTTTTTGTAAAAGTTTTCTTTCATATTTTTCACGTCATGCCTTTTCAAACGGCATCAGGCATTGGCAGTTTTTTGGGCAAAAAAATAGGACCTCTTTTAAGCGTAAATAAAACTGCTCATCGCAATATTCAGAGAGCGTTCCCCAATTTTACAGAGGAGGATATTACAAAAACTATTGAAGGCATGTGGGATAATTTGGGTCGTACAGTTGCCGAGTTTCCACATATGCAAACAATAAAAGGGGCGCAGCTTGATAACCTTGTTATCTTCGAAGGATTAGAAAATATAGACAAGGCAAAAGAAACTAATTGTCCTATTATTTTCTTCTCCGGACATTTTTCAAATTGGGAAATGGTACCAAAAACTATGTATGAAAAAGGCTGTCCTTCCACCATCGTATATAGAAAATCAAATAACCCTTATGTTGATAAAATGATTTTAACAGTACGCAACAATTATCAGAAAGGTGCTATCCCCAAAGGTCCAATTGGTGCAAAACAACTTTTAAAAGCCATACTTGCCAAAGAACCAGTGGGAATTCTTGTTGATCAAAAGCAAAATGATGGCATTGCAGTACCATTTTTTGGCCATGAAGCTATGACAGCCTCTGCTGTTGCCAAACTCGCTTTACGCTATGATTGTGTTTTAATTCCAATCAGAACGTTCCGTATAGACAAATGCTCTTTCAAAACAATTGTTTCACCGCCTTTAGAACTACAAAAAACAGAAGATGGTGACAAAGACATCCTAACACTTATGACAACCATCAACTCTTTGTTTGAAAACTGGATAAGAGAATATCCATCACAATGGTTCTGGGTTCATAATCGTTGGTCGGATAAGAGAAACTAGCTACGATAATCCGCATTGATCGTTATATATTCATGCGTTAAATCGCATGTCCAAACAACAAATTCACCTTTGCCCAGACCTATATCAACCAATATGTCGATATTCTGTCCTTTCATGTGGTTGGTAACTTCTTGCTCGACATAATTTGGATTAAGCTGGCCAGATTTTACTATCTGCACTCCACCCACTGCGATTGACAATTTATCCCTATCTGCTTCTTCGCCGGATTTTCCGACAGCCATAACAATTCTACCCCAGTTAGCATCTTCACCAGCTATAGCAGTTTTAACCAGCGGAGAATTGGCAATTGCCATAGCAATAACCTTTGCGGCTTTATTACTTTGGGCACCAACAACTTTCACAGTAATAAATTTTGTTGCACCCTCGCCATCTTTCACTACAAGATGCGAAAGTTCTAACAATAAATCATGCAATTTTTCAGTAAAATCTTTCAGCTTATCTTTCTGAGTAACTTTAGCATTCCCTACACGTCCGGTAGCGAAAATTAATGCTGTATCACTCGTAGATGTATCGCTATCTACTGTTATGGAGTTAAATGATTTTTCAATACCTGCTGCAAATATCTCCTGCAAAACATCTGCATCTATATTAGCATCTGTGAAAATATAAGAAAGCATAGTGGCCATATCAGGCGCAATCATGCCTGAACCTTTAGCTATGCCATTAATTTTAACTTCCACACCATCAATCTTGGCAGTCCTGGTAGCGCCTTTTGCAAATGTATCTGTTGTCATAATTGCTTTCGCAGCAGCTTCCCAGATGTTATTTTTCATACGGGATTTTATATCTGACAGCGCATTAGTAATTTTTTTATCAGGCAAAGGCTGACCAATAACGCCTGTAGATGATGGATAAACTTCCCGCTTATCACAACCCCATATTTCAGAGCAGCTTTCAACAATACGCTCGACAGACTCTTCACCATTGCGTCCATTAAACGCGTTTGCATTACCAGAGTTAACTACCAAAATCCTAGCCGTACCATGCTGCAATATATCCTTACCCCACCAGATATTAGCGCTGGCAGTTTTTGATTTAGTAAATACACCAGCAACAGCAGTGCCTTCAGCAAGCTCTACAACCAAAACATCAGTACGGTTTTTATATTTTATTTCGCACTCTGCAGTAGCAAGGCTTACACCATCTATAACAGGCATAGCTGGAAACTTCTTCGGAGCTAACGGAGAAATTTTAGTCATAATATTTTACTCTTCTTTTTTGCTTTTTTTCTTGGCTGGCTTTTTGGCTTTAGCTTTAGCGCCACCCTTACCACCTTTAAAGCCTTTTTTAGCAGCTTGTTTTTCGAGCCACTCCTTGGCTTGTTCAACTGTAACTTCATCAACTGAAATATCACGCGGAACAGAAGCATTTACTTTCTGGTGTTTTACGTAAGGACCATATTTGCCATCATAAACAGCAATATCTTCGCCAGTTTCAGGATGTTTGCCAACAATCCTTAAAGGCTCCACAGACTTACCCTTTCCCGATTCCGCAATAAGATCGACCGCTCTATTTATTCCAATTGTTAAAACATCATCATTTTTAAGTGATGTATATTTTGTTGCATGCAGAAGATACGGGCCATACATACCAATTCCGGCATTAATTACTTTGCCTGTTTCAGGATGGATACCAACTCTTCTAGGCAATGACAATAGAGCAACTGCCTTTGGTAAATCTATAGTATCCAGAGCAATAGTTTTTGGTATAGAAGCACGTTTTGGCTTTTCTTTATCGTTATCTTCTCCCAATTGCAGATATGGGCCGTACGGACCTTTCTTCAACAAAATCTCCAAACCACTATCCGGATGAACGCCAATTTTACGATTTTCACCTTCGGCCATAGCTCCGCCAGCTTCACTATCATTACCGCCACCCAAAGATTTTGTATAATTACAATCAGGATATGCAGAACAGCCAATGAAAGAACCATTTCTTCCCATCTTAAGGCTCAATTCTCCCTTAGAACATTTTGGGCAATGGCGGTCTATTTCACCTTTTTCATTTTTAGGGAATATATAATTACCGAGAAGCTTATTAAGCTCACCTATAACATCCGTGATAGTAAACTCTTTTACGCTATCGATATTGGCATGGAAATCACCCCAGAAATCACGCAGTAATTTTTTCCAATCAATATCACCCGCTGAAACATGGTCTAAGTCTTCTTCCAGTTTTGCCGTAAAATCATATTCAACATAACGTTTAAAGAAGCCCATAAGGAAAGCTGTAACTAGCCTTCCTCTGTCTTCTGCCATAAATCTCTTCTTATCAAGAAGAACATATTCTCTATCCTGCAACACAGATATAATGCTCGCATAAGTAGAAGGGCGACCAATCCCAAGCTCTTCCAATTTTTTAACAAGACTAGCTTCTGTATATCTAGGTGGTGGCTGGGTGAAATGCTGTTCAGGATTAACTTCTGTTAAAGCTAACTTATCACCTTCATCCAAATGCGGTAATATTCTGTTTTCATCATCATCTTTATCATCGTCACGACCTTCACGATAAAGCACATAGAAACCATCAAAATTAATTGATGAACCATTCGCTCTAACAATGGCAAAATTATCGTTGGAATGTATATCCGCTGCAACTTGATCAAGAACAGCAGATTCCATCTGGCTTGCCACCATACGTTTCCAGATAAGTTCATAAAGCCTCTTTTGATCTTCATCAAGATATCTGCTCACAGATTCTGGATATCTATAAACATCAGTTGGTCTTATTGCTTCGTGTGCTTCCTGAGCATTTTTAGCTTTAGTTTGATAGAATCTCTGTTTTTCAGGAACATATTGCTGACCATATTTTTTCGCTATTGCCTCCCTTGTTGCATTGATAGCATCTTGCGAAACAGTAACACCATCAGTACGCATATAAGTAATCAAACCGACAGTATCGCCATCAAGTTCAATACCTTCATAAAGTTTCTGCGCAACTTGCATAGTTTTCTTGGCACCAAAACCAAGCTTTCTCGAAGCTTCTTGCTGCAACGATGAGGTTGTGAAAGGTGGCTGTGGATTTCTACGGCTTTGTTTTTTCTCAATTTTAACAACAGAATAAGATTTAGATCCAAGCTGGTCGGATATTTTTTTTGCTTCTGCCTCGGTAACCAAATCAAATTGTTCTAACTTCCTGCCGTTAACATAAGTTAACCTTGCGATAAACTCTTCATCTTTTTTAGTTTTAAATCCTAGCTTGATATCCCAATATTCACGACTATTGAAGATTTCTATTTCTTCTTCACGTTCACATATAAGACGCAATGCCACTGACTGAACACGTCCAGCAGAACGGCTGCCAGGCAATTTGCGCCATAAAACAGGAGATAATGTAAAGCCAACCAGATAGTCAAGCGCACGTCTGGCTTGTTGTGCATTTACG
>CAZOKN010000009.1:34295-53257 GCA_964580525.1 uncultured Rickettsiaceae bacterium
AGGTTGATATCTATATCTCTTGGATTTTCGATAGCGTGTAAAATCGCTTTTTTCGTAATTTCGTGGAAAATAATACGATATACCTTCACGTCTTTTTTAAGCGCTTTTTTTTGCTTTAACACTTCAATGATATGCCATGATATAGCTTCCCCTTCGCGGTCAGGGTCCGTCGCTAGATATATAGCTTCAACGTTTTTTACAGCGTCTGCAATTTCTTTTACATGCTTGGTAGATTGCGGAGAAACTTCATAGTGCATCAAAAAATCAGCATCAGGCTCAACAGATCCATCCTTAGAAGGCAAATCTCTGATATGACCAAATGAGGCCAAGACTTTATAATCTTTTCCCAGATATTTATTTATGGTTTTTGCCTTTGCTGGCGATTCTACAATAACAAGCTTCATTATTACCTGGGATAAAAGATTTAACAAATCCAACACATTAAACATTATGCTGGACTATCCTTATTATGGGCAATCGTCGTGCTTTTCAAGAAAAAAGCATACTACATTATTTTTGTTACAATGCTGGGATGGAATAAAGTGGGGCTCTATTGAAGAATAATAAAACTACGCAAACATATCTTCGTTCTGATAAATAATAGAAACCTTATTACCACTATGCCTACTTAGTCTGCCTGCCAATTCAAGCTCTAAAAGAATGGTAAGCACAACATGTACCGGAAAACCTGTCTGGGTTACAATATCATCTATTTGAGTTGGACTGCAGCCAATTTTTTCAATCACAGCTTCGCGTGCTGAATCTATTTTATCCCGGCTAACATCTCCCGTAGCAACTTTAAAACCATATTCCTTAGTTTCAAATAATGAAGCTTCATTACGGTCTTTGATAGCATTGCCAATCTCTGCTATAACATCATCCGAAGATTGCACAAGGTGCGCACCCTGCTTTATCAAATCATTCGTTCCCCGGCACCTTGGGTCATAAGGCGATCCTGGAACAGCAAAGACTTCCCTATCCTGTTCAAGCGCCATTCTTGCAGTGATTAATGAACCTGAATTGAGACTTGCTTCAACCACCAAAGTTCCTAATGAAATCCCTGAAATAATCCTATTACGCCTCGGAAAATTCTGCGCTTTAGGTATTGCTCCCAAAGGCATCTCGGCAATCACTGCACCTTTTTCAATTATCTTTTTCAACAACTCTGCATTTTCAGGAGGATAAACTTTGTCTATACCACCAGCAACAACCGCAATGGTTCCAGTATCCAAACTACCAAAATGAGCTGCTGTATCAATTCCCCTCGCCAAACCAGAGGATATAACAATTCCTTTTTTGCCAAGACTCCTTGCAATTTCTTCAGCAAATTTACAACCATTTGCCGAAGCGTTTCTAGCTCCAACCATTCCTATAATATTTTTATTAAATAAATCAGGATTACCAAAAATCGTTATAACAGGTGGAAAATCCTTTATTTGCTTTAGAAGATAGGGATATTTATTTTCATAAGAAGTCAAAATATTGGCACCTATTTTCTGACAGCTTTCCAACTCTTTTACAGCACTTGATTCACTGCATAATTTTATAGGAGTTTTACGACCACCTTTAACTGACATTTCGCCAACATTATCAAGTGCCTTAGTGGCACTACCAAATAAAGATATTAGGCCATGAAAAGTTCTCGGCCCAATATTTTCACTGCGTATAAGTCTTAACCAATTGATTTTTTCTTTTTCTGCTGTCATTAAATTTAATCCAAACATTTTGCTAAATTGCACAACTCTATCACAGACAATTCCTCAGGCCTTCTTGTGCCGTCAATTCCAGCTTTATCAAGAATTGTATAAGGATCATCTAATATTTGCTTCAAACTAACCTTCAACATCTTTCTACGCTGGTTAAAAGCTGCACGCAATAAAACATCCAACTTAGATTCCGACAACTCAACAAGCGGCTCTTTTCTTGGCGTTATTGTAATTACTGTCGATGTAACTTTTGGTGGTGGATAAAAAGCCTGCGGCGGAATATCAAACTGATGATCAACATCACAAAGCCATTGGGCTTTAACAGAAACCCGACCATAGTCCTTCGTTCTTGGTTTTGCCATAATGCGCATAGCGACTTCTCTTTGGAACATCAGAGTCATACTCTCAAAATTTCTGGCTTTACTAAGCCATATAAATAAAAGCTCTGTTGCAATATTATAAGGTAAGTTAGCTACAATTTTTGTATTGCTGGTAAATTTATCATAAACATCGCTTTTCATTGCATCATCTTCAATAATCTCAAGTCTGCCTGGAAAAGCCGGAGCAAGATAATCATTCAATGCTGCAATACAACGATAGTCTTTTTCTATAGCTATAACTTTTTCAGCTCCCATAGCCAACAAAGAGCGTGTAAGCCCACCTGGTCCAGGACCAATTTCAATAACTGTTTTACCTTGTAAATTTCCAGCTGATCTAGCGATCTTGTCGGTAAGGTTTAAATCAAAAAGAAAATTCTGCCCGAGTTTCTTATCAGCATTTATAGAATATTTTGTGATTACTTCTTTAATTGTGGGAAGAGAATGCAAATTATCACCTGATTTCAATAAATGTATTACGTCTTAAATTAGCTGCATAACGCTGAGCTTGTAACTCTATTTTCTTTTTCATTAGCATTTCACGAATTTGCATTTCAAGAACAACCTTCGGCTTACCTTCACCCTTGCTACAAACCATAAATATATATGCCGCTTGCTCACTAACCAATACATCCGTAAAAGCACCAGGCTTTGTTCTAGCTATTATATTCTTTATTTCAGGATTAAATGAGCTGGCTTGAGTATTTATAAGCTGCGGACTAACCTGAGAATTTATTTCTTTTGCAAAAGAAGTGAAATCATCACATTTTTTCACATTCTTCTTTTTATCATTAAGTAAATTTACGATAGACTGTTTTTCCTGAGTAGTAGCGCCTTTTTTTATAGGGACTATAGCCTGCTTAATACCTACAGAAACCTGCTCATCATCACCAGCAACTAAGAGACGTCTATCATCAAGCCTAACGATATGATAAGCACCTTCAGAAATAAATGGCTCAGAAACTTCTTCCGATTTTAAAGACTTAACAACAGCTGCCATTTCCTTAGACATAGTATCTTCTGCTATCCATTTTACTGCTGGTGTACTTTCTGCTGCTGTATTTCTAGAAAATTCTTTTGAAATTGAAGAAAAATTAGCCCCTTCCCTAATTTTTTTTACCAACTTATCTGCTAAAGCTTTTACTTTCTTGCTGTCTTTTGGTGAATCAATAGGTAAAACTATATCAGATATATCAAACTCAGACTTACCAACCCCACGGGATATATGTTCCATTTTCTCACTAACTTCTCTATCTGTAACAACCACTCGTGGCACAACTCTACTGCTAACTATTTTTCCCCATAATATCTGTGATTTCAACTGCTCTAAAACAGCATCAGCTGGTATACCTTGCTGTTTTAAGAAAGAATAAAAAGTCCCAGGCTTAATATTATTTCTTTGCTCAAGACCAGCAATAGCGTTTTTTAAATCAGAATCAGAAGCTTGGATACCCATTCTTTCCGCTTCTTGTTCATACAAACTTTCGTCTATCAAGACCTGTAAAACCTGATGGAATAATTTATCTTTAGTATCTTTGTCCGCATTCATTCCAGAAGATGAAGCTGCAAGCTTAATCCTATTATTTACATCCAAAGTAGAGATAGCTTTGCCGCCAACTACAGCCGCAATTTCAACATCATTACCCGCAGACATAGAGACTGAACAGCAGAAAACAGAAAGTAAAAATACAGTTATAAATCTAATAATTAACATCTATTGCGTCCCAAAATTCTTTAAATACAGTCTTAGAGATATGCTTGTATCAGGCCTAATATCACGATCGCTCGTATATTCCTTTAACCAAGAAAGTCCAACATTAACACAGTCACCTTTGTATAATAATTCAGCCCTTGTAGCTACCCATTCCCCATCTGCGAGATTTCTATTGCCATTACCTGATAAAGTCCAGTTTTTTGTAACATCCCAGGAAGCTCCGCCAATAACAATTTCACGGCTTGGAGACGATGTAGTAGTAGTAGTCGATATAAAGTTATCGTTAGTATAAACATAATCAAGATTAAATTTAACCGGAGATACATCAATTTCAGTAGATAAGGAGCTTCTATTAAGTAAGAAATTATCCTTATCAAGCCTGAATTTATAAGCAATATTAAACAATTTATTCCTTTGATAACTAATTCTTCCAACATAATCTGACAGCTGATCACCCAACCCGCTCTCATCACTAAAACCACTATCTTCTTTTAGCTTATAATTTTGTCCAAAAAGAAAACCAACATCACCCACATTCCTGTTATAAATTCCTCCACGCAAACCATAATTTACTCTAGGTCCATTCTCTATCCTATCTAAACCTGTATAATGATTTGCATCAAAAAGGTTTTCATCGGAAAATTCAACATCCTGACTATCTTCGTTTGGAATTTTATTAGGATTTCCACCATATGGACTAACAACTAGATCCGTTGTAGGCTCCAATATAATCTGCATGTTTTTACTGTTCTTCATAAGTGGATATTTCCACTCTGCCTCTGCCTCTGGTACAACTCTTGCAACTTGGCCATCATGAGTTTCGCTGTTAGGGTCATAAACATTTTCAGGAACATTATCGACAAAATAATTATCACCACGTACAGAGGTTTTAAATGTAAAAATATGCCCAGATTTTGTTAAGTAAGGAAGCTCCCAACCAGCCTTTACAGATTCTCTATTACTGCTAACACCTTCATCTCTTTTCAAAGCAAGAAAATCTGCATCCATAGTCCATTTTGAATTACGAAAACCTGCATATCTTTCCCAATGCGAATTAGCGTGCGGCAAAATTAAAGGAGTTTTGCCAGGATCATCCGTTGCGCTCAAACCCTGAAATGTAATAGCCTCAACTTTGGTGTGATCACGATCCTTGATACCTACAGTGTAAATTTTTGAAGTCAAAACATCTTCTTCACCGAAATGGTACCTACGCAAATAAGTATCGTCGCTAGAACGCTTACCGTCAAAACCCCACATCCAAACATCATTGATATTAAATTCACCTTTACCCTCAACATGTCCTCTAACTTTTTGCCCTGGAACACCATTACCAGAATCATCAACTTGATCAGGATTAGTAATACTTCCAGCAAGTGAATAACTGCCACTCTTTAGCATTTGTCTATATTCTCCTGCCAACACAGGCCCTTCATTACTTGTAATTATAGGAGTAAGAATCAAATCTTTATCAGGAGCAATATTGTAGTAATATGGGAGCTCAACAACAGTACCAAGCAATTTATCGCTGCTATATTTCGGAACTAAAAATCCACTTTTCCTATCAGCACCAGGAGTTGCGTGCGACATATATGGGGTATATAGAACCGGAACACCTTTAACTTCAAAAAATGCGTCTCTATATACAACCTTTTGTTTCTTTTCATCTATAGTTGCTTTACGTGCTTTAAACTGCCACAAAGGAGCTGCTGTAGGTTCATCTTTACAAACAGAACAAGGTGAATAAACCGCTCTTTGCAAAACAGTAACATTCTCATCAACTTTTTCTGCTTTTTTCGCTGCTATAAGTGTGTTATCGGAAAATCTAGCACTAAAATTATCAACAAAACCTTGTTTTAAAGTTCCTTTTAACTGGACACTATCACCAAAAAAAACGTTACCTTTTTCGTCAGTTAGACTAACATGACCTTCCGCTCTAACAGAATCATTTTTTTTATCATATGTAACTTTATCAGCAACTAAAACCCTACTTCCCTGAACAACCTGAACGTTACCGGAAGCTATAACCAACATTTTTTCTTTATCATAGTTCATCTCATCGGCTTCAACCATGGCCGGTTTTTTGTCAGAATCATCGCCAGAAAACATCTTAGACGAACTATACGCAGAAGTAGCGTAAGAGGTAAATGCTATAAAAGCCAAAGGTAATATAAATCTAAAATACACTTGCCACCTGGAGATTTTAAGAAAAAACAAAGCGAACAATATTAACAAAATCGCTTAACTGTAAACGGATTTAGCTATAGCAAGTTTTATGCCCTGTGTCATCATAAAATAGATTTCTATCCATCCTCAAGATGTAACATTAAAACAGCCCCCAAAAGCGTACTAATCACAACGGGAGCCCACGCCGCCATCATTATAGGTATACTTCCAGACAATCCAACAGCTGAAACAACATCTGAAATGAAATATATGATAAAACCAGCAAATATACCGCCCGTCATCAACATACCAGTTTTTCCCTGCCTTGGTGGCCTTAGAGAAAAGGCCGCGGCAAAAAATACCATCGCACTCAGCATAAAAGGTGTTACCAAAACTTTATGCCAATATAGAGTGTGCCTTAAAGCTGAAAAACCCGCTTCTTTTAATGTCTTTATAAACCCCGGTAATTCCCAAAAAGATATTGTTTCTGGAGATGCAAAACTCTCCTGAATTTCGTGAGCTGAAAGAGTAGTTCTCAAACGATAGTCACTTCTCCTTGCCGCAGGTTGCCCAGGCATTGTCAAAATAGCATCGTTAATATACCAATAACCATCCTCAAGTGTTGCAGATGGTGCATCTATTCTCTGGATAAATCTATTATTTTCTCCAAACATAAACACAGTAACATCGAATAGTTTTGTATCACCTTTTGATAATCTCAAGGCATGTATAATCATTTTGCTTTTTGTATCATGATTATTTTGCTTTAACCACAGACCAGTAGAGGATACCGAAATCATACTGGAATTACCTTGAAAATACTTTGCTTCAACCTGCTCATATTTTGCCAGCATTATTGCCGAAAGAGGATTGAAAATAGTAATTATGAAAGCCCCTAGTAAAAATGAAATTATTATAGCAGGAGCAAGAAATTGCCAGGCTGAAACCCCTGCTGCCCTAGCAACAATTAATTCAGAAGTTCTTGTAAGTCTTGAAAAAGATAAGATACCTCCAAGCAAAATGGCAAATGGAATTATCTTTTGAATTATAAATGGCAGCTTCAAAAGAACCATCTCAAAAATAATACCAAAAGGTATATTTTTATTGCTGGCACGACCAACTAATTCCAACATATCAAAAAGAATTATTATCCCCACTACAAGGCAAAATACTACCCCCACACCAAGGATAAAATGTTTACCTATATATTTTGCAAATGTAAGAGGAATTTTCATTTACTTACCTTAGAAGGTTTAACTTTAGAAATAGCCTTCAATATTTTATCAGGTATTAATATACCATTAATAACACGATTGGAAAAAATTATATACCAACAAATCCCACCTATTATCATAACATCCAAATACATAAAAACAGCCATAAAAGGCTTACTCACCGCTACGCTCTTAAGACCAAGACTTATAGCCACAGCTATAGTAAAAATAATAGTTGCAGAAAAAATCCTTTTCCACTGGCCACGTCTATTAAACTGACCTGATAACAAAGCAGATAAACCTATAAATGCTGCTACAAAACTATAAAGCGGCCATGTGACTCTATAGTGACCTTCGGCAACCATTTTTCTTCTTACTTTTGGATCCGGATCATTAGGAAAAAACAGCTGATTTATATATCTTTCTTCCGGCGTATAATCTCTCTTTTCACCAACATTTGTATAAACACTCAAATCAAGAGCGTAACTATCAAAATAGAGAACTGATAAATTCCCCTTCGTCTTATCAATCTGCTGTCTGTTACCATTTATAAGCTCAAAACGTGGACCAAACTGCGTTTGAATCAAACGTCCTTGCTGCGCCATCATTGTAGTCGGCGAACCTTCGTCGCGACTATCATGAACCATAATCCCCTCTAACAAACCATTTTCACCCCTAGATTCTATATAAACAGTCAAACCTTTAGTTGGTGTACTAAAAACACCTTCTTGCAAAAGAACAGAAGCATAGTTATTACGTATAAAGTCCTGAGTTTCTTTAAACTCTCTGTAGGATGTTGGTAATAAATAAAATGATATAAAATATCCCACCAGAGATATACATCCCGCCACGACAAGAGCAGGTATAGAAATTTTAATTCTGCTTAGACCGGCACTTTTAAGTACTATTAGTTCGCTATCTGATATTAGCTTATTATAAATATACAAAACTGACACCACCATTGCTATCGGCAATACTATGAACAACAACGATGGTACAAGGAGCAGAGAAAGATAGATAAAAGTTGAAACACTCAGACCTTTATTTACTATCAAATCAACAAATCTAAGCGATTGCGTAAGCCAAACTATGCCTGTCAGGGTTAGTGTAATCACTATAACCGGCATAAAAAGACTTTTGACTATGTATCTATTGTAAATGAACATAAACTCAAGGACGCTATACGCTACTTAAAAACTTTATTTTGCAAGTATTACAGGTTTATTAGTAGCAAGTGCAAGTAATTTTACTTACTTGCACTAATAACTTGCATCAACTAATCCCTTGGGCTTATCATTTTCTCAGGTCTAACCCACTGATCAAATTGTTTTTCTGTAAGCAATCCAAGCTCTACGGCAACTTTTTTCAGTGTTTTGCCTTCCTTATGGGCTTTTTTGGCTATCTTAGCAGCATTATCATAACCAATATGAGGATTCAGAGCTGTAACCAACATCAAAGATTCGTCTCTCAATGTTTCAATTCTCTTAACATTAGCCTCAATACCATCGACACAATGCTCTCTGAAACTATTGCAAGCGTCAGCTATAAGCCTAATAGATTGTAATAAATTATAAATCATTACAGGCTTGAAAACGTTCAGCTCAAAATGTCCATTAGAGCCTGCAATAGTTATCGTAGTATGATTACCCATAATTTGCGTACAAACCATTGTCATTGCTTCACACTGTGTTGGATTAACTTTACCAGGCATGATTGAAGAACCAGGTTCATTCTCAGGCAGACTCAACTCACCAAAACCACATCTTGGTCCAGAACCAAGCAACCTTATGTCATTGGCAATTTTCATAAGGCTTGCTGCAATAACGTTTAGCGCACCACTAGCTTCTATAATTGCATCATGTGCAGCCAAAGCTTCAAATTTATTAGGTGCAGTAATGAAAGGTAGCTTAGTAATTTTAGCAGCTTCTGCAGCAAATTTTTTATCGAAACCCTTTTTAGCATTAATGCCTGTTCCGACTGCAGTACCACCTTGTGCTAACTGATAAAGCCTTGGCAATGTAGCCTTAACGCGTTCTATCGCATATTCTATCTGCGTAGTATAGCCAGAAAATTCTTGCCCCAAAGTTAAAGGGGTAGCATCCTGCAAATGTGTACGACCTATTTTTATTATATCTTTAAATTCTTTCACTTTTTTGTCGAAAGATTTTTTCAAATCGCTTAATGCCGGAATTAATTCATGGTGAATTTGCTCAACAGCCGCAATATGCATAGCTGTTGGAAAAGTATCATTTGATGATTGACCCATATTAACATGGTCATTAGGATGCACCGGAGATTTTGATCCCATCTCGCCACCTAGAATTTCTATGGCACGATTAGATACAACCTCATTGATGTTCATGTTAGTTTGTGTGCCTGAGCCTGTTTGCCAAACAACAAGTGGAAAATGATCTACTAACTCTAGGCTTATAACTTCATCTGCTGCTTTACAAATTGCATCGCCAAGTTTTTTATCCAAAACACCAAGTTCAACATTCACTTTTGCAGCAGCTTTTTTCAAAACACCTAAAGCCCTAACAAGCGGAGCCGGCATTCTCTCGCCACCAATTTTAAAATTCCCTAAAGATCTTTGCGTCTGGGCACCCCAATATTTATCGCTTGGCACTTTCAATTCGCCGAAGCTATCTTTTTCCACTCTATATTTAGGATTGCTCTGTTTTTTTGCAGTATTTTGCTTTTTCAATGCAGTAGCCATGCCTTACCCTTGTATTTGATTATTGAAATTACAACAACCTAGGTATCTACTACAATTTTTTATTTAAGACAAAAGACATTTGTTAAATCAGGGAAGATTTTTAGATTTATATCAAGTCCGATAAGGCTTTCGGCGGTTCCAGTCACTAAAAATGAATGCGGTTCCATAACTTTTGCTATGCCATCCAAAACTTTCTTTTTAGTTGGCTCATCAAAATAAATTAACACATTTCGACAAAAAATTATGTCAAACCTTCCTAGAATGCTAGGATCTTCAAGCAAGTTAAATTTCTGGAATTTAACCCTAGACCTCACTTCTTCTTTTAATTTCCACTGATCACCATCTTGTGAAAAATATTTCAATAGCATGTTGATTGGCACACCCCTCTGAATCTCAAATTGAGTATATGTGGCCTCTTTTGCTTTTTCTATGACGTTTAAATCTAAGTCAGTGGCAATAATTTCAATGGTATTATATTTTGAAAGCTCAGACTCTAAAAATGTCATGACTAGAGAATATGCTTCCTGCCCAGTTGAGCAAGCCGCCGACCATATCTTTATATTATTTTTAGCTGGATGCGCATTCTTAATAGCTGGTAGCATTACATTTTTAAAATTATCGAAAGGCTTTATATCTCGGAAGAAAAACGATTCGTTAGTAGTCATTGCTTCGATAACTTCGATCAAAAGCTCTTCATCTTTGTTTTCTTTCATATATTGAGCAAGTTCAGAAAGACTTGCCAAATTATATTTGGATAACAAAGGAGTTAGCCTACTTTCAAGCAGATATTCTTTGCCTTCATCTAGAGCAATACCTGAATATTGCTTTATAATGCTGGTAAGAAAAGTAAAATCGGCTTTATGAAGAGGCATTTTATATAATCCTACATACTCTTAATATTTCACCCGGTATTTTATTAAGCGGCAATATTTCATTGGCAACACCAGCTTTAGCTATAGCGCCCGGCATTCCCCAAACAACGCTTGTTTCCTCGTCCTGTGCTATAACTTTGCCACCTTTTTCAATGACAGCAATAGTACCATTTAAACCGTCTTGGCCCATACCAGTCAGCATTACCATAAGCACATCTTTTCCATAAACTTCTAGTATACTACGCAACATAGGATCAACTGATGGTCTACAAAAATTTTCAGGCAAATCTTGGTTTAACTTAATTACTTTTTTATCTGCCGCTTTGTGTACAGTCATGTGAAAATCACCCGGCGCAACGTATACGCAGCCATTTCGAATTTCCATACCTTCCTGGGCCTCAAAACACTCCATTCCAGACTCTTTACCCAAACTTTCAGCCAAAAATTTGGTAAAGGTTGGCGGCATATGCTGTGTGATAAAAACAGGTATATCTTTAATTTTATTCTGCAAAATTTTAAATACTTCGGACAACGCAGGAGGACCGCCTGTAGACGAACCTATAGCCAATACCTTTGGCTTGAAAAATAAATCTATCCCCTTCTCCGCTTTTACGGTAGGTACAATATTATTCAGAACAATTTCATGATTCAGATCTTGATGAGGCTTATTAATTTTTGCAAAGGTTTTTACTTTTTCCAGTAAATCCCTGCTAAAAACCTCACGATTAGTTTCAGAAGATGGCTTTTGTATATAATCGGAAGCACCCGCTGACAAAGAAACAAGGCTTGTAGCAGCATTTTTCTCTGTCAAGGTTGAAACCATAATCACTTTTGTTCCTGGGGACACTTTCTTTATCTCGGGCAGTGCTGTAATACCATCCATTTCCGGCATTTCTATATCAAGAAGCATGACATCAGGTTTAAGTTCACGAGCAGCAGTAATAGCCTGCTTACCATTTTCTGCTTCAGCGATAACTCTTATTTGACTTTCCTGTGATAATATTTTTTTTAAAAAAGAGCGAACAAATGAAGAATCATCAACCAGCATAACATTTGTTTTCTGCCCAGAAGTAATAGTATTAGAATTGTTATCTACAATGCTCACAAATTTACATCAATCCAAGTTGTTGTAACTTAGTTCTTAAAATAGCTTCATCAAATGGTTTCATTATATATTCGTTGGCACCAGCTTCCATTGCCAACATGATTTTGGTGATATCATTTTCCGTAGTACAAAATATTACTACAACACCCTTATGATTTGCGTCCGTCCTAAAAGTTTTCAAGAATTCCATGCCATCCATAACCGGCATATTCCAATCAAGTAATATTATGTCAGGAAGTCTTTCTTTACAGCGCTCAATTGCCTCTTTACCATCGCATGCTTCCGCAATTTGGAATCCCATTTCCTCTAGCATGCGCCGAGAAACTTTTCTTACAACACTTGAATCATCTACAAGTAAACAAAGTTTTCCCATTATTCTTCCTCTTGTTTTTCTGCATAAAGAAGTTTTTGTACGTTTAATATAATCATTAACTTATCTTTAAACGAATAAACCCCTTCACTTATTGATTTCCAGCTTTCTGATAAATTTTCAGGATTATGTGCAATTTCGCTAACACCGATACTAAGAACTTCAGATACTTCATCAACTATAATGCTATAAAGTTCGCCTTTATGTTCCACTACAGCACTTCTATAGCTGTCTCCTATATCTTTTGATGATATGCCAAGCTTTCTCTTTAAATCTATAGCTGTAACGATTCTACCTCTTAAATTTAAAGAACCTAAAACTTCATCAGGTGCCAAAGGAATTGGAGTAATTTTTTGTGGTAATAGTATGTCTTCTATACCATCAACCCGCATACCAAATAATTGGCCGTCAACTTGCATCATAACATACTGATTTTTTTCTTCAGATACTTCGTTTTGATGATTCATCGAAAGACTACTCATGCCGCTTTCTCCCTCACTTTTATATCTGACAAAACAGTCAGTATATCTTTGTGATCTGTTTTGGAAACGAACGCATAAAATTCCTTCAGATCCGATATCTGCTTACCAGCTTTATCCTCTGAATGCGAAGACATGGCTATAACAGGTATATCCTTTAATTTTGGATCACCTTTACATATTTGTGCAAGCTCAACTCCGCCCATACCAGGCATATGTATATCTGTTATAATTGCGAAGAAATCATGGGCTTTGTTCAAAATTTCTACCGCTTTACTGCCACTAGAACAAACTTCCACATCATATCCCTGATCTTTCAATTCAGGCGGAATAAATTTCCTGAAAAAAGCACTATCATCTGCTAACAAAATTTTCTTTTTTACTTCATTTGTTTTTGGCTTTTCTTCGTCCTGCAAATCCGGGAATGCTTTATCAAAATAGTAAGTTACATCTATTACATCACAGGTTTTTCCATCAATAACCATAGACCCAATAAATCCATCCCTACCACTTGATAAATCATGATCTACAGAGCATTTTGCAATATCTAATATCTCCTCAACCACTAATCCCATAATTTTACCGCGGTTAGACAATACTAGAAGCTCCTGCATACCATTTGCTGGTAATTTGTAATTCTCATCTATTTGTACTATTTTCATCAGATCATCCCTGTATTGTATTACAGGCATTCCATGCGAATACTCTATTTTAGAAACATCAATTTCTTCCAGTCTTGATATTAGTTCCAAAGGTACGACTTTAGGAGTAACATCGCCAGCTTTGAAAACTATGAAACTAGATTTATCAGCATCTTCAGATGATTTTTTATTTCTTGCCGCAGCCTTGTCCAATCCGGTTATTTCGCCTGTAGCACGCGCCAATCCATTAGGATCTAGTATTAATATAACGCTACCATCACCAAGAATCGTGCTACCAGAATAAAAATCTACACCTTTAAGTATTTTCGCAACAGGCTTAACAACAATTTCTTCAGTATCAGAAACCTGTTCTACTATCACACCAAAATGATAACTTCCCAATTCACACACAACGATATATTTAGGAATTGATTCATCACCATATTCTGTAGTGCCGATTTTTAAAGTTTCAGCCAAAGAAACAAGCGGCAACAAAGAGCCCCTCAAACGCAGAACCGGCTTGCTGTTTATAGTTTCAATTACAAACCCAGATTTTCTGCTTGATTTAACCACCTCTATAACATTTATTTGTGGTATCGCAAATTTTTGCTCTTTTACAGTCACTTGCAAAATCGGCATAATTGCCAAAGTAAGAGGTATTTTTATTGTAAATACAGCACCTTTACCCACTTCTGATTTTAGATCTACAGTTCCACTGATACTTTCTATATTGTTTTTCACAACATCCATACCAACACCACGACCAGAAACAGATGTAACTTTTTCTGCTGTAGAAAATCCTGCAGCAAAAATAAACTGCAATATTTGGCTATCACTCATCTGAGAAGCTATAGTTTCAGAAACCAAGCCTTTCTCTATTGCCTTTTGCTTGATTTTTGCAGGATCAATACCACGTCCATCGTCTGATATTTCAATGATAATATATCCACCACCATGATATGCACGCAGATTGATAGTTCCAACTTCAGGCTTTCCTGCTGCTAATCTATCTTTAGGGCCTTCTAAACCATGGTCTGCCGAATTTCTTACCATATGAGTAAGTGGATCAGTAATACGTTCAAGCAACTGTCTGTCCAACTCTGTATCTTCACCGCTCATAACCAGATCTATTTTTTTATTAAGCTCCATAGACAAATCACGCACAATACGTGGTAATTTTGTCCAAGCATTGCCAACTGGTTGCATCCGGGTTTTCATAACACCCTCTTGCAGCTCTGTTGTTATGCTATTTAGTCTTTGCAGTGCAGTGTTAAAACTAGTTTCACGGTTAGTACGCAATATCTGCATAAGCTGGTTACGAGTTAAGACCAATTCGCTGACATGCTGCATCAACTGATCAAGAACATCGAGATTGACACGTATAGTCTGATTCCCGGCATCTTTTTTAGCTTTGTTATCATTTTTGTGAGCAGCTTCTTCTTTTTTATGAGCTGCATGATCATCTTCTTTTTTAGATTCTTCAACAACAGCAGGCTTATTAACTTGGCTAACATCAACCAAGCTCTCTGTTTTATCAAACAACGCCTGCAAATCTTCGCTATCATTTGCTGCAGATTTTGCTGCGGTTGGTTGAGATACATTAATCAAGCTCTCTGTTTTATCAAATAACGCCTGTAAGTCTTCACTATCTTGCGGAATACCCTGCAAAGTTTTTTCCTGAACTGTGATAACAGGAGCCACAGGTTCAACAGGCTTAACGACTTCTACAACCTTTGCAGGAGCTGGCATTTCCCCCTTAGCACAAGCTCGCAATTTGGTGACTAAATCACTATCATCACCTACTGGTTCTTTCTCATTTTCTTCTAGGTAGGCCACAATTTCTTTTATTTTATCCAAAGCCTGGAACACCATAGATATAATCTCAGGGGTAACTTTAATTGCACCATCTCTGATTTTATCGAATATATCTTCTCCTGCATGCGCCACTTTCTCAAGTCTGGACATACCAAGAAAACCACAAGTTCCCTTGATTGTGTGCATTATGCGGAATATTTTACCTATAATTTCTTTGTCTTCAGGATTTTGTTCCAACGAAACAAGATCGTTGTCCAACGCCTCCAAACCTTCTTTAGTTTCGACTAGAAATTCTTCTATTAGCTCGTCCATATCATTGCCTCTTGCAAAAAATATAAAAATATCTAAGCCGCTATTTCTATGTAGTCCTTTTCCATAGAAACTTTTGGTGATAACTTAGCTTTTTTCATAAGCCTGCTACTCCAATAAGCCTGTATATTTTTAACTGTGATACATTCACTTTCTAATTCTCCAGACAAAATCTCTTCCATATATGGATATACTTTTACGGAAGCTCCTTCGCCTCTTATTATAAAACCTTGTTTTTCCTTAGTTTGGTTAGTTTTTATTTTTAATTTACCACCCATAATCAAAACATCTGATACAAGTAGACAAACATTAACTAATATTCTGCCCATTTCACCAGATATAGGAGCAAAACCGCCAACTTCCATGACATCATAAGACCATTCTACAGATATTTTTTTCTGTACAAAAAACTTCTGCATCAAATCAAGCAATGATTTTATATTGCTCTCCGTCTTATTGCTTACTGTTCCATAAGCATTTCTATAGAACATCAGGCGTGCAACCGAATCCTTGGCACTAGCTTCTACCAATTCTATAGATTGTTTTTTTATAACTTCATTTTCTTCACCCAAAAGCTCAACACCGTTGCTAATTGCACCAATAAGACCAGAAAGGTCATGGGCAAACCTAACCATTAAGAGTTCAGAAAGTTCAATATCACTAAGCATGCAATTTATGATTAATTATGTTAAATTAAAAACAATTAGTAATTTATATAAAATACAATGCTTTTGTTAATAAAGCATTAACTTTTAACACAAAAAAACAACAACTATGTATATAACTATTACGATATACTTAATATCATTGTACAATTTTAGGTTGATTATTTTAAATTAATCAATATTTTGTTAACTGTAAAAACAAATTTGGATGTTTATATGTCTTTTGAGAACGCAAATAAGCTAATGATTGACCGACTAAGGGGAGAAATGGATAGACTTGGCATGAACGCCAGAGAGCTTTCTGAGATTGCAGATGTTGGTCGATCCTTCGTTTACGATATCTTAAGCGGGAAATCTTCAAATCCAACAACTCAAAAAATGGCAGCAATCGCAGATGCCCTAGGTGTAAGCGTTCCATATCTAATTTCAGGATTAAGTAACGACAATGAAATCAGCGAAAAACTTGGCGGTAAATTTGTTGCAATTCAGGTGGCATGTATAGAAGTTGGCAAGGAAGGCAAGCACAGCGTTGAAGGGGCCATCAACAAGCCTCCTCATTTTTTTCATAAATCATGGATTGAGGGAAGCCTTAACACTAAGCCACAAAATTTGAGAATCTTGACTGTAAGTGATGACTGTATGTCACCTGCCCTTATAAAAGAAGATATAATTCTTATTGATATAAGCAAGAAAGTGCCAAACCCTCCTGGAATGTTTGCTCTTTTTGATGGTCAGGGCTTTGTTCTAAAAAGGCTGGAATATGTAAGAAAGCTCAATAGTTCTTCTATAATTGTTAAGTCCGACAATCAAACCTACACTCCATACGAAACAACTCTTGATGAGATAGATATAATCGGCAAAGTTGTGTGGTTTTCGCGGAAGATTTAAAGCTCTTTGCTCCCTCTTGGTGTACGAGAAGACATTTTTTCAACCCAGCTTTTTTCTTGTTTATCTTTAACCTCTGATAATACTGACTTATCAAGCACCTTTGTTTCTAAATCAAGATGTTTGAGGGATTTTGTTTTATCATCTCTTAGCCATTGACTTAAATCTTTCTCAGGAAAGAACGCTATTTCAGCTAATTTTGATATTGTGTCAAGAAATGGAGGAAGATCATGAATTTTGTTAAAAGGAGCAATTTCTAAATCAAGCTTATTAAAATTGTCTTTTACATTGCTAATATCTGAAATCACATCTACAAAAAACCCACTATATCCGGCAGCGGTTGACAACAAAACATCCCTGGTTTCTCTTCCTGTCAATTCCTTAACACTATCATACGCGACCAAGACAGGCTTTACTATTTCCTCAAGTCTATTTGTACTTAAAGATAATTTACCACCGCGCATCTCTTCTTTAGCTAAGGAAAGATTAACAATTAATCCGCCTAAATCCGCAAGTGGGATTCCTTGGTATATAAGATCATCGAAATCAATTAAAGCAACCTGATTTTCTTTACTAACAATATAGTTGCCCGTATGAACATCATTATGGGCTATGCCTCGCGGTAATTTATTAAATCTGTCATAAATAGGCTCAAGATCAGCATAAACTTTAAACATTTTGCCAACTCTGCCTTCCATTCCCTTTTCTATATCTTGATTTACACCTTTTAGCCGATCTAAAAATTTTATTTTACTCTCTTGATCAGAATTTAAACCTTGATGTTCAGCAATAAATTTTAAATTTTCTTCTTTGTACTTAGCAAATAAACTGCCACCCAAAATAAGATCTTTTACTATATCACTAAAACTTTTATCCTTAGGAATTTTAAAATTTTCTAATAAATCCTTTCTAATTTCTTCTATAGGACGTAATTTTTTATGAGATTCTGCTGGTATGCTTTCCCTAACATACTCGGGATGACCTTTATAATATTGCTCCGAGTATTTATGAAATTTTGCAATCTGCCTTGCCATTTCTTCAACTGTTTTTAAATCATCTCTAGGCAAATTTTCGGCATTTTTTCCTTCCATAAATTCTTGTAAACTCACAGTAAGCCCTTCTAATTCATCTGGTAGGCCAAAATCTGGTATAATTTCTTTAACAAAAATACCGTCTTTTTCAGATTTAATAGGGGTAGGTGTCATAAGACTATCATTTTGAATACTAGCAAAGTCAACTACAGACATAATAGCATTTAGCTGCTTATGATTATCTTTACCTTTTGAAAATTTAAGAAAATAATCCTGTTTTCCATTTATATTAACTTTGAATCCGTAGCTCATATTCCCAGCATCTATTCCTGTAACATCTATATCATCTGTTGTAATTTCGGAAAATTTCTCAGGATTGAATTTTTTTAATGCAACAAAAACGATACTCTTCTGCCTTGCATTATATTCTTCCGGAGTTTCATTTTCTCTTTTTGTTATAAGCATAAATTATAGCCTTTATTAAATCGTAGGCTCTGATTGCTACGAGTTTTTAATTATAAATTTCTAATATTAATTATTTATTAAGAATATAATTATGCAAGAATCTTAGCTTTTATTCTTCCGCTTTTCATCTTCCTGCATAATATCAGATATATCGTATGTCGGCTGAAGATTGCCGTCCATATCAACAATCATGTTGATATCTTTATTGAGTTTTTCAGCTTCTTTTTTAAGATCAGTAATTTCGGTGACATCAGTAAGAGACGACGTAATCTCATTACCCATCTTTTTCATTTTAGCTATAACAGATTTAATATTTTTGATAACCACGGCCAACTGCTCTGGCCCAAGCACAATCAAGCCAACCAGTAAAACAACTATAGTTTCTGACCATGACACTTCAAACATAAGAATCTCAAAGTTTTTAGCATAAGGGGG